>NZ_AASE01000008.1 GCF_000168715.1 Chlorobium ferrooxidans DSM 13031 | reverse complement strand
GTAGATTTACGCATAATGCACCATAAGTACTCTGTGCCGGCCGGACTTGATAAAACGGGTATAAAACAGCCGGAATAATATTTTTAAACATCGATTGAACTGTGTATGTTTGATCTTTTGCAGAATAAGCTCAGAGTTATATCTTGAACTCTCTGCCCGTATTCTTTAAATATTCCAAACTTCGGTTCATGCGTATTTTAACATTTACAGGTAAAGGCGGGGTAGGAAAAACCAGTGTATCTGCAGCTACGGCGGTCCGTTTGTCAGACATGGGTTATCGAACCCTGATTCTTTCGACCGATCCGGCGCACAGTCTCTCGGACTCCTTTAACCTTCCTCTTGGACCTGAACCGACAAAGATCCGGGAGAACCTGCATGCCATCGAGGTCAACCCCTATGTGGATCTCAAACAGAACTGGCAGTCCGTTCAGAAGTACTATGCAAAGGTGTTTATGGCCCAGGGTGTTTCAGGGGTCATGACCGATGAGATGACCATTCTTCCGGGTATGGAAGAGCTTTTTTCCCTTTTGAGAATAAAGCGCTATAAAGCCTCCGGCCTTTATGATGTACTGGTGCTTGATACGGCCCCGACCGGAGAGACCCTCCGGCTGCTCTCTCTTCCCGATACCCTTGCATGGGGAATGAAAGCCATCAAAAATGTCAATAAATATATAATCCGCCCGCTCAGCAAGCCGCTTTCAAAAATGTCCGACAAGATTGCGCACTTTGTACCTCCTGAAGATGCCATAGAGTCGGTTGACCAGGTTTTTGATGAACTTGAGGATATTCGCGACATCCTTACCGATAATGTGAAATCAACGGTGCGTCTTGTCATGAATGCGGAGAAGATGTCCATCAAGGAGACCATGAGGGCTCTGACCTATCTGAATCTTTACGGATTCAAGGTCGATATGGTGCTTGTCAACAGGTTGCTTGACACAGAAGAGGATAGTGGCTATCTTGAGAAGTGGAAAACTATTCAGCAGAAGTATCTGGGCGAGATTGAGGAGGGTTTTGCTCCGCTACCGGTTAAAAAACTCAGGATGTATGAACGGGAAATTGTCGGTCTGGAGGCGCTTGACCGCTTTGCCAGGGATATGTATGGTGATACTGATCCTTCGGACATGATGTATGATGAACCGCCGATCAAGTTTGTCAGAATCAAGGATGTGTATGAGGTTCAGCTGAAGCTGATGTTTGCCAATCCTGTTGATATTGATGTCTGGGTTACCGGTGATGAGCTCTATGTCCAGATCGGTAATCAGCGGAAAATCATCACGCTTCCAATCAGTCTTACCGGGCTTGAGCCGGGCAATGCTGTTTTCAAGGATAAATGGCTCCATATTCCTTTTGATCTTGACCGGAATGAGCAGAACCGTCTGCAAAATGAGTCTAAAAGTAATCACAATCAGCGTGCTTGACGGGGTAGTACGAGAGTGCTTGCTTCGGATGATTTTTATGTTTAACTTGTTTTCACATAATCTTGTTAGCTATATATCATAACAGGGGCTCAGCTTTGCGGCCTCATTTCCAAGGAGGGAAATATGTCGGAATCGTACCAGAAACTGCGTAAGGATTTCAAGGAACTTGAATTTACTGATCGCCTGACTTTTCTTGCCGAAAGTGTTCTCTTGACCGGACAGAGCGCAGTAGTGGGGGGGTTGAACCTTGCCGGAAGCCTTTTTGACACCGTAACCGGTACCGTTGGTGCTGTTATTGATGCTTCGGGCATTGGTAATCTGCTTGGCAATACCGGTGGAGTTGTCGGGGAGACTATTGACCGTGTAGCCATTACCGTCAAGGATGCCTCAAGAACAGCCAATGAACTTTACGCTAACGCCGTTGAAACGGTGGAGAATGCTACGAGCAATGCAGCAACTGCAGTTGGTGATGTAGGGGTTTCAGCCTCGACTGCAGTCAAGAATTTTACCGGCTCATTTCAGAAAGGACCGGTAAAAAAATAGAATCGTTTGATTGCTGATCAGATGATTGCGTTTTGGTCCCTGTAATTTTTTTTGTGTTTTTTCGTTTATTACTGTAAATTGATTACAGAATACTGTTTTAAATATCTGTTAACTTTCCAATAATTTAATTCCAAGGAGGAATTATGAGTGGTGGTGGCGTTTTTACTGATATCCTGGCTGCAGCCGGCCGCATTTTTGAAGTAATGGTTGAAGGCCATTGGGAAACCGTTGGTATGCTGTTTGATTCACTGGGCAAAGGCACCATGAGAATCAACCGCAATGCATATGGCAGCATGGGCGGAGGCACAAGCCTTCGTGGCGGATCACCTGAGGTTACAGGTTATGCTGTTCCTTCAAAAGAAGTTGCTTCAAAGTTTGCGAAGTAAGCAGATAAAGATCCTCTTTCTTCAAGGCAGTGAAAAGTTTAATGTTTCACTGCCTTTTTTTATTTGTGTCAAGCCTTAGCAGAAGCTGAAAACAAAGTCAGCTCTTTCCATGAGCTTTTTCCTGGCGGCTTTCCGGCCGTAAATCTCTTTTGAGTTCCATTACTGATCACGAGGGCTTACAGGCTCTGTGGATCAGTAATTTCTGTTTATTCTAAAATTTTAATAGATTTCGCTTCAACGTCCCATTAAGAGTTAAGTGAACGGGTAGAGGGGTTAATGGCTAATATATCTTTGTATGTTTCAGGGCAGACCGAGCAGAGTGATATAACCGAGTTTTTTCAGAAAGGCCTTATGAATGCAGGGGAGAATGCCATTGCATTTTTTGACGGGGTCTTTTATGAATCACATCAGGAACGTGTCGGTAATATTGCATTTCAGGACTATCTGATCTATACCGACAAGGCGGTTTATCTTTGGGCACGGGGTTCTGCAAAAGACTTCCTCGACAGATTTGATCTTGGTACGGTTTCAGTCAACAGCCGCAATAAAGATCATGATTTTGCAACGCTCAATCTGAAAATCCGCAGGGAGGACAAAGATCCTGTCTATGTGATTTTTGACATGGTTGAACTGCGTGAAGCCGAACAGATCTCAAAACTGCATACGGTGATTGAGTCGATCATTGAAGAGCATCTCGGCCTTAATTTCCGTAAAAACCTGCCGGACGAAGTTGCTGATGAAGTCCTGAGAGCAGCTCGCAGTGTTTGTATTCCCCAGATTATTACGCTTCGATTAGCAGCACCGGATCCGGCCCAGCAGGAGAGCCATATCGGCTATGGTCAGGATCTGCTTGAACAGTACAAGGCAAATATGGGTTATCCTCCCTCCGAGCGCGCTCAGCAGCCCGGAATGCCCCCTTTAGGTGTATCGCATGGTCAGGAACATGGGCAGGGAGGGTTTTCTCCGGCTGACGCACTCAAGGGGCTTGAAAACATTCTTCCCACGGATCCGGCTTCACTGAAACGAGTTGTTGAATCCCTGAAGGATCTGGTTGGAGATGCACCCTTCAAGCTTCGTGATCAGCTGCGCAGTGACCTGCAGCATGTGCCGGGAATGCTTTCGGCTATCACCGAACTGCTTACCAGTATATCGGATAATCCCCAGGCCGAGCGTTTCATCATGAATATCGTCAAGACAGCTGTCCGCAATGACGGCATGATCGGTTCGGTAAGCAAGCTTATGAAGCTCTCTTCCAGTTTTGGCGGTTCACCGAAGAAAAATTCTCAAAAGGGCAGTTCCAATTCTGGATCTTCCAGAGACTCTTCACGCTCAGATCGTCGCGATCCTTTTGATGATGACGAGGCAACCGGTCAAAGAAAGAAGATCAAGATCAGCAGTGAAGATGGTGCTACCCGGAATGATGACTGTTTCGGCCGGGACACTTCATCGGGAAAAGTAACTACCGTTTCATCAGCATCCGGCACCAAGAGCGGCCGCTCTTTTGCCGATCTCGATGATGATGATGCTATGCCGAAACGCAAGAGCATATCCATTCAAACTCTTGACGAAAACCAGCCGGCTATTGTCAGGCACATGTTGCATACCGATGACTCTGTTCAGGGAAACGCCACGCCTGAACGTGTTGCTCCAAAGCTTTCAGGAGAGAATGGTGCCGGTACGGCAAGAAAAAAAATCAGTATTGTTCCCGAAGAGGGGAAAAAAGAGGGGAAATCTCCGGAACAACCGGGCGCTGAAAATATGCCGGATCCTGATGAGATAGCCGCAGCTTTTGCTGCTATTCGCCTCCCTGATGAGGATGACGGGTAACAGAGGTCTGAACATCGATAACAAGCATTCAATCAAGATCAACTCCACTCAATAGTTTTATTACCAACATGAGAATTATTCTTTACTTGGGTAAAGGAGGGGTAGGGAAAACCACCGTTTCAGCCTCAACTGCGACTGCAATTGCCCGAAGAGGACAACGGGTTTTGATTATGAGCACCGATGTTGCTCACAGCCTTGCCGATGCGTTCAGTGTTGAGCTCTCCTCTACACCATTGGAAGTTGAAAAGAACCTCTTTGCCATGGAGGTTAATGTTCTTGCCGAAATCAGGGAGAACTGGAATGAACTCTACTCTTATTTCTCTTCTATTTTAATGCATGACGGTGCCAATGAGGTGGTCGCTGAAGAGCTTGCTATCATGCCTGGAATGGAGGAGATGATCAGTCTTCGTTATATCTGGAAGGCGGCCAAGTCAGGAGATTATGATGTTGTTGTTGTTGATGCTGCGCCGACTGGCGAGACCATGAGACTGCTTGGCATGCCGGAATCCTATGGCTGGTATTCCGACAAGATCGGCGGCTGGCACTCGAAGGCCATCGGTTTTGCCGCACCGCTTCTGAGCAAGTTTATGCCGAAGAAAAATATCTTCAAACTCATGCCTGAGGTAAACGAGCATATGAAAGAGCTTCATGCCATGCTTCAGGATAAGTCCATAACCACTTTTCGGGTTGTGCTTAATCCTGAAAATATGGTTATCAAGGAGGCCTTGCGTGTACAGACATACCTCAATCTTTTCGGTTACAAGCTTGATGCTGCTGTAGTCAACAAGATTCTTCCCTCAAGCTCCACAGACTCATACCTTCAGAGTCTGATTGACATCCAGACCAAATATCTCGGTGTGATCGATAACTGCTTCTATCCGGTGCCGATTTTCAAGGTGAAACAGTCTACAGCCGAAATTATCAATACCGACCGCCTTCATGTGCTGAGTCAGGAGATGTTCGGTGATAAAAATCCGGCGGATATTCTCTACTCCAATGAGAGAACCCAGGTTCTGGAGAAAGTCAATGGTAAATATGTGCTGAGTCTCTATCTGCCCAACGTGGAGGTAACGAAGCTCAATGTCAATATCAAGGGTGACGAGCTGCTGGTCGATATCAACAACTTCCGCAAGAGCATTATTCTTCCGAATGTTCTGGTCGGGCGCAAGACCGAAGGCGCTGATTTTGCAGGAGGCAACCTCAATATCACCTTTGCCAACTGAGAGCAGTTTCAGCTCTGTTCTCTGAAAAAGAGCGTTAGATAAGGACGGACGGCTTCTCGGCGGTCCGTCCTTTTTTTTACACTCTGATGGACTCTCTTACCCTTATCAGAACCGACCGGTCGATGCATCGGTCGAGAAGCTGCAGGGTGTTTTCACCGGTTGCAGGATAGAGGGGATTGGCGATATCGAGCATGGGTAGAAGTACGAACTTCCTGCAATGCAGTTCGGGGTGAGGAATGGTTAGTGCAGGTGTGCTGATCACCAGATCATCATAGAGCAGAATATCAAGGTCGATAACCCTCGGGCTCCAGCGTGGATAGGTTTCAGGCCGGCCGAGCTCCTGCTCGATAATTTTGCACTGCCGGCGAAGCTCTTCAGGTGCAAGGGCAGTGTCAAGAAGAACAACCCCGTTGTAAAACCGGTTCTGGCCGGCCTCTCCTACCGGTTCAGTCATATATACATGCGAGACTTTTACCACGGCTGTGTTCTCAAGAAGGCTCACCCGGTCAACCGCTTCCTGAAGATGGTGCAGACGATCTCCGATATTGGATCCGATTCCGATAAATACCTTGTGCGGCGTCATAGTATCAGTGACGGGATGTCGTGTAATCAGCCTCGGCATAGTCGCAGATACCGTCAACAGGCGGATTCCGCTTGCGTACCCTTATGGAGAGGCGTTCAATCACCGGAAAGTCGAGCAGGAGCTCGTGAGCAATCTCATAGGCGACAGCCTCGATGAGAAAGAATTTTCTGAGGGTCAGCGCTGCCCTGATTTTGCGGTAGACCGCACCGTAATCGATGGTTTTGGTGATATCGTCGTTTTTGGCTGCATCGGTATAGTCAAAAAAGAGTTCCGCATCGACTTCATATTTCGCACCGACCGTATGCTCTTCCCTGAGGACTCCGTGGTGTGCATAGAAGACCATGTTTACCAGCCGGACGCATGAGAGGGAGTGCTGTGTCATAAATAAGGTTCAGATGATCAATGTCATGCAAGCTAATAATGTTAATGACAAAACCCGTAAATCAAAACCTGAAAAAGTAAATTCTCCGCTCTTCCTCTCCGGAGTGTAAAGGGCGGGAAAACACCGGACGGAGATGACCGGATTGCAGGTGAGAGGGTCGTGGGCTCTCTGGTAAAAAAGTGTTACCTTTAAATCGCCCGGAGAGTCAGCCGGGGAGAGAACAATTATTTAATAATGTATCAGGTGCGGCAATTATGATGAAGGCGCGGAACGATTTTTATGAGGGATGCCGCTCAAGGGCCATTATGCTGGCCCTTGAGGAAGATCGCTATACCGGTGATATTACAACGCTTGCCACAATTGAGCCCGGCCAGGAGGGTAGTGCGCAGATAAAAGCTAAAGAGGATGGTATTATAGGTGGTGTTGACGTTGCCAGGCAGGTTTTTAACGCCTGTGATCCCGAACTGTCGGTTGTGCTGCATCGAAATGATGGTGAAGAGGTTCACCGTGGTGATCTGATATTTGAAATCAATGGGAAGGTTGCTCCATTGATGGTCGGTGAACGGACCGCACTTAATTTTATGCAGCGCATGTCGGGTATTGCGACCAGAACGAGAGCCTATGTTGACCGGATCAGCCATACGGCAGCCAGGATTCTCGACACACGAAAAACGGTGCCGGGTTTGCGCTATTTTGACAAGGAGGCGGTAAGAATAGGCGGAGGAGTTAACCACCGTTTCGGCCTGTTTGACATGATTCTTATCAAGGATAACCATATTGATGCTTCAGGCGGGATTGCCCAGGCAATTCGCCGGGCCCAGAAATACCGTGAAAAACAGAACCTTGAGGTAAAGATTGAAACCGAAGTGCGCAGTATGGATGAGTTGAGCCGGGCGCTGGTCTGTATGCCGGATATTATCCTGCTTGATAACTTTACTGCGGATCTTATGAAAGAGGCGGTTGATTATGTCAGGAGCGCATGCAGTACGGTTCAGCTTGAAGCATCGGGCAATATCGGCATGCTCAATGTTCTCGAGGTTGCCGAAACAGGTGTTGATTATATCTCTATCGGTGAACTGACCCACAGCGTCAGGGCTCTTGACCTTTCAATGACGATCAATCTGGCCTGAATGGAAGGGAAAATGGAGATTGGAGTGGACATAGTCGATCTGGAGCGGATCGAAAAGGTATACAGCCGGTATGGCATGAAGTTTCTCCGAAAGTTTCTTTCCGGGGAGGAGATCAATCTTTGCCTCCATAAACCGCAGGTTATTGCAAGTCTTGCCGGAAGATTTGCGGCTAAAGAGGCTGTTGTCAAAGCACTTGGTACAGGATTTTCAGGCAAAGTGCACTGGAAGAGCTTTGAAATTCTCAATGACCGTCGTGGCCGTCCTTTTGTGAGGCTTGTTGATTCCGATTGTTTTCCTGCAGGGTGTTCAATCAAAATCTCAATTGCCCATGATCGTCATGCTGCGGTAGCTACGGCGCTGCTTGAGCGCGCATAAGGGTTGTTCGGCGCCAGAGGTGAAGAAAACCGTGAACGGAGAGCAGAAACAAAAAAAGGCAGGAGTCCCTCCCGGAACTCCTGCCTTTTTTATGGTAATTGGTGCTGATCAGGCGTGGTGAACCGGAACTGGAGTTACTTCCTCGGTAATCGTTATTTTCGACTTGATGATCTCATAGATCTTCTCTTTGAGAATGGTGTCGGTGATGTAATCCCTGAACTCTGCCGAGAGGTAGGTGCCCAGCAGATCTTCAGCATTCATCGATGCATTTTTGCCTGCCTCTTTTTCTGCATAGGCCTTTATGTCATCGTCCGTCACGGTAAGCTTGTCAAGTTCGGCGATTTTCTGGCTGATAAGAAGCCATTGGGCATGTTTCTCCGCATTCGGCTTCATGGCCAGACGGAACTGGGCATCATCAAAGGATTTCGGGAAGTTTCCGCCCATCTGTCGTTTGGCGTTTTCAACCAGCATATTTGAAAACGATTCGACCATAGATTTGGGTGCAGGTACCGGATTCTCCTCAATCAGCTTTGCAGAGATTGATTCAAGCAGCTCCTCTTCGGATTTTGCTTCAAAGTGCTGCGTGAGCTGAATGCGGACATCGCCGGTAAAGTCGGTAACTGACTCAAACCGTCCACCGGTGATCTCTTTGACCAGTTCATCGGTCAGTTCAGGAAGTTCGAGGCGCTTGATTTCACTGATGGTTACCCGGAACCTGGTTGGCTCTATATCGGCATCCTTCTGATCGGCAGTAACCTCAACGACATCACCTGCCTTTTTCCCTGTCAGCTCTTTGCGGAAGGGGTTATCCTCGGGTAGATACTCAAGGTTGAAGTGATGGTTGTCGGTTTTCTGTTCTTCGTCGGGTTCGCCTGCTGCGTTGATATGGATGACATCACCGATTACGGTGTCAGTCGCTGCTGCGGGTTCATCCACGGTGATCATGGTGCCGTGACCCTTGAGAATGAGATTTATTTCACGCTGTACATCCTCATCGGTAATCGAGTAGCTTTTCCGGGTGAAGGGGTAGGCGCTGTAATCCTTGAGCTCAAATTCAGGATGGATATCATAGGAGAGCCGGATGGTCAGAAGATCAGGCGTAAAGGTGAAATCAATCAGCTGGGCGCGGCTTGCCGGCTTGATGTTTTCGGCTTCGACAATCTCACCGAAATGTTTTGATGCCAGTTTTTCAGCTATGTTTGCCTCAATCGACGGACCTGCGAGTTTTTTGATCAGGCTTGCAGGAGCATGTCCTTTTCTGAATCCCTTGATCTGGATGGTTCTTTTAGCTTCTTCCAGTTCCTGGTTATAATCGGCACCGAACTCTTCTGCGGAAAGGATTATTTCCACTTCCTGTTCGGTTTCGCTGACGTTCTTGATATTCTTTTGCAAGGCTCTCTGTGGTTAATTGGAATTGTGCAAAATGTAAAGTTCAGAAGATACGAATTATTCCTCTTTAATAAAAGAGAACCGCCGGTAGAGACCTGCTTACCGTTTCGGTTTATAGACCAGTGTCGACAGGGGCGGAGCGAGCAGTATTGCCGAGGCGGCATTTGCAATATCGTCAGCAGTTACCGCTTTGATCGATGCGGTTTTTTCTTCCGGACCAATAAATCGGCCAAAATAGGCGATGTCTGATGATGTTTGCGACATTCTTCGTGTCATCTTTTCCTGCCCCATGATATGAGCGCCAAGCAGTTTTGTTTTTGCCGCATCGACCTCTTCCGGGTCAGGATGCTTCAGCGCATCGCTTTGGAGCAGCTCCCTGATGAGCTCAATGGTGAGTTTTGTTTTGTTGCTCTCAGTTCCGGCATAGATGTTCAGAGCGGTCAGATCATCAAAAAAAGTCAGGGATGAATAGACATTATAGGCCAGCCCCCGTTTTTCACGAAGCTCCAGGTTGAGCAGGGAGCTCATGCCGTTACCAAGCATGGAGTTGAGCACCATAAGGCTGTAAAAGATCGGGTCGTGTCGCGCAACAGCGGTTCCAAGCACAATCTGTGCCTGAAAGAGTTGTTTTTTCAGAGTCAGCTCAAACGGTGTATAGTGCTCTGCGAGGAAAGGCTGGCGATGGTATTGCTCGCCTTTTGCCTCTCCAAGCTTGCCGAGAAAGCGTTCGGAGAGTCTCACGATATCGTCATGCGGAACGTTGCCGGTTGCGGTGAGCATCATATTTCGGGGGACATAGTGCTGGCGCATGAACTGCTTCAGGTCACTATCCGAAAATTCACTGACGCTTTTTTCGCTGCCGAGAATTGGTCTGCCGAGCGGATGCAGGGGAAAGGAGCGCAGATCAAACTCTTCGAAAATCAGCTCTTCCGGTGTATCGTTGACACTGCTTATCTCCTCGATGACCACCTCTTTTTCCTTCTCTATCTCTTCGGGGGGGAAGGTAGGGTCACAGACCAGATCGGCAAGCAGTTCAAAGGAGGGCTCAAGGTGTTCGCAAAGGCAGCGCAGGTAGATGCAGGTCTGTTCCTTTGTTGTATAAGCATCAAGGTAACCGCCATGCTTTTCAATATTTCGAGCGATATCAAGATAGCTTCGCTTTTTTGTTCCCTTGAACAGTGCATGTTCAATGAAGTGGGCCAGACCCGGAGCACTCTCCGGGTCATCGCGCGAGCCTGCATTGATCTGTATGCCGAGTGTAATGCTTTCAACGTGTGAAACTGAATCAGTAACAACCTGTAATCCGTTCGTCAGAAGCTCCTGCTGAACCGGTGCTGTCTGAAACAGCCTGTTTTCATTTGTCATTACCGAAATTTTTTCTGATGCTTATGAGCGGAATTGAATGCAATGTAGTTTTAATTCTTATTTTTATAAACAGTGAAGCTTTGCTGTCAAACTTACCCTGCCGGTCTGGGCGCATTTCTCAGGCAGTGAATATCGAGCAGATCGGACATTTTGCCCCGCTATCAGTAAAGAGGGTTGTTCCCGGAGTTTCACCGGGGGTAGGTAAGGGAGCAGAAAGAGGGAAATATTCAGCATTTCATGCCCAACTCATCAATTGTCATAACCGGGGCTACCGGCTATATCGGCTCCCAGATTCTTCTTGCGCTTCTCTCCCGGTTCTCCGGGCAGCTCAGCATCAGGGTAATAGCCCGCCAAAGCTCGGACTGCTCCTTTCTTGAATCACTTCCGGTTGACGTTGTCCGGGCGGATATTCTTGATCCTCTCGCGCTCAATGAAGCGTTCAGGGGTGCTGACACCGTTTTTCACTGCGCCGGACTGATCTCCTACACCGGTAATTTCCGTAACGCGCTTTATGAAAACAATGTCGTAGGAACCAGAAACGTAGTTAATGCATGCATTTTGAACAATGTGCGAAGGCTTGTACTGACCAGCTCCATCGCTGCTGTCGGTTCCACAGAGGACGGTTCGCCTGCCAGCGAGTTGACAACGTTTCAGGAGTGGCAGCGCAGGAATGGATACATGGAGGCAAAGCATCTGGCAGAGCTTGAGGGACTTCGCGGTGTGGCCGAAGGGCTTGATGTCGTGCTGGTCAATCCCGGAGTTGTTATCGGTGTTGATCAGAACAATTCGGCTTCTCTCAGCTCCTCAAACGAAGTACTTCGTCTGATATACCAGGGCCGGTTGCCGCTCTGTCCTTCAGGAGGTACCGGTTTTGTTGACGTTCGCGATGTGGCTGACGCGCATATTGCTGCATGGCAGAAAGGACGGACAGGTGAGCGATATCTGGTTGTCGGTCATAACCTGCTCTTCCGGGAGCTTTTCGATCGCATCGGCAGCCTTGCCGGTAGCAGTATGGGCCCGGTTTTCATGGTCCCCGACACCTTCGGGTTTCTGGCCGGTCTCGGAGGGGAGATCTGGTCGATTGTTACCAATTCGCCCTCATTTATCAGTCTGGAAAGCATACGTATTTCATCACGACCGCTCTCATACAGCAACAGCCGTTCAGTGCAGGAGTTGAACCTGCGTTACCGGGAACTTTCGGAAACGCTTATGACTATTGTAACCTGAAGGAGCCGCACTTCTCCAATTTTCTAACACTTGTACCATGGATACCCAAAAAATAGAACAGAGTGTGCCGCCGGTTGTCGATCCGGCAAAACTCAAACAACTCAATCTTGCTGTTGATGCTCTTGAAAAACAGTTCGGGAAGGGTGCTATCATGCGTCTCGGTGACAGTTCGGCGGTTATGCAGGTACTCTCCATTTCAACCGGATCGATGACCCTTGATTTTGCTCTCGGTGTCGGAGGCCTTCCCCGCGGCAGGGTTACAGAAATATATGGTCCTGAATCTTCAGGAAAAACCACCCTTGCCCTTCATGTGATTGCCGAGGCCCAGAAAGAGGGTGGCATTGCCGCACTTGTTGATGCTGAACATGCGTTTGATCCGAGCTATGCCCGCAGGCTCGGTGTTGATATCAACTCCATGCTCATCAGTCAGCCGGAGTCCGGTGAACAGGCCCTCTCCATTGTGGAGACACTCGTCAGAAGCGGTGCGGTTGATGTTGTCGTCGTTGATTCCGTTGCAGCGCTTGTTCCCCAGGCTGAACTTGAAGGGGAGATGGGTGACAGTGTTGTAGGTCTTCAGGCCCGGCTTATGAGCCAGGCCCTGCGCAAGTTGACCGGTGCCATTTCGAAATCAAGCTGTGTCTGTATCTTCATCAACCAGCTTCGGGATAAAATCGGTGTCATGTACGGCAGTCCTGAGACAACAACCGGCGGCAAGGCGCTGAAATTCTATTCCTCCATTCGTCTCGATATCCGCCGCATTGCCCAGCTCAAGGATGGCGATGAGATTATCGGCAACCGGACCAAGGTCAAGGTGGTTAAAAACAAGGTAGCTCCTCCCTTCAGGACTGCAGAGTTTGATATTCTTTACGGAGAGGGTATTTCGGTCATCGGTGAACTGATCGATCTGGCTGTTGAGTTCGGAGTTGTCAAAAAATCCGGATCATGGTTCAGTTACGGTCCGGACAAGCTCGGCCAGGGACGTGAAACCGTCAAGAAAGCGCTTCGTGAGGATCCGGTGCTGTTCAAAAAAATTCATGCACAGGTAAAAGAGTTGATGAAGGTGCCTGCGGAGATCGTCAAAGATAAAGAGCAGGCATGAAGATCGGACCGATAGCTATTGACCGTCCTGTTATTCTTGCGCCGATGGAAGATGTTACCGACAGGGCATTCAGACAGCTCTGCAAGCAGCATGGGGCGGATATTGTCTATACGGAGTTTATCAGTGCAGAGGCTTTGCGCAGGGGCGCGGAAAAGACCGTAAGGAAACTCAGGGCCGATACTGTTGAACGGCCGCTTGCCGTGCAGATTTTCGGCAGTACCGTCGAGTCGATGATTGAGGCTGCCGTTATTGCTGAAGAGTTCAGGCCGGACTATCTCGACATCAATTTCGGATGTCCGACCAAAAAGGTTGCCGGCAAGGGAGCCGGTGCGGCCCTGCTCAGGGAGCCGGAAAAGATGACCCTCATTGCCGAGGCGGTGGT
The DNA here is from genome assembly GCF_000168715.1 of Chlorobium ferrooxidans DSM 13031. Lineage (GTDB taxonomy): Bacteria > Bacteroidota > Chlorobiia > Chlorobiales > Chlorobiaceae > Chlorobium > Chlorobium ferrooxidans. Next base: position 73,548 of record NZ_AASE01000008.1, on the reverse strand, counting down.
GAAGGCGGTAAGCATTCCGGTAACAGCCAAAACAAGGATCGGGTGGGACCGGGAGTCAATCAACATCATTGATGTGCTGCACCGTCTTGAAGGTGCCGGCATTCAGGCGCTCGCCGTTCATGGACGCACACGGAGTGAGATGTACAAAGGCAGAGCGGACTGGAACTGGATACGTGAAGTCAAAGAGCAAGCCAGCATACCAATCATCGCCAATGGTGATATCTGGTCGGCTGAAGATGCTGTTCGTATGTTTGCCGAAACCGGAGCCGACGGGGTGATGATCGGCCGCGGTTCCATTGGCAATCCCTTTATCTTTGCTGCTGCAAAACAGCTGCTGCATACCGGAATCCCGCTTCCTCCACCGGACTTTCGCCAGAGGATCGATGCGGCTGTGGAGCACCTGAAACTATCCGTTGAGTTCAAGGGTGATAAGTACGGCGTGCTTGAGATGCGCCGGCACTACTCAACCTACCTCAAAGGGTTGCCGATGGTTTCACAGGTGCGCAACAAACTGGTTCGTGAGGATAACTGGGAGCTGGTTATTGATATGCTCTGCTCCTACAGCGAGGAGTGTGAAGGGTATGCAAGGGAGGGAAAGATTCGTGACCATGCGGAGTACCTCAACGATCATTCAAAAAAATTGATTTTAAATTATTAAACTAACAATATTACAACAAGATATGAGTAGTTCGGATTCCCGCTGCAGGGTCGCGGTACTGGGTGCAACCGGCCTTGTCGGCCGCACCATGATTCAGGTTCTCGAAGAGCGGAATTTTCCTGCCACAGAGATTATTCCCCTTGCCTCATCGCGGAGTGCCGGTCAGGTTGTCAAGTTTCAGGGCAAGGAGTTCATTACACAGCTGCCTTCAAGAGAGGTGTTCCGGGGTGTTGATATTGCACTTTTCTCTGCCGGTGCAACCGCCAGCAAGGAGTGGGCTAAAGTAGCTGCCGAAGAGGGCGCTATTGTCATTGACAACTCTTCGGCGTTTCGTATGGACCCCGAGGTTCCTCTCGTTGTGCCCGAGGTTAACCCTGAAGCCATTTTCAAAGCGGATGGTACTCCTGAACTCATTATAGCCAACCCCAACTGTTCAACCATCCAGATGGTTGTGGTGCTCAAGCCGCTTCATGACCGGTTCGGCCTGAAACGCGTTGTGGTCTCCACCTATCAGTCGGTTACCGGAAAAGGAAAGGCAGGGCGCGACGCCCTTGAGAGCGAGCTGGCCGGAGAGAAGCAGGAGAAGTTTACCCATTTTCACCAGATAGCCTTCAATGCCGTGCCGCAGATCGATGTTTTTACCGATAACGGCTATACCAAGGAGGAGATGAAGATGGTTAACGAGACCCGCAAGATCATGGGTGACGACACCATAAGCGTCTCTCCGACTACCGTACGCATTCCGGTTTATGGCGGTCATGGTGAGTCGCTCAATATCGAGCTTGATCGTGACTTTGAGATCGATGAGGTGCGTGAGCTTCTTCGTACTGCACCCGGTATTATTTTGCAGGACGATCCTTCGGCGAGCCTCTACCCGATGCCGCTCACCTCATACGAGCGTGACGAGGTCTTTGTCGGCCGGCTCCGCCGCGACTACTGGCACCCCCGGACCCTCAACATGTGGATTGTGGCCGACAACCTCCGCAAGGGCGCGGCCACCAATGCTGTGCAGATTGCTGAAGTGGTTATCGCCAAAAAAGGGTAGGTCATCTCTTGCCATCCAGAGCCATCAGTGCCGTGCTGATGGCTTTAACGGCAGAAGCGGAAGAGAAGCGGCATTTATCAGGATTACTGATGGAGATTGACGATGGAATGCCGAGCGGCTTCATGCTAACTGAGCTCTCTTTGCGGATCAGCTTTGTCATGGCCCTGTCGGCCAGTTTCCCTGTAACCTGAACCTCGGTTTCGCGGCAGACCGGGTTATCGACCAGCTCCTTCATCGAGAAGTATCTTGATTCCTCACGGTTTTTCACCTTCCGGTACGAAAATCTTTCCATTTGTCCACTCTTCGCGATGGCAAAGAGTATATGGTTCTCTTCAAGCTCAAGGATCACCTGTGTTTTGCCGGTAAGCTTTGAGAGGTAGAGAAGTGGGGGCTGCGTCGAACCGCTGAAGTTGATCGGGTGATTTGGCGCAAAATACCCGGTTACCTTGCGGCAGGGTTCTGCAGGGTAAAAGAGCAGCAGCTGTTTTGCAAGCGCTGCGTTGGTAATGTTCCCGTCAGCATAACCCGTAATGTCACAGAGATACTCTTCGGGGCGGGTTAAAAAGTACGCCGCCTCAATCCGGCAATACGCTCTTGCAGCTTCAGGGGTTGCTTCCAGCGGAAAGCTGGCGGGAAGAGGGAGATAGGCTTGAGGCTCAACAGAGAGCGCGAGATCTTCACCCGGCCACCTGGCCGCCTCTTCCGAGAGCTTTATCCAGAGCCGCTCGCTTTTCGGTGAAGCAAGCGTGTTACTGCCAAACGAAAAGGTTTTACACCCGCTGAGGCAGTATCCGTCACTGCCGGAGGTTTTCACTCTTACTATGGAGCACTCTTCCGGATCAATAGTACATGCTATCTGACTCTTGCTCATTATTCGAGGGTAAAATGTTTTTTCAGAACTTCCAGTTTTTTTTTGCCTATCCCTTTGACATCGAGAAAATCCTGAAACTGCGTTACTTTTCCCCCTTTTGAAGCTCTGAAGGCAATCAGGCGTCCGGCCATGACCGGACCTATTCCGGAGATTTTCTGCAACTCTGCTTTGCCGGCTTTATTGAAGGCGATCGTGCCGCTGAAGGTTTTTTTCCCTGCAGAGCGGTGCGCGGCAGGCTTTTCAGAAGACTCGTCACGCTCGGCATCCGTAACCTCCTGAAGTACATCCTCCCTGACGGTTGTCTGATCGATTGCTGCAAGCCGGATAAGGCTGTCAACTTCAGCTTCACGCAGTCGGGCCGTTTCAGCTTTTTTTACAAGCTGATCGGTCTCCTCCATTGACCGGAAATTTTTCAGGATTCCACCCAGCACGAGAAAGCCGAGAAGCATTGAGATCAGCGAAATCTCTGCTTTCGTCAGGCTGAGCTTTCGAGCAAGATTTTCCAGATGCTTCATGACAGGCGTTTGACTATTATTAATCCGTTTTTATATGAAAATACGCTTTACCCTCGACGAAACCGAACAGAGCGTCTCATAGCTTATGGTGCCGGCAATCTCTGAAAGCGCTTCAGCCGAAGGACCATCCCACCCGAACAGGGTTGCCCTGTCTCCTTTTTTGACATCATGTTCAGTGCCGAGATCAACCATAATCTGATCCATGGTGACCGTTCCGACCTGGGGATAGGGTTTGCCGTTGATCATTACCGTTGCCTTGCCGGAGAGTACTCTTGCATAACCGTCAGCATACCCTGCTGCTATGGTGGCGATAGAGCGGAGGGTCGGCGCACTCCATGTCCGGTTGTAGCTGAGAGTGGTTCCTGCCTCTACGGTTTTAATGAAAATGACTTTTGCCTCAACCTGCATGACCGGTTTCACTTCAAGTCGCAGGGGGGTGTGCTTCGCCGGGTGGTAACCATAGAGCAGAATTCCCGGGCGTACCATGTCGAGCCAGGATCCGGGTGCGGTAAGGATAGCTCCGCTGTTGGCTGCGTGTTTGCAGACAGTCCGCGATACAGCATGTTCGTATTCAGAGGTGAGCCTTTTGAACTCCGCAAGTTGCTGTGCGGTAAATCCTCCGGGTGAAGAGCTGTCGGCAAAGTGCGTATAGATTCCCTTGAGCTGCAGGTGCTCTGCATTTTCCATACAACGGAGCAACTCCATGGCCATTGAGGGGTGAGTGCCGAGCCGTCCCATCCCCGTATCGACCTTGAGCTGAACAGAGAGGGTTTTGTTGTGTGCCGCCGCGATCTCCTCCGCAGCTTGCAGGGTTTCGCTGTCACAGAGCGTCATGTCGATATCGTGTTGCAGGAAACACTCGATATGAGAGGTGAGCGGTGATGAAAAAGCGAGAATGGAGGCCGGATTTTTCAGCGCACCTCCTGTTTTAAGTTCAATGGCTTCATGGATATTAGCCACACCGAAATCCGTTATGCCAATTGTTTCAAGAGCTGCCGAGACCTTGTGGACGTTATGACCGTAAGCATTTGCCTTTACGATGCCCATGATACGGGGAGTTTCGCCGACCTGTTTTCGGATCAGGCGGGTATTCCACAAAAGGTGATCGATACAAACAAGGGCCTCCGTCATGTTTTCCGGCGGAGTGATTCCTGCACCGGAGCCCGGCTCTTTTTCAGTCATATCGGGTGAAGAATTTGAAGTTATAAGGTCGCAGCCTTAACACACCGCATAAATCCTGACGAATCGGGAAATTGCGCAACAAATATACGGGTGTCCTTCTGTTAAAGAACATATTTTACACCTGATTATCAAACCATCGATTGCTCATATTCAGCCGGTATCGTGAATTGTACAATTAATGTATATTTTCCCTTGAACAGGTGATCAGACGAACTTGCCACGTTAAACCATTTCAGCCATTATGATGCCGAACAACGATATATTCGGGCTTGCAGCAGAGACGCCGCTTATTCTGATCAAGCAAATGGCGCGCCATATCAGACCGAAAGTTATGGCTAAACTCGAATATATGAACCCGGCCTGTTCCCACTACTACAGGGTGGCATCAGCGATTGTAAGTGATGCTGAAAAGCGCGACCTGATTCATCCTGGAATGACCCTTGTTGACTGGACTTACGGCAACAGCGGCATTGCCCTTGCCATGGCCGGTGTCAGTCGTGGTTACAAGCTTCTGCTTGCCGCGCCTGATAAAATTTCGCGGGAGAAGCGCGATATGCTCAAGGCTATCGGTGCTGAACTGGTTATTACTCCTTCAGATGCCCTTCCGGGTGCTCCCCGCAGTTGCAAGAATGTGGCCGAGAGTCTGGTTAACAATATGTCCAATGCATTTTTTGCGGGGATGTATGAGAACCCTGTCAGTCTCAAGGTTCACTTTGAAGCTACCGGCAGCGAGATTTTCCGCCAAACGGATGGCAGGGTAACCCATGTTTTTGTGCCCATGATTTCCGGTGCAATGGTTTTCGGCCTTGGCCGTTACCTTAAAGCGAAGAATCCGGCAATTAAAGTGATCGGTGTGGAGCCGCAGGGCTCAATCTATGCTGCTCTTTTCAGAAATGGAAACCCTGGAGCACCTCAGTTTTCGGAGCTTGAGGAGATCGGTTCCCAGCACCCGTCAGCCTATTGGGATCCAACGGTAATCGATGATGTCATACAGGTAAGCGATTACGCTGCGTTCAACTGCGGCAGGGAGCTCCTGCGGATGGAGGCCGTTTTTGCCGGGGGAGCATCGGGAGCGGTTATGTCGGCTGCGCTGCAGAGCGGAGCAGGCTACACGGAGAGTGACTGCGTTGTTGTCATGATGAATGATTTCGGTGGTTACTATCTCAGCAAGATGTACCGGGACGAGTGGATGCGCAAGCGTGGATTTTACCGCAAGCAGAAATCAGCACTTGACCAGATTACCGCCGAGGATATTTTGCAGCTCAAAGCCCGCAGGGATCTTATTTTCGCCTATCCCGAAAATACCCTGGCCGAAGTGTTCGAGATGATGAAACAGAATGATGTGTCGCAGTTGCCGATTGTCTCCTACAACGCGCCGATTGGCAGTATCAGTGAAAACAAGATTCTTTCCATACTGATTGAAAACGATGAGGCGATGAATTCCAAGGTAGTCGGGTTCATGGAACAGCCGTTTCCGGTCTGCCCGCCGGATGCTGCAATCTCCGAATTATCCGAAAAATTGCAGCAAAGCGCTTCCGGGGTATTGATCAGCCTCTCCGATGGAAGGCTTCAACTGCTTACGAAATCTGATCTTATTGATGCATTGACCCACAAGTGAGTAGCCTCTAAATTATCCGGTTGTTTTTTTGGGTGGATTTTCTTAACTAAGCACTCTTGAAACATTCCTCTTTTTTTTTAAGTGCAGTAGACTATATTGCGCTTGCAGCAGGAAAAAATATCGGGAATCCACTTCAGTGGACCGTTACATTCAATTGGATAACAGAGTGAAGATCCCGACGGCTGATGAGCGGGTGAAAAACCAGCAATATACTATGAAGGTAGAGTCCAGAAAAAGGCAGTTCATTTTGGAAGGTAAGATCAAGGCTTGCTTCTGTGAAGGATGCGGCCAGACTACCGACAAGGTGTTTGTGGGTGAGTGGATGCCGAGCAACAAGCCGAAGGACGAAGAGTTTTTATCGACTGCACCAGTTAAAAAAGGGAAGGAGAGCAAGAATGGTGCGGCAGCACTCTCTCCGGCTGCTGAAAATCAGTACTGGATTCGCTGTGCAGCCTGCAATCAGGTCCATCTGCTCAAGGAGTGGCAGATACAGATTGACCGGGATATCAGTCCTGATGAACTGAATCCGGAAGAGTGCCAGGTATACTCACCGCACGGTATTTATGCCAAGGGTGATGCACTCTATCATCAGGCGCTTGGTGAGGTCGGCGTTGTCAGGGAGAAGCAGTCGACCGGAAGCGGTGCTTATGTTATTATTGTCGAGTTTTGTAAGAGTGGCAGAAAACAGCTTCTCGAAAATGTGCGCGTTACTCCTGCAAAGGAGAAGAGCGCCGAGAGCATTACGGATATTATTAAACTAAAACTAAGACGTTGATCTTTTAAAAGGGGGTGAATTTCATTGGTTAGTGTGCAGATAAATGATAACGAATCCATCGATAAAATGCTGAAGCGCTTCAAAAAGAAGTACGAACGTGCAGGTATTTTAAAGGAGTTTCGAAAAAACGCATACTTCGTTAAACCTTCGATTGATGGTCGCTTGAAACGTTCCAGAAGCAGGCGCAGAGCGCAGAGGGCAAACGAAGAACGCAATTCATGATCATCGTGATCAGAGTAGTTATGCAAAGCAGCTCCTTTACGGGAGTTGCTTTTTTTTTGTGAATACCAATCCACTGACTCATGAGAGTTTTCAAAGGGGAAGTTACCGCGTTACCGCCAGACAAGTCCATCTCTCACCGTGCAGCCCTTATCGGTGCCCTTTCAGAAGGGACAACGGAGATCACAAATTTTTCAGGAGGTTTTGACAACCAGTCAACCCTCAGCGTGCTTCAACGAGCAGGCATAGCACTTAGCCAGGAAGAGATCGTTCAGCTCAATGGCCGTACGCAGCGCAGGGTGGTTATCAAGTCAAGGGGATTATGGAGTTTTCAGCCCCCGGCGGAACCCTTGATGTGCAATAACTCCGGCAGTACCATGCGCATGTTTGCAGGTATTTTAGCCGCACAGCCATTTCGGAGTGAGTTGATCGGCGACAGTTCTCTGATGAAGCGTCCGATGAAACGGGTCGCTGACCCTTTGCGTTTGATGGGTGCCGATATTGAACTCTCTTCGTCCGGCACCGCCCCGATTCTTATCAACGGCACCAAAGCGCTGAAGCCGATAGCGTACCGTCTGCCGGTTCCTTCGGCGCAGGTGAAGTCACTGGTGGCTTTTGCCGCACTTCATGCTGACGGCGAATCAAGAATTATTGAGCAGGTTCGTTCCCGTGACCATACCGAAGTGATGCTCGGTCTTGAGAGTTTTGATCAGAATGGTGAACGGGTTATTGTGGTACCTGGCCGAAAACAAATTGAGGCCAGGCCCTTCTATATTCCGGCAGACCCTTCCGCCGCCTGTTTTATTGTTGCGCTTGGCCTGCTTGCCCGGGGATCGGAAATCATGATCAGGGATGTCTGTCTCAACCCGACAAGGGCGGCTTTTCTCGATATTCTGATGGCCGCAGGGGCGGGTTTACACATTGAAAACCTGAGAGTGATCGGAGGAGAGAGCATCGGTGATATTCTTGTCAGCTCTGCTTCCCGGATAGAACCGCTCTGTATCAGTGATCCGCAGCTTATCGCCATAGCCATTGATGAAATTCCCATGCTTGCCGTGTTATCGGCTTTTGCAACCGGGTGTTTCGAGCTCCACAACGCCGCAGAGCTCAGGACCAAGGAGAGCGACCGGATTGCTGCTCTTGTGGTTAATCTTGAGCGTCTCGGATTTGTTTGTGAGCAGTATCCCGACGGTTTTGTCGTTACCGGTCGTAAGCAAGCGCCTTCAGGGACGGTGGTGCTCGACAGTTTCGATGATCACCGCATAGCCATGAGCTTTGCCATTGCCGGTCGTGCGACAGGCGGCTCTTTCGACATTACCGATATTGACGTGGTAGGGGTCTCGTTTCCGAACTTTTTTGAACTGCTGGATTCCCTTGAAGCCTGAAGAGAATAGCAGGGGCGCTCCAGCATGATCGCCCCTGCTATTCTCTTCGTCGTTGTTGTCCTTGAAGTCCTTGTGGTCCTTGTAATATTCAGAAGGGATTTACAGTGATGCCATGAGATTTTCAATATGCTCAAGCAGTGCGTGCGTGAACTCTTCGGGCTGTTCAAGGTTTGAGAGGTGTCCGGCATCCGGAAGCACCAGGAGACGGGAGCCCGTAATTCGGTCGTGTATTGCAGCGGCAGTTGCTTTGGGGGTGACCCTGTCATCAGCACCGACAACCACCAGCACCGGGCAGCGGATTGCCGCAAGCATCGGAGTTGCGTCATTGCGCGTCATGATTGCCCGCATTGCGGCATTGATCACCGGCACCGACTGCTTTTCAATCATGGTACGCGTATCGATGACCAGTTGCGGTTTTGCCGTATAGGTAGATGGGGAAAAAAAGTTTGGTATCATCCGTTCTGCGGCTTCATGTGCTCCTTTCTGTTCTACAGCCCGGATAAACTCTTCGCGTCCTGCTCTTGCCTCAGGGGCATCGTTTTCAGCTTTCGTGTCGCAGAGTACCAGAGAGGTGATTTTATCGGGGTAGAGCCTGTAGAATTCAAAAGCCTGATAGCCTCCCATTGAAAGTCCGGCAACGGTGACCCGTTCAATACCAAGCGAATCCAGAAGTGCGGCAAGTTCATGGGCGTAATCGGTAAAGTTCCACCCCTCCTTCTCCTCCGAACCCTCAATACCATAAGCGTTGGGCGCAACTACGGTAAAGCCGGTTTCGCCGAGCGCGTCAATCTGTGGCTGCCACATGGCCGCAGAGAGCGGAAACGCGTGCAGAAGAAGCAATGCATGGCGGCTTCTGCTGCCTTCAGCAGTGTTTGCACTGCGCCAGGTCAGCATCACTCAGTTTTCCTGGGTTTTTGGATACCCCTTGATTTCGCGGATAATGCTGTTTGCCTCATTGAGGATGATTTTTGCTTCGTCCCTGGCTGTGTCAATGATCTCCTGTGAGCGTTTTTTTGCATCGTTATTGTAGGCAGCGTCATGCTCACTGCTTTCGTACAACTCGGAAGCCTTGTCAATAGCATGCTTAACCTTGCCGGAAATAATCTGCTGCGTTTCAGTTCCCTTGTGCGGAGCGAAGAGCAGTCCCATAATTGTTCCGGCTGCAGCTCCAAGCACGGCGCCGAAGAAAAGGCCTTTATAAAACTTGTCCTGCTGTTCCATAGTGCGGTTGGGTTTTGTTGTATCGTTACCATAAAGATAAAGTACAGCGTGGTGTTTTCCTCTCATTATTTATTCATCTGCCCCCAGCCTCTTCCGGGCACCACTTTGAATTGTCGGGATTTTCAGACTTTCGGGAGAACAAATAAATAGTGGCGGTGCATTTTTAAGCAAGGTTTAAGGGGCTCTTCATACTCTCTTAAGATTCGCGGGTGTACCTTATTCACTGTAGATCGAAAAGATCGGCACCATACATGCAAACAGATAATACTTATATACGTTACGATGCATACTAACACCAGATTTTCGGCAAGCCCTTTTGCAATCGGGGCATTTATCCTTTCGGCAATTACAGCTCTGCTTTTTGTCCTGACGGTTGTCACCGGCATGTTCCAGTCTGCGCAGTTGTGGCTCAGTGCTCTGCTCGTCATTGCCGTTGTGTTGCATACCGTAATCAACTGGAAGCAGTTTACCTGATCCGCTGTTACGTTGACCGGTTTTCCTGCTGGGCAGCCGCTACGAGAAAAGCCGTTAGTGTGGATTTTTTTTAGTGAGGAAGGCTGCCTGAACGAAACAGGTCAAGATCGTTGGCCATCAGACACATAATCTCTTCACGGAATGCCGCAATATGATCCCTCAGGTCAGGGCGGCAGAGGAGCCTGAATTTTTTTGTATACCGTTCAAAAGAGAGAATAAAGTCCGATTGGAACACTGATTCATTCAGGTCGTCAAATCGAACATACTCCGAATCAAGTTGCAGGGAGTAGTGGATGTGTTCCGATCGGGTCGGCAGTACTCTCAGCTCTTTCAGGTCAGCATAGTCGAAAATATCCTTTTTCGATGGGGGATCGATCAGCACCTCGTGGCCATGCAGGCCGAGATGGAGGCGTTTGTTTAAAAAATTGCAGATCTCCAGCTCCTTCTCCCGACGCACTTTGTTGTCGCTGTTATAGATAAACCAGCGCTCATCCTCCTGTGAAGAGTTTTTAATGTAAGGTTGAACGGTGATTGCTCTCTTGTATACCCTTCGCATGAGAATATCATCCAGCAACGCGCTGATCGGGTGCGTTTTATCGGGCATCAACTGTTTCAGTTCATGCAGCACCCGGTCGTCAGCATTGCCATAGAAGAGCTCTCGCAGGGTGCTGGCTGAGAGCATCCCTTCCCCGGCAATGTCCTGCAAAAGCCTGCGCAGCATTGCCGACAGCGCTCTGCTTGTATGGTGCCAGTAAACGTTGCGCATCATCATGTATTTTGCGAAAAGCAGGCTTTCAAGCGGCGCAATTCCTTTTTCGGTTATGGCAAACCGCTCACGCTGCGGGTCAGGCACAAACGACTCGATCAAACGCTCAATATCGATGCTTCCGTAAGGAATGTTGCAGTGGTGTGCATCGCGCATCAGGTAGTCCATCTTATCCGGATCAAGCGTTCCGCTGATCAGTTTCCCGAATCGGGTGCCGCTTCCACCCTTGATAAGCGTTATTACCTCCTCGGGATTGACCTGCCACTCCTCCTGCAGGATTTCAGCTATTGCCGGAATTCCCGGATGTTTCTCGTAAATGAAATGGCTGCAGAGATCCTCGTGGTGCGAAAATACCGGTTCACCATCGCAAACAGGAATCTGCTCTTCTATGATATGGGCATGCGGGAAGTGGCCGATATCATGCAGCAGACTTGCCGAGAGCAGTACCCTGCAGTTGTGATCATCGAATATGAACTCGCCATCCTGAAGCGTGAGCGCAAGCTTGCTTGTCAGCATCCGCTGCAGAATGAGTTTCATGAGATGATAGACCCCTATGGAGTGCTCAAACCGGGTATGCGTGGCTCCGGGATAGACCTGCTGGGAAAAGGAGAGCTGCCGGATACCCTTGAGGCGCAGGAACGAAGGGTGGGAGAGGATTTTTTTCAGCGGCCCGCTCAGCGGAATATGGCCCCAGATCGGAATGCGGATAAAGCCGCCGTCGGACTCGAAAAGCAGGTGTTCGGCTGTCATGAGGTTTTTTCTGTTGGAGGCGTAAAGAGTTATCAGTAAAGATACGCAACAAAGCGTGGCGGGCAAACTGACACATGAAAGAGATGAGATGCGCTTCCCGGTGTTTCCGGATTGATGAGGCGGGAATAAAGAAGGGCGTATTGAACTTTTAGAGAGGGCAAAAAAAAAGCTGCTGTTTTGCAACAGCAGCTTTTTTACTATCCGTAGTGGTAAGGCTTAATACCTTGAGCGGGATGCTGGACGCTCTTCACGGGGCTTTGCCTCGTTAACCTTGATGGTTCTGCCGTTCAGGTCACTGTCGTTGAGGTCAGCGATTGCAGAAGCAGCTTCTGCATCATTTGCCATCTCAACAAAACCAAAACCCTTTGAACGGCCGGTGAATTTGTCGTTGATGACACTTGCGCTTGAAACTTCGCCGAATTCGCCGAAAGTCTCACGAAGATCAGCTTCAGTTACGCTGTAATCAAGATTGCCAATGTAAATATTCATAATTTCATATAGTAGTTCGTGCCTTGATCAAAAAGAGACACTGTCAAATAACCAAAAGCACAAATCACTTGAAAGTTTTCAGACCAACCGTTGGTCTTGCTTCCAAGAGTACGCTTTATTTCTTCAAGAAGCAAGGGAAATTAAAATATTATATAGATGCACTCTATACAATGCCGTGCATGAACGCTTATCCTGGGGTTCTTCGAACCTCTTTCAGATGCAGCTGACACACCTTTCGAAAATGGTGGCCGTAAATGGCCAGCGTTACGGCCAGCGGCAGGGAGTTCTGGCGATTGAAAAAAGTCCAGATCAGCATCTTCCAGTACTGGAACCGTTCCCGTCCGACAACACCGAGCAGGACGGTTGAGCGGGCAAAGGCCAGCATGTCGTCAAAGCGGACCCTTCTTTTTAAGCGAGGTGCCCGGTATTCACTCAGCAGTGTCCGGATACGCCGGTAGTAATATTTTGGAGCATAGAGCTGGTTCATCATGTCGGTATACCCTTTTCGAAGCAGTTCAAGGTCCATTACCGGCACAAAGTTGGTATTGCTGTCGGCATTATCGCCGCTTGAGTTATGCAGCAGTCGTCCCTCCTTCTGCATGCGGTCGTAGAGTCTGGTGCCGGGGAGAGCCTGGAGGATGCCGACCATAGCCGTAACGATGCCGCTCTTCTGGATGAATTCGATCTGTTTCTGGAAAATAGAGGGGGTGTCACTGTCAAAACCGACAATAAAGCCACCCTGTACCTCCATGCCGGACTGCTGAATCTTTCTGATGTTGGAGAGCATGTCCCTTGAAGTGTTGTGCTGCTTGCCGCAGGCATGCAGTGCGGCATCATCGGGGGTTTCAATGCCGATAAAGACCATTCCGAATCCTGCCTCAACCATGAGCGACATCAGCTCCTGATCATCAGCCAGGTTGATCGAACACTCTGTGTAAAACCGGATGGTTCTGCTGTAGCCTTTCTGCCACGCTATCAAGCGTGGAAGCAGCTCTTTTTTCAGATATGTTTTGTGCGCAATGAAGTTGTCATCGACAAAAAAGATGCTGTCCTGCCATCCAAGCCGGCGAAGAGCGTCAAGTTCCGTAATGATCTGGTCGCTGGTTTTTGTGCGGATTTTATGACCGAGAAGAGCGGTGACATTGCAGAAGTCGCATTTGTAGGGGCACCCCCTGGAAAATTGCAAAGCCATCGATGCATATTTATTCATGTCGAGCAGCTTCCACTGGGGTGTCGGGGTCCGGCTGATGTCCGCAAAGAGATCGGTGGAATAGAGTTTTTTCGGACTACCGTTCAGAAGGTCATCAAGAAAGGGTTGAAGGGTCAACTCGGCTTCGTTCAGCACAAAATGGTCAACCGACGGAAAATCTTCATGTTCGGAAGTAAAGAGAGGGCCTCCGGCAACTATGGTCAATCCGGCGGTATTGCAGAGTTCGATGACCTTTCGGGCTGATTCCTGCTGGACAGCCATTGCGCTGATAAATGCCATGTCTGCCCAGGCAATATCATCAGCCCGGAGAAGAGCGGTATTGAGGTCAACCAGTTTTTTCTCCCAGCTTTCAGGCAGCATTGCGGCTACCGTCAGGAGGCCGAGGGGAGGAAGCGATGCTTTTTTATTGACAAATTTCAGGGCATGTTTGAAACTCCAGAAAGTATCAGGGAATTCGGGATAGATCAGAAGAATATTCATCGTGCACTTGCCTCCGGTTAATCGGTTTGGATGTTTTCGATCAAATCAGGGAGAGGAGCTATGGTTACGACTGCTATGCACTTATAAGAACACCGGCTTTATCTATTAAAGTTTCCTGAGGCGCGGAGAAATTGCTTTCGGCCTGCTTTCAATTTGCTTCGGAAGACGTTATCAGTCACAAAGTGCATACAGCTCGACCCGTGCCGATCAGCAAGAGTGCAGGCGGATAGGCTGTTATTGTGCTGGTTGTATTTATGGGAGGTTGAGCCTGAACGGGTTGCGCATGTTCCTTTTCGGTACCGCTCACAGAGGGAGGGCTCAGTATCGGTCGAGGCTGAATTTTTCGCCAAGGTACATTTTTCTGACCTCCGGGTTGTCGGCGATCTCTTCAGGTGTTCCCTGCATAAAGATGCTTCCGTCAAAGAGCAGGTAGGCATGGCTGGTTATGGAGAGCGTTTCATGCACATTATGATCGGTGATGAGGACGCCGATGTCGCGCCGGACAAGCCCTTCAACAATCTGCTGGATATCCTCCACGGCAATTGGGTCCACACCGGCAAACGGTTCATCAAGCAGAATGAATTTCGGGTCAAGAGCCAGTGCCCTTGCGATCTCTGTTCGACGGCGTTCGCCACCCGACAGGGTGTAGCCCATGTTTTTGCGTATCGCCGTGATGTTCAGATCCTCAAGCATCCGGTCGGTTTTTTCCTGCCGTTCCGGTTTTGAAAGGGAGGTGAATTCGAGTACGCTCAGGATATTCTCTTCAACGGTGAGGTTTCGGAATACGGAGGCTTCCTGGGGGAGATAACCGATACCGAGACGGGCCCGCTTGTACATCGGTATGCGGGTAATGTTCAGTGAATCAAGAAAAACATCTCCGCCATCCGGTCGGACAAGCCCGACAATCATGTAGAACGTTGTTGTTTTACCGGCTCCGTTCGGCCCGAGCAGACCCACAATCTGACCCTGCTTAACCTCTATGGATGAGCTTTTGACAACTTCCCGTTTGTTATAGATCTTTTTTAACCTGTTGCAGCTGAGTGTTGCTTTCATGCCCGTAGAGAAATAGTGATATCCGACTGCTTATGCACTCCTGTCGTTCTAATGTACAATTTATATGAAACGAGCGGGAGAAAAGAGGGGGAAATAAAAAACGGAGCCGAAGCTCCGTCTTTTCAATATTGTGCAGGTCTCCGCAAAATCTTAATCAAACCGTTTTGCGATTTCCTTGCAGGGTTTTGCATAACCGGCCTTTACCGGTGATGATCCTCTCAACCCTGATGAAGCTGAACCGCCATAAAGATGCGGATAAGCATTCGCTCCAAGTCTTTTGGTGGTTTTGCCTACATTTTCGAGGGCATCACCAACAACCCACCAGTGACCATCAATGAAGACCTCCAGAAACCGTCCATAAGTTTCAGCTGCGTTTGTAAATGCTCCTGATATGTTGCTCATGTCCGCTTGTTTTTGATGTTAGTCACTACTATTAGAGGAATTTAAGAAATAGACGGATGATTAAAAAATTATTTTCTGCCCGATAACAACGCGCAACTTTTTCAACCATAACTTTTTGTGTTCAACCAGGCCCGCCTTAATGCGGGATGTTCGGGTAAAAAAGATGATTGAAATCAGTGAAGAAAATCCGGGCAAGCTCAGGTTCTGCTACCTTGAGGCGTGAATAGACCTCCAGGCTTTTACTTTGATGGCCATGCTCAAGATAATCATGACCGAGGTTGAAGAGGGCGATATTGTTTTCCGGATTGATGCGCAATGCCTCCTGATAGGCGGCCAGCTCTTCAGCTTCGTTCAATGCCGTTCCATGGGCAACACCAAGGCAGACCCATGCATTTGAATTTTGGGGATTGATGCGCACTGCCTGCTTATAGGAATCAAGAGCCTTGGTGAACTGACACATATCCCGATAGGAAAAGCCCAGTTTAAGCCAGCCGTCGGAGTTTTCCGGATTGATGCGCAAAGCTTGCTTGAACGCCTCAATTGCCTTGGCGAACTGACCTGTTTTTTGATAGGCTGATCCCAGATTGAGCCACGCATTGCTATAGTCCGAATTGATACGTACAGCTTTCTGGAACGACTCAATCTGCTTATCCTGCCGGCCAATCCGGCCATATATAATACCCAGTTGAGTCCATGAACCGGCGTTATCCGGAGATATTCGAAGCGCCTGTTGATAAGCATTAAGGGACTTTTCACTGTTTCCGTTCTCGTTATACGCTATGCCAAGATTGATCCAGCTGTTTTCCAGATCAGGATCAAGAGAGACCGCCTGCTGATAGGCTTCAATCTTTTTTGTCTGCTGACCCGCACGTCCATAGGCCGCTCCAAGATCAGACCAATAATGAGCATTGGCGGGATTGATCCGGACAGCTTCCTGATAGGCAGGAATAGCCTTTGACAACTCTCCATTCTGGATATAGGCATACCCCAGATATCTCCATGATGAACAGTTTTGTGGCTGTGCTGTTGACCAGCGCTGGCAGATATCAAGCAGAGAGATCCAGTCCTGCTGCTCCACTTCGGCATTTACTTTATTCACCCATTCGGTTGCAAGTTCATTTGTTTTGGTTTGAGCCGCATGCCTGTTGGGCAGATCGATAATCCACTCGACAGGCAGTGCGAAATTCAGCTGCTGACCCTGATTGAGAAAATAGGTGGGTAAACCGATCAGACGGCCATTTTCATCAAACAGCCCGCCTCCGCTCGATCCAAGTGAAATAGGGGCAGTAGTCTGGATGTAAAACCCTTTTTCCACTTCACGCAAGCGGGAGACCAGCCCGTCAGAAAAGGTTAGTTCCAGCCCCTTTGGAGAGCCTATGGCATAGACTTTTGCTCCAACGCTGAGTGTTCTGGTATTGCCCAATCTTACATGTAAAGCTTGAAGGCCGGGTGTGTCAAGTGAGCATAGATCCCTGAAGCGGTCAATATATCTGGGTTTTGCCGGATACTCTTTTCCCTGATAGATCACCGTTATCCTGCCGGCTTTTTCTATGACATGATAATTGGTCGCCACATCCCCTGATGGCAGCACAATACCGCTACCCAGACTTTGCAGGTTACCGTTGTCACCATAATTGTAGATAGCGACTACGCTTTTTGAGGCTTGCCGGAAGACGTCAACAGCATTTTGCGGCTCTGATTGATAGCTTGATTTTGTACGGAGATGTTGCCTTGAGCTGACGTGTCTCCCATGTCTTGATTTTGCCTGTGCATCATAGGGTATTGCCGCTGAAACAACAAGAGCACAGAGCACAGTAAGGCAGAGTTGCCGAAGATAGATGCGCAACCGGTATCGTTCTGCAGGATCAGAGCAAAGGACTCGCGATACGCATGAGTTACCGTTTTTTTTCATCATGGCGCGCACTGCGGTTCAAAGGGAGTTAAACTGAATGCAATAACTTAATATTCATCAAACTTTTTAATATTACCAAGAGGCAAAGTGTGACATTAATGTGAAAAGATTTTTGTTAAATTCGCCTGTTTTTCAGCATACTATTCTGGTTTATCGATTGGTTTTCCCTGCGCATTGCTGGTAATGGCTCTGCTTTTATATATTTATAACCAAAGGGTATGGCCGGTGTGAGCAGAAAATCAGGGCTGAAAATCGGTCGATAGTTTCGGCTGCAATTTATTTTTCAGGGTTATTTCTCTTGCATCTGTTTTTTATAGTTGTGTTGTTTTTTTAAGTCAATTCTTTTTTTGTGCATGGGAAAAGTAATGCCTTACAAGGGTGTATGGCCGACGTTACATGAGACGGTTTTTATGACCGAAGGCTCATTTGTTATCGGTGATGTTGAGATCGGTGCGCTTTCAAGTATCTGGTTCAATGCTGTAGTGCGGGGCGATGTCTGCCCGATCCGTATAGGCGAGAAAACCAGTGTACAGGATAATGTAACCCTTCATGTTACCCATGATACCGGTCCACTGAACATAGGAAACTGTGTGACGATAGGTCACGGTGCGGTACTGCATGCCTGTACGGTCAGGGATTATGTGCTCATCGGCATGGGTGCGGTTCTGCTTGATGACTGCGTTGTTGAGCCCTGGTCTATTGTTGCCGCAGGTTCGCTCGTCCGGCAGGGCTTTACGGTGCCATCCGGAATGCTGGTTGCCGGTGTTCCGGCAAAGGTTATGAGGCCGATAACAGAAGCGGAGCGTCGAAATATCGAGGAGTCACCGGAGAACTATGTGCGTTATTCGCAGAACTATCGTGATGACGAACAGCAGGCGTGAGGGGACCAAGAAACCTGTCAGGATCTGTTTTTTGCCTCCTCTGCTGCCGGGAACATGGTCAATGCTCAATTTTTTCAGCGGTGATCTTCACTGTTTTCGCTAAATTGCTACCGAAAATGTTGTATAGTTAGTGGCGAGAGGCGGGGATTCTTTTTTTATCCGGCCGCGCCTGTTTTGTTAACTCCTTTACCCTGAAATACTTTGGCATTTATGATGCAAAACGATGTCGTTGTTGTCGGCGGCGGAATCAGTGGACTGAGCCTTGCCTACTATTGTGTGAAGGCCGGCCTGAAAACGACGCTGCTCGAAAAAAACGACACAACCGGAGGTTCTTTCGCTTCCCACCAGTACCATGCAAACGGGAAGAAATTCTGGCTGGAACTTGGAGCCCACACCTGCTACAGCTCATACCAGAATCTGCTTGATATTGTTGAAGAGAGCGGAATCATGAATACGATCATTCCCCGTGAAAAGGTTCCTTTCTCCCTCTATATTGACGGCAAAGTCAAATCGATTGTCTCCCAGCTCAATATTCCGGAACTGCTTTTTGCTGCTCCAAATCTCTTCAAACTGAAGAAAACCGGCCAGAGTGTCAGGTCCTACTATTCAAAAATTGTAGGGGAGAAGAACTATAATGAGGTGATCAGCCATTTTTTTAATGCGGTTCCCTCCCAGCCAACCGACGATTTTCCTGCCGACATGATGTTCAAAAGCAGGGAGAAACGCAAGGATGTGCTTAAAAACTATACCTTTACTCACGGACTCCAGAGCGTGGCAAAGGTGATTGCTGCAACCAACGGTCTGAACATCTTTACAAGCCGCGAGGTGAGTTCGATCGAGTATGTTGATGGCCGCTATATTATCCGGGGCGGCGATGATGGCGGTGCATATTCTGCAAAAACACTGGTTCTTGCTACACCTTCCGCAGTCTCTGCATCACTGTTGCGGGATATTAACCCGGATATAGCCACACATCTCGGTCAGCTCAAAGCTGCTGAGGTCGATTCTGTCGGCGTGATTGTACAAAAGGCAAATATCTCACTCAAACCGGTCGCTGCGCTGATCTCTCCGAATGATATCTTCTATTCGGTCGTGTCACGTGATACGGTGGCTGATGAGAATTTTCGTGGTTTTACCTTTCATTTCAAGCCGGGCCTTGACGACAAGACCAAAAGAGCACGGATTACCGAGGTACTTGGCGTCAGCATGTCGAAAATCGAGCACACGGAGGCAAAAATCAACACCGTACCGACGCTTCGTCTTGGCCACCACCAGTGGCTCGACAGGATGGAGAGCATGCTTGCCGCCAAAAAGAATCTGCTTTTGACCGGCAACTATTTCGGCGGTATGGCTATTGAGGATTGTGTGAGCCGCTCGAAGAGTGAATTTGCACGGCTGAAGGGTTAAGCAAACAGCATATCCGGGCTGCCAGGCCCGGTATCAGCCAATAGTTTTGTGCCTATGGACAGTGTAGCGGAATTCAGGAGTTTGTTACAGGGCCCATACATCATTCCTGCAGTTATTTTTCTGCTTGCCACTCTTTTTTATCTGGCAGCGAACACGCTTTTCCGGAAAGTCATTGCCGCTGTCCGCCTCTCACTCAAGGGGATCACGGTTCCCTATGAGCTGATGGCATGGCCGTTCAGGATGCTCGTTACCCTCATTGGTCTCTCCGCACTGCTGCACTCCATTGCACTCCCCCCGGAGCTGCATGAAATTCTGCGCCACGCTTTGCTCATCGTTGCCGTTATTGCCGTCGCATGGTTTATGATGCGCCTCTTCAGGGTCTTTGAACACATTGTTTTGCAGCACTATTCCTCCAGAGTCCGGGAAAATGAGGCGGCCAGGAAAATCTCCACCCATGTCAGCCTTGCGCGCAAGATTCTCAATGTGCTGATTGTTCTTCTCGGTGTATCTTCGGTGCTGATGACCTTTGATACGGTTCGTCAGGTCGGGCTGAGCATTCTTGCTTCGGCTGGTATTGCCGGTGTCATCCTCGGTTTTGCCGCCCAGAAGAGTCTTGCTACCCTCGTGGCGGGGATACAGATTGCCATAACCCAGCCGATCAGCATCGGTGATGTTGTGGTTGTTGAAAATGAGTGGGGCCGTATCGATGAGATCACCCTTACCTATGTGGTTGTGCAGCTCTGGGATCAGCGCCGTCTGATTGTTCCCATCACCTGGTTTATCGACCGTCCCTTTCAGAACTGGACCCGCACTTCGCCGGAGCTGCTTGGTACGGTGCTCTTTTCCATGGACTACCTCATCCCGCCTGATACAATACGAACAGAGCTTGAGCGCATTGTCGCTTTGACGCCGCTCTGGGACAGGCGGGTAGTCAAGCTGCATGTGACCAATACCACGGAGAGATCGGTTCAGATGCGGGCGCTTGTCAGTGCGGCCAACTCTTCGGATCTCTGGGAGCTGCGCTGCTTTGTGCGTGAAGCGCTTATCGAGTTTCTGCGGGCCAATTTCCCGGAAGGTTTGCCGAAACTGAGGATGGAGATGGAGCGGAATATGCCGCCGGGTGAAGCATAGGCAACCGCTATAAATCTATTCCGCGATTCGATTGCTTCGTTGGGCAGTGCCAGTAGTGGTGTCAGAAAAAAATGTGGATTTTTTGTTTTTTTCCCTTAGTTTCGCTGACCATTCTGATCGTTGCCTGTGCCGGGCCATCTCTTTCTCCTCAGCGGGAAAGGTGAGAGCCTGCCGGCAGAGGTCCGGGTTGCATAAGGTAAATATTTCGATCAGTTTAAAAAGGAGGACGCATGGCTAAAGCCAAAGAGGGAGATATTGTAAAAGTACACTATACCGGAACACTGGATGACGGCACCATGTTCGACACATCGGCTGATCGTGAGCCGCTTGAGTTTACCATCGGTGGAGGACAGGTTATACGCGGTTTCGACATCGCCGTGATGGATATGGCTCCCGGAGAGATCAGGGTATCGGTTATCGCACCCGAGGATGCCTACGGAGTGCACAGCAGGGAGCTGGTCACCGCCGTTGACCGCGAACGCTTTCCTGCCGATATGGAGCTTGAAATCGGTCAGCAGCTACAGGTCGGGCTTACCGACGGCCAGCAGGCTATTGTGATGGTGGTCGATCTCAGCGACACCTCGGTTACGCTTGATGCCAACCATCCGCTTGCCGGTCAGACCCTCACCTTCGAGATCGAACTGGTTGAGATCGTCTGATTTATCAGAACATCCGGATCGGACAGATCTGACCGATCCGGATGTTCTGTGTTGTTGTTATGAGACCGTGGATTTTAATATTTTGAAAATAACGCGTATTTTGTAACATAAAAATGCGTGTTTTTCCGCCGACTTTTCCTGGATCAGACAAATCAGACAGATCAGACAGATCAGTCTGATTGTATTCGAACTGCGGAACAAATTGATAGAAGAGCTGTCCTAAAGACATTCTCATTATCTCAGCATGAACCGGACCAAAAAGCTTCGACCGAGCGGCGGTTATCGTAAGACCGCCGGTTTTCAGACGGCCACTCTGATCTACGATGCTACGTACTGGTTTTGCGAGAAGTTCATTGATTCGAGATCGCGGACGCTGGATCAGATGATCCAGGCAGCCCGTTCAGGACGGCAGAACATAGCTGAAGGTAGCCGTGCTGCGGCAACCTCTTCCCAGACAGAACTGCGGCTGATCAATGTTGCCCGGGCCAGCCTTGAGGAGCTTCTGCTTGATTTTGAGGACTATCTGCGCCACCGGCATCTGATGCAATGGCCTCCTTCGGGCGAAGAAGCGCACACCGTTCGCGATCTGCCGAAACGGTTCAGGAGCGATCAGTCGGATCAGTCGGATCTGACTGATCTGACTGATCTGACTGATCAGGAACGGTGGGAGCTCTATGCCCCCTGGCTGGAGCATGAAAGTCCTGAGGTTCGGGCCAATGCGATTATCTGCCTTATCCATCAGGCGAATTACCTGCTCGACCGGCAGATTGCCGCGCTGGAGGCGGCCTTCGTTGAAGGGGGAGGTTACAGTGAGCAACTTGCTGCAGCCCGTCTGGTCGAGCGGGCTCGCAAGCGTGAGGACCTTCAGCGGGAGTCGGAATCCGGCGATTCCATTCCCCCGTGTCCGCAATGTGGCAAGCCCATGGTGTTGCGGACGGCCAGGGCCGGAATAAACGATGGTAAACAGTTTTGGGGCTGCAGCGGCTACCCCGGGTGCAGAGGGGTTGTGAAGGTTTGATTGATCAGTCGGATCGGTCAGATTGGAAGGATCCGACCGATCAGGAAGTTCAGTGCACCGAGCATGAAATACACGGGTCGTATGAACGTACCACCATTTCGCAGAGCTTTTCAATTTCCCGGTCATTTTTTCCTTTTTCGAGCGCCCACTCCGCTATAGCCTTCAGGTCAAGGTCGATGTTGGCGTTGTTCTGCGTGGTGGGGATGATACAGTCAGCCCTGACAACCCTGCCTTCTGAATCGGTCTCCATGTGGTGGTAGAGGATGCCCCGCGGCGCTTCCACGGCGCCGGTGGCTGAACCTGCCTGTGGATTCCAGGGTGTTTTGACTGCCGTCAGCTCCGAGTCGAGGAGTGAATCGATCAGCAGTTCGGCATCCTCAAGAATATGCACGCACTCGACAAGCTGCGCAATATTGTTCATGAAGGGGTTGTGGCATACCGGCCTGAGGCCGAAGCTTTCAGCCGCCTTCAGTGCTTCAGGGTGCAGAAAGGCGCTGCTGTTGTTGAAGCGTGCAAGCGCTCCTGCCGCAGAGGTTTCACGGCTGAGCCGGGTGAATTTCGAGGTTGAAAACTCCTTTGTGTACTCGTTGGTCATCAACAGATAGTCGTTTTCGTCCCTCTCAACGCCGTCGCTTGAAACGAGATGACCGCCGATCGAAGGGTAGCTTACGCCGTTGGCGAGTGAAATAAACTCGGTTTCGCGGCTGAAATCCGGAATGGCAAGCGTCCGGAAAAAGGCACAGGCGGTTTCAAGCAGCGGTTTTCTCTCCCGGATCATCTTTTGCAGTGCCGCCAGTTGTGTTTTATCAGGAGCTTTACTGAGCCCGCCAACCACAAGGCTGACCGGATGGGTGCAGCGACCGGTGGTGACGCGGCTGATTTCGTTGCCAAGCTCCTTGAGCTGGAGCCCCGCTCTGACGATGTCAGGGTGCGACTCCATGAGCGGCAGAATGCTTGCGGTACCGGCAAAGTCGGGCGCGGCAAGAAAGAAGAGGTGGAGCGCATGGCTCTGCAGGGTTTCGCCGTGCATGGCCAGCAGCCTTGTTTTTTCCGCCACTGCCGGAGGCAGAATATGCATGGCCCGCTCAAGCGCCCTGATACTGGCAAGTGCGTGGCTGATCGAGCAGATTCCGCAGATTCTTGAGGTCAGAAAAGGGACCCGTTCGGCACTCATCCCCTTGAGCATCACTTCAAAAAATCTTGGTGTTTCAACAACAGCCCATCGGGCCTCCATCAGTTGGCCATCCCTGACGGTGATAGTGATGTTTGCATGTCCTTCAACTCTCGTGAGGTGATGGATAGCAATAGTGTAGTCCCGCTTCATGGGGTGAATGCGTCAAAGGCGTTGTAAAAAGCAAGTTTTTCCTGCAGGTCGCTCCGGCTGAGCCCCCTCTCTTTGACCAGATGGAGGAATGCCTCCATGTTGATCTCCTCTGCCGGGCCACGGCATCCGAGGCAGGGGGTTTTGCCGGTTGTGCATACCGCATGGCATCCGGCACGGGTGATGGGGCCGAGGCAGATTTCGCCCAGCTCAAAAAGGCAGGTGTTGAGCGCGGCCTTGCACTCAACGCAGACCGGATATTTCGGGAGTGTCACCAGTGAGCCGGTCACCAGACTTATGATAATGCGCTCCACCTCCTCTTTTGCAACCGGACATCCGGGTATGGAGAGATCAACCTTGACCACCTCGCTGATTCTGCGTACCGGGAGGGTTTCGACCTTGATCTCCCCATAGACTTCGCTTACGGCGGCTTCTCCGGAAACCCGGTTTTTCAGGCTGTTGACTCCTCCGAAACAGGCGCATGTGCCGAAGGCTACGAGCACTTTTGCCTGGCGGCGGATTGCCAGAAGCCGCTCAACCTCGTCACTTCGGCTGATGCTCCCTTCGATAAGTGCGATGTCGTAATCATCATGCTGCTCGGAGGAGATCTCCCTGAAGTTTCTGATGTCGATCAGCCTGAGAAAGTCGGCAAGCGTTGACTCCCGGTTGGCGAGCTGCAACTGGCACCCTTCACAGCAGGTAAAGTCAAAGGAGGCTATTTTCAGCTTTTCAAAGCGTAATCCCTGTTGATTCATGCTCTACAGTGCTAAATGGCTTCCTTGAGATTCATGACCGACCAGTAGTCAAAGACCGGCCCGTCAATACAGGTAAAGGTGGATCCGACCATGCAGCGGCAGCATTTGCCCATACCGCAGTGCATTCGCCGTTCAAGAGAGACAAACATCCGGTTCATCGGTATGCCGAGCCCGTCGAGCCAGCCGCAGACAAACTTGAACATCACCGGCGGCCCGCAGACAATGGCGTATGTTGTTGCCGGATCAATGGAAATATCATTAAAGAGATCGGTGATCATGCCGGTTTTGCCTGTCCACTCTTCGGAACCATGCTCGACAATGGTGTGCAGTCCGATATGGCTGATCATGTCCCACTCGTTGAACTGCCAGGTGAAGAGCAGTTGTGACGGATCTTTTGCCCCGTAGAGCAGGCTGACATCAAGAAAGCGGTTGCGGTGCTCGTTTATCCAGAAGAGCGGCGCGCGAAGCGGCGCAATGCCGAGTCCTCCGGCGATCAGCAGGACGTTATGACCGGCCATCTCATCCATGGGAAACGATGATCCGAAGGGGCCCCGTATGGCTACACGGGCTCCCTCACCGGCATTGAAGAGTGCTGTGGTCACACTGCCGGCCTTGCGGATACAGAGTTCGAGAAACTCATGGTTGGTGCTTGAGCTGGATATGGAGATAGGTACCTCTCCGTAACCTGGGAGTTCCAGCATCAGAAACTGGCCCGGCCGGAACCTGAACAGCGCCCTCTCCACCGGATCGATAATGCGGATCTGGAAGAGTTTTTCCTGTCGGGTGAGCCGGACAATATTGGTGACGGTGCATTTATAGCCCATGTCGGTATTCATCACCTCCGAGCGGCGGTTGAAGTCCGGCACCGATGATGCAAAATCCTCCCGGTTCAGCTCCTGGCGGGGGATGACGAAACGCTGGTCGTGCATGTATCCTTCTCCAGTCTTAGGTCGTTGATGACATCCTTCGGGTTGATTCCCGCAAGACATGCTTTCCCGCACCGGTTGCATCCAACGCAGATCTGCTGGTTGGCATTTTCGGCAAACCCCCGGTGCTGATGGTAGTAGCGGTATTTGAGCCGGTCACCGTTCTTTGGACGGAAGTTGTGTCCGCCCGCGACAGCGGCAAAGTCGACAAGGTTGCATGAGTAGAGTCTTTTCTGGCGTGAGGAGCTTTGCAGGTCGGACTCGAATGACTCCTCAACCGAGTAGCAGTAGCAGGTCGGGCAGACCATGGCGCAGGTTCCGCAGCTGAGGCATTTGTCGCCCCATTTTTTCCAGACCGGGGAGTCAAACTCGATATCGAGAATTGCCGGAAGTCCGGTGACATCAATCTCGGTTCGAAAACTGCTGCTGATAAGCTTTCGGCGTTCAGCCAGACGGCAGTTTTCATCGTATTGAGGATCCCGGGTTTCGAACTCCCTAAGGAAATTGAAGGCTTTGGAGGAGTTGATGGCCAGATAGTACTCATCTCCGATATCGGAACAGAAGAGGTTGAATCCGGTCGGAACGGTGTGATGGTTCATCGACTTGCAGAAACAGTCGGGAAGCGGCAGGTGATCCATGCCGATCACAAAGGTGTTCTTGCGTTTTGCAAGATAGTATGCTGAAGGGAAGTGGCCGTTGAGCAGAACATCATCAAGAATATTCAGTGCGCTGATGTCGCACGCTCTGAGACCGAAAAGCACCACGGGATCGGCTTCATAGGATACCTTCTGATCCCAGTCGTCATCGTGAAAGTGAAAGCGCGACAGCTCCTGGCGAAAGGGGAGAAAAAAATGCTTGGCAGAGGAGGCTGTTCGGGTGTAGTCGAACGCTATCTCGTCAACCGAAGAGACCGGCTGAAACTGGTAGACCGCCTCACCCCTGCTGTCGGTATCGACCATGCGCGGCCCGAATGAGCTGTTGCTCCTGACCAGTGCATCAATAAAGCGTTTGAACTCGGCTTTGGATATGATTTTGTAGATCATCGTCCTGCTCTCCTTGCCTTGTGCAGTCCTGAATGAGAATGCTTGTGAACTATACTGAAAGGTACACAAAAGCGTTCAGCAAGAGAAAAGGCTCTTTTTTTGAGCAATGGGGGAAAAGGACTAAAAGGGTTTATTTGCGTTGAGCCCAGTATCCAGGTCGCCGCATGTGATGTGCCACAGCCAGGTAACGAGCTTCACTTCAGTGCAGCACGAACTTTTGCAAGTGCATCAGAGAGTGGGATGAGTTGTACCACTCCATTTTCAATGTCCGCTATTCTTCTCGCAGTTTCGATATCCCAGGAATCTTCAATCCCGGTATCTTCATCAAGACTGGAGAGCAACAATTGGGCGAGAGCAGCTCTATCACCAGCGGATAGTTTCAGTGCTTCAGCTTCGAGCAATTCGAGTTGACTTCCCATGACTAATGTTTCAGTTGAGTTTATACAATAAACGTAAGCCATTTAATGCAAATGTACACCAAACCGTTCACCAGGAGAATAGGGTTTTTTTGTGTTGAGTAAGTAAACTGCCAGGAGACCGAAAGACAGCAGGGACAAACAATACAATTGATTTATCGCTCCGGAGGAGCGAAATATTGGTAGATATGAGGAGGGAGGCTTCAGCGTCTTTTTTCCAGAAGGTAGACCTTGTCGTTTTTACGAACCTTTGCACATTTGAGAGTGACGTTGTCCCCTTTATGGGCATCGTTATCGGGCAGGTCGTTGGTGAGAAAGGAGTCGGCCATGATGGTGACCACTCCGGTTTTCGGCCCCTGGATCGAGAGTTTTTCCCCCTGTTTGAGGCCGCGGGCGAGAATGATAATCTCGGCAACGCCTGCTTTCGGGTAGTATTTTTTGATATCGCCGATAAAGGTTTTTTTCTCCTTCGCGAGTGAACCGTACTCCTGGACCCAGGCGTCAAGCGGTTTGCCGAAATAAAACCCTTTTGAAAATCCCCGGTTGTAGACGGTGGCAAGATCCTCCTTCAGCTTTGTCGTCAGTTCACTGTACTCCTCTCTGAACTGTGGATCATTGCGACGGTTTATACAGAAGTCGATTGCCGTGCGATAGGCAGCTGTTGCCGTATGCACATATTCAGGGCTGCGGCTGCGCCCCTCAATCTTGAAGGCGCTGATGCCAGCGTCAATCAGCACATCAATAAACTCAATGGTGCAGAGGTCCTGGGGACTCATGACATAATCGGTGCCAAGCGCAAGCTCCTTGTTCTCCTCCGGATCGGTAATGATGTACTCCCTTCTGCAGGGCTGAACGCATTGACCGCGGTTGGCCGAACGTCCGAAAATATCCTGCGACATAAAACAGCGCCCCGACACGGCAACGCACATGGCACCATGCACAAAGCACTCAATCTTCACGCCGAGCCCGTCATCCTTTATTTTGTCGGTAATATGGCGAACCTGTTCAATGGTAAGCTCTCTGGCCAATACAATCATCTTTGCCCCGAGCGAGGCATAGAATTTTACCGCACTGTAGCTGCTGACCGATGCCTGTGTCGAGATATGAAACGCCATATCGGCGTTCCGGCACGCTTCAATAACGGCCATATCCGAGCAGATTATGGCATCGAATCCTGCTTTTTTTGCTGCTGTCACGGTCTGCTTCATCCTTTTCAGCTCACCGTCATAGACAATGGTGTTCAGCGCCAGGTACCCCTTGGCATGGTACTCCTGGCAGAGGGCCTTGATTGCCGGAAAGTCCGCAGGGGTGAAGTTGCTGCTTCCGGCCCGCATATTGTAGCCTTCAGCTCCAAAATAGACCGCATCAGCCCCTGCTTTCAGCGCAGTGAGCAGCCCGGTCATGTCGCCCGCAGGCGCAATCAGTTCAACAGAGTGTGCAGGAATCTTTGTCACAAGCATGGGGTTCAATTATCCGCTACCCTTCAGAATAACAATCTGGCGGCAATTATGAATAGAAAAGAGGAGTTTTTTTGTCGGCAGGAGGGTGTGGGGGTGAATGCTCTCTTGAAATAGGACAGCAAGGACGAAGAGAAATATTTTCGCGCCCCCTCAATTCAATAGGGCAAACACACAGGTTTGCCCCTACAAATCCAAAATCCAGAATTTCTTCAACCAGGCAATGATAGCGCGCCGGTGGGGCAGCTTTCGGTCATGATGGTGAGGTCGATGGCGGTGCCGTGAAGCTGTTCGATCATGCGCACACAGATGCCGCAATCCACGCACTTTTCGCGCTCCATGCTGATTTCAGCACTTTCTGCCTTGTAGAATCCGGGATGGTCGTGCTGCACGGTTATCCGGGAGGGGAGGTAGCGGGAGGCGAGTTCGCGCAGGCGGCAATCAGCAATGGCGTTGCAGCGGCACTGGAGGCAGCGCAGAGCCTCTTCCCGGGCAGATTCAGCGGTGTAGCCGGTTACAACTTCATCAAAACATGTTGTGCGCACTTCGGGGGTCAGCTCCGGAACCGGCACTCTCCCGGCAGGAGATTTCTTCTGGTAGAATGCTTCCGGTGCTTCATCGCGTGCTCCAAAGGAGGAGTTGAAAGCGGGTTTTTCTGCCACAACTGGTTTACCGCTGAGGAAGAGATCAATGGAGTGAGCGGCCCTTTTTCCCTGGGCTACGGCCTGGATTGCAAGGTCAGCTCCGCTCACGCAGTCACCACCGGCAAAAATCCAGGGGGTTTCACTCTGGAGGGTTTCGGGATCTACCAGCAGTTCTCCGCCACTTCCGCTCTCTATCGCTGCCGCTCCGGCGGCTGCTGAATCGACCTTCTGGCCGATGGCGGAGATGATGGTATCGGCCTTAACCGTGAATTCCGAGCCCGGAACCGGTACCGGTCTTCTCCGGCCGCTCTCATCCGGCTCTCCCTGCTCCATTTTGATGGCGGTTATTTCAAGCAGGTCGTTGAGTGAGCGGATGAGTGTTGGCGCGACCCGTTCGACAATGGTGACTCCTTCGGCAAGAGCCTCCTCTATTTCGGCACGGTTGGCCGGCATATCCTTGATGGTTCGACGGTAGAGTATCGTGACGCTGGATGCCCCGAGCCGTATGGCTGTTCTTGCCGCGTCAATGGCCGTATTGCCGCCACCTGTCACTACCACGCGTGCTCCGGGTAGCATTTGAGGAGCAAAAGCAGATTTACGCAAAAAAGAGATACCGCTCACAACTCCAGGAATATCTTCACCGGGAATGTTCATGGTTGAAGCTTTCTGTGCTCCGACGGCAAGAAAGAGGGCGTCAAACTCACTCTTTACGGCGTTCAGTGTGACCGCTGTGCCGAATTCGGAGTTGAAACGGAACTCGATACCCATATCCCGGAGGGTCGCAAGGTCACTTTCGATGACCGATTCGGGCAGCCGGAAGCGGGGGATACCGTAGCGCATCATGCCTCCGGCTTCAGTGCCGGATTCAAGAACGGTTACAGCGTGGCCCTTGCGGCGAAGAAAGAAAGCCGCGGTAAGACCGGCCGGTCCGCTGCCGACTATGGCAACCTTTTTGCCGCTGTTTTCCGGGAGTTCAGGCAGATATCGCTCACTCGACTGTGCATCGCTGTCTGCGGCATAGCGCTTCAGGGCGCAGATCGAGACGGGGTTGTCGATTCCGTGTCTTCTGCACTCATCCTCACAGGGTGCAGGGCAGATCCGGCCGAGAATTCCGGCGAGGGGGATACTCTCCTTGATGATTTTTATGGCCTCCCGCTCATCATGGCGGGCAATGGCATCAATAAAGTCGGGGATATCGCATCCGGCAGGACAGGTGAGCTCGCAGGGGCCCATGCAGTCTCCGCTATGCTGTTCAATGATGCGTTCAATCGACTGCCGCCTCATTGAGCTGAGCGCCTCGTTTTCAGTTTCAACCACCATTCCCTCCATCACCAGTGTGTCGCAGGCAGGCACAAAACGGTTTTTCCCCTTGAGTTCCACAATGCACATCCAGCATGAACCGGTTGCATCAAGCGACTTGTTGAAACAGAGTGTCGGGATTTCGATTCCTGCGCCCGTGGCGGCGTCAAGAATTGTTGCGCCGGGAGCCACCGTAACAGGCCGTCCGTTGATGGTCAGAGAGAGTTCATTCATGTCGGTATCTTCAGGAGAAGTTGCTTTCGATATAGTTTGCCACCTTTTCAAGGAGCCACATCGGTGTTGAGGTTGCGCCGCAGATACCGGCACTGGCAACACCGCTGCCGTTAAGGGAGAGGAGCCACTCCGGCTGAATCTCCTCGACATCCTCGATGAAGTAGCTCCGGGGATTTGCATCCCTGCAGATATTGTAGAGCACCTGGCCGTTGGAACTTTTTTTACCGGCAACAAAGATGATCACTTCATTGGCAAGTGCAAAATCGTGCAGCTTTTGGTTGCGGCTTGACACCTGCCGGCAGATGGTATCCTTGAAGATATGGCGTGGCATGGGGCGGACACCGGTCATTTCGGCCGTAATATCAATGTCGCGTATTGCCATCCACTCAGAGGGTGAGTCGGGAGAGAATCGTGCTTCAAGATTCCGCTTGAGTTCATAAAATCCCGGAACATCCATCGTGGTCTGGCTGATGAGCGCGGTTTTTTTTGCTGCGTCAAGTGCCTTTGTCTCTTCCGGGTCGCTGAGGTCGGCATGCTTGATGATAATGGCGCTGTTTGCACACTGACCGTTGATGCCGATAACTTCAGGATGGGTCGGTTTGCCGTAAATGATGATCTGGTAGCCCAGTTCATGCAGCGCTCTGGTTGTTCGCTGAAGCCGGGAGACGACAGGGCAGGTGGTATCGGTAACTTCAAGATTGTTCGCTTCGGCAATTTTGTAGGTCGATGGGGGCTCCCCGTGAGCCCTGATGAGGACTTTGGCGTTTTTAAGCTCCCTGAATGCGGCTTCATCAATCGTGACAAGTCCGAGCGCTTCCAGCCGTTTTACCTCGGCCTCATTGTGGACGACATCGCCGAGCGAGAATAATCCCTGGGGGTCCTGGAGTTTTTCTTCAGCGACATGGATGGTGCCCTGCACTCCTATGCAGAAACCTGATGAAGTACGGTCGAGGTTTACTTTCACGCTGTAGAGATTAAGGTCAATAGGAAAAGTCAAAAGTAACAACTGTGACGGCAAAAGGCAAAGGTGAAAAAGAGGGGAGTGGCTCTTTCCGGTATTAGGGCACCTCTATTTATTGTCGTGAGAAGCCCGAGAACAAGGCGGATGGAGCACAGAAACCGGAGTGTACAGGTTGTACATGAGGATTTCGTGCACCACCCAACGCAGTAATCGGGTTTCGGAATAAATAAATAGAGGTGCCCATTATACCTCAACCAATTCAACATCCGGCAGCTCCGAACCCATAAAAAGCTGGTAGAGCTGGCTGAATTTCTGAGGCAGATCGCTCACCAGCAGGTGAGGAACTGACGGGGTTGCAGCAGCGTTGAGCAGAGCGGACTCGGTGAGAAGCTCTTTTGTTTTGAGGGCAACCGCTTCTGCCGAGTCGATTATGCGGATGCCGGGTCCGACAATGTCAGCAATCACCCGCTTAAGGATCGGGTAGTGTGTGCAGCCGAGTACCAGGGTATCGATATCATGCTTGCGGATCTCTGCCAGATACTCCCCGGCAATGAGTTTTGTGGCAGGGTGGTCAATAAAGCCCTCTTCGGCGAGCGGAACAAAGAGCGGGCAGGCTTTTGAAACCACAGCACTCTCCTCATTCAGCAGGTTGATCTCCCGTGCGTAGGCGTTCGAGCAGACCGTCGCCTGGGTTCCTATAACCCCGATGCGGTTGTTTCCGGTCACCTGCACAGCCAGTTCAGCGCCGGCTTTCAGAACGCCGATAACCGGGATGCCGCTGCACGATTTTTCAACCACATCAAGAGCAAGGGCAGAAACGGTGTTGCAGGCAACAATAATCAGTTTTGGCTGATAGCGCATGAGTATGGCGGTGTCGTCAGCGGCGTACTTGCGGATGGTAATCTGGGATTTCGGTCCGTAGGGAACGCGAGCCGTATCGCCGAAGTAGATAAGCCGTTCGGAAGGGAGTGCTGCACGTATGGCCTTGACCACGGTCAGCCCTCCGATACCGGAGTCAAAAATGCCTATCGGACTTTCAGGGGTGACTTTATGGTGCAGCATGGTTTAAACGATATAGTGCGCCGTAAAAAGTGATCTTTTAATCTTTATGGGACCCATAAGTCCTATAAGTCCTATAAGTCCCATAGGTCCTATTCTTCAAACATTGAATCGGAAGACTATAACATCCCCATCCTTAACAATATACTCCTTTCCTTCGGAACGGAGCTTGCCGGCCTCCTTGACCTTCTGCTCCGAACCGAGTTCAATCAGGTCATGGTAGAACATCACTTCGGCACGGATGAACCCCTTTTCAAAATCCGAGTGAATGGCAGCAGCAGCTTCTGGCGCGGCGGCACCCTTGCGGATGGTCCAGGCATGAACCTCCTTGACACCTGCGGTAAAATAGGTTTGCAGGCCGAGCAGGTCATAGGCGGTCTGGATCAGGCGGTCGAGACCCGACATCTTCAGTCCGAGGCTTTCAAGAAATTCCGGGCGATCCTCTTCGGGGAGTTCGGCAATATCGGCTTCTGTCTTTGCGCTGATAATGAGCATTTTCGAGCCTGATGCCGCGGCAATCTCGGCAACTTTCCTGGTATAGGCGTTTCCGTCAACAATATCATTTTCGGCTACATTGGCGGCAAAAAGGATCGGCTTGGTCGAGAGCAGGAAGAACTGTTTGGCCATCTCCTTCTCTTCATCCGTTTCAATCAGCTTGCGGGCAGGAATGCCTTCACTGAGGCCGCTGATGATCTTTTCAGCCAGGTCAACCTGCAGGAGCAGCTCCTTCTCCTTTTTGGCGTTTTTCCGCAGTCGCTCGATTCTGCGTTCCATACTGTCAAGATCGGCCAGCATCAGCTCCGTTTCAATGGTGATGATGTCATCTGCCGGGTCAATCCTGCCTTCAACATGGATAATGTTCTCGTCATCAAAACAGCGTACGACATGCACAATGGCATCAACCTCCCTGATATGAGAGAGGAACTGGTTGCCGAGTCCCTCGCCTTTGCTTGCACCTTTTACCAGTCCGGCAATGTCGACGATTTCAAGCGTGGTCGGCACCAGTGTCGGGGTTTTAACCACATTGGCGATCAACTGCATCCGCTCGTCCGGAACAAGGACTGTTCCTACATTGGGCTCAATGGTACAGAACGGGTAGTTGGCGGCTTCAGCCTGTTTGGCCGTGATGGCGTTGAAAAGCGTAGACTTTCCGACATTTGGCAGTCCTACAATGCCGCAGCGAAGTGACATAACAGAATAAGTTTATTGAATAGAGAGACCATTGCATTATGCGCATGGCTTTAACATGTAACCATTATGTTTGGAAAAAGCAAATATATTTTATAAAATGACAGGCCAAATTGGAATTTTACAGTGAAACAGGAAATCGGGAAAAAGCGTATCATTATCGCCATAGACGGGCCGGCTGCATCCGGAAAAAGTACGACAGCCAGAAAGGTAGCAGAGAAGCTCGGATACACTTATATCGATACCGGTGCAATGTACCGGGCAGTAACCTTCAAGGCACTCAGAGAGGGCGTTCTTGAAGGATTGCGACGCTCTCCCGGGAGCGTTTCCGGTTTGCTTGATACGATTTCCATAGAGTTCAGGGGCGACCGTGTCATTCTTGACGGCAGTGATGTTACTGCCGAGATCCGCGATAACCGGGTGAGCCGTGAGGTGAGTTTTATCAGTTCACTCAAACCTGTTCGTGACCGGCTCCGTCGGATGCAGCAGGATCTTGGCCGACAGCGCGCAGTGGTCATGGATGGTCGCGACATCGGAACGGTTGTGTTTCCCGATGCTGAACTGAAGATATTTCTTGTTGCTGATGCCCGCGAAAGGGCAAAGCGGCGGTATGCCGAGCTGCTTCTGAAGTCTCCGGAAGGCGCGGAACTGCCGGATCTTGATCTGCTTGAGGATGAAATAAAGCAGCGTGATGAGGAAGATACCCTGCGGGAGCACGCTCCGCTGAAAAAACATCCTGATGCCGTTGAAATTGATACATCGGATTTAACTATAGAGAGTCAGGTAGAGAGAGTATACACGCTTGCTCTTGCTGCCGGGACGAAGTGACGTTATTTTTCATCAACCATAAAACCACATGCTGTAATCTCTCGCGGCAAGCTGGCTAATTCAAAGAGAGGAAGGAAAAAATTAATGGCAGAAGCATTTACATCACAGGACAAAAAGGTCAAGGAAAGACCCGCAAGGAAAAAAATCAAGGTTTTTGCACACTACGAAGCCGCTGAACTTGCACAGATGGAGCAGCTCTATTCGAGCACGCTGAATGAAATTACCGAAGACGAGATTGTAAAGGGAAGAATCGTTTCGATATCCAACAAGGATGTCACGATTGATGTCGGCTTCAAGTCGGAAGGCATCGTCTCCCTGCTTGAGTTCCGCGATGACGATGAGGTCAAGGTAGGCGATGATGTTGAAGTGTACCTTGAGAACATTGAGGACAAGATGGGCCAGCTCATTCTTTCAAAGAAGAAAGCTGACGTCCTGAGAATCTGGGACAAGATCTATGATTCAATTGAAAATGATACCATCATCAACGGAAAGATCATCAACCGCGTCAAGGGCGGTATGACCGTCTCTCTCTCCGGTGTTGAGGCATTCCTTCCCGGTTCGCAGATCGATGTCAAGCCGGTTCGTGACTTTGATGCGCTTGTCGGTCAGACCATGGACTTCAGGGTTGTCAAGATCAATCCGGTTACACAGAATATTGTTGTCAGTCATAAAGTTATCCTCGAAGAGGAGTACGCTGCACGTCGTGAAGAGATGCTTGCCAATATCAAGGTGGGTATGGTGCTTGAGGGTACAGTCAAGAACATTACCGACTTCGGTATCTTCGTCGATCTCGGCGGTCTTGACGGCCTGGTGCACATCACCGATATCACCTGGGGCAGAATCAATCATCCTTCAGAGGTTGTTGATCTTGATCAGCCGATCAAGGTTGTTGTTGTCGGCTTTGACGAGAACACCAAGAGAGTCTCTCTCGGTATGAAGCAGCTTGAGTCACATCCGTGGGAAAATATCGAGCTCAAGTATCCTGTCGGTTCAAAAGCACAGGGTCGTGTTGTATCCATTACCGATTACGGCGCTTTTGTCGAAATCGAGAAGGGTATCGAAGGTCTTGTTCACATCTCCGAGATGAGCTGGACACAGCACATCAAGCATCCGGGTCAGTTCGTTACTCTTGGTCAGGAAGTGGAGTGTGTAATCCTCAATATCGACAAGGATCATACCAAGCTTTCGCTCTCCATGAAGCGTGTCAACGAAGATCCATGGATTGCGCTTTCCGAGAAGTATATCGAGAACTCCCTGCATAAGGGAACAGTCAGCAATATCACCGATTTCGGTGTCTTTGTCGAGCTTGAGCCCGGAGTTGACGGTCTGGTTCACATTTCCGACCTCTCCTGGACCAAGAAGATCCGCCACCCAAGTGAACTGGTCAAAAAGAACCAGGAGCTTGAGGTCAAGGTGCTCAAGTTTGACGTACACGCACGTCGTATTGCTCTCGGTCACAAGCAGATCAATCAGGATCCGTGGGACGAATTCGAACAGAAGTATGCTGTCGGAGCCGAAACCCCCGGTGAGATTTCACAGATCATTGAGAAGGGCGTTATCGTCATCCTCCCTGGTGATGTGGACGGATTTGTTCCGGTATCACACCTCCTTCAGGGCGGAGTGAAGGATATTCACTCTTCGTTCAAGATTGGTGACGGGCTGCCGCTTCGGGTCATTGAGTTTGACAAGGAGAACAAGCGCATCATTCTTTCAGCTCTTGAGTATTTCAAGGACAAGAGCAAGGAAGAGATCGAAGCCTACCTGCTGGCTCATCCGAATGAGAAAAAGGAGATTGAGGCGGCAACTGCCGAGCTTGAGCCCCCGATCAAATCGGCTGACAAAAAAGCCGCAGAACCGAAACCGGCAGAGAACTAAGGTTCACTGCTGATTACACAGTACATGAGAAAAGCCCCGCAAGTCGGGGCTTTTCTCATTCAGGCACTTTTTTTTGTGGTGCCTTTTTATTTTTTTAGTATCCGTAGCTTTTCAGATAGTTCTGATTCTTCCTCCAGTCCGGGCGGACCTTGATGAAGAGTTCAAGGAAGACCGGCCTTCCGAGCAGCTCCTCGATATCCTTTCTTGCGGTCTGACCGAGTTTTTTCAGGGCAGCCCCCTTGCTGCCGATCAGGATCTGTTTCTGGGTCTCACGCTCAACAATCACCGAACAGCGGATCAGATCCTTTCTTTTCGGATCATCTTCATGCTGCTCGCGGAACTCATCAATGACCACCTCGGTGGAGTAGGGAACCTCACGGCCATAGAGCAGAAATATCTTTTCACGGATGATTTCGCTAACAAAAAACCGTTCCGGAGCAGTGCTGAGTGTGTCTTCCGGATAGAGCGGGTAGTTGAGCGGGAGATATGGCTGAATGGTGTCAATGAGGGCGGGGAGGTTACTCCCTTTCAGGGCTGAAACCGAGAGGACGGCAGCAGGGTTCCAGGTTTTCCGGACAAACGCTTCAGCTTCCCGCTGACGCTCCTCGGTGACAAGGTCACTTTTGTTGAGCACGGCAATAATCTTTTTTCCCGCAGGCTTCAGCCAGCTGCTGAAGAGCTCTTCAGCGAACTCCCGGTCAAAAAACTCCTTTTTGCCGGAGTAGGGAAGAAGGGCGATCACGATATCGGCATCTTTGAGGGTTTCGCGGATGATGCCGAGCATGGACTCGTGCAGTTTCTGCTGCGGCTTCATGATTCCCGGTGTATCAAGAAAGATAATCTGGCACTTGTCGTTGTGATAGATACCGGTGATTTTCTTTCTTGTTGTTTGCGGCTTGGGTGTTACAATAGAGAGTTTATAGTCGAGCAATTCGTTGAGCAGGGTGGATTTGCCGGCATTGGGCGGACCGATGATAATGGCGAAACCGCAGGAAAACTTTGTGGCAGTCATGTTTTTTTTATGAAGTGTTCAATCGCTTTACACAATACTATACTAAATTATAGTCTCTGAAGATAATGCAAACAGGGCAATACAACTGATCAATGCAAAAACAAAGCGAGCTTGATAAATGGCTTTTGCTTCCCATGGCCGGACTGATTGTTCTCGGCTTGATGGCGGTTTTCAGTGCAACACATGGCAGCGGTGATCCGACACTCTTTTACCGGCAGTTTGTATGGTGCATTATCGGTGTTGCTGCGCTGGCGTTTGTCTACTATAATGATGTGCGTGTTATAAGGGATAACTCCTATCTCTTTTACATGATCGGCATTCTCCTTCTGGTGGTGGTGCTGATTTTCGGAAAAAAAATTGCCGGCCAGACCAGTTGGGTGAGAATCGGATTTTTCAGCTTTCAACCCTCTGAAATAGCCAAAATGGCCACTATTCTTGCCTTGTCACGATTTCTTTCCGATGATGATACCGATATTCTCTCCATACCCCACCTCATGATTGCACTCGGCATTCCGCTCCTTCCCGCCCTGCTTATCATGATGCAGCCCGATATGGGTACGACGCTTACCTGTCTCTCTTTTATTGCACCGATGATAATTATGGCCGGCTTTGATATCTATATTCTTATGCTGCTTGTTTTTCCTGTTCTGCTTATGCTGACCGGTTTTATCAATATCTATGCCGTTATTGTTCTTTTTCTTTTGCTCTTTGCTCTGCTGGTTTTTGTCAGGAAGAAATATCAGATGCATCAGTTGTTTGTTTTTCTGTCAGGTCTTGTTGCCGGAATATTTACCAACCGGTTTGCAGCTGAAATACTGAAGCCGCATCAGATGAAAAGGATTCAGACTTTTCTTGATCCCATGTCTGATCCCCAGGGAGCCGGATACAATGTTCTTCAGGCAAAAATAGCAATAAGTTCGGGCGGGCTTTTAGGTAAAGGATTTCTGCATGGAACACAGACACAGCTCCGTTTTATTCCTGCTCAATGGACAGATTTTATTTTTTGTGTTATTGCTGAAGAGTTGGGATTTCTTGGTGCAGCGATTTTGATTGCCTGTTATCTTGTACTGATTCTCAGATTGATATGGGCAATCTTCTCAATTAAAAACAGGTTTGTCGAACTGACGCTTGCCGGTTTTGTTTCATTGTTGTTTATCCATGTTGTCATCAATATCGGCATGACCATCGGTCTTATACCGGTTATCGGCGTTCCTCTGCCTTTTGTCTCCTACGGCGGTTCTTCGCTTGTGGGTAATATGATTATGGTTGGACTTGCCCTGAATTTTTTCAGGAACAAAAGAAATCTGGGGTATTAAACGAAAAGATTATAACAGAAAACGCACCGGGGTGCGTTTTCTGTTTCTGGCTTCTGCGGGTGGTTTTGTGTGTTACTTTATCTTGTAAACAAATCGTTTGCCATCCTTTCCGGCAGGTACCCGGTCGATTTCAGGGTCGTTTACTCCATATTTGTTGAACCAGAGACTGACCGTTGTGCCTTTGGTATTGAGGCCTTCGGCTATCTCTCGCGGTTTAAAGGTTTTTTGAGGATTGGCGCGGAGCAGATCCTTGATTGACATACCCAGCTGGCCCCGGCTGAATTTTGCCGTGCCCGCCGGTTGCGGTACACCCCCTTCAAGTTTTGAGAGATTTGCCTCAAGCTTCTTTATAATACCGGCAAGTTCCTCTTCCAGTGGCCTTATTTTTTCCTGATATTCCTGTTGAATAAAGGTGATTTTAGCCTGAAGATTCTTTTTTTCTTCAACGAGTGACTGGAAGTGGTCTATTCTTCGAATGAAAATATCATATTTATCAGGTGACCCTGAATCCTTTTTGAGGGTGCTCATCGTACTATATAGTTATGTTTGAAAGAGTAGTATAAGAGATCGGTTTTATCAATTCATAAAAATATAGAATAATATATTTTTGCCTGCAAGATGTGCTCATTGTGATTTGTATTTTTATGCCGGTTATATTTTTTTGGCCAATATGCGTTTTTTGCCCTCATATTGATGCATGAGTTATATGAGTGATTATCCTATGAAAAGAGTTGCCGCTGTTACCCTTGGATGCAAGTTGAACTATGCTGAAACATCATCCATACTTGAGAGCTTATGCAGTCAGGGCTGGAAGCAATCATCAATCGAAGAGGGTGCTGAACTTATTATTATTCATACTTGTGCAGTTACGGCACAGGCTGAAAAGAAATGCCGTCAGAAAATCAGAGGGATCATACGGAATAATCCTGACAGCAGAATAGCCGTTATAGGATGTTATGCACAGTTGAATCCGGATGCGCTTTCAGCAATAAAAGGTATTGATGCAATTCTTGGAAGCAAAGAGAAGTTTGCTATAAAATGGTATGACGATATTATGGCCGGTGCCGTATCGCTTCCATTGGTAAAGGTGTCACAACATGGGCTGAAGGATGCTGTCTACCCCGGTTACTCTTCAACTTCTGTAGAGGGGCATGACAGAACAAGAGCATTTCTGAAAATACAGGATGGATGTGATTCTGGTTGTTCCTACTGTACGATTCCACTGATCAGGGGGCGATCAAGATCGCTTCCGCCGGATGAGATCGTTGCCCGGGCCATGATACTTGCTTCGTCCGGATACCGTGAGATTGTGCTGACCGGGGTTAATATCGGTGATTATCTGGAGAACGGAATCGGGCTCCCGGAGCTGCTACGCCGCCTTGAAAAGGTTCCTGTCAGCCGTATTCGCATCAGTTCCATAGAGCCTGATGTTGTGGACAGCGAGTTCATAGAACTGGTTGCGAACTCGAAAACCATTGTTCCTCATCTGCATATTCCTCTTCAGAGCGGTTCTGATCGCATTCTCAAAGCTATGCGTCGCCGCTATGATACAGCGCTATACCGGGAGAGAGTAAGCGGGGTTGCAGCGCATATCTCCGATTGTTCGATCGGAGCGGATGTGATGGTTGGCTTTCCCGGTGAGAGCGAGGAGGATTTTCTTCAGATCTGCCGGTTTATTGAAGAACTTCCACTTGCCTATCTGCACGTATTCAGTTGTTCCATTCGACCCGGAACCGCTCTTGCGCGTCAGACAGCGAGCCGGGAGCTTATTGCGGTTGCTCCGGCAGAAATTGCCCGGAGAAGCAGGGTGCTGAATGATCTTGGACGCCGCAAGGAGGCGGCATTCAAGGAGCGCTATATCGGGACGAAGTGTATGGTGCTTTTTGAAGAGTGCCGGCAGGAGATCAATGGCATCCCGCAATCCTGCGGATACAGCCGTAACTATCTTCGGGTGCTGGTCGACAGAGCCGGCAGAGGAGAGGAGTACTCTCTTGTCGGAAAGGAGCTGCCGGTGCTGATTGAGAGGCTGGATGAGGATTTGAATTTACAGGGGAGACTGTTATCTTGACTTTTAATTTTTTTACTGGCCTCACCAAGCTGTCATCAACAATTAAATCCTGCAATCCATGCCTATTAAATCCCGTATCCGTTCGAT
This sequence comes from Chlorobium ferrooxidans DSM 13031, assembly GCF_000168715.1. Taxonomy (GTDB): domain Bacteria; phylum Bacteroidota; class Chlorobiia; order Chlorobiales; family Chlorobiaceae; genus Chlorobium; species Chlorobium ferrooxidans. Next base: position 32,938 of record NZ_AASE01000008.1, on the reverse strand, counting down.
TCCCGATTATCCGAAAAAAGGGATTCTCTTTCGTGATATTACCACCCTCATCAAGGACCCGGTGGGTTTCAGGCTGGTTATCGATAATCTGACACAGCACTATCTGCTGAACGGTGTTGATTTTGATGTGATTGTGGGCATTGAGGCACGGGGTTTTATTATCGGCGGAGCACTCTCCTATACGCTCGGCAAGGGGTTTGTGCCGGTCAGAAAACCGGGTAAGCTTCCTGCAGATGTTGTCTCCCAGGAGTATGAACTTGAATATGGTACCGACAAGATTGAAATTCATGTGGATGCTCTCAAGCCCGGCCAGAAGGTTCTGCTCGTAGATGATCTGCTTGCTACCGGAGGAACAGCTCTTGCTGCGGCAGCTCTGGTTGAAAAGGTCGGTGGTGTTGTTGCTGAAATGGCTTTTATCGTGAACCTTCCCGATATCGGAGGGGAGCGAAAAATTCTTGAAAAAGGATACAGTGTCTACTCGCTTACCGATTTTGAGGGAGAGTAACGATTGCGGTGAGTGGTAACGCGAGTGCAACCACTCCTGCTTTCCGGTCAATAAAGGGTCATTTTCGGGAACCTGGCAGAGCACTTTTTAGAAGCTGAACATCATGAAACGGCAGTTCAGGCTGCCGTTCATTTTTTACACTTGCCGGATTGCCGGGTAGCGTATCGTCTTGTTTGGGTCAAGAAGCGTACCGATCAGAAATAAAAAACCCTAAGCCCTCTGTGTTGAGCCCGAAGTGCTGTATGGTTAATACGGAGCAGTTTCTCTCTTGAAACTATTCGCTACCGGATTTCAGACTCTCGCTTACAGCATGCTTGAACTCTTTTGAAATCTTGAACGTCGGTACGTTTTTCGGATCAACCGTCACTTTTTCACCCGTTCTCGGGTTGCGTGCCTGCCGCAAATTCTTGTACCTGATGTTGAAAGAGCCGAACCCCCTGATTTCAATCCGTTTTCCGGATTTCAGTGAGTCAATGATGCTCTCAAACAGGCAGTCAACGACAGATTCTGTTTCGTTTTTCGTCAGACCTGTTCTGTGGGCAATAACATTGACCAGATCAGCTTTTGTGGTTGTGTTTCCCATAGTGATAAATGGCTTAGGTTATTGTTATGTATCAGCTTATTTAAACCACATTTGAAGAGCAACAATTCCCATAAAAATTGCAAAGGCTTTCCGGAGTATATCGCCCGGCATCTGTGCGGCTATTTTTGCGCCGAAAAAAGCACCGGCAAAAAGCCCGGCAGCTACAATCAGCCCTATCCAGATGTTCTCCGCTGAAATTTTCCCGGCACGATAATACTCTATGACGCCGAGCACTCCGACCGGGAGCAGCAGAGCAATCAGTGACGTTCCGACAGCACTCTGCTGCGTCATACCGAAGAGCAGTACCATTGCCGGTACAATGATCACGCCACCGCCGACTCCGAACATTCCGGAGAGCAGTCCTGCAAAAGTTCCGATAGCAAGCAGAGCAACAAGCTGCATACGTTTCTCTTCTCCCGATTTCCCTTTTTGGTGGCTTATGATGTTGCCAGGCCCACAGCACGCTCTGTATGGCCTATAATTTCCGCGATCTCCTTCGCATTGAGCGACTCTTTTTCAATGAGGAGTCCGGCAAGCCGATGGAGAATATCCCGGTTTTCACTGAGAATCTTTCTGGCATTTTCCATGCACGACATAATGATGTTACGGACTTCCACATCAATCTGAAGGGCGGTCTCTTCACTGTATTCGCGTATATGGGAGTAATCCTTGCCGAGAAAAACCTCCTTGTGACTGTCGCCATAGTTAATCGGACCGAGCTTGTCGCTCATTCCCCACTGCCGCACCATTCTGCGGGCGATATCGGTGGCTTTCTCAATATCGTTTGCCGCGCCGGTGGTGCTCTCCTGAAAAACAAGCTCCTCTGCCACTCTTCCTCCGAGGGCATAGGTGATCATGGCTTGCAGGTACTCGCGGTTATGGGTGTAGCGGTCCTCAAGTGGCAGATAAGCCGTCAGGCCGAGACTGCGGCCTCTTGGAATGATCGTCACCTTGTGAATGGGATCTGATCCCCTGGTATAGCTCGCAACAAGAACATGACCGGCTTCATGATATGCGGTAAGTTTTTTCTGCTCGTCCGAAATAATCATGCTTTTTCTTTCGGGTCCCATAAGAATCTTGTCGCGAGCCTGCTCGAAATTATCAGCGGAAATAAGATCCTGTCCGTTGCGTGCGGCCAGAAGTGCAGCTTCATTAACAAGATTTGCCAGGTCGGCTCCTGAAAATCCCGGAGTGCTTTTAGCCTGGACGCTGATATCGACATTTTCTCCAAGAGGTGTATTTCGGGTATGGATTTTCAGGATGGCTTCACGCCCCCGTATATCGGGTTTGTCTATGGTGATCTGGCGGTCAAAGCGTCCCGGTCGAAGCAGGGCAGTGTCAAGCACATCAGGGCGGTTTGTTGCGGCAATAAGGATCACATTCTCGCTTGTGGTAAATCCGTCCATCTCAACAAGGAGCTGGTTCAGAGTCTGCTCCCGCTCATCATGACCTCCTCCGAGACCTGCGCCACGGCTTCTGCCAACAGCATCAATTTCATCAATAAAAATGATGCAGGGCGAATTTTTCTTTGCCTGTTCAAACAGGTCACGTACCCTTGCTGCGCCAACGCCAACAAACATTTCCACAAAATCAGCTCCGGAGATCGAGAAAAACGGAACCTTTGCCTCTCCGGCAATGGCTTTGGCCAGAAGCGTTTTTCCTGTGCCGGGAGGGCCGAGCAGGAGTACACCTTTTGGGATTTTCCCGCCGATTTTCTGAAATTTTTCAGGATTTGTCAGAAACTCAACTGTCTCCTGCAGCTCTTCAACCGCTTCGTCAACCCCGGCAACATCCTTGAAGGTGGTTTTTACATCAAATTCGCTTACAAGTTTTGCCCGGCTCTTGCTGAAGCTGAAAATGTTTTTGGCCTGGGCGCCGTTTTGACTGTTCATGCGCCTCATGAGGAGAAAATAGATCACTCCAAAGATGATCCAGGGGGCAAAGAGGACGAGAAAGGTATTCAGGCTGCCGGAACCGTTCTCTACATTGAGTCTGATGCCCTGGTCAGTGAGGAGGTCGGCCTGTTCGGTAGTGAATGAGGGAACCCGTACGGAAAAACGGTCGCTTTGCAGCGATGTTCTGTTGGCAAGCGTCAGTTGGATTGAGTTTTTCAGCTTTACATTCAGCAGAGCCGACTTATCCTCCATGGTCTTGACGGTCACCTCGCTTACCAGGGTTCTTGACAGAACGGAACGGTATTCGTTATAGGTGATTTCCGGGCCTTCGCTGCCTGAGAAAAATCGCTGGAAAACAAAGAGCATTATCAGTGCAACCATCATAAAGAGGAGAAAACGGGGGAACTTCCCCTGCGGGCTTTCGCCTTTTCCCTGAAACCATCCGGGATTGCGATCTTCATCGTTCACCGGCTTGAATCTGTTTCGGGAATCATCTTTTCCTGACTTCTTAACAGGATTTTCAGCCATAAAGTGGTGGAGTTATGATATAAAATCTAACTTACTACAGTTAAAGTAATTAAAAGAAGAACTGCAATGGAAAACAAAAAGTTTATTTAAACAGCCATTCCTGAGATCGATTTGCCGCTCATCACTCTGCTTCAGGCATTTCGGGTTAATCTTTTATCATTCAGTCTGAAAAAAGCAGCTACTTTTTCTTAAATTCATTGCTCTTGCGATAGTTCACTGTCAATTAACAATAACAGTACGACGCTCATTATGGTTGTTAAAAGGGTCAGGACCAGGTTTGCACCTTCTCCCACAGGATATTTACATGTAGGCGGACTCAGAACCGCACTCTACAACTACCTGTTTGCAAAAAAAATGGATGGGGACTTCATTATCAGAATTGAAGATACCGATCAAACCAGAAAGGTTGAGGGCGCAGAGAAGAATCTTATCAGGATGCTTGAATGGGCAGGCATAATTGCTGATGAAAGCCCTGAACGCGGCGGAAATTTTGGCCCATACGTCCAGTCCGAGCGGCTTGACATCTATAAGAGCTATTGCGACCAGTTACTTGAAGACAACCATGCCTACTACTGTTTTGCAACTTCTGAAGAGCTTGAAGAGAACCGGCAGCTTCAACTGAAACAGGGACTTCAGCCTAAATACAACAGAAAATGGCTTCCTGAAGAGCTTGGAGGTTCAGTACCGGCAAGTGAAATCCGGAAGAAACTGGACGCAGGTGATCCCTATGTCATCAGGATGAAAGTGCCTGACTATGTCTCGGTATGGTTTGAAGATATTATCCGCGGCCCGATAGAATTCGATTCTGCTACGATTGATGACCAGGTGCTGATGAAGTCGGATGGGTTCCCGACCTATCACTTTGCCAGTGTCATTGATGATCATCTGATGGAGTTTACCCACATCATCAGGGGAGAGGAGTGGCTTCCATCCATGCCGAAGCATCTTCTTCTCTATGAATTTTTCGGTTGGGAGCCTCCGAAGGTTGCCCATCTCCCCCTCCTGCTCAACCCTGACCGATCCAAGCTCAGCAAGCGACAGGGTGATGTTGCTGTAGAGGACTATGTCCGCAAGGGTTACAGCAGTGATGCGATTATCAATTTTGTGGCCATGCTCGGATGGAACGAGGGAGAGGGAAGTGAGCAGGAAGTATACAGTATGCAGGATCTTATTGAGAAGTTTTCACTTGAGCGGGTTGGCAAAGCCGGTGCGGTATTTAATGTTGACAAGCTCAACTGGCTTGAAAAGCAGTATATCAAGCAGCGTCCTGCTGAGAAGATTCTCGGAGTTATCAAGCCTATTCTGGCGGCGGAACTTGAACAGAGAGTCTCGCTGATGCCGCTGGAGGTCATCACCGGTGATGAGTATCTGAAAAAAGTGATTGAGCTGATGCGTGAGCGGGTCGGATTTGAGCATGAATTCGTGACCTTCTCTCCCTACTTCTTTTTTGAACCGGACTCCTATGATGAAGAGGCGGTCAAAAAAAGGTGGACGGCGGATACCAATGAGCTGTTACGGGAATTTACCGATATACTCTATGCTCTTGAATCGTTCAGCGCAGAGAATATCGAGGTAAAGCTCAAGGAGTTCGTTGCTCCGAAAGGGCTGAAAGCTGCGGCACTTATCCATCCGTTGAGAATTCTTGCCTCCGGTGTCAGTTTCGGCCCGAGCCTCTATCATATGCTTGAAGTACTTGGCAAGGAGACGGTACTGCGCCGTATTCTGAAAGGGATTGAACTGATTACGTTTTCAGAATTGCCCCTGGAGTAACCGTGCTTGCAGAGGCTGCTTCCGGGTTTTTGTTTTTTCTTTTGGTGAAAAAAAATTTATTTCTATATTTTGCCTCTTGTTGGATGGACAGGTAGCTCAGTTGGTAGAGCAAAGGACTGAAAATCCTTGTGTCGGGGGTTCGATTCCCTCTCTGTCCACATCGGTTAACCGTTGTTTCACTGATACTGCTCCGCTGCGACTATTCAATGTCCTCTTCTTTCTCCCTGCTTTGTCCAATTCCATGTCGTGCCGTGTCACGCAAGGCATTCTGCAATGTATCATGGTCTGAACACTATCAGCATGCAGTATGAACATTACCACTGAATCAAGTCAGGAACTCTGGCATGACATGCAGGAGCCGGGGGCTTACGAGTGGTGGTATTTTGATGCTGAAGACCGAGAGAGCGGTCTCTCCTTTGTGCTTATCTGGTTTTCCGGTTTCCCCTTTTCCCCATACTATACCACTCATTACGAAAACTGGAAAAATCGTTTAACCACCGAACTTCCCCTGGCGTCCGACTATGCCGGTTTCAGTTTTCAGTTGTATGAACATGGAGTGGAAACCCTGAATTTTATCAGGGAAGGGCGTGCCGGACTGTTTGAGAGCAGCCGATCGGATATCGGTGTCCGGTTCGAAAAGAACCGGTTTTCCTTTAATCCCCTGACTGACGAGTACCTGCTTGATATCGATTTCCTCTTTCCCGCCCGAAGAAAAGCAGTGAAAGCCTCACTGCTCTTCAAAGCGTCCCGAAGAGTTGTCTATGAAAAAAAAGACAGCAACAATCACGGAAAAGTACCGCTCCACCAATGGCTTTTAAGTGTGCCGAAGGCTGACGTTCAGGGGTCAATCGCCATTACGGAACTGCAAAGCGGCAAGCTGAGCACGATCCCGGTCAGAGCAACCGGATATCATGATCATAACTTCGGCGCCGTTCCGATGCAGGAGTATATTTCCCGATGGTACTGGGGCCGTGCCTTTTCCGATGCCTTTGACCTCATCTATTATGCTATCTATTTCAGGAACAACGAGTATCAGCCTCTTACCCTGCTGCTTCTGCATGATAACGAACGTGAAACGGCAACTATTTATGACACCGTTAAAATCTGTGAAAGCAATTTCAGAAAAGGCTTTTTTTCACCGCGTCACAGCATGAATCTTGCGCTGAAGGATGAGCAGGTTTTTCTGAACATCCATAACGACAGGGTTCTGGACGCAGGACCGTTTTACCTGAGGTTTTCCTCGAAGCTATCGTTGCAGATTGACGGACGGATGATTGATGGAATAAGCGGAATATCGGAGTTTCTTGACCCGGTTCGTCTTCAGTCTAAATTTATGCGTTTTTTCACCAGAAGCCGGATATGGAGGGATGGAGAGTATTCGGTGATGTACAGGACCTATAATGGTTTTAAACGGTTTATTGATTGGAATAATAAGTGAAAAAATTATAAATTCACACATCATTCAGGCCCGCCGAGTCAGGCCTGAACTCTGCTTTTTTACCGTATATCGGTATATTGGCCGGGCAGAGAGAGCCGGATATTAATGAAACTGCCGGGCGGTTTTTACCTTTTTGATTTTATAACAATACTCTTAATAAGGAGATAGATCGTAATGGCACAACAAGGTAATTTCAAGAGCCCGACAAGGCTGGGCACACTTGGAGATGGTGCTCCACTCTCATCACCCGGATCAATTTCCGCCGGCAAGCCGCGTGAAGAGGGATTGAAAGGAGTCGACTTCGAACGTCGCAGTTTTCTCGGAAAAGTGGTTGGTGGCATCGGTGCCGCCGTAGCTGTTTCGACACTCTATCCTGTAGTAAAATATCTTATTCCGCCAGTATCCACAGTTGCAAGCAAGAATGAAATTGTTGTTGGCAAAGCCTCCGATGTTCCGGTCAACAGCGGTAAAATCTATCAGTTCAACAAGGACAAGGTTCTCGTTGTCAACAATAATGGAACCCTGACGGCAACAAGCGCCGTTTGCACGCATCTCGGATGTCTTGTGCATTGGGACAGTGCCGCCAATATTATTGCCTGCCCCTGTCACGGTGCAAAATACAAAGAGACCGGTGAAATCATTTCCGGCCCGCAGCCTCTGCCACTGCCTCAGTTCAAGGTCAGGGTTGAGGGTGAAGATCTGATTGTCACGAAAGCGTAACTTTTTAATTATTGAAAACCAACGGAGTCAGGAAATATGGCTGAAAACAATGAGAACGCTTTGGCAGGAAATGCTCCGGCCAAACCGAAACCCGCTGCTCCGGGTGCCGCAAAGCCGGCAGTTCCAGGCGCAGCCAAACCCGCTGCTCCGGTCGCCGCAAAGCCGGAAGCCCCGAAAGGCGGAGTCTACAAACCACCGGTAGAACGTCCGGATCCAAACCCATACAAGGATTCACGCTGCTGCTCTTTCAATGCATGGTTTGCCGAGCGATTCCAGGTTCTTGTCCCGGTTATTGATTACCTGAAGAAAAAAGAGGTTCCCAAGCACCGTCACTCGTTCTGGTACTATTTCGGCGGCCTTACTCTATTCTTCTTCCTTCTCCAGATCATTACCGGTCTGCTGCTCTTGCAGTACTACAAGCCGACTGAAGCGGAAGCCTATGCTTCATTTGTCTTTATCCAGAAAGAGGTCTCCTATGGCTGGCTTATCCGCCAGGTTCATGCATGGTCGGCCAATCTTATGGTGTTCTCGGTATTTATTCACATGTTCAGTACCTTCTTCCTGAAGTCCTACCGTAAACCCCGTGAGTTGATGTGGCTGAGCGGATCAGTGCTTTTTGTGCTCACCCTCGGTTTCGGATTTACCGGGTATCTGCTTCCATGGAATGAGATCGCCTACTTTGCCACACAGGTTGGTACTGAAGTACCCAAAGTGGTTCCCGGCGGTGCATTTTTTGTCGATATTCTTCGTGGCGGCGAACAGGTTACCGGTGAAACCCTTACCCGTATGTTCTCGCTGCACGTTGTGCTGCTTCCGGGTCTGTTGCTGCTTCTGCTTTCAGCCCATCTGCTTCTCGTTCAGGTGTTTGGTACCTCAGCTCCGATCGGTTACAAGGAGTCCGGACGTATCAAAGGCTATGAGAAGTTTTTCCCGACCTTTCTTGCCAAGGATGCAATCGGCTGGATTCTCGGTTTTGTTCTGATTATTTATCTTGCCGTGGTTTTCCCGGGAGAGATTGGTCTGAAAGCCGATCCGCTCTCACCGGCACCTCTTGGTATCAAGCCTGAGTGGTATTTCTGGGCTCAGTTCCTGCTCCTGAAAGATTTCAGCTTTGAGAACGGAGAGTTCTATGCCATCATCTTCTTCACGGTAGGAGCTATTTTCTGGGCACTTGTTCCCTTTATTGACAAGCGCGCATCACGCGAAGAGAAAAGCCCGGTCTTTACCATCATCGGTATTCTCTACCTTGCAGCTCTGCTTATCAACACCTATCGTGTTTTTGCCGAGTATGGCCTGTAAGTGAACGCTATTCTCTATACCAAAGCGAAAAGCCCGGATCAACCGGGCTTTTCGCTTTTTGCCAACTATCTATCGAGAAGCGTGTGAGGGAGAGAGGCGCAATGCTCAGTGCTTCTCCCGCAGCAGTTCCCCCATCTCATATCCTGCAAGGAATGCCTGCATCTCAAGGCGTTCTTCTGCTTCTACCCACACGGTAATCGAACCTGCGGTACGCTCTTCCGGTGCAGCCTCAGCCGGGAGATCCGGTTCCTGCAGCAGTGTCAGCAGCGCGAACCATGCGGTGAGCACACTGAAGCGGTGTTCACGGAACCACTGCTTTCCATGCCGCTCGTCAAACTGGAGCATCCGGCCAAAATGGCTGTTGTCAGTTGATGCAAGTTTTTTCAGCATGATAAAGAAGCAGGCCTCAGGATCTTTCAGGTCAAGCTCGGGCAGCGGTGTGAGCAGGCAGCAGAGCAGGTCGGGCAGGTTATCACCGGGAATCCCGATAACTCCTTTTTCAGGATAGAGTGCAGCAAGGGCATCGCTTATCAGGAGGTCGTCGATAATGTTCGCCCGCAATACTCCGGCTGATTGCAGCATCTCCTGCAGAGCATTGAGCAGAATCCAGTGACGGATTACGGTGTAGTATCCTGATTCATTCTCTTCAATCAGAGCCAGTGCCGTCCGGATTTTCCTTGACTCTGCCTGCAGGGGCAACCGGGTTGCAAGATCCAGCGCTTTGCGGTAGAGAAGTGTTGCCTGTGCAGCAAGCTTTTCAGAATCGCCGATGACGGGTATTTCCATAAGTTCGCTGAACTGAACCGAAACCGTTGTAAGCAGTGCTGTGAGGTTTTTTTCAAACACCGCAATTGTCTCTTCAGAGAGTTGTGCTTCTTTCCGGGGGATAAACTGTTCATCAGCAAGATCTGCCGTGATGATCCTGTGCAGAGGAGTGAGGCTCATGGTGAGTGCTGCACGATCAATTGATTCCACTCCCGCGCCGTTCAGTTCAAGCGACACTCTGTCGTAGGGCATCAGTTTTGACGGGCGAACCTCCCTGAAGTCAACGAATACATTGTATTTGTATCCGCTAAGAGCAACCATAAGCCCCTGCCCGGCAATCTCCCTGTTTGAACGGATGAACTCCATGCCGCTGGCATGGTCTCTGAAAATAACAAAGGTTCCTTCCTCATGGCTGAGAAGAAGACCCTCAGCCAGTGAGCTTTGGCGGATCTCGTCATGCTGGCGGTAGCCGACCGATCTGTTGACCCACCCTGTTGCCTGTTCAAAGCAGTTGTTGAATATCACCAGAGCCTTTTCACTGCCAAGGCGATTGGAATAGGCAAAAATATTTTCATTGACCGATCCTTCAGGCGAGTAGACATCATAAAGGAAAAAGTTGCACACTTCTGCAAAAAGCGGCCGCTTTTTCATGATGGGAAATATCTCCCTGTAGTGACGGTTGACAAGGTTTTCGTCCGGCTGTTCGTCGTAATAAGCTTTGGCGTACTCCATCCCGTATTTTTCGGTAAAACCTTCAACCTGTCCGTGACCGAACATCGGCAGACCGGGCATGGTGAGCATCATCACGCATACTCCGAAATATTTATCCCCCCGGCCGAACTGTGCAATTGCGGTATCCTCGTCAGGATTATTCATGAAGTTGACATAGCGCTTGAGGATCTCTGCGTCAAATTCGAGAGTATTCTTGATCAGATAACGGTAACTGGCATTATCCTCTTTTTTCAGCATGTGCATGAAGGCGCTGTTATAGACCCTGTGCATGCCGAGCGTACGGACAAAATAGCCTTCAAGCATCCAGAAGGCCTCTGCAAGCAGAAGGGTGTCGGGTACTTCACGCTGGATGCGGTCAACTACTTCCCTCCAGAACTCTTCGGGTATGGCTGCATCAAACTCAGCCATGCTCATGGAGTTGGAGGAGCGCGATGGAACACCGGCACTGTGTCCGTGAAGGGGAAACCAGAGGCGCTGTATATGCCGTTTTGCCAGCACCATGGCGGCATCAAAACGGATAATGGGAAACATCCTTGCAACGTGGAGGATCTGCTGAATAACACCCTCTCGAACCTCCGGGCTGAGAAAGTTAAGCTGGGCAGTATCATTCCATGGCATATTGGTACCGTCATTGCCATGGTAAATATATCGGGTATCGCCGCTCAGATAATCAACACGCTTGAAGGTTACAGCCGCATCGGTTCGGTTCCAGTAGCCATCTTCAAGGTAGATGCCGTAACGTGAGTCGCTGCTTAGGTTAGGCCCGTTGTAGGAGTAATTGTAATAGGGTGGTGTATCGGCCGAAAGAAACCAGTCCGGCGAGTTGCGCACCAGTTCGGAATCCATTCCTGTATGATTGGGAACCATATCGCTGGCAAGACGAATGCCGCGGCTGCGGGCTCTGTTTCGGAGGTTCAGATACCCTTCATAGCCGCCTATATCGTCGGAAATATCATATTTTTCAAGAGCATAGGCCGATGCTTTCGCTTCCGGGTTGCCATGCAGCTGTTTGATTTTCTGTGAAGCATGGCTTCGCTGCCAGAGTCCGATAAGCCAGAGAGCTGTAAACCCCCGGTCAGCCATAGCGTCAAGCTCGGCGTCAGGAATATCCTGCAGGCGGTGGATCGGCTGGTGGTAGATTTTGCTGAGCTGGTCGAGCCAGACATAGGTGCTTTTTGCAAGCATCACCACCTCCGGCATCCATGAGGAGTCAGTGGAATAATTTGCCGGCGCATCATCAAGAGAGTCGTAGCTCGGAATGTGTGCCTCTTTTTCAAACGAGTACTCCTCCCTTCCTGCTTCACGCTCTTTGGCTATCTGCTCGAAAAAGAGATATTTATCCTCATCCTCGATAAAATCTATGGCACCGTCAAGCAACTCCCAGAACGGGGAGTCTCCAAGCAGTTCGCCCCAGTTGAGCCTTATATAGCGAAGCTGTTCAAGGATGGATGCGGGTGAATGCCGTATCGGCTGGGTAAGGAGTTCAGCGAGATCCATATTATCAGGTCCAACCGGCCCCATGGCTTTCATTGAGCTCTGCATGGTCACAATCAACGTCCGGTAGGCCTGTTCACGCATCAGTGCACGGTCGGTTAACAGCTCGGAAAACTGGTCAAGTGCAGGATTCTGGTTATTGAGCCAGACAAGGAAGGACTCTTCAAGAACCCCGGCCCTGTTTCCCGGACGGTTCAGCCACTCCGAGGGAGTTTCGAATGCATCGTATATCTCCCGTGTAGGAAACGCGCTGACAAAGCGGGTCAGGTACTCTTCCGATTGTGTTCTGGAGAGTTCCGCCTCAAGGTTGTTGTATACCTTTTCCAGAAGGTCCGGCTGTCGGGCCGCCATCGCTCTTGTCATAACATAGTGAAACAGCTCATGCAGCAGTTTCATGCCATGAAGCTGGGCGGGCAGAACAGGTTTTAGACCATCACCGCTCTTTTTTTTTAGGAAATCATTGATGATTGCCGCCTGTTTCTCGGCTTTGATAAAACTCTCCCTGCCGCCTGCAGGCAGCGAGAGAAACTCGGGATCGGTCAGATGAAAAAGGTCTCTGGCATTCCGGTTGACATAAAAGTGCTCTTTATTCTGAAACAAGGGAGGATTCTGCTTGATTGTCATAATTGGAAAGCAATGCCAAAGCATTAAGCCGGGTTAAGAGATAGCGCAGCTTTGTGGTTTTGAAAAGCCGGTACGGCAATACAGAAGGTACGGAATTTCTGAAATAAAAGTCATGCTCTCGTGCTGAAGCTCTGCAAGGCAGAGCTTTTTGTGAGGAGAAGAACTCTTGGCGGAGAGGTGAGCCTGGAGAGGAAACCCATTGATGATGAGGTTATCTGATTTTCTTGTCGATGTATCGCTGCAGGTAGGTAAATCCAAGATCCTTCGCGGAGCGAAGAATGTCCAGTCCTATTGCTGCCAGCGCGCTGCTATTCTGCGATGAAGATGACTCCTGTGCAACACAGGAGTCGGCCGGCAGCGTTTTCCGGGGGTTTCTCGGGCCCTTGAGAGCGCGTGTAACCAAAAAACCTGCAATAAAGGTCGTTGCGACAGCCTTGAGGGGATAGCGTCGGACCAGTTCAACAGGTGAAAGCTCGGCTTCCAGATCATCCTTGAACTGACGGCTTCTCGCTTTTATCTTTGCTTCCTTTTCAGTAATCGTGTTCTGAAGCTCTTCTATGCGTGCCTGAATGCCGGAGAGATGTTCATTTTTTGTAGTCATGGACCGATAGGAGAATGTTCTGGATCATGTTTCTTAAAAGCAGAGGCTTGATTTTTGCAAAAAACAGAAAGGATGAAAGGAAAATAAAGCTTACCAGCAGATAGCCCAGCCAGGTATGCCCGAGGAGTTCTCCTGCCAGAAGAGCCAGGGTTGTGATCAGATAGGCAAGGCCGATCAGCAGCACGACGCTGAGAATGACAACAGCGGAGAGCAGCGAAATTTTATCGGTCAGTTCAATCTTGACCAGTTCAATTTTTGCCTCGACAATATCAATGATATCTTCATAAGTTGATACTGCCGTCTCATTCAGGAGCTTATGTATTCCGGTGTTTTTGCGCGTCACCTGCGTGCTCTCTTTATGCTTTCCTCCCTCATGGTTCATCATATCCCTTCAGTTCAATGTCCTGTTATCGCTTTTTTCTGATGAGAAGCCCGAAAAAGGCACCTGCTCCCAAGGTATAGAGCAGTGCTTTTGCCGGGTATTTTCTGACATACTCCTTTGCTGTCTCAACACCCTCAAGAAGTTTGTCGTAGGATTCGCTCTCCCTGAGTCGGGCAAATATTTCAGAGAGGGTTTCACCGATCTCTTTTACCTGATCCGGAATACTTGTCTCCTGCTGCGATGTTTTTGCCGGTTCTTTCGGTTCACCGCTCTGTATGATCACCGGGACTTCCTGTTCCATAATTGTCTACAATCAGTTGATAAATTCCATTACAACGAGGTCTAAAGCAATATATAAAAACTCTGCGGTCTTTGCACGGCACTCTATCGTTCAGGAGGAGCGGGCTCTGCAGGCTACTGCAAAAGGCGCCCGCCGTCAACCGTGATGGTCTGGCCGGTGATATAGTCGTTTTCAAGAAGAAAGATGATGGTTCTGACAATCTCAAGCGGATCACCGAGCCGCTTGAGCGGTATTTTTCTGATCATCTCCTCTGCGGTGTCCATATCCCTGTCGGGGTTTATGGTCACCGTCCCTGGTGCTATAGCGTTGACCAGAATACCGGGAGCAAATGTTTTTGCAAAGATTCTGGTCAGATGGCGGATTCCTGCTTTTGATACCGTATAGGGGGCGAAATTTTTCCAGACCAGCTCGGCCGAGATATCGGTCATGGCTATGATGCGCGAAACAAAAGGCTGTTTCTGCATAATTTTTACCGCCTCCTGCATGGTGAAGAACGTACCCTTCAGATTGGTATCGACCAGACTGTCCCACTCTGCTTCGGTCACATCAGGCAACGGGGTACTGAAAAAATTTGAAGCACTGGTAATGAGCAGATCAAGCCGGTCGAACTGCTCGCGGAATGTTGCAAAAGCACTGGTGATCTCTCCGGTTTTTGCCATGTGGCACTGCACCATTCCCGATTCCGGACTTATCCAGCGGATCTTTTCAAGCAGCCCGGCAGCGGCCGCTTCAGAGGAGTGCCAGGTAAAGAAAACAGAGTAACCCTGCCCTGCAACCGAGAGCGCAATTTCACTGCCGAGTCGTCCGGATGCTCCGGTCATAAAGCATACTTTTCTGCCTGAGGTTGCCATCTTTATTCTGTTTAATCGCTGTTTCCGTAACACGCTCTTTCAGAGAGACGTGTCGACAGGCTCTCTCCGAATTTCGTTTACCATACTATAAATGTCGCAAAAATTGCGGCAACTTTTTTCAGGTATTTGCATGAATGAAATTTCTCTTCGTCGCTGAACTCCCAGAAGTCACTGATCTCCTTGTAGTCCTTTTCTTTAAGAGAGCAGCCTGTTTCGGAGGCTTTTTTGTTATTATATTATTCTTTGTATATCTGCTGAGTTGCATGGTTGCAACAGCTCGACCGGTAATCCAGAACAATGAAGGTGACATCTGATGGCTGAAACCATACTCCGGCTTGAAAACATCCGCCGGGAACTCGAACTCTCCAAAGATATTCGCCAGACCATCATTCCAAACCTTTCGCTTGAGATTCTGAAGGGAGAGTTTATTGCTATCACCGGTCCATCGGGTTCCGGCAAATCGACACTGCTCTATATGATGGGCGGGCTTGACAAACCGACACTCGGTACAGTCTGGCTTGACGGGGAGGAGATAACCGAAAAAAACGAGTCGGAGATGACCCGCATCCGCAATGAAAAGATAGGGTTTATCTACCAGTTTCATTTTCTTCTGCCCGAGTTCAATGCCGTTGAAAATGTGAGTCTTCCGATGATGATCAATGGACGGCGCAGCCGCAAGGAGATCAGGGAGCGGGCAATGCACCTGCTTGACATGGTGGAACTTCAGAACAAATATACCAACAAGCCAAGCCAGCTCTCAGGCGGTCAACAGCAGCGGGTTGCCATTGCAAGGGCTCTGGCCAACGAGCCAAAAGTGCTTCTTGGTGATGAACCGACCGGTAACCTTGATTCCCGATCAGCAGACAATGTCTACCAGCTTTTCGACCGGTTGAACCGGGAGTTAAGTCAGACCATTATTGTTGTGACCCACGATGAGGAGTTTGCCAACCGTGCAGGGCGGCGGATTCATCTTGTTGACGGAAAAATCGATAGTGACCGTCTGCTCAGAGCGTCAGCCGGGAAGCCGATTCAGGTGTGATCAATCAGACCCTTTTACAAACGTATGCTATGCCGTTGTCACTCGATCAAATAAAGCTTACCCATCCCCATCTCCACCGGGCATTTTCATTGCTTGATGATGGTGAGCAGCATCTTCAGCGGATCAGTGAACTCGACCGGTACTGGTCGCTTGTGAAGCATCCTGTCAGAGAGGTGATTTTGCCTGCAGAGCGGCTTCCCGCCGATGCGCGTATAAGCGGTGAATATGACCTCATCTATGCAGGCGGGACACTTGGTCTCCTGCATGCTGCCGTGATGGCAGGAACCTATGGCCGGAAGGTTATGGTTTTTGATCGCCGTCTGCCGGCAAAATCGACACGGGACTGGAATATTTCACGCCAGGAGTTGCTTAATCTCTCCACAACAGGCCTTTTTACCGAACAGGAGGTTGATTCCGTCATTGTCCGGAGCTACAAAACTGGATGGGTAGGGTTTTACAAGCCCGACGGCAGTCAGAAGCGGCTCTATATGGAAAATGTGCTTGATTGTGCGGTTGATGCCAACCGGCTGCTCGGCATGGCCGAGGCCAAAGTACAGGCCTTTCCGGGATGCAGGGTGGTTGCGGAGCGGTCGTTTATCGGTTGCTACCGGTTTGATGATCATATTGTTGTCGAGGTTGAGGATAACCAGGGAAAGAGCCTTTTCTACAGGGCGAAGGTGCTGGTCGATGTGATGGGCATCCTCTCTCCCGTTGCCATGCAGTTGAATGAGGGGATGCCCCAGACCCATGTATGCCCGACAGTCGGCACCATTGCAAGCGGTTTTGAAAATGCGGATTTCGATACCGGTGAAATTCTTGTCAGTACCGCGCCGGCCGATACCACTTCGGGAACCGGGAGGCAGCTTATCTGGGAAGGGTTCCCTGCAGAAGCAAGGCAGTATATCACCTATCTTTTTTTCTATGATGAGGTTGACTCCCCGAACGATAAATCACTTCTCGGGCTGTTTGAAACCTACTTCCGTACACTGCCTGAGTATAAAAAGCCCGGAAAGGATTTTGCGGTTCTCCGCCCGGTTTACGGTATCATTCCCGCCTACTATCATGATGGCTTTAACCGGACCAGAGAGATTGCTGATGACCGGATTATTCTCTTCGGGGATGCCGCTTCACTCGGCTCTCCGCTCACCTTCTGCGGCTTCGGATCCATGGTGCGCAACCTTTCTCATCTGACCGCCGACCTTGACCGGGCTCTCAGTGACAACAATCTCTCGAAAAGGCATCTCGAAAAGATCAGCGCCTATGAGCCAAATGTTGCATCGATGGCCAATCTTATGAAATATATGTGTTTTAACTCCGCCACCGATGAACCGAACTTTGTCAATGACATGATGAACGAGGTTATGATTGTGCTTGATGAACTGCCCCAGCACTATCGCCAGGCGATGTTTCGTGATGAAATGAAGATCGAGGAGCTTATTCATGTGATGCTTCGTGTGGCCTGGCGCTACCCCAGGGTACTGACGGCGACCTGGGAGAAACTCGGTATACAGGGCTCGCTTGGTTTTCTGAAAAATCTGGCCGGATGGGCCTGGTCTCCAGTCAGATAACCACTTGTCATCAATGACCGATATCATCAGTGCCAGTGAGGAGATTCTGCGGCTTCGCAGAGAGATTGAACGCCACAACCGGCTCTATTATCAGGAGGCAAAACCCGAAATCTCCGATTACGATTTTGACCTGCTTCTTGAGCAGCTTGTTGCGCTTGAGCAGCAGTTCCCCGATCTTGTAACTCCCGACAGCCCCTCGCAGCGGGTTGGCGGTACCATTACGAAGGAGTTCACGGCTGTCCGGCACCGGGAGCCGATGCTGAGCCTCTCCAACACCTACTCGCCTGAGGAGGTTGAGGAGTTCTGCAACCGGCTGAGAAAGCTTCTTCTGCTTGAAGGGGTGCAGGAGCAGGAGATGGTAGCCGAGTTGAAGTTTGACGGTGTTGCCGTCACGCTTCTCTATCGGGACGCTCTTCTTGTTCAGGGGGCGACACGTGGTGACGGAGTTCAGGGTGACAATATTACGGTCAATCTCAAAACCATCGCAACAATCCCTCTGCGGCTTGAGGGTTCTCTTGCCGGTGAACTTCAGGGGGAGGGGAGGGAGATTGAGGTACGGGGAGAGGTCTATATGCCGAAGCTGGATTTTGAACACCTTAACGAAACCCGCCCCGAAGAGGACCGCTTTGCCAACCCCCGCAATGCCACCGCCGGGACCCTCAAGCTTCAGGACTCTGCTGAAGTAGCCAGACGCAGACTCTCTTTTGTTGCATACTATCTCAAAGGTCTCGGTGATGAAACCGCTTCGCATTTCTCAAGACTGAAGATGCTCGAACGTCTGGGATTTCATACCGGCGGTCACTACCGGCTTTGCCGTGAGCAGAACGAGATCAACCGCTTTATTGAAGAGTGGACCGAGAGGCGCTGGAAGCTGCCATACGAGACTGACGGTGTGGTGCTGAAGCTCAATGATGTCCGGCTCTGGGACAAGATAGGGGCGACAGCCAAAAGCCCCCGCTGGGCAATTGCCTACAAGTATCCTGCTCAGCAGGCGGCAACGGAGCTGCTTGATGTGCTCTTCCAGGTGGGCCGGCTTGGAACCATCACTCCGGTAGCAGAACTCAAGCCGGTTTTGCTTGCCGGTTCAACCGTATCGCGCTCGACCCTGCATAACTTCGATGAGATTGAGCGGCTCGGTCTTATGGTGCATGACCGTGTGGTTATCGAGAAAGCCGGAGAGGTGATTCCAAAGGTTATCAGTGTCGTACTTGCGGAGCGCCCGGTAGATGCGGAGCCGATTGCCGTTCCTGTTGTCTGTCCGGAGTGCAATACCCCTCTCGAAAAGCCTGAGAACGAGGTGAGCTGGTACTGCCCCAATGAAGCGGAGTGCCCGGCTCAAATCAGGGGAAGGCTGCTTCACTTTGCTTCGCGCAACGCCATGGATATCAAGACACTCGGCAAGGCTCTGGTCGATCAGCTGGTCGGGATGAAGCTTGTTCGCGATGTGGGAGATCTCTACCTGCTCCAGGAGCCGCAACTTGAAAATCTGGAGCGCATGGGCCGCAAGTCCGCGCAGAATCTTGTTCGGGCTCTTGCCGAGAGCCGTGAAAAAAGTTATGAGAGGCTGCTCTACGCACTCGGTATCCGTCATGTCGGTCGTGCAACCGCCCGTGAGCTTTCGGCTGCATACCCTTCGCTTGATCTTCTGCGGCAGGCCAGTGAGGAGGAACTTTCAACGGTGCCCGATGTCGGTCCGATTGTGGCACGCAGCATCGTTGACTTTTTTGCAAAGCCTTCATCGGCCGCTCTCTTTGAAACGCTGCGTGAAGCGGGAGTTCAGGTAAGTGCTGCCGGAAAGCCCGAGCAGGTCAACCGGAATTTTGAGGGCATCAGCGTTATTTTTACCGGCGGGCTTGAGCGTTATGACCGTCAGAAAGCCACCGAGCTGGTGATTGAGCGGGGTGGCAGGGTGGTCGGTTCAGTCAGTAAAAAAACCGGTCTTGTTGTTGCCGGCCATGATCCCGGCAGCAAGCTTGAAAAGGCGTTGAAGCTCGGGGTGAGGGTGGTTACAGAGGATGAGTTTGATGCGATGTTATAAATCTGATCCAGTATGGCAATGACACCACATTACCGGGTGGCGATCTTCGGGTCTGCAAGACTTCATGAGGGAGAGCGGGATTATCAGGATGTTTTTTCGATAGCCAGAGGGCTGGCTGAAGAGGGGTTTGATATTGTGACCGGCGGTGGACCCGGGCTTATGCAGGCGGCAAATGCCGGTTCCCGAAGTGCCCGGTCAGAGAGCCGCTCAATAGGGCTGAACATCCGGCTTCCCCGTGAGCAGGAGCCGAATCCGTTTCTCGATATCAAGGAGGAGTTCCCCCTTTTCAGCAGTCGGCTCGACAACTTTATGGCACTTTCCGATGCCGTAGTGGTTGCCCCCGGAGGAATAGGTACACTGCTTGAACTCTTTTACGCCTGGCAGCTTGTCCAGGTGGAGCGAATCTGCGAAACGCCGATCATTCTGTATGGTGCGATCTGGAGTGATCTTCTGAGCTGGCTGAAGCGTGAGGTGATGGAGCGCGGGCTTTTCAGTAAAGGCGATATGCACATGATTTTTCATGTGATGGAGCCGGAGCAGGTAGTAGAGCTGATTAAAAAAATCCAAAGTGATCGCTTTAAGCAGGAGCATGCATGCAGGAACTTCTCGAAATATCGCAATGAGCTTGATGCACACAATCAGTAACGATGCACGCAATGAAAGAGAAAAAAAGGTATATGATGATCCTCTCCCGGCTGATGCTGACCGCTGCGGTGGTACTTATAAGCTGGCAGGCAACGGTTCGGAGCGGAGTCGATCTGCATGTCGAAAACGGTGACAAGCTGCTTCACTTTCTGGCTTTTGCTGTGCTTGCCGTGCTTGTGGATTTTGCTTTTCCGAAGAGCCGCTTCGGGATGTTCAAGATCATTCCGCTCATTCTTTATGGCCTTGCCATTGAGTATGTGCAGTCATTTCTGCCCTGCCGTTCAGCCTCGCTGGCCGATCTGCTTGTCGATATTGTCGGTATAGGCAGTTACCTTGTTTCCATTCCGATGCTTCAGCGTCTCCCTCTGCTTCAGGCAAGGTGGGTGGTGTAAAAAAAGAAAAGGACCAAAGGGAGTTCAAGGAGTGCAACGGTGAAGAGAAAATTCGCCCCCACAGTCAATTCAAAATTCAGAATTCAAAAACCATAATCTCTTCATCTTGTCCACCATGTCCACTATCGTCCACCATGTTTTCGTCCACTCAAGTCCACTTTCTTCCTCTTACTTCTGCGCAACGTAGAGAATAGAGGTTTCAAAGGTCATGGGGAAATAGTCCGCCTTGCTGAATCCTGCTTTTTTGAGAATAGCCGTAAATGCTTCAGCCTGTGGAAACTTTTCAACCGAGTGGGGCAGGTAGTCGTAGGCAAAGGTGGATTTGCTGAACAGGCCTGCTATTTTCGGCAGTACCTTTTTGAAGTAGATGAGGTAAAGCTTTTTCATCACGTCGTTTCTCGGTATCATCGGCTCAATAATGAGGGTGTGACCCCCCGGTTTGAGCACCCGGTGGAACTCCTGCATTCCTTTTTCAAGGTCTTCGAAATTTCTTACGCCGAACCCCGCGCTGACAATATCGAAACTTGCATCATTGAAGGGCAGTTTTTCTGCATACCCTTCAAGAAACGTTATATCCGGATATTTTTTTCTTGCGAGCACCAGCATTTCAGGCGAAAGATCAAGCGCAGTAACCTTTGCCCCCGCTATTTTAGCCATGGAGGCAGCCAGGTCACCGGTGCCGGTTGCGACATCAAGAATTCGAGGCAGAGGGGTGTTCTGCAACAGTTTTTTTGCCCTGCCGGTGGCGTTTGCCCGCCAGTAATTGTCTATTCCGAGACTCAAGAGGTGATTTAAAAAATCATAGGTCGGAGCAACCTCATCAAACATCTGCTGAATGGAGGCTCTCGATTTGGTCCGGTTCAGGGATTTGGCGTTCTCTTTGGATTGATTTGCCATTGGTTCAGCTTTTTTTACCATATACCTCTTCCGGATTAAACATCAGCGTATCGCAGATATCCATGGTCATATCACTGTTTGCCTTGCGATAAAAGCATGAGTGGTAGCCAACGTGACAGGCACCCCCTGTCTGGGAGACTTTCAGGAGCAGGGTATCGCCGTCGCAATCGATAAGAATTTCATGAACATCCTGCATGTTGCCGGATGATTCCCCTTTCAGCCAGAGCTCCTTGCGGCTTCGGCTCCAGTAGCAGGCTTTCTTTCTGTCGAAGGTCATTTGAAGGCTCTCACGGTTCATCCATGCCATCATGAGAACCTTGCCGGTTTCATGATCCTGGACAATTGCCGGTACCAGTCCTTTTTCATCGAACTTTACGGTGTCAAGAAAGCTTTTCCTGTTATCTTGATTATCGCCCATTGATACTGTAGATTAAGTGTTTTTTATACCCCGGTCCCTTTATTGGCGGCAGGAATCGAAAATGTTTTTAAAGATTGATAAAATTATGGAAAAACCAAGGTCGGAATGGAGAAATAGTGCAAAACATGTAACTTCCCAAAGCTGAATTATCCAGATAAGCTATAAATGAATACCCTACAGAAAGTTTTCCCAAAATATTCCATAGCCCTTGGTGTTCTGTTTGTTATAACGGTGTTTTTCCTGATTACAAGAGGAAATACCGTTGATATTGAGGCCGGAGAGGTGACCAATGCTGAACTTGTCCAGGCGATCTATGCTACAGGGTTTGTTGAGGCGGAGTCGATAGCCAACCTCAATACAGAATTTTCCGGAACCGTCAGTCATATTGGCGCAAAGGAGGGCGAGTCGGTCAAAAGAGGCCAGAACATCATCTCCTTCGACAGTCCCCAGCCCCAGTTTGCCGTCAGTGAAGCGCGTTCATCAGTTGCCGAGCAGGATGCCCAGGCACGGGAGAGCAGGGCGCAACTGAAGAGAAAGAGAAATCTCTACCATGAAGGAGCGATCTCCCGCCAGGATCTTGATGAAGCCGAAAAGAAGAGCGTTCAGGCTGATGAGCTGCTGCAGCAGAAGGCATTACAGTTGAAGATGCGCCAGGATGATCTCAACAAGCTCTCCGTGAAGGCACCTTTCGACGGGGTATTGACCTTGCAGAACGTCAAGCAGGGTGATTATCTCCCTGCCGGTACTCTTGTGGCCAGGGTGGTTGATCCTGCGGGCTATCTGATCAGTGTTGAGGTCGATGAACTTGATATTCCGCGTATCCGCAATGGTCAGAAGGCCACGGTTGTGTTTGATGCCTACCCTGATCAGAGGCTTTCAGCAGTTGTTTCGCGCATTGTGCCGCAGACGGACAAAATCACCAAAACCTCCAAGATCTATCTGACCATTGACAAGCCGGCGGGTACTATTCAGGCTGGTATGACAGCGACAGCAAACATTATCTACAACGTCCGCCAAAATGCCCTGCTGGTCAGAAAAAGTTCGGTTTTTGAAGAAAACCATCAGAACTACGTCTGGAAAATCGAAAAGGGTCGCCTGAAAAAGCAGCCGATTCGCCAGGGAGCCAGTGACCTGACCTTTGTTGAAGTTCTGCAGGGGCTAAAAAAAGGGGATAAAGTGGCTCTTGTTCCCGACAAGGGACTTCATGAAGGGATGGATGTCAGAATTGTTCGAGCAGGGAAATCCTGAGATATTGATTGCCGCCGAATGCCGTCAAAAGAGAAAATAGCCGTTATTCTTGCCGCTCATGGTGAGGCAGAGACCAACCTTTTTACGGAAAACTATCGTGTAACCCGTCAAACACTTGCTCACGCATCACTTGTGATGCCGATTCCAGCTCTTCTGCAGCGCACGATAGCCGTATCCTCTTCGCTGAAAAAAATTATTCGTGCCCGTACCGATCCCCGCTGTTCCCCCCAGAACCGGATTACCCGTGACCAGGCCGCAGCCCTGCAGCACTATCTGGATATATCTGCATTTCAGGATCTTCCGGATTTTGAGGTGCATGCTGCTTTTTCAGCCTCACCGCCCTATGCAGAGAGCGTCATTGAAGAGACCCGTGACTGTTCCGGGCAGATAATTATCTCAATGGCACCTGTTGACTCAAGCCTCTCCTGCGGTCTGCTCTGTTCCTGGCTGAAATCTTCGCGCAGCCCGGGGGAGCTCGGAAACGTCAGAGTGTTAAGCAGGTTCTGGGCGGATGAGCAGCTGCACAGGCTTTATCTTGATCACCTGTTTCAATCCGGCGGTGAGAAGCTGAAAGATCAACCGGTTTTGAGGGATGAAGAGCGGATTCTGCTGCTTCTTTTTCACGGTACACTGGTTAGTAACGAAAAAGGTGAAGTTCCTCCGTTTCAGACCGGCCTTGAAGGCACCCTGGGTTTTGCCGAACGGCTCGGAAATCTGATTCCCGGTGACCGCCGCAATCCATACGGCAGGATCATGACGGGATACCTCAATCATGATGTTGGCGGGAGCTGGACCACCCCCTCTTTTTCTGAAATCTGTTCGCAGCTTCAAAAAGAGAGCTCTGTACGTGTTGATCTGTTTGCCTGCGGATATTTTTCCGACGGAAATGAGACCATTCGTCGTGCTGATGAGCTCAGATCCTCAACGTCGGTACAAGATGCTGTACTTATTCCCTGCCTCAACACTTCCCCCGAGTTTATAGCCTATCTTGGTGATCGCGTGATCCGGGCGGCAAGGCAGATAACCCGCTTAGGCTAACCCTCTCCGGCTTTCAGCACCGGGCACTGCTGACCAATGGTGCGTTTACTTGCACTCTTCCCAAAGATCGGACTGAATGGTTAACACCCCGCTGTTGTTCCAATAGTTTGAGCGGATGCATATTGATGCTGAAAAAATGAAGAGGAGCTGATATTATGGGTCGAGCGGCTGTTTTTATTGACGGCGCAAATCTGTTTTATACGCAGCGCCATCTCGGGTGGCAGATAGATTTTTCACGGCTGATGGCTTTTTTTATGACAGGATATGCTTCGGTAGAGGCCAATTACTACGTTCCGGCATCCGAGCCGGTATCGGAAGAAAATGCGGCATTTACAAGGGTACTGACTGCTCATGGTTACCGGATCATCTCCAAACCGGTCAAAAAAATTGTCAACAAGGAGACCGGAGAGGTTATCATGAAGGGCAATCTTGATGTCGAGCTTGTTGTCGATGCTTTAATCGGCAGTGAACACTATGATACCTTTATTCTTTTCAGTGGCGACAGTGATTTTCTTCCTCTGCTCAGAGCGCTGAAAGAGAAGGGAAAAGAGGTTATTGTCTACTCCACCCAGGGATTAAGTGCAAGGGAACTGCTTGCAGAACCAAATGTCACCTATTTTGACCTTTCACTGCTCAGAGATCGTATCGGGCATCTGCGCAGCGGAGATACTCCTCGTACTGATTCCGCTTCAGCCCTTGCTCATGGCGGGTTTCCGGCTCGACTGCCCGATGTCGGGGAGCATTTTACCGGCACAGTCCTGAAGGTGAAGCCCTACGGAGTTTTTCTGAGCAACCCCTACCATGTCAAATGTCTTCTCCCCCTGAGTTTTCTCGGGGTTAGCCACTATATCAGGGATTTAACGGCGATTGTGCGGATGAGTGATGTTTTTGAGGTGACGGTTTTCCATGTGAATAAAGCAAAGGAGATTCCTGAAATCACCGTCAAGCTCATCGATAACGTGATGGTTGAAGAACTCGCTTCGCGAATTGCGGGGTGAAGAGGAAGAGCGTGGACTCCCGTGGAGGATGAGATGGTGGACAGAAGTGGACAAGATGAAGAGATTATGGATTTTGAATTCTGGATTTTGGATTGAAAGAAGGAAGATGAAAGAGGAAGGGATTGTCCGCGAACAGGATGTAGGGGCAAACCTGTGTGTTTGCCCTGCTCTTCGTCGTTGCTGCCCCTGATCTCTTCTACGTTCTTTTTTAAACAATAATAAAACCGGATCATATTATGAGTGATATTTTCAGTGATGCAATCGGGGCGGTAACCGCTCAGCTCTCCGGGTTATGGCCGCAGCCCGAGGTGAGCCCTCAGCTTGTGAATGGAAAACTCAGGCCCTGCCCCCCGACACCAAACTGTGTAAGCAGTGAGAGCAGCGACCTGATTCACCGGATCGACCCGCTGCCATTTTCGGGGTCACCTGAAGAGGCTATGGCGCGCTTGAAAAAAGTGATTACGGAGAAGGGCGGAACCGTGCAGCATGAAGAGCAGTGGTATATCTGGTCAACATTTACGGTTCCGGTAATCGGTTTTATCGATGATGTCGAGTTCAGACTCAGTCCTGAAGAGCGTGTTATTCATGTTCGATCCTCCTCAAGGCTCGGATTTTCCGATCTCGGTGTAAATCGCGCAAGGGTCGAAGAGCTGAGGAAAGCCTATTGATCACGAAACAGACGCAATCACACGAATTGGTGTAGGGGCGATCCTGTGTGATCGCCCGCTATGGTGATATTTCTTTTCGTCCTTGCTGTCCCTGAAGTCCCTGAGGTCCTTTTTTTGATTTTCTTTGCAATCCAAAATTCAGCATTCAAAATTTATAATTGCTGCAAGCGCAGCGGAAGCTCGAGATTGTTGGCTTCAAGCAGTGTTCTGTCGGAGAGAATTTCTCTCGTCTGACCGTCGGCAGCAATGCATCCGTTGTTCATGATGCATACCCGATCGCAGGTGTCCCAGATAAAATCGAGGTCATGTGAAACCGTGATTTTTGTTATTCCAAGCGAATTTACCAGGTTGATCAGTTTTCTCCGGTTTTTTGGATCAAGATCCGACGTCGGTTCATCCATGACAATCACATCCGGCTTCATGACCAGCACGGTGGCAAAGGAGGCAAACCGCTTCTGACCCTGCGAGAGGTGAGCCGGAGGTTTATCGCGCAGCTCCCAGAGATTCAGTTCCCGGAGCACCTTTTCCGCCAGGATGGCGATATCCGCACGATTCATGCCGAGATTCTCCGGTCCGAAGGCCACATCATCGTAAAGCCTTGCCGTAAAGAGCTGGTCATCCGGGTTTTGAAAAAGCAGGCCCACCAGTTTATGGATCCGGTCAAGATTTTTTCTGCACACCTTGATGCCGCCAATCGAAATGGAGCCCGCCCCTGGAAGGTAGTAGCCGTTCAGGTGATTGACCAGTGTCGATTTCCCTGCCCCGTTTGCTCCTACAATACCGACGGCACTCCCTTCGGTTACGTCAAGGGTTACGTTGTCGATTGCTTTTGTTCCGTCAGGGTAGGAAAAAGAGAGTCCTTCAATGGAGATCATTCAGGTGATAATTAAAAGATCAGGCGAAGCGCCAGGAAAAAGAGCGTCCAGAGTCCAACGGTTTTCCACTCTTGAGGGCTCATGTTCGCAGGAGAGCGGCTTGCGAGCCGTCCATTGAAACCTCTGGCACTCATGCTGCGGTAAAGCCTTTCGGCACGGTCTGTTGTTCTCAATAGCAATGATCCAAGGAGAGGAGCTGTTCGAAAGAGCCCTTTTCCTCTCCTGCCGAACGAGCGGATATCCCTTGCCTTCTGCATTGCCTGAGCCTCTTTATGCAAAACGGAGCTGTAGCGCTCGAGCAGTATAAGCTGTGTTATCAGGAGATCTGGAACATGAAGTGATTCAAGCGCGCAGCAGATACGATAAAACGGAATGCAGAGGGTAACGGTGAGGAGACCGGCAACGGAAATGATTGTTTTTGCTACAATAACCGTACCGGAAATCATGCCTCCGCTGAGGGTTATACCGGAGATAGTCATGACGGGGTTCCGGTCCAGCACGAGATTTCCGGCAGCCATAAAGAGCACGAAGGGGGAGATCTGCAACAGTCGTTTCACAATGATGTTCACGTCAAGCCTTGTCGCAAACATGAGAAATAGCGGAAAGGTCCCGAAAGCAATTACTCCCGGAAGGTTGAATTTCGGAACCGAAAGCAGTGAGAAAACAAAGAGAACCGTCACGATTAGGGCAGAGCGGTCACTCCCGAGGAATAGAGAGACCGGAGTTGCTTTTTCATGCCCGGTACTGCCAGAGTCATCTGAGTGGAGTCGGGAGCGCATCACTGGCGTTCCGCTTCAGTTCGTTTTCTGCCCAGTAGCAGGCCTATGGTTCCGGCTGCAGCAAGGACGGAAAGACTTCCGACGATACCGGACAGAGTTGTGCCCGCATTTACAGGTGATTCCGGGTTCCTGAGGGATTCCGTGGTGGACTTGAAGCCGTAATCGGGCAGGAATGCGACCTTCTGCTGCAGAGCAGCAAGGGTCTCATGCAGAGGTTCGCTGGCCGGGCGGAACTCTGAGGAACCCGATACTTTCGCTATTGACCATTCAAGGCCGTCGGGTTGCGGGGAGGCATACCAGGAGAGTACCCCTCCGACGAGGAGCGCAAGAACAGCAAAGAGTGCGAAAGTCGAACGGGGATGAACGGCGGCTCCGGAGGGAACGAGCAGAGACGGCTCTGTTCGTGCAATGAAAACGAGTACTCCCCAGGTAACCAGACCCTCTACAATACCGATAGCAAGATGGACCGGCAGCATGAAAAGCAGAAAAGTGCTGAACGGTAACTCAGTTATTCCCGATAAAACCGTTTGCAGCACAACGGAGAGTGCACCCATCAAAAGAGCCGCTGTGGCGGCCATTAAGCTGCCGAAAGCAAGTTTTTCCGGTGATGCAGAACCACCGGCGACAACACGATAGATAAACGGAAATGCAATAAATGCAGGGAAAAATGCCAGGTTGAAGATATTGCAGCCAAGGGCCAGGAGGCCTCCATCCGCAAAAAAGAGGCACTGAATGATGAGTACCGAGGCCAGCGTAATAAATGCCCGGTATGGGCCCAGCAGAACCGCAAGCAGCAGTCCCCCGCCAAGATGACCGCTTGAACCGGTGCCGGGAATGGTGAAGTTGATCATCTGTGCAGCAAAAACAAATGCTCCGAGTACACCCATGAACGCTGTTTTGCTGTTGTCGTTCTCTTCGGTGATTTTTTTTGCCGAATAGCCGATGAGCGCCCCGCTTGCAATCCAGAATGTGCCGCCGACAACCGGTGAGAGTAGCGCGTCAGACATGTGCATGATGATAGTTCCTCCAGGTTGTTGATCTTCGTGCTATGAAATTAATAATTGTGTCACCAAACTGCAATGAGCGGATTTGTTGAAAACAGATTTCCGACCGTTAAAACCGGGCGGCCAGTCCGGCAAGAAAAGCTGTATCGGTTTCAGCTTCATTGAGTCCGTATTTGAGGCCGAAATCAAGATCAAGACTCTCTGCAACAGCGCAAATGACTCCCCCGAGAAGAAACGCAGGATGCTTTTTTGACGCCTTTGCTTCATTCGTTTCAATTCCTGAGTTCAGAACGGCACGAAGATCTCCCGTTACATTGATTTCGGTTCCGATAGAAGCATGCCAGATATGGTTTCTTGCATTATCATCACCCTTTTCGATACGGCTGTAGCCGAGATTGCAGTGCACGGCTCCGAGACGGGCTGCACGGGTTGCAATGAGTAGCAAGCTCTCCTGGAATAGATCGCTTCCCAGCCCTTTTTGGGCATTGCCTGTTGGTATGGTGATGCCCGGTTTCAGGGCAAAGCTTAAACCGGTTGTTTCATCATCAAAAAAACGCCATTTCATTTCGATTGTCATATCCCCGATGCCGCTTGCATCCTGTGACGTAATGCCATTAGATTTTATCGACAGCCATTTTTCGGGCAGAGCTGTGACGAGGTCAATATTGTCGGCAATGCCCCAGGAGAGAGCCGCTGCAGCCTCTCCGCTGTGCTCTTTTTCTGTGCCACCGTCCCGGCTGTCGCTTGCGAACTCACTGTTGATTTCAATCTGGAATTTTCCCTTTCCCTGGGTACCGGTATCATCAGTTACGAGCGGATGGGTCGCGTAGGCGTTTGTTGATACCAGAAGGGTGAAAATGAAAACAGCGCTTTTTTTCAGCATGGGGATCAAGGTTCGCGGGATTAATTTTAAAGCTGATCGGGTTTACTGATAGCACTAAAATAATAATCGTGTTACTTTATTCAAAAAAAAATGCACCGCTGCTCAATACATGCCGTTTTTTTTGATTCAGCCGGCGGATGAAGAGATGCTCAGGCTCAGATGCTTGACTCCGACCTGGACCTTGAGGGTTGTGGCAAGTTTTTCAACATCGGAGGCACGGCCTTTTACGGCAATAATTTCAAGGCAGTGGTGATGGTCGAGGTGAACGTGCTGGGTTGAAATGATGGTCTCCTGAAAGTCATGCTGGATATCAAGGAGCAGGTTGACCAGTTCACGCTTGTGATGGTCATAGGTCATGACAATGGCCCCGGCAACCGTGCCCCCTTCGGTCCACTGCTTTCTGATGAGCTCTTCACGGATAAGATCCCGCAATGCTTCCGAGCGGCTCTTGTAATGCTGTGCTTCAATATGGCGGTCGAACGCGTCGATCAGTGTCTTTTCAAGGGAGATACCGAATCTGTAAAGTTCGCTCATTTCTGGTCACGGGATTGGTTCCAAGAATGAGAGAGGACTTTCCTCTCTCATTCTGCTGTGTAAGGGCATTTTCAGGTATTACCTCAGGCGGTAAGCTTTTCGTGAATGGCTTTGGCGGCAGTCCGTCCTGCGCCCATGGCAAGGATGACGGTCGCTCCGCCGGTTACAATGTCCCCGCCGGCATAGACATTCTCCTTTGAGGTTGCCATCGTGTTGATATCGACAACAATGGTATCCCGCTTGCTGACAGCGATATCCGGTGTGGTCTGATTGATCAGCGGATTGGAGCCGTTGCCGATCGAGATAATTGCCATATCAATCGGGAGAATGAACTCGGAATCCTTTATCGGTACCGGTTTGCGCCTTCCTGATTCGTCTGGTTCACCCAGCTCCATTTTAAGGCATTTTGCTCCCGTCAGCCACTGCTGCTCATTGCCGATAAACTCCAGAGGGTTCATGAGCAGCAGGAACTCTATGCCCTCTTCCTTTGCATGATGGATCTCCTCTTTACGGGCGGGCATTTCCGCTTCCGAGCGGCGGTAGACGATGTAGGCGTGCTCAGCGCCAAGCCGTTTGGCGGTGCGTACGGCATCCATGGCGGTATTTCCGCCACCGAAAACGGCAACATTTTTCCCCTTGCAGTTGAATACCGGGGTGTCATTGTCCGGGAACTGATAGGACTTCATCAGGTTGACCCTGGTGAGGAACTCATTGGCGGAATAGACTCCGAGCAGATTTTCACCGGGAATACCCATGAACCATGGCAGACCGGCACCTACACCGATAAAAATCGCATCAAAATCCTCATCTTTCAAAAGCTCGTCAATGGTAACGGTACGGCCTGCAACGGTATTGGTTACAAAATTCACACCGAGTTTTTTGAGCCCTTCAAGTTCACCCTGTACAATTGATTTGGGAAGGCGGAATTCGGGAATGCCGTACATCAGCACCCCGCCCAGTTCATGCAGTGCTTCAAAAACTGTTACGGCATGACCAAGCTGTATGAGGTCATTGGCGCAGCTCAGACCGGCAGGCCCGCTTCCGATAACTGCGATTTTTTTACCGGTTGCCGGCTGTACTTTCGGCAGCTCCACACTTCCGCTCTCACGCTCGTAATCGGCAGCAAAGCGTTCAAGGTTGCCGATGGCGACAGGTTTGTTTTTTCTGCCGACAACGCACTCTTTCTCGCACTGATCCTCCTGGGGGCAGACTCTTCCGCAGATAGCGGGAAGAACATTATCCTCCTTGATCTTTCGGGCCGCACCGGTGAAATCACCTTCGGCGATCAGTTTGATGAACTGATCAATCTTGATGTTGACCGGGGCACCCCTTGATACAGGGGGCATCCTTGCACTGAATACATCGGAGCGCCTCCTCCTGAGCCAGTTCAGCGGTATAGCCAAGATTGACCTCCCTGAAATTTTTGTTGCGAACGTCCGGATTCTGCGCCGGCATCTCCTGACGGGGGATTGCCATGCGTTCTTTTTTAGTGATATGCTGTGCGTCCATAGTAATCCTTCTGAAAAAGAGAGTTTGTTGATACTGCGATAGCTCTCCCTTTATGACAAGGGGAGTCACTTTTCAGGCCAATAAAACGGGATGAACGGTTTGAAATCAGCCCAGCTTGTTGAGATTGCACTGGTGGGCAAACGTTTCAGCCGACTGCTTCTCTTCCGGCAGGTAGAGCTTGTTGCGGTCCGTAAGATTTTTAAAATCGACCAGATGGGCATCAAATTCGGGGCCGTCAACACAGGCAAACTTGATCTCGTTGCCGATTGTAACCCTGCATCCGCCGCACATGCCGGTGCCGTCAACCATAATAGGGTTAAGGCTCACCATGGTCTTGATGTTGTAGGGACGGGTAACTTCAGCAATTGCCCGCATCATCGGAATCGGTCCAATTGCAAGCACATAATCAATTTTTTTACCCGAGTCAATAAGCTGCTGGAGTTTCTGGGTAACAAAGCCGTGAAAGCCGTATGAGCCGTCATCGGTTGTAATGTATGCTTCATCACTTACCGCCTTCATCTCCTCTTCAAGGATGACCAGATCTTTTGAACGTGCACCGTTGATGGTGATGACATAATTGCCTCCCTCCTTGAGTGCTACTGCTGTCGGATAGGCAATGGCGGTGCCTACACCTCCGCCGATGCTGACGGCAGTACCGAATTTCTCGATATGCGACGGTGTGCCGAGTGGTCCGACGATATCACTGATGGTATCTCCGGCCTCCTTGCTGTTCAGCTCTCTGGTGGATTTACCCATTCCCTGGACAATGATGGTAATGGTTCCTTTTTCAGGATCAGAGCCCGCAATGGTCAGAGGCACTCTTTCACCGGTCTGGCCGACTCTGATCATGACGAACTGACCGGCTTTTCTTTTTTTGGCGATCCGAGGGGCCTCTATTTCAATTTTTTTGATATTTTCCGCTAAAAAAACTGAGGAGATGATTGTATACATTGGCTCTTCGATTTCGTATGATAGTGGAGACTTTTCGGTAAGGTGCAAAAGTTTTTATTATAAGAATTAAATACACAATAAAAAAATCGTGCAGAAGGGAGAGGTCGTGCGGTTGCGGCTGTTTACCTGCATATTGCGAGTAATCTTAACGTTTTTTTCATGCTTTTTATTGCCGATTACGGTGCAGGTAACCTTCGCTCTGTCCAGAAGGCATTTGATTTTCTCGGAGTCAGGGCCATGGTCAGCAGTGATCCCTGCAAGCTTGCCGGCTGCAGCAAGGTTGTTCTTCCCGGTGTCGGTGCGTTTGGCCAGGCGATAGAGACACTCAACAGGAGCGGTTTCAGTGAAGCAATTCTGGAGCATGTAGACAAAGGGGGTCAGCTTCTCGGCATCTGCCTGGGCATGCAGCTTCTCCTTTCAGACAGTGAGGAGATGGGTGCATACAGGGGTTTGAACCTTGTTCCCGGCAGGGTGCTGCATTTCAGGAGCGAAACCGATAAAATCCCTCAGATTGGATGGAACTCCGTCGATCAGCAGAAGGAGAGTGTGCTGTTCCGGGGAGTTGCTGACCATGCATTTTTCTACTTTGTTCACTCGTTCTACTGTGAGCCGCATAGTACGGATGCAATTGCTGCGACAACCTGGTATGCCGGAAAAAATTTTTGTTCGGCCATAGAAAAAAATGGTATTTTTGCTGTTCAGTTTCATCCGGAAAAAAGTTCCGATGCCGGCTTGCAGGTGCTGAAAAACTTTGCCGAATGCTAAAACAGTTTTTTGATTCTTTCCTGGGCACATCTATTAATACCTTATGTTGATCATTCCAGCCATAGATATAAAAGAGGGCAAGTGTGTCCGGCTTACCCGCGGTGACTTCAACCAGAAAAAGATCTATCTCGACAATCCCCGCGACATGGCAATCATCTGGCGCAAGCAGAATGCCAAGATGCTCCATATCGTCGATCTTGA
>NZ_AASE01000009.1 GCF_000168715.1 Chlorobium ferrooxidans DSM 13031 | reverse complement strand
TATAACGGCAGAACGCTCTCATGTGACGGGATCTCACTTGAAAAGCTTGCCGACACCTTCGGAACCCCTCTTTTTGTGACCTCGGCAAAGAGTCTGGCCGGAAGTCACAGGGCTTTCGAGCATGCGTTTGCCGATTTGCCCCATTTTACCTGCTATTCAGTCAAAGCCAACTATAATCTTTCGGTTATCAGAACATTTGCTGAACTCGGCTGCGGATGTGATGTCAATTCAGGAGGCGAACTCTTTCGTGCCCTCACGGCAGGTGTAGCAGCCGAAAAAATCATATTTGCCGGCGTCGGCAAGAAACCCGAAGAGATTGCCTACGCACTTAAAAGCGGGGTGCTGATGCTCAAGGCAGAGTCGCTTTCAGAGCTTCGCGCCATCAACCGTATTGCCGGTGAGCTTGAACTCATTGCAAACGTCGCAATACGAATCAATCCAAACGTCACGGCCGAAACTCACCCCTACATCACTACCGGTGACAGCAAGGAGAAGTTCGGCATTGATGAAGCGGAGCTTCCGGCAGTTTTTGCACTGCTTCCCCAACTGCGCAATCTTTGTCTTCTGGGACTGGATATGCATATAGGATCGCAGATATTCGATCCGGAATACTATGTGGCGGCAACCACCAAGCTGCTCGATATTTTCAGCGCCTCAAAGGAGATGGGTTTCGGGGTTGAATTTCTCGATATAGGCGGCGGGTTTCCGGTGACCTACGATCCGCTTAAACCGGCTACACCGATTGCGCATTTCGCCGAAAAGCTTATTCCGATGCTCAAGCCTGCCGGTGTCACGGTTATTTTTGAACCCGGCCGCTCATTTGTTGCCAATGCATCGGTTCTTCTGACCAGGATCCTCTATAAAAAGCGGAATCATACCGGCAAGGAGTTTTTTGTTGTTGATGCGGGGATGACCGAGCTGATCCGCCCTGCGCTCTATCAGGCACACCATGAAATTCTTGCCGTGACCAGTCATGAACAATCTGTTGTTGCCGATGTGGTCGGGCCGGTCTGCGAGTCAAGCGACTTTTTTGCACGCCATCGTGAAATTGATGCGGCTGAAGAGGGAGAGCTGCTTGCGGTGATGTCCGCCGGTGCCTATGCCGCCGTTATGGGCAGCAACTACAATGGCCGGCTGCGTCCTGCGGAGGTTCTTGTCAATGGAAGTGACGTGAAGCTGATCCGGAAACGTGAGAGCTATGAACAGCTCATCCAGAATGAACTGCTCTGAGCGGGCCGGTTTCCGGATTGAGAACAAAGGCTTACTGGTGAAGGTTGTTGAATATTCTGAGAGTCGCGTCAGCCATGTTGAGGGTGTAGAAATGCACACCCTTGATGTGGTTGTCGATCAGCTCCTGCACCTGCATTGTGGCCCATTCTATACCAACTGATGCCACCCCGGCGTCATCCGAAGCACTCAGTACCTTTTTCATGAGCGGAGCAGGAACTCTTGCTCCAAGCGCCAGTTCTGACATTCTGATCATACCCTTGCGGGTTGTAATGGGCATGATTCCAGGAATAATGGGTACCGTAATACCTGCAATGGTGCAGCGTTCAACAAAATCAAAAAAGTCGCGATTGTCAAAAAAGAGCTGGGTAACAATATAGTCGGCTCCGGCATCAATCTTTTCTTTCAGATAGTCGATCTCCTGCAGCCGGTTGGGTGTTTCAGGATGACCTTCAGGAAATCCTGCAACGCCGACACCGATATCCGGATAGTTTGTTTTGATGAAACGGATCAGGTCGATGGCATGGGGAAAATCCTTGATTGCTTCAGCCAGTGTCGCCGTACCGGCAGGTTTGTCTCCCCGCAGGGCCAGTACATTGTTGATGCCGTTATCACGGTAGTTCTGCAGGATCGATCCGGTTTCCTCCCTGTCCGAACAGATGCAGGTAAGATGGGAGACAACGGTCAGGCCGGTCTCTCGCTGGATTTTTGTCACCAGATCATGGGTTCTCGAACGGGTCGAACCTCCGGCGCCATAGGTCACGCTGACATAGGAGGGGTTGAGCGGTGAGAGTGCAGCAATGGTTTTGAAAAGTGTTTCCCACTCTTCGTCTTTTTTTGGAGGAAAGAACTCAAAGCTGAATACAGGTTTTACAGCAGCGTCCAGAATTTCTTTGACCAGCATGAAGAAGATGATGTTTAGAAGCTTTTTTGAAAAAGAACAATATACAAAACAATGATTTGCCTGAAGTGAAAAATATACGGAAGCCGGGGCACTCAGAGCGCTTCTCCCTGGCACCATATCCGGCTCTCCGGCTGCTTCTCGGCGTTATTCCGGGAATTCTTGCGGGAGTCTATCTTCCCTTACCGCTTGAGGCTTGGATTATCATAAGCGCAATTGCGCTTTTTACGCTCCTTGGATCGCTTTTGTATGAGGCAATCAAAAAGAGGGGCTCCTCTCCTCTCTGCATCACGACGCTCAGCTATACCCTGTTTCTCTTCTCCTCTTTTGCTGCCGGCAGTGACTTCCGTATGCATTATGCTGCCCGAAACGGCCTGCTCTCATTTACCGGTAAATCGCTGATCCTCTACGGGCGTATCGCCACTCGTCCGGCTGCCGGTGAACACGGCACGGGCTGGGTCATGGATGTTGAAGAGGTGTTTGCCGATGGACGAACCATAAAGCTCAATGACCGGGCAATGGTCTTTATGCGCAGCGCCGGAGAAGCCGGAAAGGGAATCAGATATGGTGATATGGTTCGTGTGAAGGGGCAGCTCAACCTTATTCCCGAAGCGGCAAACAGGGGAGAGTTTGATCCCCGTCAGGCCGCCGGAATGAAGCAGGTATCGGTACAGCTCTACTCTGCAGGTCCATGGATGGTGCAGCATGAAGGCGAGCCGGAGCTCAACGGTTTTGAACGGTTCATTGTCAAACCGGTCGCGGATTATATTATGAAAAGTATTGAGGAGCTGATTCCCCCCGGAGAGGAGCGCCAGCTTGCGGCAGGAGTGCTTACCGGTGAAAAGGAGTACCTTCCTGAAGAGCTGTTCGAGGCATTCAGAATTACCGGTACGGCGCATATACTTGCCGTATCCGGGCTTAATGTCGGACTGCTTGTTCTTGCCATCCACATCTCGCTGCAGCGCCTGAAAGTCACTACTGCGGGGCGGTGGGTATCGTTTCTGCTTGCCGTTTTTATTCTGCTGGTATACAGTCATGTTACCGGTAACTCGGCTTCCGTCAAACGTGCGGCAATCATGACGGCGGTGCTTATCGGCGGCGAGACGCTTGGAAGAAAAACCTTCTCCATGAACTCGCTTGCGCTTTCAGACGTTCTGATTCTTCTGTTTGACCCCCTTGATCTTCTCAGCCCCGGTTTTTTGATGACCAACAGCGCCGTTGCCTCAATTCTTCTGCTGTATCCCCGTTTTACTCCGATGACCGGGCGTGGAGGGGGAGCTTTTCAGGCGGCCGGGCGTCTCCTGTTCTCAAGTTTTGCCGTTACTCTTGCGGCTGTTATCGGTGTCGCTCCGGTGATTGCCTTCTACTTCGGCACCTTTTCCCTGATCGGGCTTCTTGCTAATATTCCCGTGGTACTCTTCTCCACCCTTCTGATGTATGCGCTTGTACCCATGCTGGTTCTGAACCTTCTCTCAGGGTACGCGGCCTCATTTTTTGCTGAAAGCGCTGTGCTTTTTGCCCGGCTGACGCTCAATTCAGCGCTGGTTTTCAGCCGGGTACCTTTTGCTTCACTATCCTGGAAGCCGGATCTGCCGGAAGTTGCGCTCTACTACCTGATGCTCTCTGCTGTCCTCTTTTTTTTCAGTCGAAAAGCGTGGGGCAGGCTTGCGATTTCTGTGCTTCTCGGGGCAAACCTGCTCTTCTGGTACTCATTTACTGTTCATGCCCGTCCGGTTGCCCCCTTGCTTATGACGGTTAATCTTGGCCGTAATCTGGTCACTGTTTTTTCCGTGGGGGGGAAAACCCTGCTCATTGATGCAGGGAGGAGTGCGGGCAGCTTCAAGCGTATCACGCAACAGCTTGAGCTCCACGGCTATGGAGCACCTGATGCAGCGGTTCAGTTTTACACCCCCGACTCGCTTGTTTCGCGCCTCCCTGTTCAGCATCACATGCTTCAGGCTGACAGGTTGCTTACTCTTCCCGCCATGCTCATCATGCGCCCCAGGGAGAAGGTTCTGAAAATCCAGAGCAGGGAGAGTTCACTGCTTGTTGTATCAGGCTCAGGCCGGTTGCAGGAATCGGAACTCTACAAGGCGGATATCGTAGAGCTCTGGGTCTACCGTTTTGCTGAAAAACAGCAGCAGCAGATCCGCTCATGGCTCAACTACGCCCGGCCGACACACTGCATTCTGATTCCCGGCTCCTTTCTCTCCCGCACAGATCTTGCCGCTCTCAACCGGTTTGCCGCAGCACATCCCGGTCTCGAAGTCCGGAGTAAAACCCGTCAGGTGGTGATACAGTAATGGTGCAGGAGTAATGAATTTCCGGGGATGACCTCTTGCCGATCGGTGTGATTTCTTGCATAAGAAGCAATATAGGAGTACTTTAAGGAGTGCATTGATCATACCGGAATCAAGGCACCGGTAGAAATCAATCGGTTAACAGGAGCCTATGGCAATTCAATACACTGCGGAAGTTAAGGATGATATTCTTTTTGTAACCGCCCGGGGTTTTGATGAAAATCTTGAAGATGTCCAGAATTATGGAAGGGGTATTATTGATTTATGTAAACAGAGTGGTGTGACTCTTGTTCTTTGT
Organism: Chlorobium ferrooxidans DSM 13031; assembly: GCF_000168715.1. Lineage (GTDB taxonomy): Bacteria > Bacteroidota > Chlorobiia > Chlorobiales > Chlorobiaceae > Chlorobium > Chlorobium ferrooxidans. The sequence continues at coordinate 68,546 of NZ_AASE01000009.1, read as the reverse complement.
GATGAAACCGCACTTGAGTATCGGCTTGGCACACTTGATACCTATGAGGCGGGAAAGTATATGTCTGAAAATGTTCCCATCCTTGCCAGGGTAGCAATAGTCAGCAATCCTGAATTCTTCTCTGATGCTGAATTCTTCGAAGATGTTGTCGTCAATCGGGGTCTCACCCTGCGTTTTTTCAGCGATATTGATACTTCAATGCATTGGCTCAAAGGCGCTTGAGGCTTTCTCCTATCCCCGCAGATCACGGTTGAAGAGGGTTGTGCCGATGAGGCTGTCCACGATTTTTGCAATTTCTGCAGAGAGTCCGGGAGGGTTGAGCTTGCTGATGACCAGTGCCAGGGTGTAGATTTTACCTTCGAGCGGCAGGAATTTATTGACCACAACCACGTTGTCGTCACGGAGCCGGCACTCTCCTCCAAGGAAGTTGCCTTTTTCATAGCGCAGGCTGTACCCGAACCCCTTTATGGCGCTCTCCAGCAGCGTGAGCTGTGCAGTTTTTTTCATGAACCCTCCTCGTTTATTAAGGTGTTCAGTGCTTTTTTGTCAGAAGGTATTTGAGTATCGGTGCAACATGCAGGGCCTGCAGCATAGAGCCGTCAAGTGCAATTGAGCGGAGTTCATCAAGGGATACGAGGTGTACACTGATCTCCTCGGTTGCATCGAGCTGCTGCCCTCCAAGAAGTTCAACCCCTTCAGCCAGCCAGGTGGAGGTGATGTTGTTCTGCAGGGCCGGGTTCGGGCTGAGCTCCAGCAGCGGGCTCCACCTGCCGCCGCCGTAACCGGTCTCCTCATGCAGTTCCCGCTTTGCTGATTCAAGCAGTGATTCTCCCTGCTTGTCGTGAACACCGGCCGGCAGCTCATAGTTTACCCTGCCGATGCCGTGACGGTACTGGCGGATCAGAACGAATTGCTGCTCCGGGGTTACAGCAAGCACGTTGACCCACGGGGGGTACTCCCAGATGTAGTAGTCATCGATAACCCTGCCGTTGGGAAGCTGAACGGTGTCCTGGCGCATGGTGAGCCAGGGCTTCCGGTAGAGGTAGTTGGTGCCGAGGGTGCTCCAGGCCTGCGGGTCGTCTTTCACGGTGTTGTTCATCATTATCCTCTCATTCTCGGGTCAAGTGCGTCGCGCACACCGTCACCGATAAGGTTGAAGCAGACGACCGTAGTCAGGATGGCAATGCCGGGGAAGGTCGATATCCACCAGTAGTTCAACAGGCTGTCACGCCCCTCATTGATAATGTTTCCCCAGCTTGGAGTGGGCGGCTGAACGCCGAGACCGAGAAAGGAGAGTCCGGCTTCGGTGAGAATAATGCTGCCGATACGCAGTGTAGCCGCGATAATGACCGGAGTGAGGGTATTGGGGGCAAGATGGCGGAAGATGATTCGTAAATCCGAAAGCCCGAGTGACTTTGCCGCCAGTATGAACTCCTGCTCCTTGAGCGAGAGCACCTGACTTCTGACCATCCTGGCGACTCCCATCCATCCGGTGAAGGAGAGGGTGATGACAATCAGGTAGATGGAGTTTCCGAAGGTGGCAATGATGATAAGAATAAGAAAGAGAGCGGGGAATGCAATAAGCACATCAACAATGCGCATCATGACGGCATCGATCCAGCCTCCGAAATAGCCTGAAGAGACTCCGATAACGGTACCGAGCGTGACAGAAATGAGCACAACAAGAAAACCGATCGAGAGCGAGATCTTCGAGCCGTAGATCACCCGGCTGAGAATGTCGCGGCCATACTGATCGGTGCCGAGGAGGAAGGTCCGGGTGATGACAAAATCCGGTTTCCCGCCTGCAACGCCGGATGCTCCCGGTTTAACGGATCCCGCCAGTTCACGCAGTGCAATGGTTTTGGTGCGCATTCCCTGCAGATAGATAACCGAATCGCCATCGATGCGGTATTCATTGATAAACTTGATGGCATTGGGTTCATTACGCGTTTTCAGCAGCTGCAGGTCGTTGATCAGCGAGTTGGTCAACTCGATGGTTCTGCCGCTTCCGCTCTGTATGGGTATTGCCAGGGTTTTCGGCTGCCTGAGCACCAGAGCATCAAGCTTTGAGAACGGAGGCTGGTAGGCGGTAACCAGAAAGTCCTGCTGGTCATAGGGGCTGAAGGGGGCAATGAAGGGCGCAAGGAATGCAGCCGAGTAGAGCACAAAGATCACCGCTGAGGCATAGAGCGCGATCTTGTGACGCATGAAGGCTCTGAGGCTTAATTTGCCGAGGCTTAACTCTTCACGTTCCTCTTGTACCTCTTCAGCGCTCTTTATTTTCAGAGCGTTACGGGCAAAAAGAGCCAGCAGGAGCGGAAGCACCACCAGGTAGATAGCCCCGATCCAGAACTCCAGAATATCCGTGGTGAAGATCTCCCTCAGTGCGTCAGGTGCTGTAATGGAGAGGAGCGCGGCGGTATAGATGGAACGGAAACTGATAACAACCAGATCGGACTGGATCACCATTACGGTCAGAAACGCCGTAAAGGAGAGAAGGAAAAAAAAGAGTTTTCCTCTGTTCTCTGTTCTGCCTTTACCGGCCTCAGGAATCCGGTCCGGACGGTCCGGGGAGCTGCCTCTGTTGTTTTTCAAGCTTCAGGTTGCTATCGGTGAATAATGCTTCAGCAAAAGAGAGCCCCTGTTTGATCTTGCGATCGGGCAGAGCGGCACTCACAAAAGGGAAAAGAACAATATGGAGAGCACATAATCAAGTTATCAGCAAAAAAAAAGCTGCTTTTCCCTGAAAGAAAAGCAGCGTTGTATTCTTCATGCACCGGTCGATGAACAGCGGTTGAGCAGTACTCAGCTTGCCGGTGTTTCCGGCACTTCAGCAACTGCTTCGGTCTCTTTTTTCGATGCAAGGACCGTGATAACCGGAGTGTCGGGATCGTCACTGATGACGAGGCCGGCATAGGCGGTCATCGGGATCTCCCTGACATGGATGGAGTGGCCGATCTCAAGTGCGGTAACATCGACTATGAGGTGGTCAGGCATATCTTCCGGTTTGCCCTTGATGGTCAGTGCATGGCGGATGATCTGCAGTCTGCCGCCCTTTTCGACACCGATGCTGTCACCGGTAACGGAAACCGGCACTTCAAGCTCAATGACCTCATCAGCCGCAAAGAGCTGAAAATCGGTGTGAATGATCCGGTCGGTCACGGGGTGGAACTGAACCTGCTTGATAAACGAACGTTTGATCCTTCCGTCAGGGAACTGAAGATCGATAATATGCGACTCGGCTGAGTGTACAAGCTTCTTCAGTGCAATCTCGTTAACGCTTACCGGAATGGTCTCTTCTCCTTTATGATAGATCACGGCAGGGACTATTCCATTCTTGCGAAGTTTTTCAGCGTCTTTCTTTTTGATGACGCGGGGCTCAACGCCCAGTACAATGGTTTCCATACTCTTCCTTTATCTCTTTTATCTCTTGTGTTTAATGACTGTTCGTAAGTTTCTGAAGAATATTCTTGCTGTCAAAAAGGCAGCTTACAGAGTCATCTTCATAAATACGCTTTATGGCCTCACCGATCAGGTGGCTCACCGTTACCGTTTCAATTTTCGGGGAATAGTCATGACTGGTAATCACCGAGTCGGTAACAATAAGCTTCTCAAGCAGTGACGCGTTGATTCTCTCTATGGCCGGTCCGGAAAGAATCGGGTGTGTTGCTGCGGCATAAATTTTAAGGCCGCCGGCTTCACGGATGGCTTTTGCGGCATTGACGATGGTGCCGGCTGTATCGATCATGTCATCGACAAGCAGGACGTTTTTGCCTTTGACATCACCGATGATGTTCATGACTTCAGCAACGTTGGCTGCAGGACGGCGTTTGTCGACAATCACCAGATCGGTGCCGAGCTCTTCAGCAAATTTTCTTGCAAGCTTTACTCCGCCGACATCAGGAGATGCCACAACGAGGTTGTCGCGGAACTCTCTTTGACGGATATCGTTTATCAGGACGACACTTGAGTAGAGGTGATCAAAGGGGATATCAAAAAAGCCCTGAATTTGCGGTGCATGCAGATCCATGGTCAGAATGCGGTTGGCTCCGGCTTCAGTAAGCAGGTTTGCCACCAGTTTTGCCGTAATGGCCACGCGGGGCCGATCCTTTCTGTCCTGCCGTGCATAGCCGTAATAGGGCATGACAGCCGTGATCCTTGCGGCCGAAGAGCGTCTGGCTGCATCAATCATGATAAGCAGCTCCATCAGGTTGTCACCCGGCGGGTTCGTAGACTGGATAATGAAGAGATCCGATCCTCTGATAGACTCGAAAAAGTTAACAGAGATCTCCCCGTCAGAGAAGTTTTCGACTTTGGCATTGCCAAGCGTCATGTCGAGGTACGATGCAATCTTTTCGGCAAGAGCCGGATTACTGCGCCCAGCGAAAATTTTAATGGGTTTTGCCATCGGGTCCTGCATTTTCAAATGAAAGGGATTATATTATGGCAGTGATTCAGTTTCCCGGTGTATCCCCGCTCTTTTTGTGCGGTTGATGATACGCTCAAGAGACTTCGAATATAAATAAAAAGGCTGAAAAATTAATTAATTATTTCCTCTTTCTAAAGCGAGGTTATTTGCTTGAAAAATATGACTATTCAGGAGATCAGGGAGTACCTGCTCCGCTTTTCGGACTCGGTTGAACTGCTCGGCAGTGGTGAGGGAAAGATCACCGGTCCGGCCAAAATTGAACTTGCCGGCCCGGGGCAGGTAAGCTTTATAGCCAACGAAAAATATATCCGCTTCCTCGGCACAACCGAAGCCTCTCTGGTTATTGTGCACCGCTCGGTTTCTGTTGACGAATTCACAGAAAAACGATCATTTCTCAAGGTGAGTGACCCCTATACCGCTTTTGTTTTTCTCCTGAAAATATTTGCTCCCCCCCGTGTTATAACCGCCCCCGGCATTGCGTCGAGCGCAGTTATCGGCAGCGGTACCACTATTGCTGACGGAGTATCTGTCGGTGAATATGCGGTGATCGGCGATAACTGTTCAATCGGCCGCAACACGGTTATAGGCTCGCATAGTGTGCTTCTGAACGGAGTAACGCTTGGTGAGGATGTTCTTCTTTTTCCCCGTGTCACCCTCTATGAAGGAACCGCTCTCGGCAACAGGGTGGTTGTTCACTCGGGGAGTGTTATCGGTGCTGACGGATTCGGTTTTGCTCCCCAGAGCGACGGATCCTATGTGAAGATTCCCCAGATGGGCGTTGTCGAGATCGGCGATGATGTCGAGATCGGCGCGAACTCCACGATTGACCGGGCAACCATGGGCAGTACGGTGATCGGACGGGGAGTCAAGATTGATAACCTTGTTCAGATAGCCCATAACTGCACGATTGGTGATGATACGGTTATTGCCGCACAGGCCGGGATTTCAGGCAGCGTAGTCGTTGGTCGTCACTGCCTTATTGGCGGACAGGCCGGATTTGCCGGTCATCTTGAACTTGCCGACAATATTCAGGTTGCAGCCAAAACCGGTATCTCGAAATCCTTTATGCAGCCGGGCACGGTTCTGCGCGGAACTCCCGCTCAGCCGATGCGTGATCAGTTGAAGCTTGAGGCGATGATGCGTAATCTTGGCGCGATGAAAGAGAAGCTTGACCTGCTTGATGCTGCGTTGAAAGAACGTAAATCAGACGCGTGATGACCGGAGGGCCCCGTATCTCGCTATGCGGGGTTCAGTGCTGCTGCAGAGAGCTGTTCAGGTTCCAGTTGTAGGGAAGGTATCGCACATGCAGCGATGAGAGGTGCTCTTCTATCCACCCTTTTTTCTCCTCCCCGACCCAGGGCAGCAGTGAAAGAATGATTTCACGTCTGGTGCGGCCGAAATCTCCGCTGTACCAGTCGAAGACCGGTGAGAGCCGGAGTGTGTTGAGCTCCCTGTCGATCTCCATTCCCTGTCGATTGATAAAACTTCTTGCCGCCATATCAAGCTGCCGGTCGATGATCGCTGCATCATAGAACTCAACGGGAGGGCAGCTTGATGCCGCGCAGACCAGTGCAAAGTGGATGCGGGGATCGAACTGTTCAAGCATGAACGCTTTTCGCGGATCGCTTTCAAGGAATGGTTTGTTCGGGAAAAAGGGGTGCGGACGGTTTATGCGGAGGATGCCGTGCTCAATGTCATCGGGAGAAAAGAAGATTCCGCCGATCGTGTAGCCGATCCTGCCGAAGAAGTTGACGATTTCAAGTACCGAGCTTTGAATATTGAATTCGATGACTCCGTGAATGATGAGAATGTTGTAGATATTGATCCAGAACGCCTTTTTTTCCGCGTCGCTTTTGAGTGTTTCCGGTTTGAAGCTGTTGAGTGATCCGGCAAGCCGGAGATAGTTGAGGAACTCTCCGGACTGTTTCAGCGCTTCATAATTGATCATGCCCCTCTCTGCATTAAAAAATGCCCCCTGAAGCCTGCCCAGTGCCTGCTTCAGCCGGGCGCCGGTCTCAATGCCCGATTCCGGATCGCTCTCTGCTCTTTTGTTCAGCGTGACCTGGATGGGGATAAGGTTCCGCAGCCGCTCGCCCCAGGAGGGCATCGTTACTGCTCTTTGCAGTTCAGGCTGTTTTCCGAGGATCGCCGATACGGCATTGATATAGCCGATATGGCTGAATGCCTGGGGGAAGTTGCCGAGCATCTCCAGCTTTTCGGTGTCAAACTCTTCCGAAAAGAGGCCGAGATGGTTTGATGCCGTGAGGGTTCTCCGGAGCAGCTCTCTTGCCTCATCGCTTTTGCCTGAAAGCGCAAGAGACTCCACCAGCCAGAAATTGCAGAGCACAAATCCGCCTTCTTCCCCTTTGAGTCCGTCTTCCGAGCGGTAGCGGAGCAGAAAACCGTTTTCCATAAGCCCGTTCCGGCATGCCTCAATGGTGCCCTGCACCCGTTTGTCATCAACCGGAAGGAACCCTGCAAGCGGAAGCAGAAGGAGGCTTGCATCCAGATCCGTTGAGCCGTATTTCTGTACAAAACTGTTCAGTGCAGGGTTGTATCCTTTCTCCAGAATATCGTTCCTGATACGATCACGCTCCTGCTGCCAGCGCTCAACCGGGGCGTCAAAGCCGAAACGGCGGGCAATGGTGATGCCGCGGTCAAGGGCAACCCAGCACATCACTTTTGAATAGACGAAATGATGCGGTCCGTTGCGTACCTCCCAGATGCCGTCATCGGGTTTCTGCCAGTTCTCTATAGCCAGCTCGCAGATGTTGCTGAAAAACGGCCAGAGCTCCTCGTCGATCTTCCCTGCGTAATCCGAGAGACGCAGAGCGCTCTCCATGACCTCTCCATAGATATCCCACTGGTTCTGGCGGTGGGCGTCGTTGCCGATTCTCACCGGTTGCGAATTGCGGTACCCCTTCAAATGGCCGAGCTTCTTCTCCCTGAGCCGCGCCTTTCCCTGCAGGGTATACATGATCTGCAGGTTACGGCTGCCGTATTTCCGGTAGGTGAGGTGCAGCCAGCGAAGATAGGCATCAGCTTCGTTGATGTGACCAACGGTGAAGAGCGCTTTGAGCGTGAAGGATGAATCTCTCAGCCAGCTGAAACGGTAGTCCCAGTTTCTTTCACCCCCCAAAGTTTCCGGAAGGGATGTTGTTGCCGCTGCGGCAATGGCTCCGGTCGGCTGAAAGGTCAGGAGTTTAAGTGCAAGCAGGGAGCGGTTGACCATCGGCATGAACTCTCCCAGATATGCGCACCGTTCCCCCAGGCATCGATTTACCCACTCCTGCCAGAAGAGCACATTCTCTTCAAATGGGCAGGGGAGAGCCTCACCGGATTTCACGCTTCCAAAGAGGAGATCTATGTGAGCTTCACCGGGAGCGGCGAGCCGGAGTTCAAGTGTGAGCGTGCCTGAAGCAATGCCGATAAGCGAGCAACTGCTGCATCCTGTGCTGAGCGTAAGCGTTTTGCGCCCGTAGCGGATGGCATAGCGGTTCTCTCCTGCCGGTGTAATTTCGGGCACCACTCTGGCAAAATCCGGTCGAGCCATCAACGTCAGGGTGAATGCCATATCTCCCCTCACTACCCTCAGGCAGCGGTGGATACGCTGTTGTGTTCCTCTGAGTGCTCCGGGTTGCTGTACCGGCATGAAGTCATAAAGCAGTGCTTCGGCCGTGTCAGTCGTGAATCTGCATGAGAGGATGTTGGTATTTGCGATATACTCCTGATGTGACGAGAAGGGCCCGGAGGGCTGCAGCGAGAAGAATCCCCCTTTTTCATCATCAAGCAGTGCGGCAAAGAGAGTCGGGGAGTCGAGCCGGGGCAGAGAACAGTAATCAATGGAGCCCTCTTTCGAGACCAGGGCGACCGTGTGAAGATCCCCTATAACTCCGTAATCGGCAATGCTTCTGTACATTTCCGCATTCCTGTTTTATCCGGCAGGGAGAACGAGAAAAACGCTCTACAGCAGATAATAACGAATTCCCGGAACACGGCACGCTGTTTCGTGCGGCATTGTTCCGGGTGGAGATAGAACGGTCAGGAGAGATTCCTTGGAACCTGCGAGGAGTGGTGGTGAATGATCGGCTGCGCTCTTGAAATATCGACCATAAAGCTGAAGCGTGACGGGAAGGAGAGCAGAACCTGGTCAACTTCGAACTCAAAGGAGTAGATCCCGCTCAGAGCAAAGAGTGTATCGCTCAGTGCCTGTTTTCTGAGTGCCTTGTTGTGGAGTCGAACACCAAGTCCGTCCCTTGATGCGAGCTGTCCGAAATAGCCTTTTATACCCTCAGGGGTTGTGACGGTATGGGGGGAAAAGGTCGGAACAAGAACCGCGGCTTCATCATACAGAGCTGCAATATCATCGGGACTTCCGCTGCATACCCTTGAAACCCATTGAAAGAGAACCTCTTCAGCATTTTTGAAGTGTGTCATGGCAAGCACAATATTTTTGATTCCGTTTGCTGCGCTGCGCTTGTGAGTCAAGGCAGGAGCGGTTGTATGGTGGGAAATGTAAGATTTTTTTATGTTCACCGCTATTAATTTGTTCGGCGGTTTGAGGGCCCGAAAAAAAAGCCTGAACGGGGTGCATTCAGGCTTTTAACTTGTTTACTTCTTTCCGTACAGGAAAAGGTTACTGATCCAGGCGACCGGATGCAGCCTTCTGCTTGAGCTCCTCATTGGCATAGATCAGCACTTCAACACGGCGGTTATTCTGGCGGCCGTATTCCGTGTCGTTGGATGCTACCGGACGTGACTGACCGTAGCCGACCGGAGAGAGTCTGCGATCTGAAACACCGTATGCGCTCAACAGTTTGGCAACCGACTCGGCCCTTCTCTCGGAGAGCAGCTGGTTTGATGCTGCGCTGCCGGTATTATCGGTATGCCCTTCAATAACGACTTTGGTGTCATTGTAGCGGTTGAAAATCCGGGCAAGTTTTTCAATGTTTGCACGGCTGGTTGAGGTTAGCGTCGATGAGCCGGATGTGAAGAGAATTCCGGAATCCATCGTTACCCTTATGCCTTCGCCTTCCCGTTCAACCTGGACTCCGTTGACTTCGTTGCGGATTTCAGCGGCCTGTTTGTCCATGTAGTTGCCGATCAAAGCTCCGCTTGCACCGCCGATGGCAGCGCCGATAAGGGCACCTTTGGCCCAGCTTCCGGTTCTGCTTCCGATAATACCCCCGATTACGCCGCCTGCGGTTGCGCCGATACCCGCACCACGTCCCGCATTGCTTGATGACTGGCAGCCCCAGGTCAGTGTGGTCATGGCGAGAATAAGCAGCAGTGCTACCGGTCTGGTGAGTTTTTGCAGATGTGTCATAGTTGTCTGTTGTTATGAATGAAAAAGAGAACAAAAGTATGAAAATAGTTCAAATGTGGTATCACAATAAACGGTCATCAGGATTTCCACATCACGACAAAACCGGTCTTTCTGGAAGTTGCTTTGAAATATAAAGAGATCCGGAATCTGTACATTATAATCACCATAGAGCGGCTTAAGTTCCTTGTATGCAGGAAGAAGGCGAATATAGCGGTTTTTTTCTCCATTCACCTCTTTTTGAAGGGAGTGGCAAGGGGGAGGCAAAGGTTGCCGGAATTTGCCACCCGCTAACGATCGGAGTTGATCAGGAGCAGAGGGATCGTGATTTTTTTTCGAAGCGTTCTTGATACACTTCCAAAGAGAATTCTTTCCGGCAGCCGGTGGCCATGAGTTGCCATGGCAAGGAGGTCATACCCGTTCTCCTCTATTTCAGAGAGAATTTCATCCTCCGGTTCTCCACTTCTGATAATCACTCTCGCATCAATGCCATCTGCCTGCATCTTCTCCCGGTAGCCGTTCAGCAGCGTGACAGCCTGCATTCGAAGGTCTCTGTCCTGATCGAGGGTATGGGAGTGGACAACATGCAGTAGATGGACCACTGAACCCGGTTCTGAAGCAAGTGATGACACATGCTCGATTACGGTCATGTCTGCATCAGAGCAGTCAATGGCTGTTAGGATATTCCTGTACCTGTGCATATCAGCTCCCTCCGGTAACCGTTGTGTAAAAAAAATAGATGTTGAGGATGATAACGATTGCCGCAATGAGTGTTGCTGCAGCAAACTCCCTGTTCCGGCTTCTGAAACCACCCATTACGTTGCTGTTGCGACAGAGAATCAAAAGTGAGAGAAGGGTAAACGGAAGCTGTATGCCAAGAATGATCTGGCTGAAAATCAGCAGCCGGAAGGTGTCGGCAGTGAACAGAATGATCAGGAATGATGGTATCGAGGTGGCAAAGACCGCGCTGCGGTAGAGCCTGGTTCCGGGATCTTCCGGTTTACCGAGAAACCCGGTTAATACATTAGCTTCAGCCATCGATGAAGTCATGGAAGATCCCACACCCGAAAAAACCAGTGCTATGGCAAAGAGTAATCCTGCCAGTTCTCCTGCGAGCGGTTTGAGTGTTGCCGATGCCTCTTCAATATTGTATACCTGCACCTGATTATGAAAAAAAACCGCAGCCGAAACAATAATCATTGATGAATTGACAACCCAGCCGAGAGTCATGGCTGAAATGGTGTCGATTTTTTCATACCGGAGCAGCTTTATTTTTTCCTGTTCCGAGATTCCCCACTCTCTGCTGTGAATGACATTTGAATGCAGAAAGATATTGTGGGGCATGATAAGGGCACCGAGAATAGCCATCGCTACATAGATGTTCTCCCTGCCGAGTTGAGGACGAACCAGGCCGGTAGTGACTGCCGCCCAGTCAGGCTTGACAATCAGGAGTTCGATAAGATAACAGAGGGTTATCACCCCGAGAAAACCGACAATGATGGTTTCTATCCGATGGTAGCGCTGGCTGGTGACGAGGAAAATTTTGAGAAAAACAGTGAAGAGTACGCCGAGCCAGACCGGTATGCCGAAGAGCAGTGAAAAACCGATCCCGCCTCCCAGAAGCTCGGCAATATCCGTGGCAATGCAGGCAGCAAGTACCGTGATGCCGAGAAAGGCGGTCACCGGCCCCGGAAAATGTTCGCGTATGTTGACTGCAAGCGATTTGCCTGTGGCTATGCCAAGCTTGGCAGCCATATGCTGGATCAGTACAAGCATGAGTGTACTGAGTGTAACTACCCAGAGCAGCTCGTAGCCGAACCGTGATCCCCCTTCAATATTGGTTGCCCAGTTGCCTGGATCGACAAACCCCACCGTAACCAGAAAGCCGGGACCAAGAAAGCCCAGCAGCTTGCTGAACGGAACACTTTTTTTGGTTCTTGAGCTGCTGTTCATGCCTGCATCGCTTTACGCAGATCCGTAGCGTCAAAAACCAGCCGGATAGCTTTAATGCGGTTGCCGGAAACAGTAAAGAACTCCGCTGTGCGGATGACACCTGCCGGAGCAGGGGTTTCACAGTCATAGAGCAGAGCCGCTCCGTCGTTGTCATAGAAGCTCTTCAGCATGGTGACATGGCTTGTCATCCGGGCGAACTGTTTCAGTGCGGCAAGAAAATCGTCGGCATTTGAAAAGCAGTCAATACTGCCCCGGAAATCAAGGTCATCAGCCAGAAAAGAGCGTGCTGCGGCAAAATCTCCGCATGTCCAGGCCTTATGGTAGGCCTCTATCAGTTTACGGATATCCATTGACTGCCTCCCCTAAGGAAAAGGTTGTAAAAGCTGTCCGGTGGTCATTCCGGATGCCGCAAAAAAGCAGAACATACCATAGCTTAACAACAAACCGGGATGAAAAAATTCACAGAACGTGTAACCGGATGCCAAAAAAGAAAAAGCACTCTATCGCCAAAACAGATAGAGTGCTTTTTTCAACTATTCAGCAGGGGAGTTCAGAAGGTAACGGCCAGCTCGGAAAGATAGGTTTTGATGGATTGATGTTTTCCAAGACCGAGCTTTTTATGCATTCTGTAACGGATGCTTTCCATACCCCGTGTTGATATGCCGACAGAACGGGCAATATCGCCGGTATCGTAGTTCATCTTTACAAGCAGGCTGATTCTCAGCTCCCGCTGATTGAGGTTCGGGTGTTTTTTCTGAAGTTTTGAGAGAAATACCGAGTCGTCTTCAGTCTGTTCGGTGTTCAGCCTTTTTTCAATGGTTTCGGTCTCTATAAGGCCGAGACAGGTGTCGGCAATACCTTTTTTAACCTCTGTATCTATTTCAAGCGCATTGATCTGTGCAAGAATGTTCCGCAATTTGGTTGTTTTTTCGGCAATTGCAGTTGAAACCCTGGTGAGCTCCATATCCTGTGTTGCCAGCCTTGATTTAAGATCAGAGATCTCGGTTTTGAATTCGGTGACCGATTTTTTATTCAATTCCGCCTGTGCATTCATTTTTATAGTCATCTGGGTTATTCGATTTTGAAGGTTGTGGGTAAGCTCTTGTACTTCTTTTTCATAGTCAATATTTTTAGCGATAAGGTCAAGGCGAAGGGCTTCAATTGCTTTGAAAACCGTATAGTAACGGCTCTCCCCTGGTGGAAGCTCTATCGGCTCTTCAAGCAGGTTCAGCCACGACAATCTTGCGACAGCTCCAAGAAACCGATGCTCTTCCCTTCTCTCCTCATCAGGGAGCTCCATTGAAGGAAGCACTCCTGATTTATATTCCCTGACTCTTTCAATAACCTCTTCATAGGTTTTGGCCTGAATGACGCAAAGTTTTCCGGGTGCAATGGCGGCGAATGATTCGGTTATAATGCGCATTGACTCGGCGATATTGTAAAAACCTATAACCCCGAAAAAGGGACTCCAGTTAAAAAAGAGATCGGTAATCGCCAGTTTGTAGCGATAGGTAATGCTTGTGGTATTGGCAAGGTCAAAGATGATATGAAACTCTCTGTTTTCGAGGCCGGCTTCCTGAAGAACAACCTGCAGCAGCTCGGCATCCATGAAATCAAGAATCACATCCTTTTTTGACTCAATCCAGGTGTGAACGATATTATCATCAATCACCTCCATTCGCTTTGTATACCCGGCAGTCGGGTGTACACTTTTCCAGTTGCTGTTTTTTATGGTGCCCAGACTTGTTTCGCCCATAACAGAGAGGTGCCGGATTATTAACTTGTTATCGCTGTGGCGTATTAAGGTGAGTAATATCGGCTATTTATTTGAATAAAAACAACTATTTCAGCATTTTGAGAAATAAAATTTACTCTATTACGCCATAATACGTCTTAATGTGCCTCTTTGATACTGCATTGCTACAAGTCTCTCTATACCAGTTAAAACAGTATCTTTTCTTTATTAATTGCTCTATTATCATCTATTTTTACACCTGCATCTCTCTGTTTTATTTGTTCTTCCCTCGCGAGCGATCCATTCCTGCTTATTGCTGAGGCATAAACTCATCAACCGTCTCATCTTGAGTATTATAAAACGATACTCTTCCCTTTGAATTGAGAGGGGGGCTTTGGATTTTTATACCTTTTTTTATGATTCAGCAGATCATTGGATTATTTTTGACCGGTCAGGCTGTGAGCTTAATACAATCAAAAACAGAAGAGATCCCTATGCAGAAACAGAAGAGGTATGAGGCGCTGGTTGAGCAGATTGTTGAGGGGTGGGCCGAGGGAAAGCCGGCAAATCAAATGCCGGGATCAACCTCAACCAAACCTTGCGGTTATTACCGGTTGACCAATTACCTGCTGGAGTATATGCTGCTCCATAACGCCTTCCCCGAAGGGGTTCATGCCATGCCGGAGGGACGTGATCGCTTCAATCAGGTCGAACCATCTTTTCCGGTGGACTTTGATTCCCTGATCGGAGATGCAGAATTTCCCCTTTGAGGAGCTGACACTGTTTTTTTTCTCTCTCGCTTTCTGTGCGGGTGTGCACGCTCTTCGTAAAGGTTAAGCACAAAAAGGAGTTCAATGAGGTCCGCGACAGGATTGCAGCGTGTTTATTGCTGTCAGGCGCAGTGGTACATGGTAGAGTATTGTTCAGCGGAAAATCTTTTCAACCTTTTCGCCATCAATGGTGCCGGTTACAATAACGGTGTATCCGGTTGGAACAGCAGCAACCGGAAGCAGTGTTTTTATGGTTCGGCTGGTTCCGGCAAGTACCGGTGTTCTGTTCAGGCTGCCTGAAGTGATGAACCCTGCCGGCTTTTTATTGCTATGCGGCCATTCAAGGGAAGCGGGCAGAGATTTCAGCCCCGGAAACGACCCTTTTTTCCAGATCGCATAGTCTCCGTCAAACCTTGTGTGGACATTTCCCCGGTTTTCAATTTCGATATTCAGGATACCTGAGGTGCGGTCAAGCTTCAGGCTTTTTAACCTGGCAGCACGCCGCACAGCTCCGGAATAGCCATAGATCCCGATGCCCTGTCGGAAGGTGATTTCGACTCCCTCCATGCTTTTTGAGGGTGAGGTCTCGGTCAAAAAAATAATAGCCCGGTGTTCACCGGCTTCGTATGCCGGATCGGGTTTCAATGTAAAATGGATCACCTGCTCTTTTCCGGGTTCAACCGTGATGTTTTCGGGAGTAACCGTGATCACCTGATCGAGCGACTGGGGATCAGAGGGGAGTATGGCGAGGTTGTTCTGTTCATCTATTGTCCAGTTCCGGACAGTTGCTTGCAGAGTGAAAGGGGTTTCACTGTTGTTTGTAAGCTGTATGGATTCATTGATCGGTTCAGAGCCAAGATGCAGCTCAAACATTTGTGGCGAGATAAACAAGCTGTAGATATGATATGCATGGAGCGATCTGCCGAAAAAAACGCCCGTGACCAGAAGCAGGACGATCCATATCATGTACTTCATGAAAGCGATCCTTTTTTTTATTTATTAATCCGTTTGTCCCTTCCTGCCGGTGCACTCAGGGCGGACTTATGAAAAGGAAATCAACTTTCAGTTTAAAAGGTTGCAATCAAAGTGAGTGAATGACGGGAGCGTGGATTGCGTGTTAAATCTGGGCAAATGAGATGATTGTTTTAATGATCCCTTTGTATGCGCCCTTGCTGGTCGCAGCAAGGGGATAGATGATAATATCGACACTTTCCGACATCAGCCAGTGGTTGTTGACATACTCTTTTGAACGTATGCCTTTGGGTTTGATCTCTATTTTTACTGAAGATGAAGGATCGTTGATACTTGAGAATACATCCGCCTTTCCGTTCGTGCCGGTAACGATGTATTGGGTCGTGATTGCCGGGAGGTGCTCGTCCGGCAACTCCAGTTGCCATAGCCGGTTTACCGTTCGAATAACTTTTATTTCAGGTGATTTTTCCTTTAAAACACGTTTTTCAATGTTTTTGACATCGTCGAGCTGCAGGGTGGCAAGTTGTATGTCCTTCGGAATAACAACTTTTTCTGTGGCAGTGAGCCGTAAAGCCATCAATCCCTGAACAATGATCAAGATGAGGAGAAGAGCGAGCGGAAGCCTCTTCGGGCGGTTTTCCGCAGCGGATTTTATGCGCGATGTTTTCATGACAGGCAATTGACTGGTCACATTATTTTTCTTTCACCCCTGACAGAGATAACTGCTTTCTTATTGAGCAGATACGGACGTAGTATCGGCAGGTGAGGGCTTCGAAACCGTTGCTGAAGCAGGGTTGTTGTTCTTCAGAGCGCTCTTTTTTCTGAGCTTGTTGAGGTACTCGATTAACGATTCCGAGATGTTGACGGTAACTTTTGTCTGGACGGTGAGCGAGTTTTCAGCAAAAGCAGAGCCCTGCAATGCAAAAAGCTGGCTGAGAAGCAGGAGCGTAACGCTTCCGGTTATGGCTGTGAGTCTGGCCAGATTCATTGGCAGCGATTAATCCTGAAATTAACAAGCAGGAGCTCTGTCAGCCGGAAAAGAGAGTATCCTGGTTGTCAGAAATTCCGGATCAGGAATCCGGAATCCATCGAATACTACTGCAAAATACAAAATTCAGAATCATTATAAAGGGGAAAGCGGATGGACTTATCCATTTGCAAAACGGGGAAGGAAATTGCAACCGGGGCGGTGGTATGCATCTTTTCAATATTGTATTTTAGGGTATATCGTTATCTGTTCACAAAGAAACCCCGGAGATTATCCGATGGAGAGAGCCTCTCTGCTGCAACGTCTGCACGCAATTCAACAACCGGCCCTTCTTGATGGCGGCTACTGGCGGCTGGGCCATACGCTTTTCATTGTTACCGCAAAGGGGCTGATTACGGTGGATTGCCGTGTATATGATCCAATCCTCGGCCCGATTGAGTACAGTGAAAAACATTGCACTTTGATCGCCGGGATTGCCACCGAATGTGATACGCTCCAGGATAACAGCGACCTTGACCCTGATGAGAAACTCTTTCTTTTCAACAATGGCAAACCTGCTGTGCAGTACTGGGCTTTTCAGCCGAAAGATGATGCGGCTCTTGATGAATACTCCTTTTCAAGTGAAAAATCCGATATTGAGTGCGCCTTCATAAACCACTATCTCGGCGATGTAATTGAAGCCTGGGAGAGCATGGATGACAAGTCACTGGCCAGATGGGCCGGAAAAATCGAAAAACATGGCCGTAGGGACAGGTGAGGGGATTTATCATGAAAAAGCTGAAAACTCTTCCTATTTTGCTTCAGTAGTGACTCAGGCAGATGCTCTTCTGATGGTCACATGCTGAAGAGTTTCTGCCGGTTCAGCCGGGAGTTAACACGCCATTGAAATTTTCTATGCAGAACAGTACTCATAAGGGAGAGGAGAAGGAGCGCAATGCACAACAGCGCGAAAGCACACTCAATGCCGTTTTTGATGCCGTAGATGAACCGGCGTTTATTATGGACCGGGAAGGGACCATTCTTGACGCCAATCAGGCTTTTGCCAGAGTATATCACAAAGAGGTGCCTGCGTGCATTAACATAAATGCATATGATTTTTTTCCGCCTGAACTGGCAGCAACCCGGAGGATAAAAGCAGAGGAGGTGTTTTGTACCGGCCGGAGGATGATTTATGAAGATGAGCAGGAGGGCCATTGTTATCGCAATACCTTATACCCGATTGCCGGCCTTGATGGCAGGACGTCACAGCTCTATATTGTTGCGCAGGATATAACCGATCTGAAGAGAGCCGAAAGGGATGCGGAGACGACGCAGACTCTTTTTGGTGCGCTTAAAGAGGCGGTGCCAGGTGCCTTCTATATGCTTGATGCCGAATGGCATTATGCTGCATGGAATGCCTATCAGCGGGATGTTGTTGTCGGCAGACCGGATGCTGCAATGGCCTCTTTCACGGCCATTGATGCCATTCATCCCGATGACCGCTCAAAGGTCGGAGAGAAAATGGCTAATATCATGAAGAGCGGTGTTGAGGAGAGCGATGTAGTGAGAGTTCTTATTCAGGGAGGGCCTCGCTTCAGATGGTTTCAGTTGTCCGGAAAGAGAGTTTTTATCAAGGAGAAGCCTTTTCTTATCGGAGTCGGTACCGACGTCACCGAGCACAAGATGAAGGAAGATGAGGCGCTTCACAACAGCGAGGAGCGTTTAAGGAAGCTGTTTGACGAGCATTCCGCCGTCAAACTGGTTCTTGATCCTCTTACAGGCAATATTATTGATGCCAATCATGCAGCCGCAGCTTTTTACGGGTGGTCAATTGATGAACTTTGCCGCAAGCATATCCGGGAGGTCGACACTCATCCTGAAGAGGAGTTGAAACACCTTCTGGAGCAGGACCGTGTGTCGGAAAAAAATCAGTTTCCTTTTCAACACCGCCGGGCGGATGGTTCCCTTCGTGATGTTGAGGTGTTCAGCTCCAATATCAATGTTGGAGGCAGGGAGCTGCTTTACGCTATTGTGCATGACGTAACGGAGCGCAGAGCGGCGGAGCGGGAGCTGCAAAAACTGAGCGTTGCCATGCAGCAGAGCCATGCCATTGTGGTTATTACCGATCTGAAGGGAGATATCGAATATGTTAACCCGGCATTTACCATTGCCTCCGGTTACAGCCAGGAGGAGGTAATCGGCAAGAATCCCCGTATTCTTCAGTCAGGAACCATGCAGCAGTCGGTATACGAAGAGCTCTGGGGAACGATTCTTGCCGGCGGTGTGTGGAAAGGGGAAATGTACAACAGGCGCAAAAACGGAGAGTTTTACTGGGAGTCGGCCGTGATCTCGCCGGTTCTGAATGAAGAGGGTGTTATCACCAATTTTGTGGCGATCAAGGAGGATATTACTGAAAAGAAAAAACTGTGGAGCGAGTTGATTGCGGCCAAAGAGCATGCGGAGGAGAGTGACCGGCTTAAAACAGCTTTTCTTGCCAATATCAGCCATGAGATTCGCACCCCGATGAATGGCATTGTCGGCCTTTCAGAGATACTGAAAG
Organism: Chlorobium ferrooxidans DSM 13031; assembly: GCF_000168715.1. GTDB lineage: Bacteria > Bacteroidota > Chlorobiia > Chlorobiales > Chlorobiaceae > Chlorobium > Chlorobium ferrooxidans. Next base: position 49,837 of record NZ_AASE01000009.1, on the reverse strand, counting down.
ATCCTGATCTGTCAAAAGAGGAGCAGTCGCTCTATATTGATCTTATTGACCAGAGCTGTCAGCGCCTGCTTTATCTCATCAATGACATCATTGATATTTCCCGGATCGAAGCCGGCAAGACCAACGTGAAGATCAGCAGGACGCCGGTCAACACTACTCTCCGGGATCTCCATGCCTTTTTCAAGCCCCTTGCAGAGCAGAAAGGGTTGCGTCTGAGCTGTACCACCGGGTTGTCAGACAGTGAAAGTGTCATTGAGACAGACAGCACCAAGCTTACGCAAATCCTGACGAATCTGCTGCAGAATGCCCTGAAATTCACCAGAGAGGGGCATATTGACTTTGGTTATGCCCGCAACAAAAATACGCTGGAGTTTTATGTCGCTGATTCCGGTATCGGAATATCGCCTGATATGCAGACGAAGATTTTTGAACGGTTCCGCCAGGCGGACAACTCCCTGACCCGTAACTATGAGGGTGCAGGTCTCGGTCTGAGCATTTCCCAGGCATATATTGAGATGCTTGGAGGCCTCATCTCGGTCAAATCTACAGAAGGAAAGGGGAGCGAGTTTATATTCACCCTGCCATACAATCCTGCCGGTTTTGTGGAAACTGATGTTCAGCCTGCTGCAGTCAAGCCCAACCATGATTCCTTGCCCGGAATGACCATTCTTATAGCTGAAGATGATGCCGTCAGCAGCATTCTGCTTGAGAAAACACTCCAAGCCGAAAGCATAACGATCATTTCCGCCGGTAACGGACTGGATGCGGTGGAGCTTGTAAAAGAGCATCCGGAGATCAGGCTTGTGTTAATGGATATCAAAATGCCGGTCATGAACGGTTTTGATGCGACCAGGCTGATCAAGCAGCTTCGGCCCGGGTTGCCGGTTATTATGCAGAGTGCCTTTACCTCAGAATCGGAGAGGGGAAAAGCGGAGGATGCCGGGTGTAATTCCTTTATCACCAAGCCGGTGAACAAAGCGCGGCTGCTTGAATTGATTCATGCAGCGCTGAATCGTCAGCCGGATAAACAATGAGATTTTCTGACGAACAACCTTTTTTGTAAAGGCCTTATTTCACGTTCCCGCATGCATATAAAACGAACGGTTCTTATCTTTCCTGTGTTTATGGAGAGGCGGCAAGGATTGGCTTGTGAAACGGAGCGCCATCGCCAACAGTCACTGAAAAATGCGAAACCATGACCCGGAAGACTCAAACCGTCAAATCCTACTTCTCCCGAAGTGATACATCCAAACTTAATGTACCGGATGCTGAGTGGAAAGAGTTGCTCTCCGGGGCACTTTATGAGGTTGCGCGAAAAGGAGCTACCGAGCAGCCATTTACAGGAAAGTACTGGGATAATGAAGAGTGCGGAACCTACTTCTGCGCCCTGTGCGGCAACACCCTCTTCCGCTCGGAGGCCAAGTTCTCCAGTTCATCCGGCTGGCCGAGTTTTTTTAAAACCGTGCGCTCGAACAGTGTCCGGTATCGCAAAGAGAGCTCAATGGAGATGGAAATACTCTGTGGTCGCTGCGGCGCCCACCTCGGTCACCTTTTCCATGACGGCCCTCCCCCCATGGGCCGCCGTTTTTCCATAAACTCCATTGTGCTTGGATTTGAAGCGGACTCTCTGCAACTATAAAGAGCAGCCCTGAGCGCTCTACTCTCCTCACGCCTTTGGCGGAAGCTCTTTTTTTACTGCCGCAATAAGTGCCTCAAGATCGCCGAGCCGGTCAATCTCTTTTTTGGAGAGCAGAATCTCGAAACTGTCGCTCTTTTTCAGAATGAGCGGGTATTCAAAGCTGCGACTATATTTTTTTTCAAATTCATCGCGGTGCAGGAACTCCACCGGAACACCGATCGAGATGCGGAACGCTTTCCAGGCATCCTTTTCGGTAAACGGGCCATGGGTCAGTTTGCAGAGACTGCAATCGTAGGTTTCGGGGCTGAGTATCTTGTGGCCCAGGTCGATAAGAGAGCTGAGCGGGTTGCTGTCGGTATTGTAGACAAAGATGAGCTTCATAAGGGTAGAGCTTTACCATCTGTTGGGCCGGGAGAGGTGAAATTCCGGCAAGCTGCATAGTACTTAAACACCCGCGGTTCTCAAGAGTTCCCTTGATGCCGACCCCTTGTCAATCCAGCCTACTTGCGGCCCTTTTTCGTGCCACTCTGTTCAGGTAGCCTCGAAGATCGTCTATTGCCGGTACGACGGCGAGCAGGACAAGGAGGAGTGCAAGAGGGACAGTCAGCGCATAGCCTATCGCCTTGAAGCCGAGAGCGCCAAAAAGTCCCCCGCCAAAGAAGGAGAGCGTCAGCGTCGCAAGCACCCTCAGCCGGTCCCGGTCAGCCACAACATCCTCCTCTGCCTCAAGGGTGTGGCGGTTCCAGTAAAAGAGTTTGCCGAGTTCAATGCCCATATCGGTAATAATGCCGGTCAGGTGGGTGGTTCGAATCACCGCATTCGAGAGTTTGGTGATAACGGCATTCTGCAGCCCCATCATGAAGCAGAGCAGCATCACCGTAACCGGTACAAATACGCCGTTGATGGTGGAGAGCTGAGCGCCAAGCAGGCCGAAAGAGAGCAGGAGAAGCGCTTCAAGCAGGAGTGGAAAAGCGAACTCGCTGTGCAGGTGCCGCCGCCGGGCAAAGTTGACCATGACGGCGGTCGTTGCAGCACCGGCCAGAAAGGAGGATACTCCGCCGAAAGCACCGAGCGCAAGATCACTGTTGCCGAGAATAATGTTGTCGGCCATTGATGAGACCATGCCGGTCATGTGCGAGGTGTAGAGTTTCACGGCAAGATAGGCACCGGCATTGGTTGCTCCGGCCACAAAGGCGAGTGCGAAGCCGAGATGACGGTTTGTTTCCGTCGATCGTTTGCGCCCCGACAGGCGTCTTGCATACTTGATGGGCATAAGAGGAGGGGGGATCCGGTTATTTTCGACAGCAGGCAGTATAGCAAAAAATTGAGTGCTTCTTATAGCCGGGCCCGGAGCAGAGGCTGATTTTTTCTGAACCGGCTCTTTGAAACGCTGACTTGCAGGGCGGGCGGGAAATCGTTTTTTCAGCTTCCCATTCAGTTGCTCAACAGCAATAAGCGTCAATCAGGGCATGAACAGCGTTATCGTCAGGCGGTTTTCGCTGATAGAGCGGGTCGCTCCGACGCCGATCAGCTCTTCATAAATCTCCCGCCCGTCACTCCGGAAGAGAACTCCCAGCGGAAGTTTGCCCGCTGCAGTCGCCAGCCCGAATGCGGCAGTACGGTCTGTGGCGTCGTGACTCTCCGGCAGGTAGACGGTATTCTCCCTGAACCACTGGTAGGTGTTCACTTTATTGAATATGACGCAGGGCTGGAAAACGTCAACAATTGAAAATCCCCTGAACGAAATTGCCTGCATGATCATTTTTTTTGTCTCTTCAACATCCCCGGCATAGGCCCTTGCAATGAAAGGCGCGTTGAGCGCAAGCGCTACGGCGAGCGGGTTGAAGGGCTCAAGCATGACGCCGTCAACCTGAACCGGGGTGGTCATGCCCCGCTGCGAAGTCGGAGATGCCTGGCCCTTCGTCAGACCGTAGACCATATTGTTGTGGACAATGACGGTGATGTCAATATTTCTGCGTATGGCGTGGATAAAATGGTTGCCGCCCTCTCCATACATATCGCCGTCCCCCGATTCCACCACAACAACAAGGTTTCTGTTCGACAGCTTTATGCCGAGTGCAGCGGGAAGCGAGCGCCCGTGAAGGCCGTTGAACATATTGACGTTGAGATATTGGGGAGCTTTGGCTGCCTGGCCAATCCCTGAGACCATCACCAGGTTGCTCGGGTCAATGGCGAGCTCATGCAGGGCCGCCTTTACGGCACTCTGCAGCATGTAGTTTCCGCACCCCGGACACCATGCGACATCAGCAGTCAGGGGCATATCAAAGAGGGTCGGTGTTTTCTTCATGGTCGGGCTCGTTTTGACTCTTTAAAGGCGCTCAAAGCTTCTGCAACCTCTTCCACACTGAACGGTTCGCCCGTGGTTTTAACTATCCGGTGCGCAATGCTCAGGCCTGTCTGAAGAGAGAGAAGATCGGCAAACTGACCGGCAGCATTGTTTTCCATAACCACGAGTGCTCTCTTTTCAAGCAGTGATTTTACATCCGGATTGAGCGGAAAGAGCTGCGAAAAATGGATACCGGCAACTCGTTTGTTTCCGAGTATTTCAATCGCCTCTTCAAGGACTCCCCGGTTGGAGCCCCAGGCAATCACCACAACATCAGCCTCTTTGATGCTGCCGATAATTGAGGGCATCAGGGCCGCTTCAGCGAGCGGTTTCATTCGTTTCAGCCGCTTTTCAACCATTCTTGCTCTCATTTCAAAGCTCTCCGTAATGAGGCCGTTTTCATCATGCTCATCGGAATCAACCCGAACCAGACCATCGCCATAGCCAGGAACACCGCGAGGACTCAGGCCGTCGTCGGTGAAGAGAAAACGTTGGTAGCCGGCCCCGGTTTTTATGACTGCTGTTTCAGCGGGGAGCCGTTTAATATCCCTGCGCTCAATAGTGGTGACAGCGTCGAGCAGGTACTGGTCGGTCAGCACAAACACGGGAATCTGGAAGCAGTGGGCAAGCGTGAAGGCATGCTGCATGGATTCAGCAAGTTCCTCAAGCGTGCCGGGTGCAAGGATGGCTCTTGCGAAATCGCCGTGACCGGCATGCAGTGCAAGGTTGAGGTCGCCCTGCTCCGTCCGGGTCGGCAGGCCAGTGGCCGGTCCGGGCCGCTGAGCGATATGGATAACAATCGGTGTCTCGATCATGCCGGCAAGGCTCACACCCTCCTGCATCAGGTCAAAGCCGCCGCCTGAAGTTGTCACAATCGCCCTTGCGCCGCAGTAGGAGGCGCCAATACCGGCATTGACAGCGGCAATTTCATCCTCAGCCTGATCGACTACGATGCCGAATGCTTTCGATCTGGCTGCAAGAAAAGTAAGGAGCCCTGTTCCGGGAGACATCGGGTAGGAGCTTATAAAATTGCAGCCGGCAGCGATTGCGCCGATACCGAGTGCTGAATTGCCGTCCATGAGCAGACGTCCGGAGCTCCCGGTCAGGGCCGGTGAAGGAAGAAGAATTGCTTTGTCAGCAGCAATCAGGCGTCCGAAATCGTAACCGAGCTTTGCCGCCATGCAGTTTTTCGAAACGGTATCTTCACCCTTTGCAGCAAACTGTTCACCGAGGTAGTCGGTAAAGCGTTCAAACGGCAGGCCGATCATGCCGAATACTGTTCCTGCGGCGACCGTATTTGAAAAAACAGGGCTGCCGGTTTCAACGGCAAACCTCCTGAAGGGGGTATCAATGTAGCGCTCATCCCATCTTTCAGCGAACTGCGATTTTTCAGCAAATATCAGTGTCCCGCTGTTGATCCGGCTTTTCAGGTGTTCGACAGCAAGCGGGGAGAGGGCAAAAAGCATATCGATGCGTTCCAGATAGGCGCGTTGCTTTTTGTCTGTTATCCGGATCTCCGTGGTATTGCACCCTCCACGGATTCGTGACATGTACTCTGTGCACGAGAAGACGTTGTAGCCGCTTTTTGCAAGAATGCGGAGAAGAGTTTCCGTCACGGTCTGAAGACCCTGTCCCGCCTCTCCGGCGAACACCATGGATATATCGTTCAAAAAGTGATGCATGGATCATTGGTTACAGGTTGCTCACACTCTGCTATAACCATTAATCTGCTTAACAAGTGCCGGCAGGCAGGAATATATAATCTGATTATTGAAAGCATGAGGGAAGCGTTCTGTCAGCGGCAACTCTCAGCGTCCGCTCTTTGTTTGTTCCATTACACATCCTCTTGCGAATGAGAGGAATCTATGCGGGCTGTTTCGTGTTGTAATAGACAGCAGATCATGAAAACAAGAGGCGAAGGCTATGAGTATGGTGATGCCGGCTGTTTTTTTCGGACATGGAAGTCCGATGAATGCGATGCAATCAAACAGATACAGCGAAAGCTGGCGCCGATATGGCCAAACCATACCCCGACCCGGGGCAATTCTGGCCATATCGGCGCACTGGTACCTGCCCGAAAGTGCGGTGACAGCCAGCCCTCATCCCGAAACCATGCACGATTTCGGAGGATTTCCGGCCGAACTCTACAGCGTAACATACCCTGCTCCGGGGAGTCCCGGACTTGCCCGGAGGGTTCAGCAGTTTCTTCTGCCGGTTGCGGTGCGTCTCGATGAGCAGCGCGGGCTGGATCATGGCACCTGGTCTCTGCTCGCTCATATTTTTCCCGATGGTGACATTCCCGTCGTCCAGCTCAGTATCGATGCCTCCATGAACCCCGAATTTCATTTTGAAACCGGGAGACGCCTTCAGCCACTGCGTGAAGAGGGGGTACTCATTCTCTGCAGCGGCAATATTGTCCATAACCTTGCCGCCTATGCCTGGGGCGATGAGTCGGTACCCCCCTGTGAGTGGGCTCTCAGATTTGAACATGAAGCACGCAAACTCATTATCGAAGGGCGGGGGCGTGAGCTTGTTGACTACCGGAAAATGGGTGAGGATGCCCGGCTGTCGGTTCCGACACCCGAGCACTTTCTGCCGCTGCTCTATCTGCTGGGTTTACAGCGTGAAGATGAACCGCCCGGCTTTCCGGTCGAAGGGATTGAGGGAGGTTCACTCTCCATGCTCTCGGTCTCTGTTGGCGGATAACTTTTAAAATGAAGAGGACCATGAAAGAATACAGAATTGCGATTATTGTCGGAAGCCTCAGAAAGGACTCCTTCAACCGTCAGCTGGCCAATGCGCTCGTCAGGCTGGCGCCCGGGGAGTTCTCGTTCAGCGATGTCAAAATCGGTGAACTGCCGCTTTACAATCAGGACGATGATGCCCGGCAGGCGGAATCCGTTCTGCGCTTCAAAAGCAGGATACGTGAGGCCCATGCTCTTATCTTTGTGACTCCCGAGTACAACCGCTCCATTCCCGGTGTGCTTAAAAACGCCCTTGATCACGCTTCGCGCCCCTCCGGGCAAAATGCATGGTCAGGTAAACCTGCCGGCATTCTTGGTGTCTCTCCCAGTGCAGCCGGTACGGCAATGGCGCAGCAGCATCTGCGCAACATTCTGGCGGCTCTCGATGTGGCAGTGCTCGCTCAGCCTGAAGCCTTCATTCAGCAGAAAGATGGCCTCTTTGATCAAAAGGGTGATATCGGGGAGGGGAGCCGACAGTTCCTGCAGAGCTGGATGGACAGGTATGTTGCCTGGGTGAAACTGCATGTTCCGTCGCCCTTGTAAGGTGCGGGCGTGGCTCCTCCGGGGCTGTTTCAGGCCTCTTACAGGGGATCGCTGAGCTTTTTTTATAAGGAACCAAAGGATAATTCATGACCGATACGCTTCATATGTTTGCAAGTGATGAACCGCCTGAAATACAGGTTCACTCCCATGACCGCTATCATGCAGTACTGAAGGCCTGCGAGGAATTGCCTCCGGTCATTACAGCAGTTGTCCATCCGGTCGATGAGCTGGTTCTCAGCTCGATTGTGACTGCCGAGCAGGAAAACCTCATTACCCCGGTTCTGGTAGGCCCTCTTGGCCGCGTTCGCGACGTTGCCGAAAGAGCCGGTATTGATATCTCCGCCTGGCAGCTTGTTGATGTCAAGCACAGTCATGCAGCAGCCCAGAAGGCGGTTGAATTAGCCGCTGCCGGCACGGTTGATGCAATCATGAAGGGCTCCCTGCATACCGAAGAGATGCTTTATCCTGTTGTGGCTTCAACGTCAGGCCTGCGAACCGGAAGGAGACTCTCGCACTCGTATGTTATGGATACGGCCGGCTATCATAAATGGCTGATCATTACCGATGCTGTAGTCAATATTGCGCCGGACCTTCTTGCCAAGGCGGATATCTGCCGCAATGCTGCTGATGTCTGGCTGGCACTGACTGATGAACACCGGCTGCCTAAAATAGCGGTTCTGGCCGCTGTTGAACTCGTGAATCCGAAAATGCAGGCGACACTGGACGCTGCCGCACTCTGCAAGATGGCTGAACGCAAACAAATCATCGGCTGCATTATTGACGGGCCGCTTGCTCTCGACAACGCTGTCAGCAGAGAGGCCGCTCTGGAAAAAGGTATTGTTTCCGACGTTGCCGGCGATCCGGATATTCTGCTCGCTCCCGATATTGAAGCAGGCAACATCCTGGCAAAACAGATTACGTTCATCAACCGTGCGGATGCAGCCGGAATTGTCATGGGCGCGCGTGTTCCGATCATTCTTACCAGCAGGGCAGACAGTCAGCGCACCCGGATTCTCTCCTGCGCACTGGCGGTTTTAGTGTCTGATGCCCGTCGTTCAGGTCGTATAAAATAAGATGGAGGGAGTCAACCCTGCCGTATCTTTTCACTGACATCTATGCAATTGAACAACCGAATTCTGGCTTTCAATACCGGGTCATCCAGTATCAAGTTTGCCCTCTATGAGGTCGGTGAAGAGTCGCGTGTGATTTTTTCGGGTTCACTGACACGCATCGGCAGCTCCGGAGGGAGCTACTCGCTTTTTGATGGAGGGGGTCGCTCTCTGGCGAGCGAAAGTGCATCGGTTGAGGATCATGTGGCAGCATGTGAATTTGTGTTCTCCCGTCTGACTTCGTACTTCGCAGCTCTCCGGCCTGATGCCATCGGTCATCGCATGGTTCACGGGGGCCCCCTTTTCTCGGAACCACAGGTGGTTACCAGGCAGCTCATCGCCTCGCTTGAGGAGCTCTCGCCGTTTGCGCCGGAGCACCTCCCTCCTGCATTGAAGGCTTTGCGCCATCTTGAAAAGCTTTTTCCCGGCACGCTGCAGGTCGCCTGTTTCGACACCTCCTTTCACGCAACAATGCCCTCTGTGGCAAAGCTCTATGCCCTGCCGCAATCCGTCCGCTCCGCAGGGGTTAGGCGCTACGGCTTTCATGGACTCTCCTATGAATACATCCTCGGAGAGCTTCTGAAGCAGGCTTCTCCGGGGAAGCTGGAGGGTCGAATTATTATGGCCCATCTGGGGCACGGCGCAAGCATGGTTGCCGTCAGGGATGGCCGGAGCATAGAGACCACAATGGGCTTTTCTCCGGCGGGAGGGCTCGTGATGAGTACCCGTACCGGTGACCTGGACCCCGGAGTGATTTTGTTTCTGCTTGAGCAGGGTCGCATGACTCCTGCCGAAATCAAGGAGTTGGTGACCCGGCGCTCCGGACTGCTCGGTATCTCCGGCCGGACGGATGATATGCGCGAACTGCTCAATGCAGAAGAGGCTGACAGCGCCGCACGTGAGGCTGTTGAGCTCTTCTGTTACCAGGCCCGCAAATCTCTGGGTTCACTTGCCGCTGTGCTGGGAGGGGTTGACAGGCTCATATTCAGCGGAGGGATAGGTGAAAATTCAGCTGAAATCCGCTCCCGCCTCTCTGCCGGGCTGGAATTTCTCGGCATCAGGATAGATGAGGCCAAAAACCGGGAGCATGCGGCGGTCATATCCCATGAAGAGGGAGCGGTTGAGATCAACATTATAAATACCAATGAGGAGCTGATGATTGCCCGCCACACCCTGAAGGTGCTGAAAGCGCGTCAGCTGAAAGAGATGTAGAGAGTGCCCTTACGGGTACTCCTGAAAAGCGTGTGAAGTGACCCTGAACAAACTAACTGATACGATGATGAGCAACCAGACACAGGAAGAGGTTTTTGCAGCACCGCTCACCCAAACCGGGCTTCATGCCATTCACGCCTGCTGGAGGGCAGCGAACTATCTTGCGGTGGGGCAGATCTACCTGCTCGATAATCCGCTGCTCCTGCAGCCATTGAAGCCCGAACATATCAAGCCCCGTCTGCTGGGTCACTGGGGCACAACACCGGGCCAGAATTTTATTTACGTGCATCTCAATAGGGCGATTCTTCAGCGCAACCTCGATATCATCTACATTTCCGGGCCTGGTCACGGGGGTCCTGCTGTTGTGGCCAATGTCTGGCTTGAGGGGACCTACAGCGAATACTATCCCAACATTTCGCAGGATGAGGCAGGAATGAAAAACCTCTTCAGGCAGTTTTCATTTCCAGGAGGAATTCCAAGCCATGTTGCGCCTGAAACGCCCGGCTCCATTCATGAAGGGGGTGAGCTCGGCTACTCGCTCTCACATGCTTTCGGTGCGGTTTTTGATAATCCCGACCTTGTTGCAGCCTGTGTTATCGGTGACGGAGAAGCTGAAACTGGCCCTCTTGCAGCATCGTGGCACTCCAGCAAATTCCTCAATCCCGCCCGGGATGGCGCGGTGCTGCCGATTCTGCATCTGAACGGCTATAAAATTGCCAACCCCTCACTGCTCGCCCGCATACCGCACGATGAGCTGGAAAGCCTCCTGACCGGGTATGGTTACAAACCCTATTTTGTTGAAGGATCAGAGGCTGAGCCGATGCATCAGAAGATGGCTTCGGTACTTGACATCTGCCTTGACGAAATAGCCGAAATTCAGTACGCTGCCCGCAAGCAGGGACTGCATGAACGGCCATGCTGGCCTATGATAGTATTGCGCACGCCGAAAGGATGGACAGGCCCGAAAGAGGTTGACGGCCTGAAAGTCGAGGATTTCTGGCGCTCCCATCAGCTTCCCGTTACAGCGGTTCGGGAAAATCCTGCACACCTCCGCCTGCTTGAGGAGTGGATGCGCAGCTACCGTCCCGAAGAGCTCTTTACCCCTTCCGGTGCTCCCCAGCCGGAACTGATGGCGCTTGTTCCGAAAGGGAAGAAGCGTATGGGTGACAATCCCCATGCAAACGGAGGGCTGCTCCTGAAGTCGCTGCGGCTGCCGGATTTCCGTGAGTACGGTGTTGCCGTGCCCTCACCCGGTTCGGTCAGGGCCGAAGCGACCATGGTGATGGGTGCCTTTTTGCGTGATATCATGAAACTGAATGAATCTTCCAGGAATTTCCGGGTATTCGGTCCTGATGAAACCGCTTCAAACCGCCTTGATGCACTTTTTCAGGTCACCGCCCGATCATGGATGGAGAATATTCTGCCCTATGATGAGCATCTTTCGCCCGACGGCAGGGTGATGGAGATTCTTTCAGAGCATACCTGCCAGGGCTGGCTTGAGGGCTACCTTCTGACCGGCAGGCACGGGCTTTTTTCATGCTATGAAGCCTTTATTCATATCATCGACTCCATGTTCAACCAGCATGCTAAATGGCTTAAAATCACCTCGACGCAAATTCCCTGGCGCAGGCCTGTCGCCTCGCTGAACTACCTGCTCACCTCCCACGTCTGGCGACAGGACCATAACGGATTCTCCCATCAGGATCCCGGCTTTATCGATCATGTCGTCAACAAAAAGTCGAGTGTAATCCGGGTCTATCTGCCTCCGGATGCCAATACGCTTCTTTCGGTGACCGATCACTGCCTGAAGTCGCGCAACTATATCAATGTCATTGTTGCCGGCAAGCAGCCTGAATGGCAGTGGCTTGACATGGAGGCAGCCGTCCGCCACTGTGCCTTCGGCATCAGTATCTGGGAGTGGGCCTCGAATGATTCAGCCGACGGTGAGCCCGATGTGGTCATGGCTTGCGCCGGAGATGTTCCCACACTTGAAACACTTGCAGCGGTTGATATTTTGCGGGAAAAGATTCCCGACATCAAAATCCGCGTTGTCAATGTTGTTAATCTGATGACCCTGCAGCCTCGTGAAGAGCATCCTCACGGATTGAGTGACAGGGATTTTGATGATATTTTTACAACCGACAAGCCAATAATTTTTGCCTACCACGGTTACCCATGGCTGATTCACCGGCTGGCCTACCGCCGTACAAACCATAAAAACCTGCATGTCAGGGGCTACAAGGAGGAGGGAACAACGACAACGCCATTTGATATTCTGGTGATGAACGATCTTGACCGCTTCCATCTTGTTGCCGACGTGGTGGAGCGCGTTGACCGTCTCCGGGACAGGGCGGCCTATATAAAGCAGTTTGTGCGCGATATGCTTATCACCCACAAGGAGTATATCCATGAGCACGGTGAGGATATGCCGGAGATCCGTAACTGGAAGTGGAAAGGCAGAACGGGTGCAACCTCAGCAGGAGATTGAAACCGACTGAGTGGTCAGGGGTGAAGGGGAGTGCAATTTCTTCTGCAGGTCGGATGAGTAATAATATGTAAATTACCGTAACCGGCTTTGCAGAGTACCCTTTATCATCAAACAACGTTGATGGTTATGCACAGAAAATCAGCTCCCCTGATCATGCTCTGGATGCTTCTTCTCCCATTAGCAACCCTGCATGCACGACCGAAAGATTCAGGTCCGTACAGCGCAACCAGGGCATACTATCAGAGGCTTATAACACCCGCAAAGCCGGATATTGCCGGACTGCGGCTCTTCTTTACCCTCATGCCGAAAGGGGGGGATATTCATCAGCACTTCACCGGATCACTCTACGCGGAGAACTATCTGGAGTGGATACAGCGGGAGGGTTGCTGGATCAGCAAAAGTGACTATTCGGTTATAACTCCAAAGGATACCGACAGACTGAAAGACACGGTCTCCGTTAAAAACCTGAGGAGCAACAGGGCGATGTCCAGTGACTTCTTCACGCACTGGTCCGACAAGGATTATGCCAATCACTATCATGATCAGCTTCCTCCGGACGCCCAGTTTTTCAATACCTTCATCTACTTCTCAAAAATCTTCAACAGTAACCGGAACTACTACCGCGAGGGGCTCCTGAAGCTCAAGGAACGGGCGAAAAATGAGAACGTGCAGTACCTCGAAACCATGTTTGTCTCTCCCGGTTATCAGAAGTCCGATCCGGTGTTTGACAGCCGTGCCAGAAGCGGCGTGATCAACATCGATAACAAAGATTTCCGCACCCTGCTTGACAGCTTCCTGCTTGGTGTTACCCGGGATACCCTTTTCAATGACAGGGTCCATCAGTATCGTGAACTTGTAGAGTCAAGCAGAAAAGGAGTTGATGACGAGAATTTTATCCTCCGGTTCCAGAGCTATGTTTCCCGGAATTCCCCCCCCTCGGTTTTCTTCTCCGGCCTCTATACCGCATTTTATGAAGCTGACAAAGTTAACGGGGTTGTCGGTGTCAACATCGTCAGTGCCGAGAACGATCCGGTTGCTCTCGGTGACTACCGCCTGCACATGCAGATGTTCCGTTATCTTAAAGAGAAGTATCCCCATATCAGAACCTCCATGCATGCCGGAGAGCTGGCATCAGGCATGGTCCCGCCGGAAGAGCTGAAATATCATATCGCTGAGGCCGTCTCGGTAGCCGGAGCCGCCAGGATCGGTCATGGAGTCGATATTGCCTATGAAACCGGAGCGCTCTCCACCCTGATGCGGATGAAGGAGGATCGGATTCCGGTCGAGATAAACCTCACCAGTAATGAGTTTATTCTCGGCATAAAGGATGAGGCGCATCCGGTCAGGCTCTACACAGGGAGCGGAGTGCCGGTAGTGATCTCATCTGACGATCCCGGTGTTTCACGCAACTCACTCACCGAAGAGTATGTGCTGCTTGCCAGCCGCTACCGCTACTCCTATGACGAGGTTAAACAGTTTGCTGCAAACAGCATCATCTATTCATTTCTGAAAAAGGATGAAAAGGAGCGAGCCCTGCTGCTCCTGCAGAAGAAGTTCACCGAGTTTGAAGGCAGGATTGCCGACTTTGCCCGTCGCAAGTAGCTGGCAACAATCAAAAACCTATCGGATATGTTTACCCTGATCATCTGTCTGTTGTTTGCCGGTCTGTTTGCCGGTATGCTGTTCAGTGTTGAACTCGGGCGTCGTATCGGCCTCGGAACCATCAGGCGTAACCCTGACGGTCTTGCAAAAGGGATTGGCCCGGTTGAGGGAGCCGTGTTCGGTCTGCTCGGACTGATTATTGCCTTTACCTTTGCCGGGGCCGAGTCGCGGTTTGAAAATCGCCGCCACCTGATCACCGAGGAGGCCAATGCGATTGGCACTGCATACCTGCGTATAAAACTGCTCCCACCCGATACGCAGCCGGAAGTCAGGGAGCTCTTCCGCCGGTACCTCGACACCAGGGTTTCTGCCTACAGAAATGTGGAAGATGAGGCCACAACAAAAGCAAACCTTGAAAAAAGTACGGCGCTGCAGGAAGAGATCTGGCAGAAGTCAATAACTGCCTGCGAAAGGCCTGATCTTCCGAAGCATTCCGGCATTCTTGTCTTTACAGCGTTGAATAACATGATTGATATTACAAACACCAGAGCCACTGCCACCATTGATCATCCGCCGTTTGTCATTCTGCTGCTCTTTTTTGCATTGAGTTTCATCAGCTCCCTGCTCGTCGGCTACAATATGTCGGTCAACAACAGGCGTCACTGGTTTCATCCGGTAGCCTTTGCTGCGATTGTTTCACTTACGGTATTTGTGATTCTTGATATCGAGTTTCCGCGCAGGGGACTCGTTCGCGTTGACCGGGCTGACAAACCCCTTCTCGAACTCCGTCAGAGCATGCTGAATTCACAGCAATCAAACAAGACAGCTCCATGAACAGCAAAAGCCGGGCCGCATTGGACGTTGTCCTGCAATTTCTCGACAGCTACTCAAGGCAGGATGTCGAGGCTTGCCTCTCTGCGTTCAGCAGCGTAAAAGAGCTGAAGCTGCTCGGCACGAACGATAACGAAGTGTTCAGCTCGCTTCAGTATATCCGCGAAGCCTTCAGCCGCGACTTCTCCAGCATGTCGAATATCCGCTTCGGCGAGATCCGCCACAGCCATTTGGAATCCACCGACACACTTGCCACTGTTCTGGTTGAACTGCCGATCACCTTTGAATAATATCCCCTTCAGCGCCGGAACCTACTCATTCTGAACCGGAGAACCGGGCCGACCCGTTTTTCAGCTTCCGATCTCTTTGGAACTTGATGCTGTTCGCTTCTGAATGAAACGAACAGGCATGGTATACCAGTATCCCTTTCGGGGTATATTCCTGAAATATACCTTGCGGGTTATATTTGAATCTCTTATCAAAGGGTTAAAATGGCTATGGCCAGCCGGATTTCCGGCACAGGTAGCCGATTCGATTTTTAAAGGGCTGAAGCACAGCTTTCCTGAGATATCAGATATGCCGGTTTCTGACAGTAATGAATACGTTTCGTTACCGCCTTCCCACAATTTCATCTCGTTATATTGCATGAATACCGGCAAAAAAAGAAAGGCTTGTTGTTATACCTAAAGTGTCGTATTTTTGCATAAGTAAGGTGTCGTATTTATGTGCATCTAAAGTACATTTTTTAATGAGCAGATACAGGAGTATTGAGTCCCGGATTACGGCACGAATAGCGAGAAAGAAATGCGCTGTTTTTGTTCGTGATGATTTTAAAGATTTAAGTAATGACTACGATCAGGTGGGAAGGGCGCTCAGAAATTTGACGAAAAAGGGGTGTCTGATCCGCCTTGGTTATGGTGTCTACGCAAAGGCGAAAACGTCACCCATAAACGGGATAATCGTTCCCGTGGCGCCGTTACCGGTATTGGCTAAAGAAGCGCTTGCGCGCCTGGGAATCAAGACTGCGCCATCCCGTCTTGAACAAGACTATAATGCAGGCAAGACAACGCAGGTACCTACAGGCCGATTAATCGGTGTAAAGGGCCGTGTCAGTCGAAAGCTTGGCTATCAGGGAGCATACATCAGCTATGAACGAGCGGCCTGAACAGGAGCTTTTTGAAGGTGTCGCAGAAATCAAAGCAATTGATGCGGCATTTGTCGAGAAGGATTGGTTTGTCACGCAAGTGATTTCCTCTCTGTTTGAGTTTAAATAGGAGGGGTTTGCATTTGTCTTTACGGGAGGAACTGCTTTTATCAAAAGCACATAACCTTATCCAGCGTTTTTCTGAAGATGTGGATTTCAGGGTTATTGCGCTGAAAGATCAGCAAAACCGCAGCTCTTTATCCAGGTTTAAGCACGAAGTGATTCAGCATTTGTGCCTGAACGATTTTCCTCTGGAGAATCATCATATTACGGCCCTGAATGATAACCGGTTCATCGTGATTGAGTTCGACTATCCAAGTTATTTTACTACCCCTGTCGCAATTCGACCTCATGTCCAGATAGAAATATCAGTCAAAGCTACACAGCGCAAAGGGATTTTGCTTCCCGTTTCCTCCTTCGTGAATACCATCACCAAAAGCCCTCCGGAAGCTGAAAGTGTTCTTTCAATCGATCCTGTTGAAAGTGCCGCCGATAAACTGAGTGCGCTTGCATGGCGAATTCCAACCAGAATCCGCGGTAGTGAAAATGATGATCGAGCTCTTGTACAGCATATTCATGATCTGGCATTGCTCAAAAAGCTGGCCCTTTTTGATGAAAATTTTGTTGACCTTGTTGCGGCCTCGATGCTTGAAGATGAAGGCCGTTTGAGAAAAAATCCTGAGTTTGCAGCCTACTCAATGGCTGAGAAATTTCAGCTTATGTTGAGCATCCTGAATTCAGATAAGGAATATCCGCGCGAATATGATTTGTTCGTCAAAGGAGTTTCCTATGCTGCGGAAGGAGAAGCACCGGATTTCATAACGGGGTTAAATGCACTCCAAGCCCTTGTGGATCAATTTTTAAAGGCATGAAGCAAAGCACTGCACAGCTCATCTGACCGTTCAGATTCTCCGGTTTCTGACAGTAATGCACACCGCCCCGGAATTGAGTTATAACCCGTCCATGTTATTTTGTTACCTCCGTCACTTACGTCCCTGAATATTAGCTATTGATGATGCGGTTTCAGGAGCTTTTTCCGCTTCCCGCTTCCCGCTACCGGATTACCGCTCGCCCCCTCCTTCAGGCTGCCGTTCAGTTCCATATTCCTGAAGCCTGAACCATTTTATGGTACTTCAGCCCCGTAAGATCGGGCTGTTGGCAGAAGAAGAGCATCCCGGATTGTCCTTCCTGTGTTTCGTTACCTCCGTCACTTACGTCCCTGAATAGATGTATGCCAAGCCTGGATTGGCATGATTTTCTCTTTCTCCTGTGACAGTTTCTTGTTTTCCTTATTACATCAAAAAGTGTGTTTGTTTTGTTGAAATATTTTGAAATAAGTGTATTGAATAAGTAAATTTATGCTACAAAAGTTTGTATTTGTCTGAGAAAGTCATTGGGAGCTAGATTGTTAGCTTTTATGATCAGGCAAAGTTTTAAAGGTTAAGGTGCATAAAGCGGATCAACATTTATTCAAAGGAGGGGATGAATTATGCAAAACGAAACTGACCATATCGCATTTGAACGCGGGGGAGTGAAGGTTAATACCACTAAAAAACAAATGGCTACTCTTATTGATAGCCTTGTTTTTGATGATAAATTCCGAGCTCGTTTCAGTCGAGAATATGTGGATATTCTTCAGAAAGAGGGTATCAAGATTGACGCTGATACTGTGAAAAAGCTCAATGCGGAAAACGTGGGAGCATTTGTCAGTGGAATGGTTCCTCATACAAAAAATCCTGCTGCAGTTGCAGTAATAGCTGCGGTTATTGTTGTGGCTACAGCACAACCAGCAGAATAGAGGTTTTGGGCTGCGAAGAATACAGAATTGCTTTTGTTATTACTCCAATTATTGAGTGGGATGGAGAAATTCTGCGTCCAGGTTATTTAGACAGGGTGCGGAGCAATCCGCACCTTGGACCGAATCTTCTCGCTGGTGTTCTCGAAAGTCACGACATTGATGTTACTGTTGTTGATTTGGTTTGTCGGGCGTCTTTTGAGGAAAAAATAGCAGAAGAACTTGAGGCTTATGACATAATTTTTCTATCATCAAACTCAACAAACTGGCCGGGATGTGCCCTCCTGGCTTGCTGGTTAAAGAGAAGAAACCCACGTGTTATCATTGTTTTGGGTGGTATTCATGCAACCTTGTTTGCTGAAGATATTCTCAGGCGATATCCCATTGATTACATCATACGCGGTGAAGGGGAAAAAACGTTGATCCCCTTATTAAGTGCCATTCGTGATGGGACTGGCTTTGAGAGGGTTCCTGGCCTGGTTATCAAAACAGCAAGTGGGAACATCATTCAAAACCAAATAGCTGAACTGCTTACCTCTCAGGAACTTGATGACCTTCCATTGCCATTATATGACCGGCTTGCTGAAAAGCAATATCGATCACTGACCATTGAGTCTTCAAGGGGATGTTTTGGAAACTGTGCATTTTGTGCGGTCCCCTTCAAAAAAAGCTGGCGTCCAATGTCTCCTGAACGTTTTGTTGATAAAATAGAGCTTTTGGAGTCAGCTCGGGCTAAAACACTCTACCGTTATTTCACTATCGTAGATGATTGCTTTACATCAGATAATGCTCGCGCAATTGCAATATCTAAAATTATCTCTGACAGGAGTCTTGATTTCCAAGCAACTTACGATGCAAGGGTGACGGACTTATTGAATGAGGAACTACTCGAAGCTATTGCTCCATATACGAAAGGGGTACTCGTAGGTGCAGAATCGTTTCTCCCTGATACACTTCTACGTATCGGTAAAAATATCAGCCCTGAAAGCATTGAAAAGTGTGCAAAACTTGTGCATAAGTATGGAATTGCAAAAGACAGCGTGTTTTCATTTATCATTGGATTTCCCTGGGAAACTAAACAGGATATAAGGGAAAATATTAGCCGAATAGCCCATCTTTCACTTACATGGGGGATTCAGATTTATCTTCAGTGGCATTTGGTTACGCCTGGATCAAGGCTTTGGAATAAAGCGATTAGTGATAGGCTCTTGAAGATTGAGGATATTGATGAAGTTGAATTTATCACAAGTGAACGGTGGTTTAGAGCCTCATCCAGTTTGTCTGACGAAGATCTTCTTTATCTCTCCGATATTGTTTTTGCGATTAAAAAAGTAGTTATGCTCACTGCACCGAATGGGATTGATAATAGCGCCATAACGTTCATGCTTCCTCCTCATCTTGCCCAACATCCAGATCGAATACAAACTTGGCTTGAGGCATATGAGCGACGTGCTCGACCCAATCTTTATCAAGGCAAACAATAGTGCCTTTTTACTTCCTATTCTCTAGAACTATGCGAAATCAATGACATCCTGGAATTTGTTTTTCTGGATGGCGGGGATGTTCTATCTTGGGTAGTGTGTTATCTCGGTGATTCCCTTGTGTTTAAATAATCGGCACCCACATGAAAGCAGGAGAGAAACTCTGGTCAAGAGACGAACTTATTCTTGCAATAAACCTCTATTGTAAGCTCCCCTTTGGTCGCCTGCATGCTCATAATCCAGAGATCATCAAGCTGGCAGCATTAATTGGCCGAACTCCGGGTGCGGTGTCGTACAAGCTGGGGAATTTTTCGAGTTTAGATCCCTCTCTACAAGCAAGAGGGATTAAAGGTGCGCCTAACCGGAGTAAGCTGGATAGGGAGATCTGGGAGGAGTTTTACCAGAACTGGGATGAGCTTCCGTTTGAAAGTGAAAAACTCAGGGCATCGTTTGAGCATTCTACGGTTGAGAAGATCAACTCAATTGATGAAGATGAACTGCCGAAAGAGGGAAAGGAGAGAGAGAGGATTGTTCGAGCAAGGGTGAATCAGTCGTTTTTCAGGAGTATGGTTCTATCCTCCTACAAAAGCACCTGCTGCATTACCGGACTCCAGAATAGTGAACTGCTTATTGCCGGTCATATCAAACCGTGGAGCAGTGACGAAAAGAACCGGCTCAACCCGAGGAACGGCATCGCAATGAATGCCCTGCACGACAAAGCCTTTGAATCAGGGCTCATTACCATAACGCCAGAGTACAAAATCCGGATTTCCAGCTTACTCAAAGAGCAGAAACAAAACCCATCAATTCAAACCTACTTCCTGCAATACGATGGTCGGGAAATAATCCCGCCTCGCCGATTTTTACCTGATTGTGAGTTTTTACGATATCACAACGAGGAGCGGTTCAAGGCATAATCCCTTCCATGACTTGATGACCAATCAGCTCAATTCTGATACAGGCTTTTAATTATGGCAGGGGGAGGCGTGAACGCTTAGCTCGGATGCAGTGGGCGTGATTGAGGTAACTGTCAATGAAGCTGGCGGTTATGAAGAGACCCTTTTAACGAATATTTTCAAAACGAAAAGACTTTTCTCGGGCTTTTGCTGATAAATCGCAGGAAATCTCTGTACTTTAAGGCTAATATTTGCTTCTTATGAAAAATATCAATTCACGATAGACAATGTGTGTCGTCGTCTAAAGGTAAGACGTCTGCCGATTACAGCAGTTATTTAAAGCAGAAAATTGAGGTTCGAATCCCCACGACACATCAAAAGTTACATTATGGAAAGTTTGGGTCTTACAGAGTTTCTTAAAACCGTAGGTCGCGCAGTTCATTCAATGAATACTATATGTGTTGGGCTGCATGGAGTAGGAACAGGAAAATATGAAAAACCTGATGACCTTACGATATCTTGGAATACAAAAGATCCTTGTGCTTCATCTCGTACTGCACGTCAGTTTGCAGTCGAGTCGGCACTGGTTTTTATTGAAGAAGCACTACTCCAATATCTTAAATATGTTTTAAATCATCCTGCAGCGCCTTCGTCTATGAAAGCAGCAATGCAAGAAGAGAAAGCAGCAGACAAGGTTGATAAGCTATCAAAACAGATACAACTAAAAGAGGTTTACTGGGCACCAATAGTAATTCTTCTTATTCATTGGAGAAACAGGATTGTTCATCACTCATCAAAAGCAAAGTTAAGTGACAACCAAGAAAAAATATTAATTGATAATCAGGATAAAATTAGATCAAATCATGCGAATATTGATATCTCTGAAACATTGGCGCATTTTTCAGAAAGAAAAATAACCCTTAAAGATGCTTCTACAATCATCGCGATCACCATTCGTTTTGTTCGGGATATAGATGAATTTCTTCAGTTGTATATTGTTACGCCTAATAATATACGTTATTTTATTGAATATTTGGATATTGTCGACGAATATAAAGAACAGTTAAAAGCTAATGGGATAGAGGTGAAAAGTCGTAAGATTAAGCAATTATTTAAAACATATTTACCATTTGTCTCTGAAGATTTTGTTGTTCAGGTCATTGAAAAACCGATTGAGTTTAATGATAAATAGTTTGCGCGGTATCGCATAACTTAATGGAAAAAAACATTTAAGCTCGCCTTTTTACCAAATATAATGGGTTGGTAATGGAATTAGGTTTCTATGTTTAAGTATAAATGTCTGAAGGACATTATGGGGAAATCTTTAATCTATGAGCCTTTCTAAGGATTCATGTAATTTAATGATTGGCTTACCATGCCATCTACATAACCAATAGTTACGTTCACACTTGGTTTATAGAGCGTGGGGTGAGCGCATTGATTTCTTTGGGATAACTGCCCTTGCAGTAGTCTGAGTTGAGCACGATTGATATACGCCACATCTTTACTGACATCTAATATCTGGGACTCCGAATATTGTTCTTTAAGTTCAATTAAATCTTTGAATGACCAATTTTTTCTAAGATTTCGTATATCAACCTCATGTTTTATGAATAAATACTCCGAGAAAACCTCAAAGTGACCTGCCCAAGAGAATACAATAGCCGCTTTCAATAATCCGTATTCCAAACATCGGATAGATTCTTTGAAGTATTCTTGAACATCAATTGGTGCACCTGATAGTTTCTTTAATAAATCTTCTAGTAGTACAATTCTCGAAGCGGCGGACTCATGTACTGAAAGGATGCTATGAGCATTACGTTCTGCTTTTCGAGCCCTTGCTATCCATTCGAAATATTGCATGTTAGTTCTTTGGACTAATTAACTGTTCTCGTAATGCTTTGAATAGTTTTTCATAGACTTCTCCGTTATCTGTTTCTGGCAGATGAAGCTGAATATTAATAGCTATCTGAGGGACATTCATCCCAACATTACTCATTATATTAGATGGATCTGTTTTGGCTTCTTGCCGTATATCATTGGATAGTAGACCAAGTTCAGATTCGGATTGCGACCGATTGTTTACAGATAAGTTTAATGGAGTTGCCACGGTTAGTTTGTTGTCTTTTTCTTCTAATAACATGGAAGCAATCAAAACGTCAACGACACAACGAGCTCCTGTTTTATTCCTTGAGTTGTTTTTTTGACCGGATACATAAAGGATATGTTCAGAAAATTCTTTCTCAGACATTCCTCCTTTTATTCGTACAGTCGAAATTAGGCCAGACACTGTTTCATTTGTTTGAACAGCTTCAGCAAAATATTTACTAATGTCTTCATTATGATGATGATCTAGTGCTCTTCCTAGGCGTTTTCCTAGTTCTGTGGCAGATTTTTTCATGCCACCGGAAATAATGCCTATATCGCTTAGGAATTTATTGTTGCTACTAATTATGGTTGAATGCAACCCTATCAGTTTAGCCAACGAATCAAGTGATGCATTATCCTGAGAATGGCTGTACCCCTTTATTATTTTCTGAACTTCTTCGTACGAAGATCCTGGGAGGTTGAATGAAGCGTTCATGATTTTGATGTGATGGTTAAAAGTGGGTTGTTTATTCATGAAAACCATGAAAATATTCCTTAGTTGCAAACGACAAGAGCTATAACAACAAATTCTTCAAATGGTAGTGTAGGATTAACAGGTAACTATCATATCCCCTTTGATCTCCACTAATCAAGGCTAAAAAGAGACCAATGTGATCTTTATTATCAATTATTTTTCACGCCTGTGTAAAATAGATGGTTTTGATCAGTGAATAGAAATATACGTGTTGTAGTTGAGAAATAGAAGTTTGATTGATGTATATGCCTACATGGGGTGCAATAATATTTCCTTGTAATTCTTTAACTTTTAGCTTACGTACCTGTTTTTCATACGGAGTCAACGGGGTTGCCGGGGAACTGGACGGCTCCGGTGAGGGATCTCGGCAACTGGCAAAGCGCACGCGGGGACGGTTATGATTTTCTGTATTTACTCCCGATTTCCAACTGGCCAACTACAGTATTGATTTAGCTTAGCTTTCTTATATCAGATTCCGCTGGTATCCCCGCTCCTTCGACTTGAGGGACGACAATTCATTCCGCTCAGTTACGCCAGTTAACCCCTACAGGGTCAAGACTCAGGATATCCTTGGGGTCGGCATGAAAGCGCCGATGAAAACCGGCAATGAGTAAAGTATGAAAGTTACTTACATGAAAGGCATAGCCAGCCATCATGACCCCGAGTTATGCCTCGACGTGCAGAAATGCAGTGGGGAAGCATTGACAGGGGGAAGCACAGGCACAACTATGAGCTCCGAAATCACCTCAATTCGCAGGCTGACTTCATTTAACTTCCGGGACGTCGTTGAGTAACGATAATAACTCCTCGCCCCTCTTCTTCTCATTACCCCGCTAACTCAATTTCATTCAATCCGATAACCGCTTTTTCTCAGCTCGGAGACGTAGACGACAAACTCTACTTGTTTACCGCAGTTCAATATGTTATCACTGGGGAACTTCAGGGATAGTCATGATTTACTGTATTTACTCTCGATTTTCATATGCAGATGGAGGCACGGGAGACGTTTTTGACTCTGTTTCATCCATGTGTCAGTGATCGCTTGATTTTCTTGGGGTTCCCTCGCAAATCAAGAACTCTCCAGACTACAACTGCATCGTCTGCAAGCTTGTAATAGATGGCATAAGGAAATCTTTTGGACAACATCCTGTGATAGCCGAAAAATCGAGGGTGAACACCACCGTAGAGCGTCAAAGAATCAATGTCGGAAAAGAGAGAGTCGAAGAAGTACTCGCCCAATCCTTCACCCTGTTTTTCGTAGAATAAACGCGCATCCGTCAAATCATCCAATGCGGAAGAGAGTACCCTGATTTTCATTCGAATTTTTTTCGAAGTTCGGATTTCGCTTGATGCCATTCCACAATCTGCTCTTGGCCTGTGCTCAATCGATGTTCAGTTTCCCGCAAAGCGTGATTGTGCCAGTCTGGAGATTCTAATGACTCTTTTTCATGCGTCAGATCTTCCCATATGGCTTCCATGACTCTCAGTTTTTCTGCCCGCGAAAGGTGCGCGATTTTAATGGTATTTTGCATCGCATAGAGGTCAAATTTGTGAATCGAAAAGTACCATCCATTGGTAAATATAACACATTCACCTCTATCGCAATTGTTTTAGTCCCGGCAGATGGAGGCACCTTACTCTGTTAACCAACGCTTGTCATGTTCCCTTTTGCTGATGCCTCTGGGCGTTGTTTCGAGACCCGGTTTCGTACTTTCTCAAGAAAATAACACGTTGCAGGGGAGAGGGATGAGCTCCTTCACTATGTCGCATTATCATCGATCCGACTCAGGCAGACGTCATCTGTTACCGGTTAAGCCATAACGCCGATCGATTGATGCTGAAGTATGGGGGACGTAAGTGACAGAGGTAAATAATTTATTTTCTGCTTGAGGGAGAGTACCATCCTACGGGACGACATTTATTCTTTTCAGTTACGCGAGTGAAACCTGCCGGGTCGTGATCCGGCGCTTTGAAGATCAACGCAGGTTGCAGCATGGGATGAGGGGAGTTATCCGGAATTGGGCTATATTGCTAATAATTTGTACACTATAGTGATACCTGAAGAGAAACAATTATGATTGCAATAAGTACTACAGAGTTGCGGCGTAACCTCCGGAAATACCTGGATATCGCAAACAAGGAACGGGTAATTATCCAGTGCGGAAAGAGCGAAACCTATGAAATTATCCCTGCCCGTAAAATGAGCGATACCGACCGTTATTTTTCAGATCCCAAGGTTGTTGAGCATTTACAGCGCTCTCTTCAGCAGGTAGAAGAGGGTAAAACAACAGTGCTCAACAAATCAGATATCAAAAACCTGCTGAAACCCTGACAGTCAACCTTCTTTCTGTTTACGGCCATTATGACGACCGATAACATAATAACCCATGTACCTATTTTTTGATACGGAATCAACGGGTCTGCCGCGAAACTGGAAGGCTCCGGTTACGGATCTCGGTAACTGGCTGAGGCTGGTGCAGTTGGCTTATCTCTCTTTTGATGGAGTCGGCAATCAAACCGGTTCAGGAAACTTTATCGTCAGGCCTGAAGGGTTTTCTATCCCGCCGGAAGCGGCTGCAATTCACGGGATATCGACCGCGCAGGCACTGGCTGAAGGGCTGGAGCTGAAGCGGGTGATGGAGGAGTTTTACGCCGAAGTCGAAAGGGCGGAGTGGCTGGTTGCCCACAACATGAGCTTTGACGAAAAGATTCTCGGGGCTGAGTTCCTGCGGCTCGGCATGCCGAACATCCTGCTTGCAAAGAAGAAGATCTGTACCATGCAGGAGTCGGTCGATTTCTGCGCCATCAAAAACTCCTACGGCAACAAGTGGCCGAAACTCTCCGAACTCCATCAGAAACTCTTCAACTGCGATTTTCAGGAGTCCCACAACGCATCGGTTGACGTGGCTGTCACCGCCAAATGCTTCTGGGAACTCAAACGTCTCGGCGTTATTTGAGCATTCTCTTCCCGGTGAAGGACGATATTCAACAAATTGCTTAAAGGGTGAACAACTGCGATAACTGCCCACCCGAGTTGATACCCTTAAAGGAATGAATCAAACGCAAAGCGGCCAATCATAAAGAGCTGAACTTCATGATTGGCCGCTGCAGTATATAACCCGCTTACTTTTTGACGCTCGTCAGGGTTTCTGTGGCCAATTGCGTTATCGTTCCGTCAGGCAAATAACGATAAAGAGTGACAGATTCGGCTGAAATACCGCTTTTCCCGGGTGTTACAACCACAAAAGTCATGATCGGGATATTGTTGTTATCGACCTTGCTGTCAATCCATGTTCCGGAATTGGCGTAAATCTTGTTTGCTTCCTTGTCATTCTTCTTCTCCTTTTGGAAGGGAATAATTTTCGCATCATGAGTGTGTCCAAAGATGACAATTCGCTTGTCAGAGGCTGGATTGGTAAAATATTGGGTTATTGCCTGGCTGTCGGTCTCAGTGTTTGAATCGGCCATTGTTATAGCATTCCGTGCCGATATAGGTACTGCTACCCTGTTGTGCTTCTGCCGGTCATCCCATGCTTTCTCCGTTGCAATTCCCTTGAATAACCGGACATCAATAAGGCGAGGCTTCAACTGAAACGGCACAAGGTCGTTGATTGAATAGTTTAACGTATAGCCGTCAATGCCGGTTTTTATGATCTTGTCATTCAGACCCGCTTTTATCGGGAATGCGGTCATGAGTTGGTGCCACTGCTTCCAGTATTCATACATCAGAAGTGTCTTGCTGCCGGGAGGTATTATCGGCAGAATGCCGCCAGGACCCTGTTTGCCTTCTTTAACTGATTGCGTCGCAATGCGTGTGAAAAAATAGCCCGGAGGCAGTATGGAGCCCTTTGCAATGGCCTGGTTTGAATAGGGGTCAGGTGCACAGAAAAAATTGTAACGATGCCCGTGTTCGATGACTATCTCGGGGTGTCCGAGGGGTGAGTATGACCCCAGACCCTGAACATCCCTTGCCTGAGTTATTCCCGGCAGGATACTCTGAACATCGCCGGCTGTAATCAGCAGATCGTGATTTCCCGGCAGATAGGTAACCTTGATCCTGCGCTCGTTGATAATCTGCTGAAAAGCATTGATAACCGGTTGATTGTTGTGTGCCAGGGCAGTGACAAAATTACGCTGATTTCCGCCGTTGAACGTATTAACTTCTGCGGGAATGAACCATTCATCAATAAGATCTCCGGCTATGACCAGCTCCCTTACAGCGGGAGATTGCCGGACCTCGTTCAGAAAGCGGACGAGGGGCTGACGGTTTTTGTTACACTCGGCATAGCTGTCATCGATACCTAAATGGATATCGCTGATGCAGACGATCTGGCCGATCTGATTGTTCGGGTTGGGGATTGCAGTTGTTTCATGGTTAAGGGGCGTTCCATTGCCTTTAACCGAATTTTCAGCGGCATTAACCTCAAGCAGGCTGCAGCAGCTGAGAATGGCGGTAAACGCGATGAGGAAAAGCCTTACGGGTGATTTTTTCATGGTTAAGCGTTTATGGTTGGTTTATTGCGCCGCTTTTCTCTTCCTGCACCAAAAAATCCTGAGCTCTCTGGCGCAGGGGAGAGGTTATTCATTAAATCCGGAGAAATGCCGCAGCATTATCTCCTGCCAGGCGGGAGTTAATGCCGGTATAATGGTTGAAGTACTCCTCAAGTCTCTCATTTGTCATGATGATCATAACAAAATCAGTGCCGAACATAAGGCGCTCCTCAACAATCGGGTGTTGTTTGATTATGGCCTCGATCTCCTGAAGCGAAACATCGGGGCAGTAGGCTATATCGGCGTACACATGCTCGAATCGCTCCATCAGGCGGATGATCTCTGCTGTCCAGTTATCCGGAGATGATGAGCCCCTTGAGGCGGCACAGGCTTTGATATGATCCGAACCGCCGAAATGGGCAAAATTAATGCGTAATTTGCTGAATTCGCTGTTTTCAAGCACTTCAACCCAGTTTTGCGGTCTGGCAAAAAAGAGACTTTGAGCGGTATCTCCCTCATGAACCCTCTTAACGGTTGTTTCGTCAAACAGTACTTTCACCACAGTTCCGTCTCGCTTCCGGCTCAGGGTGCTGATTGTGCCGCACTTTGACTGGAACCCACCCGGGGAGGTGTGGCAGGTAATGGGGATATCGTGCTCAATGCAGAGTTTGTAGACAGGATAGAGGTCGGGATGGGAGGGGAGGTATCCGAGAGGACAGTAGAGTTTTACTCCCTGGAATTTACCATCGATTACCTGCTCTTTTACAAGCTGCTCGATTCCGATACGCCTCGGGTCAACGGCCAGAAACGGGAAAACGGTTTCAGGGCTCTTTTTTTTAAGATCCATCAGGGTTTTCAGGTGTTTGCGATACCCCCTCGTCATCTGGACATCGCTGCGGGCAGTCAGCCCTCTCGTGTTGGGCTCTTCACCGGTACCGGATTTAAACTCTCTGATTACGCGGTCAAGCTCCGCAGTAACAGGAGCTGTGCTTTCTGCTGCCAGATCAATACCCCGCTCGTTCCGGGAAACCCGCTCTGCACAGGCACGGAGAACCTTTTGTTTCATCTCCTCCGCAAATGCATCAAATGAGTACTGTTCCTGCTCGGTAATCAGCGACGGGGAAAAAGCCGCCCTCTTTTTTTCTGCGGGCAATTTCAGGAGTTTTGATTTCTGCTTACAAGAGGTGCCGTTATCAAACATAAAAAAAATGTCCATCATGAGCGGCGCGGTAATCAACGGCCTGGAGGGTTTCCAAAGACTCGCGGTATAGCAGTGCTGTTCATAGTTGTAATTCTCTTCAGGGCTTCTGATGATGGCGGCAAACAACGAGGCGACATAGTTGATGAGCTTTTCCAGCTCTGGAGGAATGATATTGAGGGCTTTCAGTCTGAGCTGTTCATCCTGTTTATACGGGTAATGGTCATGCAGCAATCTCCATCCGATTTCGAGAAGTTCATCGAAGGCAAAAGCTCCATTGAAAAAATGGCAGTGAACATCAACGCTTCCTTTCTGCATAACCGTCCCCTTTTTGTTTCAGTGTGTTGATGGAGAGAGTGTTTAAGGGAAGTTAATGCTTCTGACGGATGCTATCATACCCTCCTTTACACCGGAGAACAGGAGTGCATCAGAATGGTATACCTCAGCTCTGTTCCTGCAAACGAAAGGCTACGGTCAAAAAAAGGGGGAGCGGCGGTTGCTCCTCAGGCCGGTAGTTGTGTGCCGGGAGCCGAAATATGGTGCAGAGACCGCTCTCTGTGATTAATGCAATTTTCTGCCGGTTTATTATTGTAAAGTATGTAATTGCTCTGTTTTAAGGAAGTATATTTCCTGTATATGTCCGTCGCATTACTCTTTTTTTAACTGCTTTTCCGTTTTTCCGACGATTTTCTCCCCCCGGTTTGATTTTTGTGCATTTTTTAGTCTCCCGTTAATCCCCTCTTAATCTGGCGGTTCTAAATTGTTAACAGTTGAAAGATGATCTATGCTGTGACAGACGAATGAATACGAGAGGGATTGATGAACATCCGGGGGGTTTTGTTTTTTTCGACAGTGTCGGCACAACGCGGAATAAACAGAACCCCCCATTTTTTGCAAAAGAATTATGAAAAACCGGGGGAGTTATGATGAAGAGGGTAATAAGAGCTGTTGCGTTGCTTTTTGCCTGTATCGGGTTTGCCCGGCAGGCAGAGGCTCAGGAGATGACCCTGGCGATGTTATCGTCGAAATACAACCTTCCACAAGGTCAGGAGACCTACAACCGGGCTTGTGGAGTCTGTCATGATAACGGTGTGATGAATGCACCGAAAGTTTGCAACGTAGCTGATTGGCAGCCACGGATGGCGCAGGGTATGCAGGCGCTCATCAATCATGCTATTGATGGCATCAATACTATGCCTGCAAAGGGGGGAATGGAATCACTGACTCTTGCCCAGTGTTCCGATGCTGTTGCTTATATGATGTCACTGTGTGATATAACAGTGGCCAAAAAATAGCAAAGTATCCTGCTCAGCTCAGTTCCCTGGAGGTTTTACCGCCGTGAAAAGATAAAGGCTTTTCACGGCTTTTTTGTTTCTACTGCAGAGCCCTGATTTTGTCAAAAACCGGTTTATGCGGGTGATTGAGCAGCTCCTCTTCATTTTCGGGCAGGGTGACATGCTTTGCTACGATTTCAAGCATGCGTTTGTCGAGATGCTGTGCGATGTCGAGCATGCGGTCGAGCCGGTTTTTGAGTTCGCTGAGAATGAACTTCTCGGCACTGTTTTTTTTCATTTTCTCAAGAATCTGAGCCATAACCGGAGCTTCAAGATGCAGTGAAACCTCATTGAAGTACTCTATCGGAAGGTCATTGGCATAGCCGACAGCCTGATCAACTCCCATCTTGCCGCATACACCGGCGGCTATCCGCGGTTTGATATGATCGACCATAAGCGGAATGACGACAAAATTCGGGATATACTTGACGATCATACCTATGGCGTTATAGAGCTCCTCAAATCCGTCGGTCTTGTGGCTGACCAGCGTCTCAGCCCAGGAGAGTATCTGCTGCTGCTGGCTGAACGGAAGCTGGCGCAGTACCTCCGGTACGGGAAGATTGGTCCAGGCCAGCGATTTTTCCAGTTCACTCATAGTGGTTCAATTCTTGCTTAGTGGAGGTCTGTGGAATGTATGATGTATTGCGAAGTTGATAAAAAAAACAGAGAACAGGAAACAGGAAAAATCAGGGATGGCTATCCTCCATCAGCTGACGGCAGCCCGGGCGGGAGGAGGGGGAGAATTACATGGAAACAAAACTGAAAGCATTGGTTATATTCCACCCTTTGCAAGATAATAAGGCGACACTATACAGGTGTAGCGATGCCGCAATGATAATATAAGGAACGGTGAAAAGGTATGGTGCTCTTAACAGTAGAAGGATTACAGAAAAAGTATGGTTTGAAACATCTGTTTACCGATGTCTCATTCGGTATAGATGACCGCGACAAGATAGGGATTATCGGAGCGAACGGCAGCGGAAAGAGTACGCTGCTGAAAATTCTTGCCGGGGTGGAAACTCCCGATAAAGGCAAGGTGATGGTGGCAAACCAGAAGAGGATTGCCTATCTCCCGCAGGACTCTCCGTTTGATCCGGATGATACGGTGCTTGAAGCCATTCTGAAATCGAGCGACAAGGTCATGGATCTTATCTATGAGTATGAAGTGGTCTGCAAGGAGCTTGAGACAAAACACACTGAGGACCCCTCTCTGATAGACCGCATGAGCCAGCTTGCCCATGAACTCGACGTCTGCGGAGCCTGGGAGCTGGAGTCGAATGCCAAGACGGTGCTTGGCAAGCTTGGTCTTTATGATCTTGAGGCTAAAATGGGCACCCTTTCCGGCGGTCAGCGCAAGCGGGTAGCCCTTGCCCATGCTCTCGTTGTGCCGAGTGACGGCCTGATACTTGATGAACCGACCAACCATCTCGATGCCGACAGCGTTGAGTGGCTTGAGCAGTACATCCGCCGTTACCAGGGAGCAGTGCTGCTCATTACCCATGACCGATACTTTCTCGACCGCGTGGCGACACGCATGCTTGAGCTTGACGGCCATACGGCTACAACCTATACCGGAGGGTACTCAAGTTACCTGCAGCAGAAGGCCGAGCAGGAGGAGCAGGCGATACGTGATGACCGCAAACGCCAGGCGCTTGTGCGTCAGGAGCTTGACTGGATGCGCGGTGGCTGCAAAGCCCGTACCACCAAGCAGAAAGCCCGCATGCTGCGTGCCGAAACGCTTGTCTATGCACCGAAAAAGGAGAAGCAGAAAGAGCTTGAACTCGGCTTCGGCGCGGGACGGCTCGGCGACAAGATCATTGAGTTTCACAAGGTCTCGAAATCCTACGGCGACAAACTGCTGCTGCACGAATTTGAGTACCACCTCCAGAAGGGAGACCGCATCGGCATTATCGGTCCGAACGGTTCCGGCAAAACAACCCTTTTTGATATGATTACCGGGCGCGTCAAGCCCGACAGCGGTCATATCGATATCGGCAAGACCGTCAACATCGGCTATTACGATCAGCAGAGCCGGGGACTGGATGACAGCAAGCGGGTTATTGAGTTTATTCAGGAGGAGGCCGAGCAGATCAAGCTGAAGGACGGAACGGTCTTTTCGGCGGCCAGAATGCTTGAGCGTTTTCTCTTTGCCCCCTCAACCCAGTACAGCTATATCCGCACGCTCTCGGGCGGAGAGCGCCGCAGACTCTACCTGCTCAAGCAGCTTATCGGTTCTCCCAATGTGCTGCTGCTTGACGAGCCGACCAACGATCTTGATATTCCCACGCTTCGGGTGCTTGAGGACTACCTCGACACCTATCAGGGGTGCCTCATTGTGGTCAGTCACGACCGCTATTTTCTTGACCGTACTGTCGAGTATATCTTTGCCTATGAAGCCAATGGCACGGTACGCCGCTACCCCGGCAACTATACCGTCTATCTTGATATGAAGGCCGCTCTGGCGGAGAAGGAGAAGGACGACAGGAAATCGGGATCGAAAGAGCAGCAGAAGATTCTTCCGGTGGTGTCGGCAAAGCCGAAGCAGAGCCGGCTCGGCAGCAAGGAGAAGCGTGAACTTGAACAGCTTGAAAGCTCCATTCATGAGGGCGAAACCCGGCAGTCGGAGATAGCGGCCAAACTTGCTGCAGCAGGCAGTGATTTTGAGCTGCAGCAGAAGCTCGGGAAAGAGTTGCAGGCACTCCAGAAGCAGCTTGAGAGGGAGATGGCCAGGTGGACAGAGTTGGCGGAACTGGCTTAGGGCAGCGATAAATCTGTTGCGCGATGCGATTGCTTCGTTGGGCGGTGCTCGAAAAAGAGATCAAGGACAACAAGGACAGCAGGGACTGCAAGGACGAAGAGAGCAGCTTGATGGTTTTCTTGGGCAAAATTTCGTGTAATTTCGTCTGTTTCGTGGTTCAAAAATCTGCAAACCGATCACGATGATGTGATCGGGGTGACTGTAACAGAACAAGCAGAAAATGGTAACAGCTGATGCCATATCCGCCCGGCTTGAGGTGCTGGGCAATCCGGAGGCGTCTCGCTTTGCCCTGAGGTTTTTCAGGACCGGGCCGGGAGAGTACGGCGAAGGGGACCTCTTTCGCGGCATCCGGGTTCCTGTGTTGAGAAAGCTTGCCTCCGGGCTGGACAACGTGCCTCCGGAGGAGGTGAACCGTCTGCTTGCTTCTGCGTTTCATGAAGACCGTCTGCTTGCCCTTCTCCTGCTTATTCGCCGTTTTCGCAGGGCTGACGGTGTTGAGCAGGAGCGGATCTACAACAGCTATCTGGCCAATACCCGCCGCATCAACAACTGGGATCTGGTTGATATTTCGGCGGAGCACATCGTCGGCTCTTTTTTGCGCAATCATGACCGGGCGCCGCTCTACCGGCTTGCTGTTTCGGAGAGCCTCTGGGAGCGCAGGATTGCCATCGTTTCAACCTTTCATTTTATCCGCCGGAATGAGTTTCACGATACCCTTGCGATTGCAGGAATGCTGCTCAACGACCGGGAGGAGCTGATTCACAAGGCCGCAGGATGGATGCTCCGTGAGGTCGGCAAGCGGGATCAGCCCGCAGAGGAGGAGTTTCTGCAGGTGCACTGCCGCAGCATGCCGAGAGTGATGCTGCGCTACGCCATTGAACGGTTTGAAGAGGGGAAGCGGCAGCGCTATCTCAAGGGGCTGGTGTAGCTCATTTAACCTGAAATTCCGGATGGCCGGTCTGCCAGAGGGCGAAACTGAGAACATCAGCCATGGTTTCAAACTCCCGTGTTTTGGTGTTACCCATGCCGTGACCGGCTTTATCGTCGGCAAAAAAGAGTACCGGTTTGCCTGAACGTGTTGCCTTTTGCAGTCGTGCGGCAAACTTTCCCGGCTGCCATGCCGCTACTCTCGGGTCGTTCAGTCCGGTGGTGACAAGCGCCGCCGGGTAGGCGACACGCTTTTTGATGCTGAGATAGGGGTCCATCTCGATGAGAGCCATACACTCCTCCGGATTTTTGATGGTGCCGAACTCCGGTACGTTGACCGGGCCGTTGGGAGTCTCCTCTCCCCTCAGCGGGTTCAAAGCACCGACCTGTGCAATCACGGCGGTAAAAAGATCAGGTCGTTCGGTCATGGCTTTTCCTACAAGAATTCCCCCTGCACTGGCTCCGTTGATGGCGATTTTTCCGGCGCCGGTATAGCCTTCGGCTTTAAGATACTCTGCACAACTGATCAGGTCTTTCCATGAGTTTTGTTTGGTGGTTTTCATGCCGTCGGTGTGCCACTGGTTGCCAAGCTCTCCGCCTCCTCTGACATGGGCAAAGGCAAGTACCCCTCCCTTTGTGGTCCAGAGCAGCATATCAGGACTGAAAAAGGGGGTTATGGACCTGCCGTATGCACCGTATCCATAGATCAATGCAGGATTTTTTCCGTCTCGTGCCATCCCTTTGCGGTAGATTACGGAGAGCGGAACCCTGACGCCGTCGTGAGAGGGAACCATCAGCTCTTCAACCACAAGATCCCGGTACTCGGGGTACTCTGCCGGAGAGGAGAGTGTCTCTTTGCGGAACTCGTGTTTTACACTGTCGAAGCGGTAGCGGCTGCTGTTGTGGCTCCATCCGGCAATGATCACCCAGAGATCGGGGAAGCGGAACCCTTTTGACGAGAGATGGATGGTACCCGTTTTGAAGGGGAGTTCCAGCTCCCCCGGCGCAGCACCCGGAGTATACTCCTTGCGGAAAAGCCCGGCCTCGACACCGTTGCGTGAGTGTGTGAAGTAGATCGCATCGCTGCAGAGGGCGAATGAGGTGAGCATAGCGGTGGGGTCTTCGGGCACGACCGTTTCAGCATGCTGAATGTCGGGATTGCTCAGCGAAGTTTTCAGCACCGTGAACCGGGGGGCATTTTTGGGGGTGTAGAGGTAGAGGTCGTTTTTGGTGACGGCAAAATCATGAATTTCATCCGAAGGCTGAAAGAGACTCTTCCAGCTGATTTTCTTTTTTGATAATTCGGAGACCGGGGCATAGTAGATGGTGAGCCGCCGTTCCACGCTTGAGACATTGGCAAAAAGGTAGCCGCTTTTGTGTTCATACTCAACAGCGGGGATCTCCTCGCTCCTGATTTGCAGTTCCGGATTGAGCGTGCGCGATAATATCTCCCGGTCGATGGAGGGGTTGCTCCCGATCCGGTGGAGCATGGTTTTGCTGTCGCTCTGGGGGTTCTGGCCGGATTGTGTAACCGGCCGCAGGCGATTATAGAGAAAGCCGCTGTTATCCGGCAGCCATGAGGGGGAGGCAAACCTGCAGCGATCGATTTTTTCGGGATAGAGTTTTTTTGCAGCAACATCCATGATGAGGAGGATGCTGTTCTCGGAGCCGTTGGCCGAGACGGCAATGGCCACCTTTGAGCCGTCATTGGAGGGGTAGAGTGCGCTGATTACATACTCTTTTCCGCTTTTTGCAAAGTATTTCCGGGCATCAAAGAGCAGGCGCTCCTTTCCCTCAAACCGGTCGCGACAGTAGAGTCTGCCGGTTTCATCCTCCGGCCTCTCCTTCAGATAGAAGTAGCGGTCGTTGTCGGTAATGGAGAGGTTGTAGACTTTTGATGAACGACGGCTGTCGAACTCATGCATTTTTTCAACGAGCGTGCTCCTGCCGGGGATGCTTTGCAGCGTTTTCCGGGAGGTTTCCGACTGTACTCTGAACCACTTCTGCACCAGCGGATCGCCGGTATTTTCAAAGGAGCGGAAGGGGTCGGCAACTTTTATTCCGTAGTACTCCTCAACCAGATTCTGTTCGAGAGAGGAGAAAGCATCCTCTTTCGGAGCTGCGGCTTCAAGAGAGGTGTGTGAAGCCGCGATGAGCAGCAGCACGGTTGCGAGGCGGATGAGCGAGCAACGTAGTGTCATTATTGTCGTTCAGTTCTTAAAGTGGTTAAGCCGTCCGCTCATTGAGCTGTTTCTGTTTTCACAGCTTCAGGGGCGTTCTGCTCAAAGAGAGCATTGATCGGCCGGGATTGATTACGCCCGCAAAAGAGCGAGGCGGCAGTAAGGAAAGAATAGCCTTATCGGCGAAAAAATACAAACCTCCTCATCGGGAGTTTGCCTCCACTACCGCTCTGATTTTTTCAATTGCACTCTGCATGTCTTCGGGCAGCGGGGCGGTGAAGGAGAGCGGCTCACGGGTGGTCGGCTGGTGAAATGAGAGTGTTGCAGCGTGCAGGGCCTGGCGCGGGAGCAGTTCGAGCAGGTTGCGGACGAACCCTTCACTACGGCTGAACGGGAGCGTGCGGAGCACTGCTCCGCCATAGGTTTCGTCACCGAGAATCTGGTGGCCGAGGTGCTGCATGTGAGCCCTGATCTGATGGGTTCTGCCGGTGTGGAGCGTCAGCGAGAGCAGGGAAAACCAGTGGAGGTTTTCCGTAACCGAATAGTCGGTGATTGCTGTTTTTCCGTCTTTTCCTTCATAGGGAAAGTTTGCCATAACCTTCCGGTCCTTTTTCGAGCGTCCGATATTGGTTGTTATGGTGCCGGATTGCTCTGCGGGCACGCCCCAGACAATAGCCTTGTAGATTTTCACAACCTGCCGGTCAGCAAACTGGCGGGCAAGACGGTGAAGGGCAACGGGATTTTTTGCCACAATGATGAGCCCCGAGGTGTTCTTGTCGAGCCGGTGCACGATACCCGGCCGGAGCGATGATTTGTCAAGCTCTTCAGCCCCGATGCCGATGTGGTGGAGGATGGCGTTTGCCAGTGTGCCGGTCCAGTTGCCGAAGGCCGGATGGACCACCATCCCGGGCTTTTTGTTGATGACCATGAGATCCTCATCTTCATAGATAATATCGATCGGGATATCTTCGGGTGCCAGTTCAGGAGCAGGGGGGCGCAGAAAGGTGATCTGGATGGTGTCGCATGACTTGATACGGTAGTTCGATTTGACCCTCTTTTCATTGACCAGCACCCGTCCCTCTTCAATGGCCTCCTGTACCTTGTTGCGTGTCGCGTTTTCAACCTGCCGGGTCAGATACTGGTCGATGCGCATCGGCGTCTGGACACGGCTTACCTGCAGGGTAAGCTTTTTCGGTTCAAGCGGGAGTGGATCCGGCTCTGTGGATTCGTTTTTTATCGGCTGATTTTGCATTTTGTGAAACTTGAACGCGCCCTGCGGTAATGCCTGTTACAATAAACGGTGCTCCTGACTGCCGCGGAAATTGCCTGTAGATCCGGCGCGGCAGATTTACTGAAGTGTCCACAAGTATACTAAAACCATACCACATCTTCTATGCATTCAACGCAACAGTTGCCTGAAGCGGAGGTTCTGAGGGTAGACCTGGCTGTAATCGGTTCCGGTCCCGGCGGTTATGAAGCGGCTCTTCGCGGGGCAAAGGCCGGCATGAAGGTCTGTATCATTGAAAAAGCAGCTCTCGGCGGAGTCTGCATCAACTGGGGCTGCATTCCTACCAAAGCTCTGCTGAAGAGTGCAGAACTTTTTGAGTCGCTTAAAAATCCCGGCACCTTTGGTCTTTCGGTGAAAGAGGTCTCGATTGATCTTGCCGAAGCGATAAAACGGAGCCGCAATGTGGCGCTGAAAATGTCGAAAGGAGTTGCTTACATGCTTCGCCGTAGTGAGGTTGAGGTGCTGCAGGGTGAAGCGCGCTTCAGCTCCCCGAACGATCTTGATGTTTATCGTGAGGGTACGCGAGTCGGCAGGGTCTCAGCCCGTCATATCATTATTGCATCCGGATCCCGTCCCCGTCTCTTTCCCGGTCTTGAGCCGGACGGCAACCGTATTATTACCAGCCGTGAGGCGCTGGCCATGAAATCGCTGCCCGGCTCCATGATTGTGGTCGGCGGCGGTGCTATCGGTGTTGAGCTGGCATGGTTCTATGCCATGGCCGGAACTGCGGTGACTCTTGTGGAGATGATGCCGCGGCTCCTGCCGCTTGAAGATGAAGAGATCTCGGCAGTGCTTTTGCGTTCTTTTCAGAAAGCAGGGATTACGGTCGCTGCCGGAGCGAAACTTGAGGGTGTCAAGGCAACCGGAGAGGGTGTTTCCGCTCTGCTTACGGTTGACGGCCAGGAGCCGCAACCGCTCAGTGCAGACTATCTTCTGGTTGCTATAGGGGTAACCGGTAATTGCGCCGATCTCGGCCTTGAGCATGCCGGAGTGGAGAGTGCACGGGGATTTGTGGTGACAGACTCGCTCTGCCGGACAGCCGCAGGGCATATTTTTGCTGTTGGTGATGTCCGTGGCGGCATGCTGCTTGCGCACAAGGCTTCCGCTGAAGCGGCCATTGCCATTGAGGTCATGAAGGGAGGAGCACCGGAGCCGCTTGAGGATTCGATGATCCCGCGCTGTGTCTACGCCGAGCCGTCGGTTGCCTCTATCGGTCTCGGTGAAAAGCAGGCTGAAGAGCGCGGTTACCGTGTCAAGGTTGGCCGTTCGATGTTTGCCGCATCCGGCAAGGCCAATGCTTATGGAAATCTTGAAGGGCTGGTGAAGCTGGTGTTCAATGCCGCCGATGATCGTCTGCTCGGTGCCCACCTGATCGGGCATGGAGCGGTTGAGCTGATCGGGGAGCTGACGCTTGCCCGCCGCCTGGAGGTTACGGCCGGGCTTCTCGCCGGAACGGTTCACGCGCACCCCACCCTGTCGGAGACAATCAGGGAGGCGGCGGAGAGTGTGCTGGAGGAGTGACAAGTAAAATAAATGGCACAAAAAAACGCGGAGTTGAGCTGCAGGATAAAAAACTCTCGGTGCATCCGCTCCGTTTATGAAAACCATTTTCTATTGTCTTTCTAAAAGCATAAATTCAATGTTTATTATCAAAACTCATTAAAAAACAGTAAACCTTTTTCTGTGAATGACTTCTCGGTTCATGGAGCAAGGGTACCAACCAAACCTTCAATTATGACTCAGACTGACAAGGCTGGAACGAAAACTGCTGCTAAAAAAGCTCCTGCAAAGAAAGCTCCTGTGGCAAAAGCTAAGGCGGGTTCAACGGTAATTGCAGCTCCGGAACCGAAAAAAGCAGCGCCTTCTGCTGCAAAGAAGAAGTCCGGTCTTGCCTTTCCTTTTACTGCTATTGTCGGTCAGGAGGAGATGAAGCTCAGTCTGATCCTCAATATCATTGATCCGAGGATCGGTGGAGTACTGGTTATGGGTCACAGGGGTACCGGAAAAAGTACCACGGTGAGGGCTCTTGCTGAAGTGCTTCCTTTTATTGACAGGGTCAAGGATGATACCTACAACCGTACGGTTGAACAGTATCTTGAGGGTGAAGAGAACAAAAAAGGGAAGGCGGCCATAGATCCGGCGTCCCTCCAGACAGAGAAAATTCCGGTTCCGGTCGTTGACCTTCCGCTTGGTGCTACCGAAGACCGTGTCTGCGGTACCATCGATATCGAACAGGCGCTTACCAGCGGTGTAAAGGCGTTTGAGCCGGGTCTTCTTGCCCAGGCAAATCGCGGGTTCCTCTACATTGACGAGGTCAACCTGCTTGATGACCATCTTGTTGACGTTCTGCTCGACGTTGCCGCCAGCGGCAAAAACGTGGTTGAGCGTGAAGGTATCAGTATCCGCCACCCTGCACGCTTTGTGCTTGTCGGCTCCGGTAACCCTGAAGAGGGCGAGCTCCGCCCGCAGCTTCTCGACCGTTTCGGCCTTCATGCCCGCATCAT
Organism: Chlorobium ferrooxidans DSM 13031; assembly: GCF_000168715.1. GTDB lineage: Bacteria > Bacteroidota > Chlorobiia > Chlorobiales > Chlorobiaceae > Chlorobium > Chlorobium ferrooxidans. The sequence goes on along the minus strand of NZ_AASE01000009.1, from coordinate 10,643 downwards.
CACGATTCTTGATGTTGCCAAGAGGGTTGATATTGTCAAGCGCCGTCGTGAGTTCGATGATGATCCGGACGCTTTTATGAAAAAGTACAACCGCGAGCAGCAGAAGCTTCAGAAAAAGATCCAGCAGGCAAAAGAGCTGCTTCCTGAAGTTACCATGGATGACAGTGTACTGACCGATATTGCAAGGCTCTGTATGAACCTCGGCATTGACGGTCACCGCGGTGAGCTCACCATCACCCGTACCGCCCATGCCCACGCAGCTTTCCTCGGTCAGAAGGTAGTAACCATGAAGCATGTCAAGGAGATTGCCGGTCTCTGCCTGCGCCACCGTCTGCGCAAGGATCCGCTTGAAACCCTTGATGCCGGTGAAAAAATTGATCGCGAGATCGCTAAAGTCCTTGGAGAAGCGGAAGCAGTATAATGATAGCTTTTACCGATATTGTAGGAATGGATCTGGCCAAGAAGGCGCTTATGCTTCTGGCCGTTGATTCTTCTCTTGGCGGTGTAGTGATTCCCTCGGCTGTAGGGTCGGGAAAATCGACCATTGCCAGAGCCTTTGCCCATATTCTCCCCGAAGGAACCCCCTTTGTGGAGCTTCCCCTGAACGTCACCGAAGACCGCCTTATCGGCGGTGTTGACCTTGAGGCAACCCTTGCCACCGGCGTGCGCGTTGTGCAGCATGGCGTGCTTTCGAAGGCTAACGGAGGGGTACTCTATGTTGACTCCATCAGTCTGCTTGACAGTTCGGCGGTGTCGCACATCATGGATGCCATCTCGCGCGGCGAGGTGCTTGTCGAACGTGAGGGTCTCAGCGAGGTTCATCCGGCAAAGTTCATGCTGGTTGGGACCTACGACCCTTCAGACGGAGAGGTCCGCATGGGTCTTCTTGACCGGATAGGGATCATTGTCCCGTTCACTGCCCAGAACGACTACCGCGCACGTAAAAAAATTGTCAACACGGTGCTCGGCAAGCGGGATGCGGAGGATACTCAGGATGAACTCAACATGCTTACCGGCTTTATCCAGGCCGCCAGGGAGCAGCTGCCGCATGTCTCCATTACCAAAGAGCAGGTGCAGGCACTGATTCAGACGGCAATCAGCCTCGGTGTTGAGGGTAACCGTGTCGATATCTTTACCGTCCGTACCGCTCTGGCCAGCGCCGCTCTGGCACAGCGCAGCGACGTTGAGGATGAGGATATGAAACTGGCCATTAAGCTGGTACTCATTCCCCGTGCCACCCGGATGCCCGAGAGGGAAGCCGAGGCCGAAGAGATGCCACCCCAGGAGGAGCCGCCGCCGGAGGATCCGGAAGCCGAGGATGAGAACTCCCAGGCTGATACTCCGGATGCCGAAGCCGAGGAGGAGCAGAAGGATACTCCCGATATGATCGAGGAGTTGATGATGGATGCTGTTGAAATGGAGCTTCCTGACAACATTCTCAATATTTCGCTTGCATCAAAAAAGAAGGCTACAACCGGCAGTCGCGGTGAAGCGCTGAACAACAAGCGTGGCCGTTTTGTAAGATCCCAGCCCGGAGAGATGCGCAGCGGAAAGGTTGCGCTTATTCCGACACTGATTTCAGCCGCCCCCTGGCAGGAGACCCGCCGTCGGGATAAAAAGATGGCAGGCAGGCCGAAAACAGCCCTTATCATCACCAAGGATGACGTGAAGATCAAGCGGTTCCGCGACAAGTCGGGCACGCTCTTTATCTTTATGGTTGATGCTTCCGGCTCCATGGCGCTGAACCGTATGCGTCAGGCCAAGGGTGCTGTGGCAAGTCTTCTGCAGAATGCCTACGTGCATCGTGATCAGGTTGCCCTGATCTCGTTTCGCGGCAAACAGGCCCAGGTACTTCTCCCTCCTTCGCAGAGCGTCGATCGTGCCAAGCGCGAGCTTGACGTGCTACCGACAGGTGGCGGTACACCGCTCGCCTCTGCCCTCTATCTCGGATGGGAGACGGCCAAACAGGCCCGTACCAAAGGGGTCACCCAGGTGATGTTTGTGCTTATTACCGACGGACGCGGCAACATAGGGCTTCAGGCAGCCTTTGAACCGGACGCTGAAAAGGCATCCAAGGAGGTGCTTGAAAAAGAGATCGAATCCCTGTCGCTCTCCATTCAGGCCGATGGTGTTGCAGCTATTGTTATTGATACCCAGATGAACTACCTCTCAAGGGGTGAAGCGCCCAAGCTTGCCCAGAAACTTGGCGGACGTTATTTCTACTTGCCGAATGCAAAAGCTGAACAGATCGTTGAGGCGGTTTCAAGCTTCTGATTTCCGAAGACCTTTCCGGCTTATTCTGCCGGAAAGGTCCTATGCGGAACTATCCCCCTACTTTCATACATTTAAGGTAGTAGTATCATGCAGTTATTATTACCGCACAATGTGTATTTCACCTACCTCATCCAGCCATGTCAAATCGTCGTAAAATTGTCGCAGTTGTAGGCCTTGAGCAGTACAATGCCGGCCTATGGAGAAAGATCAAGGGACTACTTGACAGTGAAGCCGAGCTTACCCAGTTGAGTGATATTGATCTTGAAAAACAGTACCCTGAAGCGGCAACAGCCATTCAGGAGGCAGACTGTGTTTTCATGAGTATGATCAATTTCAAGGAGCAGATTGACTGGTTTAAAAAACAGCTTGATCTTGCGACGAACGAGAAAACCATCTTTATTTTTGAGTCGATGCCCGAGGCCATGGCGCTCACCAAAGTCGGAAGCTATTCGGTTGGTGACGGGAAGGCAGGTATGCCGGATATGGTGAAAAAGGTGGCGAAAATGCTGGTCAAGGGTCGTGATGAAGATGCGCTTTACGGTTACATGAAGCTCATGAAGATCATGCGCACCATTCTGCCGCTTGTGCCCAACAAGGCCAAGGATTTCAAGAACTGGCTGATGGTCTACTCCTACTGGATGCAGCCGACTCCGGAGAATATTGCCAACATGTTCCGCCTGATTCTGCGTGAATATTTCAATGAGCCGGTAACCGTTGGTGCGATCGTTGATGTTCCGAATATGGGACTCTATCATCCTGATGCGCCGGACTATTTCAAGGATGTCAAGAGTTTCAAGAACTGGTCAAAAAAACGCGGCATAAACTTCGACAAGGGGCAGAAAATCAGCATTCTCTTTTTCCGGAAGCACCTTATCCAGGAAAAGACCTATATCGACAATACCATACGTGTGCTTGAAAAACAGGGAATTCATGTATTTCCCGCATTTGTGATGGGTGTAGAGGGCCATGTACTGGTGCGTGACTGGCTGATCAAGGAGAAAATCGACCTTCTGATCAACATGATGGGGTTTGGGCTTGTAGGAGGACCGGCGGGTTCCACCAAGCCGGGAACTGCCGCAGAGGCGCGTCAGGAGATCATGGAAAGGCTTGATACGCCATATATTGTTGCCCAGCCGCTCCTGACTCAGGAGTTTGAGTCCTGGAAGGAGCTCGGTGTCTCTCCCATGCAGATGACCTTTACCTATGCCATTCCGGAGATGGATGGAGCAATCTGTCCGGTTATTCTCGGTGCGTTGCAGGATGGCAAGATCGAGACCGTTCATGAGCGTCTCGAACGCCTTGCACTGCTTTCCAAGCAGTGGCTCCGTCTGAGGGCAGCGGAAAACCGTGATAAAAAGCTTGCGTTTGTTGTCTATGATTATCCTCCGGGGCTTGGCAAAAAGGGAACAGCCGCCCTGCTTGATGTACCGCGCTCACTCTTTGCCATTCTGCAGAGCCTCAAAAAGGCAGGATACAATGTGGGACAGCTTCCGGAGAGTCCCGATGCACTCTTTGAGGCGATTGACCGGGCAACCGATTACCAGATTCAGCAGAACAAGCCTGATGCACTTAAAGTAAATTCTGAAAAATTCAGGGAGCTCACCTCCTCACGGGAGCGTGAGCGCATTGAGGCGCGCTGGAATGGCTTCCCCGGTGACATTGTTCCCATGGGAACGGATGATGTGTTTATCGGAGGCCTGCGGTTCGGCAATATCTTCATCGGTGTACAGCCCCGCATGGCGGTTCAGGGTGATCCGATGAGGTTGCTCTTTGACAAGGAGAACACGCCGCACCATCAGTATATAGCCTTCTACCGCTGGATCAGCCGTGAGTTCGGGGCTCATGCCCTTGTTCATGTCGGTATGCACGGTTCAGTTGAATGGATGCCGGGTCTCCAGACCGGTCTTACCGGTGATTGCTGGCCTGACGCTCTTTTGGGTGAGGTGCCGCATTTCTACATCTATCCGGTTAACAACCCCAGCGAGTCGACCATTGCAAAACGTCGCGGTCTTGCCACCATGGTATCCCATGTGGTGCCTCCACTGGCCCGTGCAGGCCTCTACAAGGAGCTTCCGGCACTCAAAGAGCTGCTTGCCGATTATCGCGAGCGCTTTTTGGGCACAGCCCATGAGGGGAGTATGGATGGTTCAGGTGTTGAAGAGGCTATCATGCAGAAAGCCGAGCTGCTTAACCTGACCGATGACTGCCCGAGAAGGGAGCAGGAGGGGTTCGGGGATTTTGTCAGCAGGCTCTACAGTTATGTGGCCGAGCTTGAAAACCGGCTTATTTCCAACTCGCTTCATGTTTTCGGTGAGGCAAGTCCGCTTGAGTCGCAGATTATCACGATTACTGAAACCCTCAAGAATCGTGGTGAAGATGGCAGGACCCTGCCAACTATTCTCATGAAATCATCCGGTAAAAACGGCCATTACGGCAGTTATGAGGAGGTCAGCCTCCGCTCAAGACAGGGAGATGAAGAGGCGATCATTATGCGCGAGTGGATTGAACAGGCGTGCCGCGATTTTGTACAGCAGGTATTCTTTGACCGCAAGAATGCAGCGGGCGCTTTTGCCTCTATTACCGGCGGCACCCAGCTTCCGGCTGAATACGCACCCTTCATTGATCAGCTTACCATGGATGGCGGCAAGCTGCTCTACGCGCTGCGCGATAATACCGGTGAGATGAGTGCGCTTTTGCGTGTTCTTGACGGTCGCTACATCGCTTCAGGTCCCGGCGGCGACCTGGTGCGTGACGGTGTAAGCGTGCTCCCTTCGGGGCGCAATATTCACTCCATTGATCCGTGGAGAATTCCCTCTGAACTTGCTTTCAAACGCGGGACGCTCATTGCCGACAGCATCGTCAAAAAACATCTTGAGGAAAACCATGGACTCTATCCGGAGACTATAGCCCAGGTGCTCTGGGGGCTTGACACCATTAAAACAAAAGGTGAGGCCGTTGCCGTGGTTATCAGGCTGCTTGGCGCAGAGCCGGCCTATGACGCTTTCGGCAAAATCAGTCACTACAGTCTGGTGCCGCTTGAAAAGCTCGGTCGTCCGAGAATCGATGTACTTATGCAGCTCAGCCCGATTTTCCGTGATGCTTTCGGTCTTCTTATGGACCAGCTTGACCGCCTTGTCAAGGAGGCAGCCAAAGCCGATGAGCCGCATGAGATGAACTATATCAAAAAACATGTTGATGAAGCGCTTGCTACCGGTGTGGAGTTTGACAGTGCAACCGCCCGTCAGTTTACCCAGTCACCGGGCGCCTATGGCACCTATGTTGATGATATGGTTGAAGATTCAGCATGGGAGACCGAAAACGATCTGGACGACCTCTTTATCCGCCGCAACAGCAGTGCCTACGGCGGAGGAAGAAAAGGGGAGAAGGAGACCGAGATCCTTCAGAAACTTCTCGGTTCGGTTGACCGGGTTGTCCATCAGGTGGACTCGACCGAGTTCGGTATTTCCGATATCGATCACTACTTCTCCTCATCCGGATCCCTGCAGCTTGCTGCACGGCGACGCAATACAAAGGGGGGAGACATCAAGCTTAATTATGTGGAGTCATTCACATCCGATATCAAGGTTGATGATGCCGAGAAATCGCTGCGTATCGAGTACCGTTCAAAACTGCTCAATCCGAAATGGTTTGAAGGGATGCTCAAGCATGGCCACAGCGGTGCAGGCGAAATCAGCAACAGGGTCACCTATATGCTCGGCTGGGATGCGGTAACCAAAAGCGTTGATGACTGGGTCTACAAAAAAACCGCAGAGACCTACGCGCTTGATCCCGAGATGAGGGAGCGCCTTGCAACCCTGAATCCGCAGGCGATCAAGAATATTGTCGGCCGCATGCTTGAAGCCCACGGCAGGGGAATGTGGAAAGCCGATCAGGATATGATCAGTGAACTGCAGGAGATCTATGCCGACCTTGAAGACAGGCTGGAAGGAATGAACGACGATAAATAGTATTGTCGAAGAGGAATGAAATCCCTGTAAGTCCTATACGTCATATGAGACCTATAGGACTTACAGAAGATTGAAGCGTTACATCGAGGTTGAGTAGTTGGGGGCCTCTTTGGTGATTTTGACATCGTGCGGGTGGCTCTCCCGGAGGCCGGCAGAGGTAATACGCACAAACTTTGTGGTTGTTTTCAGCTCATCAATACTCCTGACTCCGCAGTATCCCATTGCCGATTTAAGCCCGCCGATTAACTGGTATACCACTTCGTCAAGCTGCCCTTTGGATGGAATCCGGCCTTCAATACCTTCCGGTACATACTTTTTCGACTCCTTTGATGCATCCTGAAAGTAGCGGTCACTGCTTCCTTCCGGTTCGCTCATGGCCCCCAGAGAGCCCATTCCGCGATAGGTTTTGAATTTCCGTCCTTCATAGAGAATGGTCTCCCCCGGACTCTCATCGGTTCCGGCGAAAATACTTCCGATCATAACGGAATCTGCTCCGGCAGCAAGGGCTTTGGCTATATCACCGCTGTATTTGACACCGCCATCGGCAATGATGGGTGTATTGGTTTTCGCTGCCTCTTCCGCACAGTTTATGATTGCCGTCAACTGAGGCATGCCGACACCGGCAACAATGCGGGTGGTACAGATGCTACCCGGTCCTATTCCTACTTTAACACAGTCGGCACCGGCTTCGATCAGGTCTCTTACCGCTTCAGGTGTGGCGACATTACCGGCGATAACCTGAAGATCGGCGTAGGCATTTTTGATCAAGCGTACGGTGTCAAGCACCGCCTTGCTGTGCCCGTGTGCGGTATCTACGGCAACAACATCAACACCGGCATTAACCAGCGCCTTGACCCGATCAAGGGTGTTCTCGCGGATACCTACGGCAGCTCCGACCCGGAGGTGACCCTGACTGTCCTTGCAGGCATTGGGGAACTGTTTGCGTTTCTGCACATCTTTGAAGGTGATCAACCCTTTCAGATTGCCATCACTGTCGGTAATGAGCAGTTTTTCGATTTTGTTGAAAAGCAGGATCTCTTCGGCTTTTTCAAGATCAACATCCTCTCTGGCGGTAATGAGGTTTTTGCTGGTCATGATGCTCGCGATCTTGGCATCCAGTTCCGGTTTGATGCGAAGATCCCGGTTTGTGACTATCCCTTTAAGTTTTTGTGAAGTGTCGCCTTCGAATTTCGGGCGGGCAATCACCGGTATTCCGGAAATGGAGTGACGAAGCATGAGGTCAAGAGCATCCTGCATGGTTGCATCTTCATAGAGGGTGAAGGGGTTGCGGATAATGCCGCTTTCAAACCGCTTGACCCTGGCCACTTCGCGAGCCTGCTCCTCTATTGAGAGATTTTTATGGATAATACCGATACCGCCTGAACGGGCAAGTGCTATGGCAAGATCTGACTCTGTCACCGTATCCATTGCTGCGCTAACCAGAGGAATTTTAAGCGTAATGGTTTTGGTGAGCCGGCTTGAAACAACCGTTTCCTTGGGAAGAACACTTGAATATGCAGGGATAAGAAGAACATCGTCAAAGGTCAATGCTTCATAGAGAATCTTCGTCATTGGCAGCACGGTTAATGGATTGCGGCAAAATCAATTTTGCCAATTTACAAAAAGTGAGCGTAGAATGACAATCTTAATCACGCTAAAGCGCAACCGGAAAATAGAGGATTTGACAGAGAAGCCCTGAAAAACCGCTTGTGGAAAGATATATCAGTAACAGAATGCTTTTGAAAATCTAAAATAGAGTGTAAATTGCAGGCCTTTTAATACGGAGAGGTCGCATAGTTGGTCTAGTGCGCTCGCCTGGAAAGCGGGTAGGGTGTCAAAGCCCTCGAGGGTTCGAATCCCTCCCTCTCCGCCAGCAAGAAAATCCACCGAAGCAAAGATTCGTGTGGCAGTGTTATTTGAGATTGAGGAAATGAGGAGGGATGAGAACCCGGTAAGAGGCGTTCGACAAATGGGCCGCGCAAGCGGAACATTTGGACGGCGACCGAAGTGGAGCCGCCCCGCAGAGCGGGGTGAGATGCAAAGCATCGAATCAATCCCTCCCTCTCCGCCAGCAAGAAAATCCACCGAAGCAAAGATTCGTGTGGTCATGTTATTTGAGATTGAGGAAAAGAGGAGGGATGAGAACCCGGGAAGAGGCGTTCGACAAATGGGCGGCTTCAGCAGGCCATTTGGACGGCGACCGAAGTGGAGCCGCCCCGCAGAGCGGGGTGAGATGCAAAGCATCGAATCAATCCCTCCCTCTCCGCCAGCAAGAAAATCCACCGAAGCAAAGATTCGTGTGTTTATTGTGTTTTTTTATAGGTCCTATGGGTCCCATAAGTCCTATAGGACCTATAGAAGAAGTTTAAAGGCATTAAATCCTGTTAACGCATTTTTTTCTGGCATTTTCAGGAGTATTCACTATCTTTGTCCCTGTTCTTTATAACATCGAGGAGGATTAGCCTAATTGGTAAGGCAGCAGTCTTGAAAACTGCCGGGTTCACGCCCATGGGGGTTCGAGTCCCTCATCCTCCGCCGTACAATCAGGAGAGGTGGCCGAGTGGCTGAAGGCACCGGTTTGCTAAACCGACATAGTTCTTATAGAGCTATCGAGGGTTCGAATCCCTCCCTCTCCGCAATAAACCCCGCACCAGCGGGGTTTTTGCATTTCAGGGAGGGATGAGAACCCGGGAAGAGGCGTTCGACAAATGGGCCGCGCATGCGGAACATTTGGACGGCGACCGAAGCGGAGCCGCCCCGCAGAGCGGGGTGAGAAGCAGAGCTTCGAATCAATCCCTCCCTCTCCGCAATAAACCCCGCACCAGCGGGGTTTTTGCATTTCAGGGAGGGATGAAAACCCTTCCCACCCATCCTCTCCGCATAAAAGAGAGCTTCCGGAAAACCGGGAGCTTTTTTTGTTTGCAGGTTAACGTGTCAACCTGCTCTTCTGTCTCGCAAACAGTCTCACTATCGTCTCTCTGTGTGTCTCATAAAACGATACAATATAATCTAAATGAGACGGAATCTTCCCTGCCGGGGCGTTTTCAGTGCTCTTGATTGAGAGGAGGTTAATAAAGCCGGTAAATACCATTTAAAAAAAGAGATATCACCATTTTTGTTACTTGAGTCCGGCTGCTGTTGCCGGTATGAAATATCTTTGGCACGGGAGTTGATGCATTACATGCAGAGAAATTAAATCAAACGACCATACGTAAAGGAACAACACCATGAAACACCTTAAAACAATCAAGTCTATAGCTTTGGGTGCAGCACTTCTCGTTATGAGCGCAATGCCAAAATCAGCCGAAGCAGCAGTAACCCAGTCGGGAACAACCACGGTCACCGTTACGATGCCGGAGTATCTTGTTCTGCACTACTACAGCGCGGTTGCCCTGAACTTCTCGGCCACCTCGGCAAGTTCATCGCAGACCGGTTCACCGTTGTCGGCTACCTGGACCACGCTTGGTGATACCACAGAGACCCTCTCGGCCTCAGCAACAGAGGTTGGCCCGTCAACCGCCAAAATCACACTGAAGAATGCATGGGCGATTGCCGGTCTTTCAAGCAGCGGAACAGCAACCGTATCAATTACCGGTACTGATTTCACAGCAACAAGAGCCGGTTCAACCTCAAAGATCGGTGTGAGCGGATACGGACTGGCCTCAACCAATGGAGTAAGCGGAGCGGTTTCAGGAAGCACCATTACCACGCAGCTGCGCGGTGTTACCGGCCAGACCCAGACCGTTGGAGATGTCAAGATGACGCTCAACTTCTCGAACACGACAGAGTCCGGTGCGCACACAGGATCGTTCACGATTACCGCACAGACTATCTAAGATAAAGGAACGTTAAACGCACCGGTTCTTAATAAAGAGTCGGGGCAGTAAAAAGGGAAGGTTCATGAGCAGGAGCCTTCCCTTTTTGATGTTTATGAACGCCGGCAGCTCTCTCCTCTGCAGGTGAGGTTCCCGCAAACGGATTCAACCGCAATAAGCGGCCCGGTAGTCTCACCAAATGTCTCAAAAAACGATGATGATAGATTAATGTGAGACAGATTGTCTCCATCAGTAACCGCTCCGGTATGTTAATGTAACCCTGAACGCTCTGACCGGTGAGAACGAATCATCGGGGAAGAATCGCGATAAGAAAATGATAAATATAGAGATAACGATATTTCGAGAGAGGCGGAATGGTCGCGTTGTTGTTTGCAGGTGTTTTTCTGGCACGGTAGTTGATGCATTATATACCAGAATTAGAAACACAAAATTATCAACTACGACCAAACAGGATACGATCATGAAAAACAGCAAAACTCTTCGCACCCTTGCTCTCGGAGCCGCACTTCTCGGTCTCTCGGTTATGCCCTCAACAGCTATGGCAACACCGGTCTCCCAGTCAGGA
>NZ_AASE01000010.1 GCF_000168715.1 Chlorobium ferrooxidans DSM 13031 | reverse complement strand
GTAATGCACGCGACAGCCCCCGTAGCGCCAAGGCTGTGTCCATGAGGTAGATGGTTTTCGATTCTGAACGCAGGGCGACCTCCTCAAGAACCTTCACCAGATCTTTTTCAGCCCATAAAATCCCGGCTTCGTCGTCCTCATAGCTGTTGATGTGTCCCGTGATGGCCAGCTGAAGAAGAGTGAAGATCCCTTGAAATCAAGGTCGCTCACAATCTGTCCGATTCCCCGAGCGCCCTCATTGAATGTCATGTTGAACCCGTGCACATAGATTAGTAGGGACTTCTCTTCGCAGGCCGCCACCGTTTTTGTCAGATTGTTCAGAAGCTCTTCCCTGTTGAGCTCCGTCAGTTGGAGATAGTCGATTTCCCGGTGTTTATCTTTGTCAAAGGTTGCGTGAATCACTCTGCCGATCCGGTGGTCCTGAGGTATGGCTACCTCTGCTATGCCATAGCTCATCATGCTCCTTTCAGCGCCATATTTTTGACCGGATTCTGCCTGCCCGGCATGGTTGCGGTTGGTTGCGTAAAAGGCCTGAACCGGCGGTTTCAGGTATTCTGCATTTCCGGTCAGGTTAGTTGATGCGCACCCGGAGAGTAACAGCAGCAGTGCTGTAATCATGCGCATGCGGATATATTTGCTGGTAATCATGGTTTTTAACCGTTACCTGTTAGCGCATCGGATTCTGTGCCTGTTTGCCTGCACGTTCATATCCCTCAGAGGGTGATGCCTGACTCTATTTACAGCATAAACACTGAACATGCAACCGCTAAAATGGATACGGCAACAGCGTTGTTCCCGGCTTTTTTTATTTATGATCAATGATTACCTTAACCATTATAAAGTCTTTATTATGGTCGCATAGTGGTAGCTCTTATGAAATACAGTACATCCATCAAGCCCATCAGCTTTTTGAAAACTCACGCATCTGAAGTTATTCGGGAAGTTTCAGCCAATAGAGGAACCATGATTATCACGCATAACGGAGAAGCGAAGGTAATTGTGCAGGATGTTCATCTCTACGAAGAGACCCAGGAAAGTCTCGCTTTATTGAAGATACTGGCTCAAAGTTCTCAGAGTATTGAGCAGGGAAGGTATAAGCCTGTCAGTGAATCGTTTGGGTTGATCAGACAGCAGATTTCAAATCATCAGGAGTTATGAGGTATGATGTTTTTCTGAGTGATGATGCAGAGGCAGATATTCTCGATATCTGGAAATATGTTGCTCGTTTCGATTCGGTTGAAAGAGCATCCACTCTTCTTGATGCGCTGCAGGAGGCTTGTCTGAGCCTTTGCCAATTTCCTGACCGGGGACATCGTCCACCCGAACTGGAACGGGTGTGTGTTCTGGAGTATCGTGAACTTCATTACAAGCCGTATCGGATTATTTATCGGATTCTGGATCGCAAGGTTTTTATTCACTGTGTTCTTGATGGCAGAAGAAATCTTCAGGATCTTCTTCTCGAACGATTGATACGATAGTTGGAATGGTGGAATATTTCGATGTTCAAAAAATAATAGCTATACTTCTACCACAAATGTAGTCAAGAAAAAGAGGAGTTTTCAGGATGTTGGTAAGCACATCGATCAGAATCAACAAGGAGCTTTACGAACAGGCCAAGCAAGACGCTGTACTGGAGCATCGTTCTATTTCGGGTCAGATCGAGTTTTGGGCACGGGTAGGTCGGGCTGCGCTTGACAACCCTGATTTACCGGTCAGTTTTGTAGCCGAGTCGCTGGCATCATTGGCCGAGCCGAGAGAACTCTCTACACCGTTTGTACCAAGGAGTGCAAGGCAATGACCTTGTCTGTAAGGCAAACGCGCAGATTTGCTCGACAATACAAAAAGCTTCATGACAACACCGCTGCTGATGTAGATAGTGCCGTTGAAAAGGTACGGCAAAGCCCAGACATCGGAGAACGAAAGAAGGGTGATCTGGCTGCATTGTATGTTTACAAGTTTCGCAGCTCAGGCCAGTTGTATTTACTTGGCTATTCGCTGGATGAGAGTGTTCGGCTGGTCTACCTTGAAGCTGTTGGGCCACACGAGAACTTTTATCGGGATTTGAAGCAATAAGGCCCGGTTAGTGGCAAAGCCATCCCGAAGCAATATCGGGGTGGCTTTTTTTATGGTGTGTATCATCTCAATCCAAAAGAATTTTATACCTTTCAGAAAATTTTGGTGCAACCCTATTTTTAATCAGCCATGAGAGCCGTTGTTTTGTTAAGTGGAGGTATGGACAGCCTTGTCACTACGGCGATGGCCCATGAACATGGGTTCGAACTGGCGGCCATGCATGTCAATTACGGACAGCGAACGTGGCACAAGGAGCTTGCTTCATTCCGTGATATCTGTAATCACTACAATATTGATCGACGTCTTGAAGTTGATGCCGATTTTCTTGCAAGGATCGGTGGTTCATCACTGACCGATCTCTCCATGCCGGTTAGCGGAGCCGACCTTCAGGGATCGGAAATCCCCACCAGTTATGTGCCTTTCCGTAATGCCAATTTCCTCTCCATGGCAGTGAGCTGGTCAGAGGTGATCGGGGCCAACCGGATATTTATCGGAGCGGTCGAAGAGGACTCTTCCGGCTATCCCGACTGCCGAAAAATCTTTTATGAGGCATTCAACCAGGTTATTGCTCTCGGGACCAAACCTGAAACAACTATTGAAATAGTGACTCCCCTTATCGAGATGCAGAAGTCGGATATTGTTCACCGGGGCATGCTGCTTGATGTTCCGTTTGCCTACAGCTGGTCATGCTACAAAAGTGAGGGAAGGGCGTGCGGAGTCTGCGACAGCTGTGCACGCAGGCTCAGGGCTTTCGAACTGGTTGGCGTACGTGATCCGATTGATTATGAAGCAAGGCCTCGGTATATTTAGGCAGCACCACTATCAATTTGTTCCGCGATTTGATTACTTCGTTGGGCGGTGCTCGAAATCCTCAAGTACTGTGTGTACATTCCGGTTTCTGTGCTCCGTCCGTCTCGTACTCAAAACGCTCACGACAATTTATAGCGGTGCCCTGAAGATGTAGATATGGTTTTGTCATCCCGACGAAGTCGGAAGAGATCTCTTTTTTGTGATTTGTTAAAGTCGTCATCATCAATAAATCAGTTCAACCATGAGTTCTGTAAAAGCTTTTTCCTCATCGTCTGAGTTGGAGTCACTCAATGCACGGTTTACCCAGTCATTTGCGCTTATGGCAATGATCTGGATTCTTGGTCTTGTCGGCCATTTTACACCGCTTCTTGAGTGGCCCGCACTCTTTCTCTATGTTATCGGTTCAATAGGCCTTGTGCTGTATCGTGGCAAAAAATATGGCGAATGGGAGTCGATGTTTCTTGCCGGTGGCAATCTCCGTAAATCCCTGTTATGGGGGGGTATTGTGGGGCTGGTGCTTTTTGGAATGGATATCATGAACACGCTTCTCTACTACAAAAACGGCGGAGCGCCGATGATGGAGATGGAGAACATTCTTGTCAACCGTTCACTGCTCTTTCTTTTTCCGGTGCTTGTTTTTGCCGAAGAGTTTCTCTGGCGCGGCATCATGCTCTCCTCAATGATTGAGAAAGGCTTTAACAAACATCTGACGGTGTTTCTGACCGCCATCTTCTATGTTGTAAACCACTTTGCGGTTGCTCCTGTCGGCATGAAAGAGCGCGCACTGATGGCTATGATGGCCTTTCCGATAGGGATTTTCGGTGGTTATCTTGTTCTTAAAACCCGCAATGTATGGGGGAGCGTTCTGGTGCATATGATCACCATGCTCTCCATGCTGCTTGATCTGTTTGTTATTCCAAAACTTTTGCTCTGACCTGTTTCGTCTCTATGCACCACAACAGAATTACCCTCCGTTTGCAGCGGGATGAAAAACTGCTGATTGCCTACTATATGCCCGAGTTTCCGGTTTCGGGTGCCACGCTTCCGGTGCTTGAGGCGCTCGAAGAGAGCGGAGCCGATATCATCGAGCTTGGCATGCCTTTTTCCGATCCGATCGGGGACGGGCCGGTGATCCAGGAGGCGGCTCACACCGCGATCAAAAACGGGGTTACCATCAAGCGTCTGCTTGAACTGGTGCGTCATGCCCGCCAGGGAGAGGGGTGCCGGAAGATTACAGCCCCGATTCTGCTGATGGGTTACTGCAACCCCATCATCGCATACGGGATAGACCGGTTTCTTCAGGATGCGGCTCTGGCGGGAGTAGACGGGCTGCTTATACCCGACTTTCCTCCCGAGGAGGCGGCTCTTTTTCTTCAAAAGGCTAAAGATCTCGGTTTGACGGTGGTTTTTCTTGTTTCACCGGTTACCCCTCCGGAGAGGATTGAGCTGATTGATTCGCTTTCGACCGATTTTTCCTACTGTCTGGCCGTCAATGCAACAACCGGAACATCCAAGCTTTCCGATGCGTCAACTGAAGCTGCCGTGGATGAGTACCTGAAACGGGTGCGGCTCCATGCGCGGAAAAAGTTTGTCGTCGGATTCGGCATCCGCGACAGGGCAAGGGTGGAGCACATGTGGAGTCTGGCTGATGGGGCCGTTGTAGGCACCGCGCTCCTGCAGCATATCGCTCCGGCCTCAACCCCAGCAGAGAGTGCCCGTCTTGCCCGGGAGTTCTGGAACGCCTTACGATAATTCCGGATTTTCGATTCTGAATTTTGGATCGCAAAAGGGGGCGAACCTCTCTGTTTACCTTACAGGCATTGTCATTCCGATCGAAGAGAGGGATCTGGTTCGGGGTTTGCCTATTGTTGTTTTTTAATTCACAATCCGGAATCCAACATTCAAAATCCCTTCATGACCTCATCTGTACCACATCTCCCGTCGGTCGATATCATCATTCCCCATTTCAAACGGCGTGACATGCTTGAGCGCTGTCTTGATTCGCTTGCTGAGACCCGCTATCCGGCGATGGGGATCATCGTTGTTGATAACGGGGGCACAGAGGCAGGGCTTGTGTTTATGGTGAAACGCTACCGGAATGCCCGTCTTGTGCGTCTCGGAGAGAACAGGGGATATGCCGGAGGGTGCAATGAGGGGCTTAAGCACTCCACAGCGGACTATGTGGTTTTTATGAATGATGATACCCGTCATGACCCGCTTTGGCTTGATCAGCTTGTGACGGCGGCACGTGAAGATGACCGTACCGGTGCGCTCCAGCCGAAAATCCTTTCGATGAAGGCCTTCGAAAAGGGGCAAAAGGTATTTGATTACGCAGGAGCTGCCGGAGGGATGATCGATCGGCTCGGTTATCCCTGGTGTTTTGGCCGAACCTTCTCGGCAATTGAGATGGATCGGGGCCAGTATGATAATGGCAGGGAGATTTTCTGGGCTTCCGGAGTTGCCATGTTTGTCAACAGATCGCTGGCTGAAGAGCTTGGTGGGTTTGACGGGGAGTTTTTCATGCAGATGGAGGAGATCGATCTCTCCTGGCGCATGAAGCTTTCCGGTTACACTATCAGGTCGGTCCCTTCATCAATCATACTGCATGAAGGGGGGGCGTCGCTCCCCGGCGGTTCAGCCGAAAAGATCTATTTCAACCACCGCAACAACATCGCGATGCTGCTCAAGAACCTCGGTATCCCTGGGCTTTTACTGGTGCTGCCGCTTCGGTTACTTCTTGAAGTGGCAGCTGCGCTGTTTTATCTGACCCAGTTTCCCGGCAGTCTGGCAAAATCGGGCGCCGTGTGGCGTGCCTTCGGTGACACTCTCCGTCATTGGCCGGATATCATGAAGAAGCGCCGGGTGGTACAGCGTGCCCGGCAGCTCCCTGACCGGACTGTTTTTAAAGGTTTGCCGCTGACATTACTGCTTCGGTGAAAAGAGGATTACTGGCTCTTTATGGCAAGAGAGGTTAATGATTCAGACCGCTTTTTCATGGCCGAAAGCATTAACGGGCACTCTTTTTTCTGAACATTTCGTACGGCAAAGCCGGGGGCAAAAAAATCGGGCTTTACCTCAGCCTTGTAGGTCAGAAAGGTCCCCTTGTCGGGAGGTGAGACAAGCAGCAGCCACTCTCCGTGATAGACCTTGAAGTCGCCGGTTATCTGCTCGAAATTCAGCCGCTTTGGCTTCTCTCCCCAGACTCTCATTTTAACATTAACCGTCTTGCTGAAAACAAAGAGTCCGGATTTCCCTTTTTCAAACATCACCTTCTCACTGCCAGTGTCTGAAATAATGCCGCTGTCAAGCACACCAGGGACAAAATTTTTGTGATTGTTATAGTCTGTAATGACGGCCCAGACGGTTTCAGGGGGGGCGGCAATGTAGACATCACCCCTGACGCCGGTTACACCATTTTCAAGCTGTGACAGTGAAACAATAATTTTCCCGTTGAGCAGCATTGTCCGGGCCATGGAGAGCGTGTCGGAAGAGACCGGTGTGCCGGGCAGCGGGAGTGCCGCAGAGGAAACAGAAGAGTGTAGCGCAATCATGAGCAGCATCGTGACCCATCGTGTCGTTGAGATGAGTTTTTTCATGGTATCTCCGGTATGTTCATCGTTAGCTTGCATTTATCATCACGTTTATCATGTCATCGTTTTGGCAGATGTCCCCATTTAACCATATCCTCAACAGTCTCAATAATGCTTTGCTTTATATCCATGAAGGAGATTCCAAGTTCCCGTCGGATTTTTGCATTGTCATAGCGGAAGGTACGGCCTACATTGGTGCGGATATAGGTTCCGGTATCTTTAGGCTGCGTGAAGGAGAGCAGCTTCATGAGCAGTGTACCGGCTTTTCCTGACAGATCGAGTTTTGGAAGAGCGTATTTGCGGAAGCCGGAAGATTTGAGCAGTGCGACAAGGTCACGCATGTGCATGGCATCTCCGGAACAGAGATAACGACCGCTTGCAGCTCCGTTCGACATGGCAAGCAGATGTGCTTTGGCCACATCGCGAACATCGACAAAACCCCAGTTGATATCCATTATGCCGGGATAGACGCCGGTCATGATGTCGCGGATGATCTGGTTCGTGGTGTTGAGCGAAGGGCCGAGTGAAGGGCCTACCACCATGAAGGGATTGATAACGACCAGATCAAAAGCCGGTTTTTTCTGCATGATGAAATCCCATGCTGCCCGTTCGGCAAGGGTTTTGGAGTACTGGTAGGGGTGGCGATCAAGCGAAGACATGGTATTCCAGTCTTTTTCGGTAAAGACTTTTGAGCTCTCCGGCTCATCGGTGATTGCGGCAATCGAGGAGGTGAACACCACCCTTTTGACACCGCCTGATTTCATGCAGCTTTGCAGTATACTCTCCGTGCCGTTCACGGCCGGATCAACCAGATCCTCCTGGGGATTTTTGACATTGATCTCGTAGGGACTTGCGGTATGGATAACATAGTCGCATCCCTCAACCGCCCGGTCATAGGCATTCGCCTGAAGCAGATCAGCCTTTACCAGTTCAAGCCGTTCTTCAGCTCCCGGCAGATTGAGCAGAAAGGGATAGTTCTCAGCGCTTTTGCGAACGGTACCCCTTACCCTGTAGCCCTCCCGGAGCAGATCCCTGACGATATATGCGGCAATAAATCCGGAGGCTCCGGTGACACATACGGGTTTACTGGTGATCATAATTTATGGCTATGCTGAATGATTGAATAGTAAAACAGTTCCATTTCGCTCCGGGTGCCGCTTCAGGCAGCTTCGGCAGACAGAGCCTCAGCCGTTTTTTTGTGCGCTCTGAGTATTCCCGGCATATCCTGCCACTGAACAAAGCTTACAAGAATCGGCGGTGCAAAAAAAAGCGGTTTGATCTCCGCATGGTAGGAGAGTATGGTTCCTTTCAGGGTATCAGAGGTTTCAACATTCCACTCTCCGCGGTAGATGCTGAAATCACCCTCCACCTGTTCGAAAGTGACGTTTTTCAGGTACTCCTCTCTCAATCGCAACCGAAAATTAACGGTTTTTTCGAAAAAAAAGATTCCGGTTCTTCCGGTCTGGTCAAGCACCACCTCATTGCCCTTGCGTTCAACAACAGTACTTGCGACCACTTTCGGCAAGGTTCTGTTCAGATTGTCATAATCAGTCAGGGCTTTCCAGACATACTCTATCGGGGCATCTATCAGGATTTTTCCGCTAACTTTTACGACATCGTCAGGAAGAAAGGCAAGATTCACAAGAGTCTCTCCACACTTGAGCCGGGATATCTCGCTTGAATGTTGTTCCATAGTGCTATTGTCAGTTACACGCTTTCCGCAACTCATTTATCACAGATATCTTTACTAAACAGAAGCCCTTTGTATTTCAATGTACGAGCATGAAGGATACCCTGCAACGATTGTTTCAACAAACGTCATGAACAATGGCTTTTTGAGAATAGTTCTCTTCGGTACTCTGCTGTGAGTTCGATAGTTACTTCATCGACTCCACAGAAAAGAGTTCCCTGATGGCCGGGCTGACATCGGTCGGGCGACCGCTTTTGCGGTCAATGGGGCACAAGACTGTTCTGACAATGGCCAGCGGGCGAAGGCTGGAAGCATGGAGGATTTCGGTGTGGCGGTCGAATTCAAACCGTGAGGCGTTGCCGATCCATGTGCGTACCAGAACCGTATCACCCAACAGGGCAGGCCGTTTGTAATCGATCTCATGACGTCGTATTACCCAGATAAGCTTCTCCTGCTCATCCTCCGGTGCAATGGTGCTCCAGTGCGCCATTGCCGCCTCCTGCACCCAGCGCAGATAGACCACGTTGTTGACATGACCAAGCATGTCGATATCCTCCGGCTCCACCCTGATGGTTATGGAAAATCGCTCCTCCGCCATGATTCAGTTTCCTTTTTGAGTGTTGGTGTTGATAAGAACAACAAAGTAAAGAAAAAGAAATCCGGTAACACACATTTGACGGACGTGTATGGGATCAGACTCTGGAAACGCAGGAGTTGTTACTGGCAAAAGTGATTCACTGTTCCCGGATTTTTAGATCTTTCAGGAATAGAAAAGGGTGTGTAACTTTATCGTTATATTTTATCACACCGCTTAATTTCTCTTCGTATGATCACCAACGCAACGCTTGATTTTCTCCGGGAGCTGAAACTGAACAATGACCGGGGGTGGTTTGAGCTTCACAAAAAAGAGTATCAGCATGCCTATGGCGAGTTTCTTGATACGGTGGTGAAGCTTATTCTGGCGATCGGCGAGTTCGATAAAGATATTGCCGGGTCACACCTCGATCCGAAGTCGTGTATCATGCGCATCAATCGCGATGTCCGCTTTTCAAAGGACAAGTCACCCTACAAAACCAACTTTTTTGCCTTTATCAACAGGGGAGGCAGGAAAGCTCCTTTTGGCGGCTATTACTTTCACATAGCACCGGGAGAATCGTTTATCGGGGGTGGAATCTATATGCCGGAACCGGCGGTGCTCGATCTGTTGAGAGGTGAAATCGACCGGCATTTCAGTGAGTGGCACTCCATTATTTCAAAAAAAGAGTTCATCTCCCGTTTTCCGAAAGGTGTTGAGCCTTCGGGCGCTCTGAAGCGGCCGCCGAAAGGGTATGAAGCCACCAATCCCGCCGTTGAGTATCTCAAGTTCAAGGGATACTACACCCAGCAGTTTCTTTCCGACAGGGAGGTGACTGATTCTTCCCTTGTAAAGCATCTTGCCGATACCTTTCTTGCATCAAAACCGATGATTGATTTTCTGAACAGGGCGCTGTAGCCTCTCTAAAACGGGTGTACATTTTTTATGAGCAGCTCAAGCGAGTCTTTGTCAACTGCCTTTGAAAAAGCAACCTATGACAAAGTGGCCCTGCATCTGATCCCCTTTCTGTTTATCTGCTACATTCTCGCCTATCTCGACAGGGTCAATGTCGGTTTTGCCAAACTTCAGATGTGCAGTGATCTGGGCTTCAGCGATAC
Source organism: Chlorobium ferrooxidans DSM 13031 (assembly GCF_000168715.1). Classification (GTDB taxonomy): domain Bacteria; phylum Bacteroidota; class Chlorobiia; order Chlorobiales; family Chlorobiaceae; genus Chlorobium; species Chlorobium ferrooxidans. The sequence continues at coordinate 58,615 of NZ_AASE01000010.1, read as the reverse complement.
GGCCTATGGAACAGGCGCCGGAATTTTCTTTATCGGTTATCTCCTTTTCGAAGTGCCGAGCAACATCATTCTTTCGAAAGTCGGAGCACGCATCTGGATAGCGCGTATCATGATTACCTGGGGAGTGATTGCCTCGATGCAGCTCTTTGTATCCAGCGAACCGATTTTTTATCTCCTGCGTTTTTTTCTCGGTGTGGCTGAAGCCGGGTTTTTTCCCGGAATCATTCTCTATCTCACCACATGGTTTCCTTCGGAGTACCGTGCCCGAATGGTGGCGTGGTTCATGACAGCAGTTGCCATTGCCGGAGTTGCAGGTGGCCCTGTTTCGGGAGTTATACTTGAAACAATGGACGGAGTGGGATCTCTTCAGGGTTGGCAGTGGCTCTTTATCCTTGAAGGAGTCCCCTCGGCACTGATGGGCCTTTGTGTGCTTTTTTATCTTGACAACACTCCTGACGATGCCGTGTGGCTGAGTGCCCCGGAAAGAGAGCTTCTGACGAAGCGGCTTGCCGATGATGAACTCCGGACAGCTTCAGAAGGCAGGCCGGCATATACCGTAAGGGATGCGTTCGGAATGCCGGAGGTCTGGATGCTCAGTGCGCTCTATTTCTCTATCGTGATGGGGCTTTACGGTATCTCTTTCTGGCTTCCGCAAATCATAAGGGAGAGCATTACCGCTGATGAATCCCTGATAGGCTGGATATCCATCATCCCCTGGCTGAGTGCTGCGGTGGTCATGGTGATCAACGGTGTTCATTCCGACCTGACCGGTGAACGTCGCTGGCATATTGCTTTCTCCTGCCTCATCGGATCTGCCGCTTTTGCGCTCAGTGCCATGCCTTTTGCCGGAGGATGGTACGGTATAGCAGCTCTTTCTGTTGCTACCGCAGGCATCATGTCGGCCCTCTCCTGCTTCTGGTCGCTTCCACCATCAATTCTGGCCGGTAGTGCGGCAGCGGCAGGAATCGCCATCATCAACTCTTTTGGCAATATTGCTGGTTATGTCAGCCCCGAGATGGCTGGAATCATTCGCGATGCAACAGGAGGGAGGATGTCGCCTGTTCTCGCTCTATTTTCCGCCAGTCTTCTTCTGGCTGCACTTCTTACTCTTCTGGTGAGCAGAGGTGAGGGCAGAAATCGCTCCCCGCAGCATTAAATTCTCAGTTGCCGTTTATGGCTGCTTCGGTATGCCGTAACCAATGACAGCGGATTGAGCTCAAGCATCTCAGGATAAGTGGCGGGGAAGTTTCCGGCATCTGCATGAACGGCTAAAAGCACATTATTGACCAATGTGATGGTTCATCTGTTTTGCCGGGAGGTTATGACTTCCTGTAGTTCCGCAAGGCTTTTGATGGTCAATGTCGGTTGTATTTCCCAGGGGTCCATGAGCATCTCCGGGGAGCGCTGGAGCCATACGGCATGCATCTCTGCGGCTCTGGCACCAATGACATCAAACGGGTTTGCTGACACCAGCCAGCTCTCTGTGGCTTGTGAGGATGACCGGTCGAGAAAGTGGCGGTAAACTGCCGGATCGGGTTTGAAGGAGTGCACCTCATCGACACTGATAATGTCAAGAAAGTAACGGCCTATTCCTGCCTGGTCGAGCAGCCGTGCGATATCGGATGCTGTTCCGTTGGAAAAGGCAAAGAGCCGGAATCCTGCATCTTTTGCAACCTCAAGCCCGCTTATTACATCGTCAAAAGCGGGCAGTGCTCTGTATGCACTGAGCAGGTCCTCTTTTTCTTGTTCTGTGAGAGCGACGCCGAAGGCGAGAGAGGCATAATCGAGCGCCTGCGCTGTACAGATACCAAAGTCGCGGTATTTTTGCATCAGGCCGCGACGGAATGAGTATTCAAGCTGTTTCTCCCGCCAAAGCCTTGAAAAAGGCGCGGCGTTACTGCCGACATGCTGTTGAAGCATGCCGATCAGGCCGTGAGTATTGATCAGGGTGCCATAAACATCAAACGCGACGGTCACTCTTTCGCTCATGGTTATGCCTCTTTTCGTTCATGTTTCAGTTTTCTCTGCATCTCTTTTCTTGCTATCAAGATAGCTGTTTTTCTTTTTCTGCCCACTGCATGGCTCCGAGTGAAATGAGACTGAGTATGAAGAACCCGAATGTCAGGGGGAGTACGGTGCCGTTGTAGCTCTGGCCGATAGCGGTGCCGACGATGAGTGAAATAAAGGTCGAGAGTGACCCGACAATACCGGAACCGATACCCGCAATGCTGCCGAGGGTTTCCATGGCCATAGCATTGAGGTTGCCGAAAAGAATGCCGGTACTGAAAAAGGTGAGAAACAGGTAGAGCATGAGCTGCCAGAGGGGAGGATGGTTCTCCTGCAGCAGTATCAGGAGGAGGAAAGATGCCGACATGGTGCCGATGGTCAGGAGCGCCTTTCTGGAGAGTGACTGCATGGTGTGATGCAGTAAAAGCCGGGCATTGACATATGATGCGCCGCCAATCGAGAGTGCCAGAGCGGCAAAACAGAGCGGAAAAAGAGTGCCGAGAGCATACACTTGCTGAAAAATCTGCTGTGCCGAGTTCAGGTAACCGAGAAAATAACCGGATACAAGACCGGCGGTTACGGTGTAACCGAGTGCGCTGCGGTTCTTAAGAATCGAGCGGATTGTGGCGGTCATCCGTTTAAACGAGAAAGGAATCCGGTTTTCCGGCTTCAAGGTTTCGGGTTGGCGGAGTGCAAACCAGACAAGCGAGAGGAGTGCAAAAACGAGAAAGGTGCCGAAGATTGCACGCCAGCCGGAGAGCAGTACTATTCCCTGCCCGATAGCAGGGGCGACAATCGGCACCAGAATAAAGACGGTCATGACAAATGACATGACACGGGCCATGGAACTGCCTTCGTACCGGTCGCGGACAATTGCAATGGAGACAATGCGGGGGCCTGCTGTTCCGAATCCCTGGAGGAACCTGCCTGCAAGCATGACCGGAAAGTTTTGGGCGACAAGCGAGAAGAGAGTGCCGGTGATGAAGAGAGCATATCCCAGATAGATCGCCGGTTTGCGTCCGGTGCTGTCGGATATCGGGCCGTAGAGCAACTGGCCGGAGGCCATGCCGAGAAAGAGTATGGAGAGGATGAGCTGGTTTGCATTCTCATCATGGACACCCAGCTCCTTGCCGATATCAGCGAGCGCAGGCAGCATGGTATCAATCGAAAGGGCGACGAGTGACATCATCAGAGCCGTGAGTGTAATGAACTCCGAAAATCCCGGTTCGGCCCTTTTTTTACGCGCCATACAGCTCCTTGTTGCTGCTTCCGGACTTTTTGCGGCGGTTTCTCATGTGTCAGCCGTAGAGGGGTTCCGCGTGGATAATAACCCTGTAGGCATAGGGCAGGGAGTGGTAGATAGCGCCTTCAAGCTGGCTGGTGAGTGAGTGTACCTCCTCAAGCAGTGCTTCATCGTCAAATGAGCAGTGGAGGGTGATGAAGAGCTTGCCGGTGTCGGATTTGCGGATCTGGATGTCGTGTACATCCTGAATTTTTTCAATAGTTTTTGAGACCGCAATGATTGTTTCGCGTACAACGGTTTCCGCTCCGTCTGAGAGGGCGGTGGTGCTGTGTTCCTCGTTGCGGAGCGGGTCGAGATGGATGCAGATATCAAGCTCTCCGTCGAACTCCCGGTGCAGCTCCTCTTCCAGCGCACTTACGGTATCGTGAGCCTCTTTTATGGTAAGCTTCTGGTCGATTTCGACATCAAACGTGATAAACTTTTTCTGCTCCGAAAGATTGGTCGAAATGTTATGGGCGTGCAGGTTGTGGTTCAGGCCGATCACATGCACCCTTTCGGCGATGGTTTCGCTGTTCAGAGCAATCGGGCGGGTGTTGATGATCATATCGGCCAGGGTGAACTCTTCACGCACCTTCTGCTCGATTTCGGCACAGATTTTCTGAACTTTTTCAACAGAAAGTGTCCTGTTGACACTGACACCCATCTCCACAAATACCTGCGGTCCGCTTGGTTTTACCCTCAGTTTGTCAATGGCGATTACTCCGGCGACACTCATGGTCATCTCTTCAATCCGGTCCGCAAGTCCTTCAGGTGCAGCATCGGTCAGGACATCGATGGTCTCTTTGCCGAGACGGAACGCCGCCCATAGCACGACCAGAGCCACGGCAATACCGGCAACCGCATCGGCCCAGACGATGCCGAGTGAGACAAAAACAAGGCCGAGGATAACGACGGCCGAGCTGAGAATGTCGGAGCTGAAGTGCAGGGCATCGGCCTCAAGCGCCTGGCTGCCGGTCTCTTTTGCCACCTTTTTCAGGGCTATTGATCGGGAGATGTCAACGACAATGGAGATGGCCATCACGGCAAAGGCGTACCAGGTGACCTCAACCTCTGTTGTTCCGGCTATGAGCCGCTCAATGGCGGCATAGATAATCCATGCACTGGTCACAACAAGCAGTCCTGTTTCAATCAGTGCGGAGACACTCTCCACCTTCGCGTGACCATAGTGGTGTTTGCTGTCGGCGGGTTTACCGCTCATTCTGACAGCATACCAGGTGAGTGAAGCTGCTCCGAAGTCAAGCGCGGAGTGTGCGGCTTCGGAGATGATTCCGATACTGCCGGTAAGCACGCCGACGATGAGCTTCATTGCCGTAAGCAGGAGGCTTGCCACGACCGAGCTTATAGCCACCTGTTGTTTTTTCTGTGCGTGTTCCATCAGTGTTTTTCTTCAAGAAGCGGTTTTTACGGGGTTTAAGAGCGCGCAGGCAAACTCTGAACCGGTTTTCAATGTACGCAGGAGGAGTGAAAGAGAGCTCATATTTTTTTCAGGTACCCTTCAGCATATCGGGAATTCACCGTGAGCAAGACGGTCGGTGAATGTTGTGATGTTGGCGAGTTCGGTGTCGATAATGGCAGTGACCTCATCCGTTACCGCTTCCACGGTGACATCACAACCGGTTATGATTCGGGCTGAAGCGGCAAGGGGGCGATCGAGCGGTTTTCCGATCTGGCTGCAGAGCAGGATCGAAACATCCTCTATACCGGCCACTTCATGGTAGATGCGCCGGGCAATTTCAGAGGCAAGCACAGAATAGATTTTTCCGACATGGCTGACCGGGTTTTTACCGGCAGCCGCTTCAAGAGTGAGGGGTCGCTCGAATGCGATAAGCCCGTTTACCCTGTTACCGCGTCCGACCTCTCCTCCGTCAGCGCCCTCTGCCGAGGTGCCGAGCACCGTCAGGTAGATACCGCCTTCACCCCTCGTCGGGTCGTCGAGTGTGTTGAGTTCAACGGTTATTTCACTGAAAGGTAAGCTCTTTGCTGCAAGAACGTGCTGCACGGCGTCAAGCACTGCGGCTTTACGTTCGAAATAGTGTGCGGGAGAGGTGATAAAGCGGTCAACAAAAGCCATGGCAATGGTAAGGGTGAGGTGGTTGCGGTTTCTGTACCCCATGATCTTGATATCCTCACCGGTCTCAGGAAAAGCCTGCTTGAATCCCGGTGAGTTGAGATAGCGTTCAATCTCAAGCACAACTTTTTCGGCATTGCTGAGCGGCGCATAGCCAGCTCCGACAGAGGTGTCATTTGCTCCGATTACGCTGCGTTCAAACAGGTCGGTAAGCTCTGCCGAGCCGGGTTTGATCTCGTTCTGGAATCGTACATGGATATCAGGATCGACAAAGCGCAGGTGCTTTTTCAGCCAGTTTTTTGCTGCCTCTTCTGCGATTTCGCCGACAGGGATGTGCACTCCTCTGAAATTAGTGGTTGCCCTGTCGCCGAAAATGATCTTCATCGGCTCCAGCACACGGCCGCCACCAGGTTTTACAACGGTTCTTCCGGCTACCAGCAGCCCTTTGTCGATGTTGTGATGCAGGATTTGTCCGGTTCGCTCAATATATTCCCGGCAGAGTCTCAGGCATACTGACTCCATTATAGAGTCGCAGATGGTATCCGGATGTCCGGTTCCCTTTCGTTCGATCAGTTCAATCTGCCGCATTCCGGCGGGAGTGGTTCCTGCCGCTTCGACGGTTATGTTTCGCAGAGTGTTCATACAAGGCCTCTACCTTTTCAGTCGATAGACGAATACTGATGAATGTATCCGGGGTATCTCATATACTTCGTAAATCCGATCAGTCGCGAGCTAACCTCCTTGCCGTGAATGAAGGACCTTCAACGGTCAATATACACTGTCAGTTTTATCAAGGATCGCCTCAAGCTCTTCCCAGAGAGCTTTATAGGCTTTTGCCGCCGGAGCGTTCGGCGAGACGGCATGGATCGGTGCCCGGTAGATCCCCATTTTCTCAACATCCGAACTGTAGGGTATTGTTTGTGAGAGAAAATTCGGGTAGTTGCGGAATTCGCTGAGAATATCGCGGTGCATTTTCTTCTGTTTTTCCACCATGGTGAAAAATGGCCGGATTCTCGAGCTGTCAAGGTTATGCGTTTCGAAGAACTCTTTTAGCTGGTTGTAGGTGCGGATGGAGAGTGTTGTCGGGATCATGGGAACAAGGATAACATCCGAAGCGGCAAAAACACTTTCGGAGAGCAGGGTCAAGTTTGGCGGGCAGTCAAAAAAAATAACCTTGTACTCTTCGCTCAGTTCCTTGATGTTTTTTTTGAGTTTTTTCTTCGGGTTTTTTTCTTCGAAAAGTTCAATATCGAGATTCCGGTACGAAAAGTCTGATGGGAGCAGGTCAAGATGCTCAAAATCAGTGGCCTTGATGTTGCTGTATATTTTGTTGCTTCCCTTGAGAAACTTTTCGCTATTGTACTTTTTTGAAGCCGCAATCCTGAAGTAGTATGAGCTTGCCCCCTGGGGATCAAGGTCGCAAATGAGTGTCGGAGAAGTATGCAGGGAAGCAAGATAGGAGAGGTTTACAGCAGTTGCGGTTTTACCAACACCTCCTTTGATGCTATAGAGTGCTATTGTTTTCATTTTCTTTCCGGAAGGTTAAGAGTTCATGCATGAACTTCGCGGTTTGCTCATCATCGAAACCTCTGAAGGTATCGTGAAATTTCCGGCGTGTTTCTTCCTGCTTCTGATAAAGGATTGCGATTAATCCGCCAGTTGTGGCTGCAAGTAATGTATGTTTTTTTTCTGTTTCCATTAATACCAGGCGTTTTTCAAGAAATGAGATTTGCACTGAAAAATCGGTAAAGTTGCCAAGGTTTTCCTGAAGCTCCTTAAGTTGCCTTATTATTGGAGCTATTGTTTTATTTGGAAAAATCGATGAGAAGAACTCAAGAAGGTAGCGAAGCTTTTTACAGTCTATACGAAGTGTATGAAGCTCTTTATCCGTTGTTTTTCGGCCGATCTTACGGCCATCCCGAATCACTTTTTTCCATGCTTTTTTTATTGTTGCTTCAGCTATTGTGGACGTGGCAAGGGTTGCATTTGGTGCCTTCTCCTGCGACGGCAGCTCTTCCTTGTTGATCCACTCATTCCACTCTTTCAGGAAGGATCTGTATTTTGCCGATGCAAGGTGGCTGCAAAATTCTTTGTGCAGTTTATTGCGTTTTGCTGTGATTTCGCTGAAGAACTCTTTGAGTGGCGGCTGCAGCACCGGAGGGAGATACCCGAAATAGGTCGTTTGGTGGAGCAGGTAGACATCCATATCCCGCAGTTCATTAGTCCGTTCGCCGATATCCTTGAAAGCATTGAGAAAATAAGCGGTTTCTTCAGGATTGAACACTCCCTTGAGAAGTATTAACACCGATCTGGAGCGGCGGATGGCGACGCGATAGTCGTGCAGAAACTCAGTATCGATATCCCTGCTGATGCCGGTTTCGTTCTGCTTGACAAGAGTAAAGGTGCTCTGCAACATCCTTCGGGCATTTTCATGAATCATCGCATGCTCATCAAGCTGTAAATGGATTTTTGACGAATATCCCTTTACATTCAGCCCGGCCTCTTTCATCAGTATCAGATAGAGATCCCGGTACTCCACAATTTTTCGGGATTCATACTGGCTGGATAGCCACGTTTCAAATTCCGCTACCTCATTACTGAACCCCTTGAGCGGTTTCAGTGCATAACCTTGACAAAAAGGATTTTGGCCTTGATCTTCAGCAAGATGCCATGATTCGGAAAAAAGCGTGCCTATGGTTTTGTCCTGGCCGTCAAGGATGTTGAAGGTTTGCGAGATCGTTGTGAATACGCACAGCTTGATGAATGCCCTCATATCTCCGCACGCACCAAGCAGTTTTTTTAGCTTGCATTCAGGTAAACGGGATGGGAAAAATACGGCGGGGTTTCCGCGAAAAGGTATGTATGCGGTTTCACTACCGGAATGTAGATCAGTAATATACAGGGAGCTTTCTTTTTTTATAACGGCAATCCCGTTTTCGAATGCCAGCCAGTCAAATGTATCATAGTACACCGACTCTGCCTGTCGGTATGAACATTGTACAAGCTGCCATCCTGCAGCATGCATTTTTTCATGATGCGACCATGGTGAGTGCAGGTGGTTTGGAATCAACACTATTTTTGTTGGAGTGACACCCATCCGTTTCTGACATTTTGAGGAGTTATCCACCATCAAGGAAAAAAGACGGTCCCGATAGTAACTGATATAAACCAGGCATTTAACGGATTAGTTGATCCGATGTGTCGGGACTCATGATAATTTAAAGAGGAGCTTCAATATAGAGTCCCTTTACCGTGCAAACCGCGCGAACTTTTTTTTCATTAAAGAGTCCTGCATGTTCTGTACAAATAAAATTACCGCCTACTTTTTTGATTGATCCGTCAAGCGTCAAAAACGGATTTCCTGTGCAGTCAAAATTGCCTTTGATCTTTTTTACGGAGCCTTTGAGTGATGTTAACTTGTTTTTTGAACAGACAAAATTGCCCTTGACTTTTTCTGGAGCCCCTTTGAGCGATGTCAGACAATTATCTGAACAGTCAAAATTTCCACTTACTTTCTCAGAACTCCCGTCAAGTTTTGTTAACTGATTATGTGAACAATCGAAATCAATAACTTCCTGAGGCGCGCCAATGAGCGAGCTGATCTGGTTTGCAGCACAAGAAAAATTACCCCCGACCACTACAGGAGCTCCCTTCAGGGATGCAAGCTGATTGTTTGAGCAGACGAAATCCCCATATACTTCAACAGGGCCGCCTTTGAGTGATGTTAACCAGTTGCTGTCACAGGAAAAATCACCAAGAATAAACGCGGATATTCCAGCAAGAGAGGTCAGTTGATTGTTTGAGCAATTAAAATCTCCGAGAACCTGATCCGGAGCACCGTCCAGCATTTTCAGGAGATTGTTTGAACAATCACAATCAAATACTTCGCCCGGAATGCCTTCCAGCGAGGTCAAGTGGTTATCTGAACAAATGAAATCGCCACCCACTTTGTTGGGTCCGCCAAGCAGTGTTATCAGTTGGTTTCCTGAACAGTCAAAATTCCCCTTTACCTTTTTCGGCCCGCCTTTCAGTGACGGCAGCCGGTTTCCCGAGCAATCGAAATCACCATGTATTTTATGCGGAAGACCTTCGAGTGTCGTCAATTGATTGTTTGAACAATCGAAATGGCCATATACCTCTAAAGGGCCCCCTTCAAGTGATTTTAGCTGGTTTCCCGAAGCATTAAAATGGCCCGCTATGATCTCCGGGCATCCTTCAAGAGAGGTTAGCCCTTTGTTTGAACAGTCGATATCTTCTTTGCCATCGACCCCGATCATGATATCCTGAAACGTTATTTCTCTTGCTTTCATCTTCGCATACATCACAAATGATCGTTTTATTCTAACCGTTTTAATCTGTCAGAGAATCGATGAGGTTTTGATAAAAATCCCCTTTATGGCGGACGATTTCGCCGGTCACCAGATAGATCACCTCACGGGCAATCATGGTGGCATGATCAGCCATACGCTCAATGTAGCGGGAGATGCTCAACGCGGCAATAAGCTCATCGACCGCTGAGTCAGGACTTTTCATCAACAGGGTAACCCTTTTGAAGACCGTACGGTGCATCACATCAACCTCTTCATCCTGGGCACAGACTTTATCGGCAAGAGTGCGATCTTTTGACATGAATGCTTCGATTGAGTTTCTTACCATTTCACCGGCATGTACTCCCATCTTTTCGAACTCAAACGATTTCAGCATTTCCGGGCTGATTTCCGGCATCCGGTCGATAATGTGAACGGCCAGGTCACCGATACGCTCAAGATCATCGTTGATCTTCATAATGGTGACGATGGTACGCAAATCTCTGGCCACCGGCTGCTGCAGGGCAAGAAAAGCCAGACAGCGCTCTTCAAGATCGACTTCTGCCAGATCGATTTCATTATCAATCTGCCTTATCTGACGGGCGCTTTGTTCGTCCTGGTGCTTGACTGCATGCAGGGCATTGAAAAAGTTCTCAAGCACCTTGTCGGAAAGTTGTATGAGCACAAAGGAGAGCTCTTTTATAAGTTCATGAACCGGGCGGTCTGACATAGGAGTGAATAGGTTTCGTTAGCTGAATCTTCCAGTGATATAATCTTCGGTCATCGAGTCCCTGGGATTGGTGAAGAGCTGTGCGGTTGAAGCATGCTCGACCAGCATCCCCTCATAGAAAAACATGGTGTAATCCGAGACCCGTGAAGCCTGCTGCATGTTGTGAGTCACAATCATAATGGTATAGCTGCCCCGCAGCTCCTGGATCAGATCCTCAATTTTAGCCGTAGCTTTCGGATCAAGCGCCGAGGTCGGTTCATCCAGCAGCAGCACTTCAGGCTCAACGGCAAGCGTGCGGGCAACACAGAGTCGCTGCTGCTGGCCTCCGCTGAGACCGAGGGCATTCTTGTCGAGCCGGTCGCACACCTCGCTCCAGAGCGCCGCCTTTTTCAGACTCCGCTCTACAATATCAGCCAGCGTTTTTTTGTCATTGACGCCATGCAGACGGGGCCCGTAGGCAATGTTGTCAAAAATGGATTTGGGGAAGGGGTTCGGCTTCTGGAACACCATCCCAACCTTCTTGCGTAACAGCACCTCGTCGGTATACCTGCCATAAATGTCCGCGCCATCGAAAAAGATACTTCCAGTTGTGTGGCTGTTCGGAATAAGATCATTCATCCGGTTTATGGAGCGTAAAAAGGTGCTCTTGCCGCAACCGCTCGGTCCGATAATGGCCGTCACATATTTTGAGAGAATATCGGCACTGACCTTCTTTACCGCTTCGAACTCCCCGTAATAGATCGAGAACTCTTTGGCAACAATGTGGGGAGTACCTCCTCCGGTTATCTTCTTCCGGGCCGGGGGCAGATAGATCTCCCTGGTGGATTTCTGTGCCGGCACATCGGGTGACGTCACCGTAACATCATCTGTCATGAGCATTATTCTTTAACCTTTTAATTTTTTGGAGATACGTGCTCTCAATACAATCGCCGAGAGATTCAGGAGCAGAACAATACTCACCAGCGCAAGTACCATACCGTACTGGACATGACGGATCTGGGCGGCGGCTTCATGCTCACTGGCAAGGTTGTAGATGTTCCATGAAAGCGCCGGGGTCGGAGAGGAGAAGACATCGGCCAGACCAATCGCGGAACCGACACTGACGGCGGCGGTAAAGATAATCGGGGCGGTCTCTCCTGCTGCACGGCCGAGACTGATCACCCCGCCGGTCAGAATACCGGGGAGCGCTGCCGGAAGAATCACGGTGGCAATGGTGTTCCATTTGGTTGACCCGAGACTGAGCGATGCTTCACGATAGGTTTTCGGAACGGCAAGTATCGCCTCTTCAGCCGCTCGGATAATGGTCGGCAGAATCATGATCGCAAGCGTGAGCGAACCGGCAATAACACTTTTCGATTCGGAAACCTTCAGGGTGTTGATAAAAAATGCAAGGCCGAACATGCCGAACACAATACTCGGCACTCCGGCAAGCGTGCTGTTTGCGCTGCGCAGCATGCTGTTGAAAAAACCGGATTTGGCGTATTCGGTAAAGTATACCGCTGCAATAACACCAAGCGGGAAGGCAAAGAGCATGGCTCCGACTGCAAGGAAAAAGGTACCCTGAATCTCCGGCCAGATACCCCCGAAAATATGGGAGTCAACCGAGCTGTCGGTAATGAATCCCCAGTAAACCGTAAACTCCGGAAGCAGCATGTTTGACATGTTCTCCCTGACGTAGGGAAAGAGTTTGACAAGGGAGGTTCCTGCAAAGCTCTCACTGCGGTTTGCAAAGTACTCTTTCGACATGGCATTGGGATCGGAGTTATCCCATTTCGTTTCATAGAGCAGGTCGTGCAGCTTCTCTTCGGCTTTCTCCCACCGGGTCTGACCGTACTTGAAGCGGGTCAGCATCGGTTCAGGGTCACCCGGAAGAGGGCCGAGCAGTGCCTGCACGGCCGTTTTGACCTGCCCGTATTTCGGGCGGTACTCATCCTGGCGCTCAGGCGTCATCGCGGCCATTTCACTCTCGAATCCGGAAAGCATCTCGTAAACCTTTGCCCGGTATCGATCTGACGATGCGATCGCTGTCTCCAGTTCCCGGCTGTCACCCCGGTTGAACTCACTCAGCAGCATTTTGCGGTGCTCAACCGTACCGGTAAAAAACACGGCTCCGAGCCCGTTGGTTACAATCGGCACCAGCACGACCATCAGGGCGAGCGCCATTATGACAATTGAGCCGATACCGACAGAGGTGAACGAACGATCCAGAAGTTTCCTGGTTCCGAGATTCATAACAACAGGGTTAAATGAGCAAAATGCGGCAGCGACAATCTCCGGAACCTACTGGCCGGAGAGGATTCTGCGCTGGCGCACCACAATTCTTTCACTGACGAGATTACAGATAAAGCTGATAACAAGCAGAAGCAGTCCCATGGCAAACAGGACGTGATAGCGGGCTGAACCGGTAACCTGGTCGGCCTCACCCATATCACCGGCAATGGTCGCGGTCAGGGTTCTGATTGCTTCAAGGTAGTTGAACCAGGGCTCGGGAATGTGGGCCGAGTTGCCGGATGCCATCCAGACCACCATGGTTTCACCGAGTGAACGCATGATGCCGAGAATGACGGCGGCAAGAATACCGCTGCTGGCTGCCGGAAGAATTGTTTTTACAATTGTCTCGGCCCTGGTGGCTCCGAGCGCGTAACTGCCCTCACGAATATCACGCCCGACCGCCTGAAGGGCATCTTCGGAAACACTGACAATGGTCGGCAGTGCCATAAAACTCAGAATAATGGAGACGTTCAAGGCGTTGGTACCGGTCAGAATCTCGATGGCATGCAGAAGGGTGCCTACGCGATAGAGCAGCCCGGCGGAAAGCAGGCCGAAGAGGAGTACCGATAACAGGTTGAGCTGTTTACGCCGCGCAGGGTCTTTAATACGGGTAGTCAGCAGGTCGGACAGGACAATAACAAAGAGCACCGTGAAGGGAGCTGCCAGAATCCACCAGGCCCACATCAACAGAGCGCCTCCTTTGTCCTGAAGCAGCGGAGCGAAAACAACAAGAGCGAAAAAACCGAACGCTACCGAGGGAATGGCGGCAAGCATCTCGATGACCGGTTTGGCATACTGGCGTATGGAAAACGGAAGAATATCACTCAAACATATTGCGGCAGCTATACCCATCGGAACGGCAATCATTGCCGAGCCGAGCGTCACCATCAGACTGCCATAGATAATTGATAGTGCACCGAATTTCCCGGGCTCATCAGCCGGATACCACTCTGAAGTTGTGAAGAATTCGCTGAAGCTCCTCAGCTCAAAAAACGGAACAGCATCGCGGGCAACAAAATAAAAGATAAACAGGACGACAACTGCCACAAAAGAGGCCAGTGCCAGCAGAAGAAGCTCTCCTGCCCTGTTTACTGCCTTCTGTATGGTTCGCTTGCGGCTGCTTACCACAAAGGTGTTTGTGCGGTTTCCTTCACCACAGCTCTCTTCAGCCATAACCGTCTGATATTTTTGATAGTTACCGTGATCGTGCGTTTTTTGCATTCAAATATGTTCCTAATGTATAGGCATTCTTCATTGGAACCAATGGGGGGAGTGTTACATGTTTGTGAACTTTTTTGCTGTTGAGGCTTAAGTATGACAACCTGTGTCAGCCTGTCATGTCCGATTCCAGAGCAGATGATGAGGAAGCGCAAGATGCAGTGAAGCCAGGCATTGCGTTTCAGGGGCCAGGAGGGTAATCGGTAAAAAAGTTCACAGGAAGTTCACATTCCGGCGAGAGTTATGTTGCAGTTAATCGTATAACTTACATGAGGTTTATGAATTAATCCCGGTTTTACGGACATCCCGAAACTGTCAATGCATCATTATAAAAAGCATTCCCATCTTGAACGCTTGCTTGACAGAGCAAAACCGGTTACGCTTGATGATGCTTCGAGGGTTCTTATTCTCAGCGATCTGCATATGGGCAATGGTGGCAGGCATGATGAGTTTCGTCACAACGCCGGGTTGGTCAAAACAATTCTCGGGCAATATTATTTGCCTCAAAAATACAGTCTGGTGCTCAATGGAGATATAGAGGAGCTTTTCAAGTTTTCGCTTGAAAGCATCGAAAGAAAGTGGGCTGAGGTGTATGAGCTTTTTATTGAGTTCAAAGCGCATGGTTTTTTTTGGAAAACATACGGAAATCATGATGTGGCGCTTCTCGAAAGGAAAGATTACAGGCTTTCATCATCGCTTGTTGAATCACTGAAATTTCATTACGGCGATGAAACCATTCTGCTTTTTCATGGTCATCAGGCGGCGTTGTTTCTCTGGCAGCAGTATTCAATGCTTAGTCGTGCTGTTATCTTTTTTTTGCGCTATATAGCCAAGCCAACCGGGATTAAAAATTATTCAGTTGCCTACAGCAGCCGTCGAAGATTTGTAATAGAAAAATCAATCTATGAGTTTTCAAATCAGGCAAAAATTGTCTCCATTATCGGTCACACCCACCGGCCCTTGTTTGAATCACTCTCAAAAGCTGATTATCTGAACTACAGGATTGAGGATCTCTGTCGATCTTACTCTTCTGTTGATGATGAGCGGCGTCCGGATATCAAGAGGAAAATAGTTGAATTGAAAACAGAGCTGGATGAGTGTTACAAAAAGGGTAAAGCTATCGGTCTGCGCAGCGGACTTTACAATAACATTACTATTCCCAGCGTTTTTAACTCCGGATGTACCATCGGTAAACGCTGTATCACAGCTCTCGAAATCGAAGGGGGTTTGATAAGACTGGTTTGCTGGTACAATGGCCGACAGACTCGCGACTTTATCAGTGAGAGAAGTAATCTGCCAATAAAGCTTGATTCGACCGGTTATTCAAGAGTGGTGTTGAATGAGGATTCTCTCGATTATGTGTTTTCCCGCCTTCATCTGCTGACCTGAAATTCAAAAGGTTGGTTATCCTTTTTCGCATGAGAGATCATTTACGCCACAGTTTTAGGGTGTTGACGCTTGCTTTTTTTTGATTCCCTACAAGATCAGAGCTGAGAGAAGGGAAAAAACAGCTGCCACTACTATTGCCGCCAGGATATTCATAATAAAGCCGGGTAAGAGAGTAATTCTGAGTGAAACCTTTTTGATGCTCCCGAATGCAATGGTGTTAGCCATGGAGGCAAGCGGTGTCATGCTTGCGCTTGAAGCTGCAATGGTGATAGTGAGCAGCATCATTATCGGAGGCAAAGCGGTTTGTGCGCCGAGATCTGTTGAGAGGGGCGCAAGCAAAAGTATCAGAGCGGAATTACTTAACAGTTCGGATGCGAAAATGATGAGTAAGACCACTGAAATCAGCCGGATATAACGGTTGCCGAACATTTCGACTGCATAGAGAAGCGTTGATTTGATTGTTGTCAGGTGATAATCCTCAAGCGTCATTGCAGTCTGAACATTCCATACAGTGACGAGCAGATAGAGTGCCATACCCGTCAGAGCAACGAGGGTGATGCCGACGTAAGGGAGATCTTTCAGGATGAGATTGATTGACAGTTTTGCGCGGGTGTTCGGAAGTTCAAGATTGGTGATCGGTTCCTGAAAGCAGCGGTTCCATACGCTGTTAAAAAGAAAAGTGAAAATCAGCTCGAGGTTACGGTAGATATTTTTCAGAGAGAGGCCGATATGTGATTCCAGCTCTCTGAAGAGACGGCTGAAAAAGATCAGGGGAGATCCAGCCAGGTGAAGTAAAAAAAAGATCAGGTTCATAAGCATGACTCCGGTTTGCCCGTTCTTTTTTGGCAGGATGAATGCTACAAGAAGAAAGAGTGCGCCGTAGGTCACAAAGCAGAGATCGATGAGGTTTAATGATAAAAATACCGGCTCCGGTTTGAAAAAAAATTGCAGGCCGCTCAATGTACTGACAAGTATGAGGTTGCTTGTGAGAAGACGAAGAGGTTTGTGTGGTAAAGCGCATGGTACTTTGCGGCCTGAAGAGAATAATGATGGCGTATGAAGTGTTTTGGCTGTAAAAAGAATCGTTGACCGTCCAAGGAAAAGCAGCATGAGCGTTGCCGGCAGGCCGACTCCAAGCCAGGAGACAAACGTGATCAGTGTCCGGTTTTCAATCTTGTATAGTTCGGCAAGAGCTATGGCTAAAAGATTTTGCGGGCTTCCGGTCAGGGAGGCCATTCCTCCGGTATTGGTGCCGTAGGTGACAGCAAGGTAAAGCAGTGAGGCGGCTGATTTTCTTTCATCCTCATCCTGAGCAATGGACACAATCCGGTTTATGACAGGAATCATCGAGATGACTACAATCGTATGGGAGATAAAGATCGAGAGGGTATAGGAGAGCAGAAGAACTGCCGTTAAAAGAGCGTTCAGGTTATTACCGGAACGCCCGAGAAGATAATCGATAACTCTTTGATGTGTTCCTGTCGATACAAGCATCTCCGAAAGAAGAAAGCCGGTCAGCAGGATGACTGTATTTTGCAGCAGCTCCATTGGCTTCCTCTTTTTCCCCGCATGATAGTACATGAAGAGCACCTTGTAATGCGATTTCACAGAATCGTTGCACGATCGTAACTATTCCCCAACACTGATTTGTTTTCTTGTATTCAAGAAGCCGATAATCTGTTTTCAGGGTGATGGAATGCCAACGCAAAGACCATGAACGTAAACAGGGAACAGCTCTTCAAGCCGCTGCCATTATTACCGCGAGGGAGGGCATTGCTTTTGAGAGCACTTATGCTGCCAAATTTCCTGCTAACCAGCTCTTCGGGTATAGAGAATCTACCCCGTTCAGAAGGCGCATGTATTTATGCCTTTAACCATAATAATTCGCTTGAGGCCCTTATGGTGCCTGTTTTTCTTTTCTACCATCTTGGCGGTCGAACCATCAGTTTCGTCATTGACTGGATGTATGGTAAAATTCCTCTGCTGGGCAGTCTGATGAACTTGATCGACCCGGTCTATGTCTACAGCAAGCGCTCAACCATTTCCTGGATTGAAGCGAAACGTTCGTCGATCTCTGCCGGTGATACCGTGGAGCGCTGCACACTGAAGCTTTTTGCCGGACAGAGCATCGGGATTTTTCCTGAAGGGAAACGTAACAGGAATCCGGAAACTCTTGTCAAAGGCAAGCCCGGTATTGGTCATATCGCCTTGAAATCAGGAGCACCCGTAATACCTGTCGGAATTGACTTCAAGAGCAGGAGAACAAAAGGAAAAATTCCCATTCTCGGCAGAACCATCATCAGGATTGGAGCTCCTCTTTATTTCGCACAACAGTCCGATGCTTACCGGACTATTATCGAGGACGCATCCAGTGATATTACCGGGCAAGTTGAATTGCACCGAATTGCTGCTGATGTTACCCATGAGATTATGCTCGCTTTGTCTGAACTATCCGGCAAGCGATACAGCTCACCCTCTCCCTCAAAGCAGTTCTCTCAGCATGAAGCAACCCTTAATCCAAAGGAGAGCCTATGTCCAGTGTAATCGTTAGCAGGATTGAAAGTGCCCATGATCGAGCCTGTGCGCTCGACGTAGTCAAGCAGGTCTTTTGTGATGAAAAAAACTGGATCAGCACTGCTCAGAACCAGATTCCGGATGAACTTTCCGGGAACAGGGAGTTTTCATGGTTTCTGGCCAGAATCAATGGCCGGCCTGCAGGTGTTATTCGTTTGCTTTATGACCCCTCTTTTGATCTCCCGGAAGAGTACGATGTGAAATTTATGCCGGGTATAAACATCGAAGTGCTGAAAAAGGCAGGGCGATATGTCGAGATTGGCAGATTTATGATTCTTGAGGAGTTTCGCAGAAATCCCAGGGTGGCACTTCGTCTGATGAAAGCTGCTGTTGCCGAGGTACTGGAACGTGATTACACCCATTTCATTACCGATGTTTTCGAGGGTGAAGTACATTCACCCCTTAACTTTCATACCAGAGTGCTCGGCTTTGAGGTAGTCGGAAAGCATCTTTTTGGTGAATTGAACTGCAGTTCCACCCGTATTATTCTCACGCTTGATATTCTGAAGCTTTATAGTCGGGTCAAAGACAGTAAAAGCCGGATTTATCAGGAGTTGACAGATGGGTTGAAAGTGATTTTTGAGCGCAAGGCATCTCTGACACGGACAACCATATCCTGAAGACAACCTATCACTCTGTAAGGTGCTCTATCAATAACGTGAGGCCTCTTCATAACAGAAGACAGGAGATATCATGCTGCGTCTGGACGAATTGAGATCGGCGATAAAGGGGGAGTTCTTTTTGCAGGAGGAGCTGAAAGAGCATGATGTGAAAAAAGTAGACGTTCTGGCTGACATTATAATCAGGCCTGCAGGGAAAAAAGATTTCGCAAAGCTTTTGCTCCTGCTTGAGCAGTCGGGTTATCCCCATCTTGTCATCAATTCCAAGGGTCGGGTTGTGTTTCCGGATAAACGGTTCCATGGTGCTGTCATTGTTACCGATTTACATCTTTAATAATGGCATGGTATTGTTTTCAATCTTGTCACACTTGTGTAACAATTCCTTAACACTACTAATGGTATGTTTGGAGAGCAAAAATGATGCGATAAAAGTTTTGTGTACTCACAACATCAACCAACCCCAAAGAGCATGAAAAAAATAGCAATGATGGTCGGTCTTGCAGCGGCCCTCGGATTCAGTAACGCCGAGGCTGTTGACCTGACATGGAAAGGTGATCTGCGTTACCGTTATCAGTCCGATCTTCGCCACACCGATGGCGCTACCGGAGAACACAGTCGCGACCGCCACCGCAGCCGAGTCCGTCTTGGTGTCTATCCGTGGATCAATGAAGAGCTTTCGGGCGGCATTCAACTCTCGACCGGAAGTCTTACGGAAACGACCTCCCGCAACGAGACCATTGATGATCAGTTTCTTGCCGATCCGGTCTACCTGAACGAATACTTCATCGACTACCATCCGATGGCTTACGGCATGAACGGAGCGGCCAATATCATTCTGGGTAAACGGGCTGTTGCCAGTGATCTGGTCGTGGTCAACGATCTGGTATGGGACAGCGATCTTACCTTTGAAGGGTTAACGCTCCAGTATGGCAAGGAGAGTGACGGCAAGGAGAAGGATGGCCTGACGGCAGTTGTCGGCTACTTCCCGCTTAACGAGCGTTCATCCAGAACGGCGGTAGCAGAAAAGGATGCCTATATTCTGGCTGGCCAGGCGGCATATAAAGGTGAGATCAGCGAAGTGAGTTATCAATTAGGAGCCGGTTACTATAACTATGCGAATTTCGATGTAGTCAACACGACCACCTACTCTCCGGCATACGACTATTCCAAAAAGGATTTCAATATAGCCGAGCTGTTCGGTACCGTCGGCGGCCAGATCACGGAAAAGCTGCCGTGGAAGATTACCGGTCAGTATGCCCGCAACATGGCCAAAAATGCTGATGCCTCCGGGATCGATGACACAAAGCGGGACAGTTACCTTGCCGAGATCAAGATCGGTGATGCCAAACAGGTCGGGCAGTGGTCAGTCAATGCTGATTATGTCAGAATCGAGCGCGATGCCCTTACGATTCTGACCGATTCAGACCGGAATGCCGGAGCGGCAACCAATCTGCACGGCTATAAAATCGGTGGTGTCTTTCATCTCGTGCAGAACCTGACGGTTGGAGCAAACTACTTCAATTTCAAGACTATTGATGTAGCCAACATTACCAATCATCTGCTCATGGCCGATGTTGTCGTCAAGTTCTAAACCGTGTGTGTGTTGTGTTCTTTCTGTTGTGTGTTATGATTGTGTCCCCCTGCTCTCCAACAGGGGGGCTTTTATAGCCGGCAAACGAGAGCGCCAAAACAGATAACTTTTTCTACTCTTAATTTCAAATACCATCAAAACCATGAAACTCTTCAGAAAATTTCTTTAACCGCAGCAGTATTTGGTCTGACAACGTCAGGCACGGCTGAAGCTGCCGGAAAAATCGTTATCGATGGTTCGACCACGGTTGGACCGATCGCCAAGGCATTTGCCGGTTACTTTACCAAAACCACCGGTGTACAGGTCGTGGTAAGTGAGTCCGGTTCAGGCAACGGGGCAAAAAGCCTGATCAACAAAACCTGTGACATCGCAACCATGTCAAGGGAGATGAAAGACAAGGAGATTGCCGCAGCAAAAGCCAAAGGTGTCAACCCGGTTGAACACATTATTGCTCTTGACGGTCTGTCGATTGTCGTTCACCCGAGCAACCGCGTCAATGCGCTCTCAAAAGCACAGATCCGCGGAATCTACATGGGCAAATACACCAACTGGAACCAGGTTGGCGGACCGAATGCCGCAATCGTCATTATCCAGCGTGAATCAAACAGCGGTACGGCTGACTCCTTCAAGGAGCTGGTGATGGGCAAGGATAACCCGATTTCCAAGAGAGCAGAAACCCAGTCGAGCAACGGTTCAATCAAGAGCCGTGTTGCTTCAACTCCGGCGGCAGTGAGCTATATCGGAATGGGTTTTGTAGACAGTTCGGTAAAAGCAGTGCTGGTTGACGGTGTTGATGCCGATGTTCGCACGGTTAAAAACGGCACCTACCCGATTCACCGCCCGCTCTTCATGTACACCAACGGTCAGCCGACCGGAGCAGTCAAGCAGTTCATTGATCTTGCCAAAACCGAAGAGGGCAAACGGTTGATCAGCGAATCAGGGTTTGTCAATATCCATTGAGCCGCTATCAAAGCTCTCTGTTCGAATAAAAATCATTTAATCACAAGAAGCTGTTCCTGCCCGGTACGGCTTCTTGTGATTCCGGAGGGTCTATAAACGTGTAAAGGTTGCTGTTGCTGTTTTGTTTACCTGGTATTGCTTGTGCAACAATTTAATGCAGAGATGGTGAAGCCATTTTCATTCTGTCCGGTATGCAGTAAAACACTGGAATGGTCCATGATCAATGGACGTGAACGGAAGATTTGCCTGTCATGTTCATGGGTGCATTATATCAATCCCGTTCCGGCAGCTTTAGCTTATGTTGTCAACAACAAAGACGAACTTCTTATAGTCCGGCGAGCCCATGAACCCGCAGGTAATGAATGGGCTCTTCCGGGTGGATTTCTTGAGGCCGGAGAGGAAGCCCATGAAGGATGCCTGCGGGAGCTTAAGGAAGAGACTTCACTTTCCGGAAAGATTGACCGGTTGATCGGTGTCTATCAACGTGAAGTGGAAAAGTATGGTTCGCTGCTTATCATTGCCTACAGGGTAGTTGTTGAAGATGAGCTTATATTTCTGAACCATGAGCTCCTGGAAGGAGCCTTTTATCCTTATCATCTCCGGCCTGAAGTGCGCATCCCCCTGCACCGCCAGATCATTCATGATGCAGCATTAACCGAATTAGTATCATGAATCAGGCGTTACTCTTTTTCCCCTTCAAACTTGTAGCCTATTCCCCGCAGTGTCTTGATCAGATTGCCCTTTTCTCCAAGCTTTTCTCTGAGCCTTGTAATATGGGTATCAATAGTTCTGGTGTTTATGTTTCTGTCTACATCCCATACATCGCTGAGCAGCGTCTCTCGCGATTGTGCCTCGCCCTTTCTTTTGAGCAGTGCAACGAGAAGTTTGAACTCCATGAGAGTCAGTTCCAGTTCACGTTGATCCGAAGTAACTCTGTGCCGTGAAAGGTCAATAACTATACCATCGCCATTCAGGATTTCCTGCATTTTAGCAGACTTTCTTCTATCCCTTTTCAGCACCGCCCGTATTCGAAGGTTCAGTTCACGGGGGCTGAACGGTTTGACAACATAGTCATCAATACCGAGTTCAAAACCGAGGATTCTGTCGATCTCTTCCCCTTTTGCCGTCAGCATGATGATTGGAATATCTTTGTATATCTGATGCTGTTTGATTTTCTGACAAAGTTCAAATCCGTTCATACCTGGAAGCATGATATCGAGCAGAATAAGATCAAAACATTTTCGGGAAAGCTGCTCAAAAGCGTTTTCTCCACTTTCAGAAATTTTGCATGCATATCCAGCCCGCTCAAGATTGAATTCCAGGAGCTTTGAGAGATTCCGGTCATCTTCAACAACAAGAAGCAATGGATTCGGCATAGCGTTTGTTTTAATATTTAAAGTCTCGGCATATTTATGAAGAACGGGGCGGTTTAAGCACACAGAATTTTCGTCAAAACAAACAGGGGGTATACCTGAATTGATTTCATGGTTAATGCGCTTGATGATTGAGCGCCAAAATTATGGTGTTGAGGAATTATTTTGAGTAACCCGGTACTTCCGGAAAGTCTTCTCAATTGTGTATCTCTCCGTGATATCAGAAGATCGTAAACTTTTCTCATTAAGCAGAGTGCGCCTGTTCTCTGCCTGGAATAGTTTACAGTTCCTCAACCATTTCGTAATAATTCCGTAACATTTCCGGCTTAATTTTAACTCAAAAGAGATTTGCCTTGTTACTCACTTCCGACAATTCATGCGGCTTGTGGATTGGTCAAGTGTGATCCATGTTGTCATGTGAAGTGTTCACAATCTTGTTGCACTCCCGTAACACCTCCACAATACGATGGAGCGTACATTGAAAGAAACTGAGGCTGTAAAGCTGAGGTTGTAATCAATAACCCGGAAGTCACGGGGCTTCGCTGAGTCGTTATCCGAAAATATATACAGATGGTAAACGGTAAAGTTAAATGGTTCGATGTCCGAAAAGGATTTGGCTTTATTCTCAATCCGAATGGAGGAGAGGATATTTTTGTTCACTTCTCGAACATTGTTTCTGAAGAGAAATTCAGGTTTTTAAATCAGGATGCTGACGTGGATTTTGAACTTGAAGCGAGAGGCAACAGGCTTCAGGCTTTGAATGTCCGTGAAAAGCAGGGATAGAGTTACCAATTCCAGGGCTTTGAGCCCTGCGAGGTGAGCGGGGGAGGTTGTGTATCAAGTAACGTGTATCACGGTATGTCTCGGCAATCTTTAATCACGGTTTTCAGGTTCATACTGATGATGATGAATTGGACGGTCAGCCTGATTGTTCATGATGCAAAGCAGGATTGGCCATCAGATCTTCTTTGCCCTGCCTTAAATTGACGTTTTATTCCTTGAGGATCGGCTTAAAAAAAGAGCCTGACTGTTTATTGGCGGTGCTTCGCTCTCAATCATTGAGTAGGTTCCCTCAGGGTTCATTATCCAGGCCTTGACATTGTCGCTTATGATAAGGTCAAGGTCCGATTTTACCCTGCTGATGCAGGTGTTATCAAAAACAGGAAAGAGTGTTTCAATCCGCTCGTCGAGATTTCTTGGCATGATATCAGCGCTGCCGAGATAGAGTTCCGGATCTCCGCCATTATGGAAGTAGTAAGCTCTGCTGTGTTCAAGAAATCTCCCGATAACACTGATGACCCTGATATTTGCACTCACATCAGGTATTCCGGGTTTAAGGCAGCAGACGCCCCTTACGATCAGTTCGATTTTTACCCCTTTGCAGGATGCTTTATAGAGTGCCCTGATGGTTTTGGCGTCCACGAGTGCATTCATTTTCATGATGATACGGCCATTCTCTGATTTTTGGCTCCATGCTGATTCCCTTTCAATCATTTCGATAACTCTCTTTCTCGTATTGATCGGAGATACCAGCAGTTTTAAGTACCCGGTATGTTTTGAATATCCGGTCAGAGCATTGAACAGTTCAGCTACATCGTTGGCAAGCGCTTCATTGGTGGTAAAGAGGCTGTAATCAGTATAGATCTTCCCCGTAGCCGGATTATAGTTACCTGTACCGAGATGCAGATAGTGTTTCAGTTTTTGCTGCTCCCGGCGCACAATCATGGTGAGTTTTGCGTGGATTTTAAGGCCCGGCAGACCATAACAGACATGAACGCCGACATCTTCGAGTGCCCGTGCCCATACAATGTTGTTCTCTTCGTCGAATCTTGCCTTGAGTTCTACGAGCACCGCCACCTGTTTGCCGGCCTCAGCGGCCCTCATCAGGGCCTTGACGACAGGCGAGTTGCTTCCTACCCGGTAAAGAGTCTGCTTGATTGACAGGACATCAGGATCAGTCGCAGCCTTCGTGATTAAATCGACTACAGGCTGAAAGGAGTCGTATGGATGGTAAAGCAAGTGATCTTTTGTACTTATTGCGCGGAAAATGTTCTGGCCGTATTCTTCTTCAATAGGGTTGTGTGGTACAAAGGGATCATCTTTCAGTTCAGGACGATCTATTTTCAGAAGATCGAGAAGTGCCCCCATACCAAGCACACCGTCAATTTCATAGACGTTTCTTTGGGTTACACCAAGATTTTTCATAAGCAGCTTTCTTATCCCGAGCGGCATGTCCGGTGTGATGTCAAGACGGACGACCTTTCCGTAGCGTCGTGACAGAATCCCCTGCTCAATGGTTTCGAGGAGATCTCCGGCTTCATCCTCCTCGATTTCGATATCAGCATTTCTGATCACTCTGAAAAGATGGGACTTGATGATCCGCATCTGCGGAAACAGTTCGCCGAGATTATTTTCAATGAGATCCTCCAGCCAGATGAACTGTAAGACGGAACAGTTATGATCACTACCGGGAAATCCCTCGATATTATTGAGTGGGATCAGACGGGGCAAAATGCTTGGAACTTTTACTCTCGCAAATTTCCGGGCGAGGGTGCTCTCATCTTCGAGCTCAATGGCAAGATTAAGTGAGAGATTCGACATAAAGGGGAATGGATGGCCTGTATCGAAAGCCAAAGGTGTCAGTACAGGGAAGATCTCCCTGTGGAAATATGCCCTGAGTGATTTTTTCTGTGTATTCGGGAGTTCCGAAAAACGGAGGATCTCTATGCCCTCACGCTGCATGGCAGGCATGAGATCATTATATAAACAGTCATTTCTGAGCTTGAGCTGATGAATAACCATCCTGCGAATCTTCTCAAGCTGCTCGGCAGGAGTATAACCATCAACAGTCCGCTCCTGAACACCGGCATCATACTGGTCTTCGATGCCTGCAACCCGGATCATGAAATATTCATCAAGATTTGAACTGAAAATTGATATGAATTTTACCCGTTCCAGAAGGGGGTGGAGTTCTGATCGGAGAGACTCCTCCAGCACCCTCTGGTTGAAATAGATCCAGCTCAGCTCTCTGTTGATATAATATCCGGGATCGAAAAAATCCGGAAGGGCGGCTTTGGTTTCGTTCTCTGCGGTCAGCATAACTATTGAGGTAATATTAACCGGTGCTTATTTACTTGATTAATCCGGGAGGGTGCATCTTTTTTCAGTTCTGCGATCTGCATGATTTTTTTGGCAATATCGGTATTGTCGTAAAAGCCTCTGAAGCGTTCTGCACCCTTTCCTATAGCAAAAACCTGCACCGGAACAGCTGTATGAGCGTTGCTCGACCATCCGATTCCCGCTCTCACATTCAGCAATCCGGTTACAGCCGATGTAAAGATGTCCGTTGATTCCGGTTTTATGGTTGTTGTGTATGCCTCTTCAAGGGTTTTGTAGTTCGCTGGAGTGAGGGCAAGCGTCGAGTCCGCATCCTTCATGCTGATGCCGTAATAGGTATTTACACTGTCGATTGCCATTGGAAAGGTAACGGTGCCACTTTTTTTCCATGATGAAACTTTTTCCGAGAAGCGCTGGTGCGAGATTTTCTGTCGGCGCAGCAGGCTGAGGCGGGTGTCGTAACCATTTGTTCTGTTGCCGAGCGAGAGGCCGCCACATTCATGATCAGCGGTAACAATAATCAGGGTTTCCTTCGGGTGACGACGGTAAAATGCGAGAGCTTCTGCAATTGCATTATCAAAAGCCTTTACATCGTGAGCTGCAGCGGCAGCATCATTGGCATGGCATGCCCAGTCGATTTTTCCTCCTTCAACCATCATGAAAAAACCGTGAGGATTATCAAGCAACCGAATACCCTCCCGCGTAAATTCATCAAGCGCAATGTTTTCGGGGTTCCGGTCCATGGCATAATCCATGGCGGCTTTTGCATCATATCCGGTGTATGCCCAACAACGGATTCCCGGTTTGACCTTCTGCAGCTCAATGCGGTTATGTGTGATGAGATACTTTGCCGATCGCATGCGTTCGGCAATATCACCCTTGAAGGCAGGAGCTTTTTGACGGTTTTCCGGCAGATTACCTTCGGCATACCCGCCGCCAAAATAGTCAAACCCGCTCGAAGCCATCTGCACGGCAATATCATAACTGTTGCTGCGGGACGGGGTATGGGCATAAAAGCAGGCAGGCGTTGCATCATTAATGCCTACGCTTGACACAATTCCTGTTTTCATTCCCTTCGCTTTAGCCATTTCTGCTATGGTCAAAAGCGTGTCAAGGTGGTTGCCGGCCATGGAAATGGTCCCGACAGTAGTTTTCCTTCCGGTAGCAAGCGCGGTGCTTGCAGCTCCGGAATCGGTGATATAACGGTTTTCGGCATGTGTTGTAGCCATCCCCAAAACCGGAAAAGAGGTCATTTTAAGCGCGTGACCATTCTCAAGCACTGCATCAGCGAGTTTAATCTGTGCAGGTCCCATTCCATCTCCGATAAAGAGAAACAGATAGCGGGGCGCAGCTGTTGCAGAGGGCTTGAGTGCGGGAGCACCAATTATTACCTGCGAAAAGAGAGAGATTGATACCATCAGGGATACCAACGGCAACAAATGCAGCGTTGCCGATAAATAGTGCACTCTCCTTGATGGTTTGTTCATAAGATCAGAACGGGTTTGATATTTCGTTAATCAGCCAGGAGCGATGTATGCCCTTTCAGAAAAGCTGTTATGGCAGCAGAACTGCGCATGAAATGACTGTTGTCCAGAGTCCGTTTTCACCTTCTGCCGCCTGGGTGATATTGTAGGAGTTGATGATCTTGCCGCTCATTTTATAGATACCTTCGCGTTCGTCCCAGTCCTTGTTGGGGTCAAACTCGATACCAAGGGTTGTGGCAAGCATGGTTGCGGCAAGATCTTCAGCATATTCTCCGGACTGTTCGGCAGATTCTCCGAAAGGATGGTGTTCCGAGAGGTAGCCGTATTGTGCGTCATCGGCAGGAATGGCTACCCCGACTGAAGAAGCGATAAGACGGTTGTACTCATTGGTTGAGTTGCGAGCCATGACGGCAAAGGTGATCTGACCGGGAGAGAGCAGTTTCAGACCCTCTTCAACGCTGATGCGTTCACAGTGAGGGGGGAAAATACTTGAAACGGTGACCAGATTGCATTTCTCGATTTTGGCTTCTCTCAGGGCAAGCTCGAATGAAGAGAGATACTCTTTATGACGTCCAACACCTTTGGTGAAAAAAACTTTTTTCGGCACAAATGACACGGTCGTATCCCCATATTAAATTATTCTTTAAAAGACTTTACCTGTTTAACCCCGGGCGGTTTCATGCAAACGTATCGTACTCTCCGGTTTTGTTCGCCGGAGGAAGACGAGTCAGGGTCAAGTGAATCGAAAGGTAGTAAAGCCGCTATAACAGAATTGTTAACACTGTGTTAAATCTTCCCGTGATCTCCGAAAAACCATTATTCCCGGTGATGATACAAGAGGTTACAGGGGCAGGCGTTTCTTTGAGGAGATGTGACAGGAAAATGTGCCCGATCCTTGTTCATTTTCGAGATGATGGTGAAGCTGCAACAGCAATTGGTCAATTTCATCGAGCAGACTACGGTGATTGAAGGCCAGATTGACAAGAAACAGAGGGAATGAAATGGGATCTTTTCTCAGTTTTTTGAGAACATTGCCCATTGCTTCTGCCATGACCGGGAAGCTGAGCATCGCATGCACAGGGCCGTTTTTTCTCGCTTTTTCTGAATCAGGATGCTCGTAATCGCAGCTGAAATTAAAATCTTCCTGATCATTCCACTCTATGATGATTTTAAAGGGTTTAACGCTGCTCATTGCACTCCTTGTTTCAGGGGAATAAAAGAGAATTGCTGCTCCTTTGTAAATAAGCATTAATGGAGTTGCAATCCAGAGCGGCTGTGTTACGGTATTGTAAAAATTTAAAGCAATTTTTTAGTGGATGAGGCTTCTAACTGGCGCTCAGCCTGTGCAGCATAGCCTGTAAATCTTTGAGTGAGGCAGGGGGTTTCCATAATGCAGTGAGCACTCTTTGTTTTGAATTTACGGCCCCAAAGGCAAATGCTTGTGGCGGCATATGCAACTATTACCTTCTTTTAGAGGTATATTTGAAATACACACCATAAACCCGCAACAATGAAAATCGGAATATTATGTCATCCCACCTACGGCGGCAGCGGTGCAATTGCCGCCGAGCTGGGCAAGGCGCTTGCCGCAAGGGGGCACACGATCCATTTTTTCAGTCAGTCGCTCCCGTTCAGGCTTGGTACCTTTTCAAAGAACATCTTCTACCACGAGGTAGAGCTGATGCACTACCCGCTATTTGAATGCTCGTTCTACTCGATGGCTCTTGCTTCAAAAATTGCCCAGGTTGCCCGGTTTGAGCATCTGGATGTGGTGCATGCCCATTATGCTATTCCCCATGCCATGAGCGCGATGCTGGCCCGCCAGATGCTTGAGGACAAGTGCTGCGGTTCGAACTGCTTCAAGATTGCAACCACGCTTCACGGTACCGATATCACGGTTGTTGGGGCTGATAGCGGGATGCAGGATGTTGTGCGTCTGGCCATCAACAAGTCCGACGGGGTGACGGCCGTGTCAGGCTATCTGAGAGATGAGACCGTGAGGATGTTCAGCCCGAAACGGGAGGTGACGGTTATTTCGAATTTTGTTGATACCTCATATTTTTTCCGCTCTCCCAGGGCGGAGCTCCGTGAACAGCTTGGTATCGGCGATGAGAAGATTGTTATTCATATCTCCAATTTCAGGCCGGTAAAGTGCATCGGTGATATCATCCGGATTTTTCATGGAGTGAGCCGTCAGATCAAGGCAACACTGCTGCTTGTCGGTGACGGACCGGAGCGGAGCGGAGCAGAGGAGCTTGCCCGGCAGCTGGGGATTAACGACCGGGTACGCTTTCTCGGCAAGCTGGACGATATCGTTCCGCTGCTCTCCATGGCTGATCTTATGCTGATGCCGAGCAATGCCGAGTCGTTCGGACTTGCGGCACTTGAAGCGATGGCCTGCGGTGTTCCGGTTGTGGCTACCATGGCGGGCGGATTCCCGGAGTTTATTGTGCCCGGCAAGCACGGCTATCTGCTTCCTCCCGGAGATATTGAGGCCATGACGGAAAAATCGCTGCTCCTCCTCACTGACCCAAATCACTGGCTTGCGTGTTCAGAAGCCTGCGTCGAGCAGGCAAAGCGGTATGAAACAGCGCTGCTTGTTGAGGAGTATGAGCGGTATTATATGCGTCTCATCGGAGAGTCTTGACAACATCCCGCCTTGTCTCGACGAATTTGAATAAACAAAAAAGCCCCGACGGACCGGGGCTTTTTGCGTTAGAGTCTTTTTTTATCAGTAGCGTTTGGTCGAGAGCAGGACAGTACGATACTTTTCAAGGTTTTCAAGTACCTCGCCGGTACCTCTTGCCACTGCGGTCAGCGGGTCTTCGCTGATATGGACGGCAAGTTTTGTCTCCTCGTTGATTTTTTTGTCCAACCCCTTGATGAGTGCGCCGCCGCCGGCAAGAAAGAGGCCTCGGTCGAGAATGTCGGCCGAGAGTTCAGGTTTGGTGACCTCAAGGCTTTTCTTGATCGAGGTGATGATCTGGTTGATCGGCGTAGCGATAGCCTCCCTGATTGTCGATGAGTTGACCTCGCGCTCTTCGGGAAGTGCGGTGACAAGGTTTCTGCCCCTGACATTCATTGTCAGCTCCTTTTCAAGTTTATAGGCAGAGGCAATCTTGATTTTGACATCTTCGGCTGTGCGTTCGCCGATGGCAAGGTTATATGCCTTGCGGAAGTGCCGGACAATCGAGTTGGTGATATCAGTACCGGCTACCCGAAGTGACTCTCCGGATGCGATGCCTCCGAGTGATATAACTGCGATTTCCGTTGTACCTCCACCGATATCAACAATCATGTTGCCCATGGGCTCCTTGACGTCAAGACCGATGCCGATTGCCGCAGCCATAGGCTCGGCAACCAGATAGACCTCTTTTGCTCCGACATGTTCTGCCGAGTCGCGTACGGCTCTTTTTTCAACTTCGGTGATGCCTGAGGGTATGCCGATGACCATGCGGCGGATGCCGAAGGAGAACTGGCTCTTTGTTTTATTGATCAGTCCCTTGATCAGCTCTTCCGTGGCCTCATAGTCTGCGATTACGCCATTGGCAAGCGGACGGATGGTGACAATGCCGGGATGGGTTTTTTCGTGCATGAGAAGGGCTTCCTGGCCGATAGCGACGACCTTTCCTGTATTGCGTTCACGGGCAACAATTGAGGGCTCGTTTAAAACAACTCCTTTATCGCGAATAAAAATCAGTGTATTTGCTGTTCCGAGATCAATGGCGATATCTCTGAACAGACTGCTGAAAAAGCTCATGTTATCATAGTTCTGAAAGTGGGATCTTCGTGGCTTGGATGAACCTCTTTTCATGCTCTCGTCCAAGGTTTCAACTGAACTCTTAAGGTAGTTAATGGAACTTTTTTTTCAAATCAAAAGAGCCTCTTAACGGTGCTTTTTTTCGTGATTTTTTACTGGGAGTGCCTTTCTGATGCAGGGTTTCTATAAATACGGTTATTGAGTACATTATGATGTTGAAATTCTTGTGATCCTGAAAACCATAAATTCCCGAGAAGTGCTGCCCATATATCGTTTTGCTGAAGAGCGTCCAGCCCTGAAAAAACAGTTGACCCGCAGTGTTGCGTTTGACCCTGCAGTTCAGTCTGCCGTTGATGAGATTTTGCAGCGTGTTCTTCACCATGGTGATAGTGCCGTGCTTGACTATACCGAACAGTTCCAGGGTGTGCGGCTTTCTGAGATGAAAGTTTCTCCCGATGCCATAGAGGAGGCTTACCGGCAGGCAGATCCTGGGTTTGTTACCGTCCTCAGGGAGGCCTACAGCAACATTCTGCGTTTTCATGAGCATGAGGTAGAGAAGAGTTTTTTTTATGAGAGTGAGGGAGGTGTTCTGCTCGGCCAGCGGGTGACGGCCATGCAAAAGGCCCTGCTCTACGTACCTGGAGGAAAAGCCTCCTACCCCTCTTCGCTGCTTATGAATGCAGCCCCGGCAAAGGTTGCCGGAGTGAAGGAGATTTTTATGACGACTCCCTGTGACCCGTCGGGAGAGGTGAGCCCGCATATTCTTGCCGCAGCCGCTGTGGCGGGTATCGATTCGGTCTACAAGCTTGGCGGTGCCCAGGCCGTAGCGGCGTTTGCCTATGGCACCGAAACGGTTCCGAAAGTTGATATCATTACCGGTCCGGGTAATAAATATGTGGCACTGGCAAAAAAACAGGTGTTCGGTCATGTGGCCATCGACAGCATTGCCGGCCCCTCCGAAGTGGTTGTTATTGCTGATGCGTCAGCCAATCCCGAATTTATTGTTCTTGACCTGTTCGCACAGGCGGAGCATGATCCCGATGCTTCAGCGGTACTGATTACTCCCTCTGAAGCGCTTGCCGAGGCTGTTCGGCGATGTGCAGAAGAGCGCCTCCCCTCCATGCTTCGCAAGGATATTATTGCATCCGCCCTCAAGGAGAACGGTGCCATTGTAGTGGTTGACTCGCTTGAAGAGGCCTGCACGGTATCGGACATGATTGCCCCGGAGCATCTGGAGCTGCATGTGGAGCACCCCTGGGATATTCTTCCACTGATTCATCATGCCGGTGCGATATTCATGGGGGGGTACTCCTGTGAAACCATCGGAGACTACTACGCCGGGCCGAACCATACCCTTCCTACCAACGGCACAGCACGGTTTTTCTCTCCCCTGTCGGTGCGCGATTTCATCAAGCACACCTCAATTATTGCCTACTCAAAGCAGCAGCTGCTGGGGTGCGGAGAGAAAATTGCCGCATTTGCCGATCATGAGGGGTTGCAGGCTCATGCAGAGGCTGTCCGGGCAAGATTGAGGACGTTATGAGAGCTTCTGACTTCGATTACGACCTGCCCGAAGAGAAGATCGCCTGTTACCCGCCAGAGGAGCGCGGTTCAACCCGTATGCTTGTACTTGATCGGGCTTCGGGCGCGCTCAGGCATGCATGGTATGCCGCTCTGGATGAATATCTCGAACCCGGAGACCTCCTGGTGCTGAACAACACAAAGGTTGTACGGGCTCGCCTGCATGCCCTGAAGCAGACCGGCGCCAAAATAGAGCTGATGCTGCTTGAAAAACATCAGGCCGATCAGGACCGGGTGCTTTACCGGGGGAAGCTGAAAAAAGGAGATACGCTTGTTGCTTATGACAAGGAGCTGCTGGTTTCGGATATTGTCGATGATGGAGTTGCCCGCATCGAGTTTCGGGGGGGTAGCCAGAGTGGATCAATCCGGGATTTTTTTGAGCGTTTCGGCGCAGTACCCATTCCTCCCTATCTCAAACGGGACGCTGAAGAGGTTGACAGGGAACGATACCAGACGGTGTTTGCAGAGCTTCCCGGCTCGGTTGCCGCTCCGACTGCCTCCCTGAATATGACGCCGGAGCTGCTTGAGAATATTCGACTGAAGGGTGTTGATGTCGTCACTGTTACGCTGCATGTCGGTCTCGGCACCTTTCTTCCCATCAGGGTGGAATCGCTCAGGGAGCATGTCATGCATCGGGAGTACTACTCGATTTCTGCAGAGACCGTTGAGAAAATCCGGAAGGTGAAAGCGGCCGGCGGCAGGATTGTAGCGGTTGGAACGACGGTGACCAGGGCGCTTGAACATGCCGCCGGGCGTATTGTCAGATCGTCATGCCGGGCAGGTGATGCTCCGATTACCGGAGAGGCGGATATTTTTATTTTTCCGGGTTACAGTTTTCAGGTTATCGATGCTCTGTTGACCAATTTTCATGCACCCCGTTCTACCGTTCTGATGCTTACGGCGGCATTTGCAGGTGCTGAGCATCTTAAAAGAGCCTACCAGTCAGCACTCGAAGAGGGCTATTTTTTTCTCAGTTACGGGGACAGCATGCTGATTATTTAAGATTTTATTTTTCTGAAAGGCGCTGTTTTTCCGCTCGCACATTAAGAAACGAGCTTAATCGGCTCTTCCGGCTAAGGAATTTCGGTGTTCAGTGCGCCGGGGCGTGCCGGTTATTTTGTTTTTACATGGCTTGTATGGTATTTTAATACCTTTGCCTATTGCGCATTCGCACGTGCGTTTTCCCTGCCTTTTTTATTTACAGTCAATTAGTTTTACACACACATAACATCAGGAGATTGACCTTATGAGTCTTGTTGAACAATACCGCGCCCATACTGAAGAGAGAGCGAAGCTCGGCATCCCCCCGTTGCCGTTAACCGCGGAACAGACCCGTTCGCTTAATGCTCTTCTGCAGCAGAATCCCGTTCAGGAAAAGGAGTATCTGCTGGAGTTGTTCCTTGAACATATCAGCCCCGGAGTTGATGATGCTGCATTGGAAAAAGCCGCATTTCTTGATGGTATTGTCAAGGGGGAAATTTCCTGTAGCGTGATCGACAGCGTGGAAGCGGTGAGGATTCTCGGTACCATGCTCGGTGGATACAATGTCAAGCCTCTCATTGATGCTCTCAGCAACAGCAATCCGGCCATCTGCGAAGCGGCATCCGAAATGCTGAAAAAGACACTGCTCGTCTATGATGCATTTGATGATGTTGTCAGTCAGTCAAAAACCAACAAATATGCACGTGAAGTGCTTGAATCATGGGCGGCAGGGGAGTGGTTCTCTTCGCGGCCTGTTATTTCTGAAAAAATCACCCTGACCGTCTACAAGGTGCCGGGTGAAACCAACACCGATGACCTTTCACCAGCAAGTGAAGCCTTCACCCGCAGTGATATCCCGCTTCATGCGCTCTGTATGCTCGGTTCAAAAATGACCGATCCGATCGGCACCATTGCACAACTGAAAACAAAAGGGCATCCGCTTGCCTATGTCGGTGATGTTGTCGGTACCGGGTCAAGCCGCAAATCAGGCATCAACTCGGTTCAGTGGCATATGGGTACCGATATTCCCGCAGTGCCGAACAAGCGTACCGGCGGTGTTGTAATCGGCGGAATTATCGCGCCGATCTTTTTCAATACGGCGGAGGATTCGGGTGCGTTGCCGGTCCAGGCGGATGTCTCGGCAATGGAGACGGGAGATGTTATCGACCTCTATCCTTTTGACGGTAAAATCGAGAAGAACGGGGAGGTTATCGCCCGTTTCGAACTTACCCCGAACACACTTGCTGACGAGGTTCGTGCCGGGGGACGTATTCCCCTGATCATCGGCAGAAATCTGACCAGAAAAGCGAGAAAAACTCTCGGTCTTGGCGAAGAGAGCCTCTTCCAGCGTCCGGAACAGCCGGCAGATACCGGAAAAGGCTACACGCTTGCACAGAAAATGATCGGCAAGGCCTGCGGGCTTGCCGGTGTGCGCCCCGGCATGTATGTGGAAGCTGAAACGCTTACGGTCGGTTCACAGGATACCACCGGTGCCATGACCCGGGATGAGGTCAAGGAGTTTGCCGCATTGAGCTTCAGCGCCGACCTTGTCATGCAGAGCTTCTGCCATACCTCTGCCTATCCGAAGCCTTCAGATATTACCCTGCACAGAAATCTTCCCTTCTTTATCATGAGCAGGGGAGGCGTTTCGCTTAAACCCGGTGACGGCGTTATCCATACATGGTTGAACCGCATGGTACTGCCGGATACACTCGGTACCGGTGCCGATTCACACACCCGGTTCCCTATCGGGATCTCATTCCCCGGCGGATCGGGTCTTGTGGCGTTTGCCGGTGTTACCGGTACCATGCCGCTCAATGTGCCCGAGTCCGTGCTTGTTCGCTTTACCGGCAAGCTTCAGAATGGCATTACCCTGAGGGATCTTGTCAATGCCATACCCTGGGTTGCCATGAAAAAAGGGTTGCTGACGGTTGAGAAGAAGGGAAAAAAGAATGTTTTTGCCGGTCGTATACTTGAAATTGAAGGGCTGCCGGATCTCAAGGTTGAGCAGGCTTTCGAGCTGAGTGATGCCTCTGCAGAGCGGAGTGCCGCAGCCTGTACGGTCCGTCTTGACAAGGCTCCGGTTATCGAATATCTCAGTTCGAATATCGAGCTGCTTGAGCAGATGATCAAG
Organism: Chlorobium ferrooxidans DSM 13031; assembly: GCF_000168715.1. Taxonomy (GTDB): domain Bacteria; phylum Bacteroidota; class Chlorobiia; order Chlorobiales; family Chlorobiaceae; genus Chlorobium; species Chlorobium ferrooxidans. The sequence continues at coordinate 23,147 of NZ_AASE01000010.1, read as the reverse complement.
GAGGGGTATGGCGATGCTGATACCCTGCGCCGCCGTATCGGTAAAATGCAGGATTGGCTGAAGAATCCGACGCTTCTTGAGCCTGATGCCGATGCAGAGTACGCAGAGGTGATTGAAATCGATATGAGTGCGATCACTGAACCGATTCTTGCCTGTCCGAATGATCCCGATGACGTCATGACGCTCAGTGAAGTGCTTCGTGATGAAAAACGGCCCAAGGTTATTGACGAGGTGTTTGTCGGGAGCTGTATGACCAACATCGGCCATTTCCGTGCTCTTGGTGAAGTATTCAGGGGCAAGGGGGTCGCTTCGGCCAAACTCTGGATTGTGCCGCCCACGAAGATGGATATGAAAAAACTGATCGAAGAGGGTTATTATGCCATTTTCGGTGCAGCAGGAGCCCGTATCGAGATTCCGGGATGCTCACTCTGCATGGGTAATCAGGCAAGGGTAGCTGACAATGCGGTTGTTTTTTCCACCAGCACCCGAAACTTTGATAACAGAATGGGCACCGGTGCACAGGTTTATCTCGGTTCGGCTGAACTTGCTGCGGTGTGTGCGCTGCTTGGTCATCTGCCGAACAAGGATGAGTATATGGAAATTTTCAGCAGGCATCTTTCCGGCTCAAAAGCAGAGAACATTTATCGTTATCTGAACTTCGACAAGCTCGAAAAAGCAGAATTGGAGTTGCTTGTTGACTAAAAAAAACATTTATTATGGCGGGATATGGAAAATTTTGCATATTCCGCCATACAGTGGGCTTTTGAAAACTCGCTGTTTTTTTTTAATATTAGTGAGCTGAAGAAGCTGTCAATTATCAAACAACAAAACAACAATCCAGCAATGAAAAAACTTTTCATTTTCTTATTCCTTGCAAGCACAGTTTCATTTGTCGGCTGCGCTAAAAAAGCAGAAGCTCCTGTAGAAGCACCTGCAGCAGAAGCAGCACCTGCAGCACCAGCAGCAGAGGCAGCACCAGCAGCACCTGCAGCAGAAGCAGCACCTGCAGCACCTGCAGCAGAGGCAGCACCAGCAGCACCTGCAGCAAAATAAGTTTCCGCTAACCCGGTTTCTTATCAAAAAGAGACAGAATGAAAGTTCTGTCTCTTTTTTTTTGCCCCCCTATAAAAAAATAGCGGCACTTTTCCCTGATTCAATTTTTTTTGATAGGCGGGGGCAAAAAAAAAGACACAGCCAAACAACTGTGTCTTTTTTTTCTTTTTTGCTGAGGAGCCAGGACTCGAACCTGGAATTGCCTGATCCAGAATCAGGTGCCTTACCAATTTGGCCACTCCTCAGTAGCGATGTGAATATATTTAAAAAAAAAGTTTTTCCAATTCACTTTTTATTTTTTCTCGAATGCTACCTCTTTTCATTGTCATGAGTTCCGGCAGGTTGTGAACGATGGATGCTGTCAGGTCCCGGAAGAGATGAATCGAGCTATCCTAAAGCGTAGTGAGCAGGATCGGAATAAGCACCATTGATGCAATCATGCAGGCGGCTACCAGTGTTGCAGCAAATTCGCGGTCCAGCTTTTCAACCGAGGCAAAGGTCAGAGTGTTGAAACCCGCAGGAGCCGAAGCGCAGAGCACCACAACAGCCCGGTCAACTCCGGAGATGTTGAGCAGGTCGGTGAGCCAGAGACCGAGGGAGAGGCCGAGCAGCATCCGCAGCGCTATGCCAACTCCGAGGTGGAGGGGATTTGCTTTTTTTATGCTGAAAGAGGCGCCAAGAGCGAGCAGAACAAGCGGGATGGTAAGCGTGCCTGTTGTGAGGAGAATTTTGGCGGTGAGCGGTTCCGGGCGCAGCGAAAGCGCATTCATAAAGAGCGCCAGAGCGAGAGCCAGAAGCGGCGGCGATTTGAAAAGTTTGCCGTTCAGGCAGTGCTGAGGGTTGCTGCCGGAGCGGCATGCAAACGCCCACGCGATGGTATAGGCCGACACGCCATTGGGAATATCAAAGATGAAGAGCCGGGCAAGACCCTCATCACCGTAAAATGACTGGACGAAGGGCATGACGAAACCGAGATTCATGATGATCGATCCGGAAACCAGTACGGCGGATGTTTGCGGCTTCATCCCGGTAACTTTTCCCGCAAGCATTGCAGCCGGGAGCGTAAGGAGGATTATCAATGTCGAGATAAGGGCGACAAGAAGGAGTTTGCTGTTCAATTCGACCGAGGGGAGCACGGAGAGCAGGAGAGCCGGGAGTGTCAGGTTGAATACCAGTTTCAGGAGTGTGTCGGCATCCCGGTCATCAAGAACGGATGTGCGGCGCAGAAGCACTCCCAGAAAAAACATGGCAAATGTGGGAGCAAGAAGAAACGCAAGGTCAAACATCGGCATAGGAGGAAAAGCCGTTCAGCCAGCGAGAAGAGTTGGTGCACCCGAGAGGAGTCGAACCTCTAACCGTCTGATTCGTAGTCAGATACTCTATCCAGTTGAGCTACGGGTGCTTTTTTGTCTCATTGAGAGGTAGCGTGTACGGGATTCGAACCCGTGATCTTCGCCTTGAGAGGGCGATGTCCTGGGCCACTAGACGAACACGCCAGGTAAATATTTTTGTCAGCTCTTCATACTGCGTGGGCCCTGTAGGACTTGAACCTACGACCCAGCGATTATGAGTCGCTTGCTCTGACCAACTGAGCTAAGGGCCCTCATTGCTTGGCTTTAGAGGCAGTTAATATAATGCTTGAGATTGAATATGCAAAAGAATAATCTCTTTTTCTCTTTTTTCTCTGTTTATCAAAACTCTTTATAGCTTTCACGACTGATATCGGCTCCGAGACTCTTCAGTTTTACTTCGATTTTTTCGTATCCCCGGTCGAGATGGTAGACCCTCAGTACCTCCGTTGTTCCTTTGGCCACAAGCCCTGCAAGCACCAGACTTGCCGATGCTCTCAGATCGGTTGACATGACTTTGGTGCCGGAGAGTGTTCTTGGTCCATGAACCACCGCCTGGTTTTTGCGGATCTCGATATTGGCACCAAGCCGGTTCAGTTCAGGGATGTGGTTGAACCGTTCATGATAGATCTTGTCGGTAATATGGCTGGTTCCTTCAGCCTGTGTCATCAGGGCTATCCACTGGGCCTGCATGTCGGTAGGAAAAGCTGGATAGGGTTTGGCTGTAATATCGGTCGGAATCAGTTTCCCGCTGCTTTTCAGGGTAACACTGTTCTCGGTTGTTTCAACGGTGCAGCCTGCGTGGACAAATTTTTTAAGTACCGATTTGAGCTGCTCCGGCTCAACATCGTTGACCGTGATCTCTCCTCCGGTTATGGCCGCAGCCGCAAGAAGCGTTCCTGCTTCAATCCGGTCAAATGCATTCTGAAATTCTGCGGCATTGAGTGACTGGCTTCCCTCAATTTCAAGCTCGGTTGTTCCGGTTCCCCTGATGGTTGCTCCCATGGCCGTGAGGAAATGGCAGAGCGTCACAATTTCCGGTTCAGCGGCGGCATTGCTGATTGTTGTAGTCCCTTCGGCAAGTGAGGCTGCCATCAGTGCGTTGCCTGTTGCTCCAACCGAGGAGATCGGGAAATCAATATGGGCTCCGTGCAGCTTTCCGCCAGGGGCAGTGGCATCAATGAAGCCGGTCTCTATGGTGATACGGGCGCCGAGTTTTTCCATCGCCATCAGATGCAGGTCGATAGGCCGGGGACCGAAGGCGCATCCTCCCGGAAGGGATACCCTTGCGTGGCCGAACCGTGCAAGCAGCGGGCCGAGCACATAGATCGAAGCTCTCATTTTTTTTACCAGTTCGTAGGGCGCCAGGATACTGGTCACGTTTCCGGTCGTAACGTTCAGGGTGTTGCCGGAAAAAGAGGTTTCAGCACCAAGGTGATGCAGGAGCTGCGTAAAGGTTTTGATATCCTGAAGATCGGGGATATGGTGCAGAATAAATGTCCCGTTGCCGCTTAGCAGTGTTGATGCAATGATCGGCAGGGAGCTGTTTTTTGAACCCGAGGCAGATACGCTGCCGCTGATCCGGCGGCCCCCTCTTATGACAAGCTTGTCCATGTGGTAGTAGCTGATGAAAAAACCGATATTTAATTATTTAAGCGTAAGAAAAACAAATTATTTTTTTCTTGTGACCTTTGCGAAGAAAAGATTTTATCCTTTACCTTGAACAGAGGCCTCATGCTCTCTTCGGCATGGCTCTTTTTAACAGGTTTGTGGTAATAGTCTTTGAATTTTTACGGTCCGGGGATTTTTTATGAGTTTTATGGTTAGTCGCGCTTTTTTTTACAGCCTGTTACGAAGGGGGGCATGCGCTTTTCTGCTCCTCCTCTTCTCTTTTCCCGTCACGATGTCCACTGCTGCGATTGCGGCACCTCCGGTAAACAGTGAGATTGCAAGGATCATGGCCGAGCGCTCATCGGTTGAGCGGACTCTCAGAGAGCTTAAAGGACAGTTGAAAGAGTACCAGTTCAAACTGAGTTCAACCAGAAAGCAGGAGTCCCTCTCACTCAAGTCACTGGAGAATATCCGTCGCCAGATTCTTGTGCTTGAAAAAATGATCACTGAAAATCAGAACTATCTTGACCGTCTTAACCGGGATATCAATCGTCTTCAGGTTGAACTTCAGGGTAATCGCCAGATCTACGGCAGGGTATCTGACGATTTCAGAAGAACAGCGGTTTCCGTCTACAAGTATGGAGGGCGCCGGGATGTTGAGCGTCTTTTTGCCTCGGGTTCGGTCAATGACGCAATCGTCCGGGCGCAATACATGGGCTTTTTTACCCGCGCGGTACGCCGTAATGTTGACGATCTGCAGCAGGCAGCCGTTACGCTCGAAAGTAACCGGGTTGCACTGGAGCAGACCTACCGCCAGAAAGCAGCAGTGGTAAAAGAGCAGGAGAACCAGCTGAAAACCTGGGCCAGAAGCAAACAGGAGAAAGAGGTTGTACTGGTCAAGCTGAAGCAGAACAAGCAGGAGTATGCAGCCCAGCTCGAAGTTGTCCGTAAAAAACGTCAGCAGCTGCAGTCAAGGATTGAGTCGCTCATTATGGCTGAACAGCGGGCTGTGGAGGCTGAAAATGAACGGAGAAGGAAGATCATTGAGGCGAGGCGTCTTGAAGCAAGGCGTCTTGAGGCACGCAGGGTGGAGCAAACCCGGCTTGAAGCTGACCGTCAGACCCTCAGACGGCTTCAGGCGGAACGGATGGCAGCAAAGAAGCGTAAAGGTGTTGCTCCTCCTCCGCTGCCGGAGCCGCCCGCTGTCGTCATCAAGGATAAAAAAAGGCCGGAGGCTCAGCTTCCGCCGGTTCAGGAAAGGCAGAGTGTTCCCGCTCAGCCCGAGATCGCTTCTGACGTTGACCGTGTTTCGGCGGATTTCGACAATGCAGCAGGTTCTCTGCCCTGGCCAGTACGCAATGGTGTGGTATCCCAAAGATTCGGATCGGTTCAGGACCGGGATCTGAAAATTGTTACCACGAATAACGGCATTGATATTTCCGTACCGTCAAGTTCCCAGGTCAGGGCGGTCTCCGGCGGCAGGGTCGCCCAGATTGCCTTTCTGCCCACATTCGGCAACATTGTCATTATCCGTCATTCAAAATCCTATCTTACCGTCTATGCCAATCTCGGTCAGCTGAGTGTGGCCAAGGACGATCTGATAAAATCGCAGCAGATGGTCGGGCTTTCCGGCAGGATGCCGGAGGGCGGTTCAGTGGTGCATTTTGAGATCTGGAAGGGTCGTGTCAAGCAGAATCCGGAAAAATGGCTCAGACGCTGACTGTGACGGGAGAACAAATAAATCGGGGTGCCATGATGAAGGTTCAGGATCTCCATCTAAACTACCATATAGTCGAGGAGATGCTCAAGGCTTTTCTTTCCAACGAGATCCGCAAATTCGGGTTCCGTTCGGTTGTTCTCGGTCTTTCAGGCGGTATTGATTCGGCGGTTGTCTGTGAGCTTGCTGTTCGCGCCCTTGGTCGGGAAAACGTTCTGGCGCTCATGATGCCCTACCGGTCAAGCAGTCCGGAGAGCCTTGAGCATGCTGAGCTCATGATCCGGAGGCTCGGTATTCGTTCGGAAGAGGTTTCCATCACGCCGGTTGTCGATGCACTGTTTTCCTCCGTGCCGGAGACCGAGCTTTTGCGGCGGGGTAATATCATGGCCCGGACCCGTATGGTTTTTCTCTATGATGTATCGGCCAGAGACGGACGGCTTGTTGCCGGTACAAGCAATAAAACCGAGCTGCTCCTCGGTTACGGAACCATGTTCGGTGACATGGCTTCAGCGATCAATCCTCTTGGTGATCTCTATAAAACCCAGGTCAGGGGACTCGCCCGTCACCTTGGTATTCCGGAGCCGCTTATTGAAAAAGCGCCCTCCGCCGACCTCTGGGAAGGGCAGAGTGATGAGGATGATCTTGGGTTCAGCTACGAGGCGGTTGATCTCCTGCTCTACAGGATGCTTGAAAAGAGAATGGATAAAGCGGCCATTCTCAGAGAAGGGGTGGATGAACCGTTTTATGATCGTGTCAGAAAGATGGTTGTACGGAACCAGTACAAGCGGATGATGCCGGTTATCGCCAAGATTTCAGGCCGCACTCCCGGTATTGATTTTCGGTATGCCAGGGACTGGCAGGAAGTGAAGTAGGAGGCCCATCTCTTAATCTATTCCGCAATTTGATGGCTTCGTTGGGCGGTGCTCAAAATCCTCATGTACTCCGTGTACACTCCGGTTTCTGCGCTCCGTCCGCCTTACCCTCAAACTGCTCACTACGATTAATAGATGGACTTGTGTCAATGTCAATCAGAAAGAGCGCAGCACAGTATCAATCAGAAAGTGTTTGTCATCCTTGCCGGGGTAGTCGGTTGTGTAGTGCAGTCCTCTTGATTCACGGCGCTTTATGGCCCCTTCAATGATAAGGTTTGAGACCTTGATGATGTTCCTCAGTTCCAGAATCTGTGTGGTGATCTTTGTCTTTTTATAGTAGGCTTCCGTTTCATCCTTGAGGAAATCCATTCTTCTTTTGGCTCTGGCCAGCCGCAGATCGCTGCGTACAATACCGACATAGTCATTCATCACCTGCTGGGCCTCGCGCTTGTTGTGTGAAACAAGGATCCACTCTTCGGGGTTTACGGTGCCGGTATCGTCCCAGTCGGGAAATTCGACACTGTTCTCCAGCTGCTGGAGTTGTTCGCGGATATCAATACTTGCTTCCCATGCGAAGACGAGCGCTTCAAGCAGGGAGTTGCTTGCGAGCCGGTTTGCTCCGTGAACCCCCGTGCAGCTGCTCTCTCCGCAGGCATAGAGGCGGTTGAGGGTGGTTCGCCCTTTGCTGTCCGTTCTGATTCCTCCACATGAGTAGTGCGCGGCAGGGACGACCGGGATCATCTCCCGTGTCATATCGATGCCGAAACTGAGACAGGTTTCGTAAATGTTGGGGAAATGCTCTTTGGTTTTTTCCGGATCGATATGGGTCACATCAAGAAAGACGCACTCCTCTCCGCTTTTTTTGATCTCCGAGTCGATGGCTCTTGCCACAATGTCGCGGGGTGCAAGGTTCTGTCGCTTGTCATACTTGTGCATGAACTCCTGGCCGTTCTTCAGTTTCAGGATTCCTCCGAATCCGCGAACCGCTTCGGAAATCAGGTATGAGTTTGCCTTCGGATGGTAGAGAGAGGTTGGATGAAACTGGATGAACTCCATATTGGCAACTTCCGCTCCGGCCCGGTACCCCATGGCCACACCATCTCCGGTGGCAATATCTGGATTGGTGGTGTAGGGATAGACATGGCCGAGACCTCCGGAGGCTACCATGGTGATTTTCGAGAGAATTTTTTTCGGTTTCCTCTGTTTTGTATCAAGCACATAGGCCCCGAAGCAGGAGATGTCATTTGTTTTGATGCCGAGATGATGCTCGGTAAGCAGTTCGATGGCAAAATGGTGTTCAAGCAGGGTGATATTGGGATGATTGTTGACCCTGTCAATGAGCGCGGTTTCAACTGCCCGTCCGGTAAGATCCTGCGCGTGGACGATCCGGCTTCTTGAATGCCCCCCCTCCTTGCCGAGGTGGAGGTGGTCATGGTCTGATGTCGTAAAGTTGACACCGAGCTCTATAAGGCGCTGAATGTGCCGAGGCCCTTCCCTGACCATGAGGGAGACCATCTCGCGATTGCAAAGTCCGGCGCCGGCACCGAGTGTATCGGCAATATGCAGTTCCGGGGTGTCGTTGGTATCGATCGTGGCGGCAATTCCTCCCTGCGCCCAGTTGGTATTTGACGTGAAGCTCTCTTTTTTTGTAATGATCGTCACACTGGCGTGATCGGCCATGTGAATGGCAAAGTAGAGGCCGCCTATACCGCTGCCGATAACCAGAACATCAGTTTTTATCGATTCAGTCATTACCGTGATACCCGGATTGTTTAAGGTTGTTCTGCCTAAAATACCACACCTGCGCTTAATATCCGTGAACAGCCCTGTTTTAAAAAGAGATAAGCAGGCGTTAGCGTTGCTTTTTTTTCGGTTTCAGGCTTTTCAGCGCGCTGGCGGCAATCAGGATAATTCCTGCAAGAATGATGGTATGCAGGTACTGGACTATATCAGGAAAGAGGCTGGCAATAAAGTAGCCGATCAGGGTAAAGCAGAGTACCCACGCAACAGCTCCGGAAACACTGAAAAAGAGGAAAACAGGGAAGGCCATGCCGGCCACTCCTGCAAGGGATGCAGCAAAGCTGCGGATAACCGGAACAAAACGGGCGAGAAAGATGGTTTTTGCACCGTGTTTTTTATAGAAGCGCTCGGTTTTTTCAAGGTGTTCCCTATGAAAGAAGCGGGACTCCGTTTTATGGAAAATTGTTCTGCTGAGTTGTCGCCCTATAAGATAGCCGGTTGCATCGCCAAGAATGGCGCCGCATACAAGGGTTGCGAGTGTGCGATAGATGTCGAGACCTCCGGTTGCGGCGATGAGGCCGGCGGTTATGAGCAGGGAGTCACCCGGAAGAAAAAAGCCGGCAAAGAGTCCGGTTTCGGCAAAAATAATTATAAAGAGCAGCAGGTATCCTCCCCAGATAATCAGCTCCTCAAGTGTATGCATATTCTGGAACGGTGTGAAAAAGTCCATGAACGGGGAGTGAATGATGGGTTAGAGGAGAGAGAGCCCGGAACCGAAAACAGTGAAAAGGGCATAGCCTGACCCTTTTCACTGTTCAGTAAATTTTTATACCGGGAGCACCCTTATGGAGTGCCCTGACTAAGGTTCAGTTCGTGCTGACCGGATTCCGGATGATTACGGAAGGAGAACGGCGCAGGAGATGACCGTTGTCCACATCCCGTTTTCACCCTCTGCCGACTGCGTGATATTGTAGGAGTTGATGATTTTGCCGCTCATCTTGTAGATACCCTCGCGTTCATCCCAATCCTTGTTGGGGTCAAACTCGATACCGAGGGTTGTGGCGAGCATGGTTGCTGCAAGATCTTCGGCATATTCTCCGGACTGTTCAGCCGACTCTCCGAAAGGATGGTGTTCAGAGAGGTAGCCGTACTGCGTATCGTCTGCCGGAATAGCCACACCGACCGAAGCGGCAATAAGGCGGTTGTACTCATTGGTTGAGTTGCGAGCCATGACGGCAAAGGTGATCTGGCCTGGAGAGAGCTCCTTCAAACCCTCTTCAACGCTGATGCGCTCACATTTCGGCGGAAAAATACTTGATACGGTGACCAGATTGCATTTCTCAATTTTGGCTTCTCTCAAAGCAAGCTCGAAAGATGAGAGATACTCCTTGTGTCTTCCCACACCTTTGGTGAAGAATACTTTTGTCGGGACAAATGACAATGCCGTGCCTCCGGATAAATTTATTGTACAAACAGTCTACACTATCGAAATTGAGCAATTATAGGAAAAAGCAGTGGCATTCAAAATGTTTTTTTTGCGGCGACTTTAAAAAACCGTCTTTTTCCGGCCTTGATGATTTTCGGTTCGATGTCGAGATCAATCTTCTCATGGATTTCCGAAATTTTCCGCTCATCGACCAGAATGGAGTTCTGCTGTATCATCCTGCGGGCTTCGCTTTTTGAAGGGGCGGCACCAAGGGTTACCAGCAGGTCGATCAGCGGCAGTGATTGCTCTTCAAACAGGAAGAGTTCAATGTGATCAGGTGCTTTTTTATGCACAAAAAGCTGATCGAAGTGTGTTTCGGCATCTGCGGCGGCTGAGCGTGAGTAATAGGAGGCTACGATCTCTCTTGCAAGAGCCCTTTTGGCACTTCTCGGGTCCGTTTCCCGCTGTTCAAGAATAGCTGATGTGGCTGCACGCTCTGTTTGCGGTACCAGAAGCCGGCACCAGGTCTCGATCAGCGGGTCGGGAATCGAGAGGACCTTGCCGTACATCTCCGAAGGCGGGTCATTGAAACAGATGGCATTGCCGAGTGATTTCGACATCTTCTCCTTTCCGTCACTGCCCACAAGCAGCTCCATGGTAATGCAGACCTGCGGCGGGATGCCGTACTCCCGCTGCAGATCCCTGCCGACAAGCAGGTTGAATTTCTGGTCGGTGCCGCCGAGCTCAATATCGTTTTTCAGATGTACCGAGTCCATCCCCTGTGCCAGAGGGTAGAGAAATTCATGAATCGAGATGGGTTCATTGGAGCGGTAGCGCCGTTCAAAGTCATCGCGTTCAAGCATTCTTGCGACGGTGTAGTGGCTTGACAGACGGATGATGTCGGCAAATTTCATGGCGCCGAGCCAGTCGGAGTTATAGCAGATGGTTGTTTTGTCGGGGTCAAGGATTTTTGATGCCTGTTCGAAGTAGCTTTCACCGTTCTCTCTTGCCTCTTTTGCCGAGAGCTGGGGTCGTGTTTTGCTTTTCCCTGACGGGTCGCCGATCATGGCGGTAAAGTCGCCGATGATGAGGATTGCTTCATGGCCGAGATCCTGAAACTCCCTGAGTTTTCGCAGTACGACCGAGTGGCCGAGATGCAGATCCGGTCTTGACGGGTCAGCACCAAGCTTCACTTTGAGCGGCACGCCGGTTTTCAGGCTGTGCAGAAGCTTCTGTTCAAGCTCTCCAACGCTGATGAGTTCCACAACGTTGGCGGTAATGATATCAAGCTGTTCCTTTACGGTTGGAAAACGCATGGATTGAGTTTTTGGTGTTTAATATTGTTTTCGTACCTGCTCCATCTGCCGCTGGTTCTCCCGCGCCTTGATGGTTTCGCGTTTGTCGTAGAGCTTTTTCCCTTTGGCGATGGCAATCTCTATTTTTAACAACCCTTTTGAGCTGAAAAATGCTTTCAGCGCTACCAGTGTGAGCCCTTTTTCCGTTATTTTCGCCTGTATTTTAAGGATTTCAGCCTTGTGCAGAAGCAGTTTCCGGCTCCGTTTCGGTTCGAGCATCTCCAGATGGTTGTGCTCATACGGGGTGATCTGCATGTTCTCAAGCCACACCTCATTGCGAAGGATGATGGCAAAGCTGTCGTTCAGGCTGGCCTTGCCGAGACGCACCGATTTGACCTCGCTGCCGAAGAGCTGGATACCGGTGACGAAGGTATCAAGAATTTCAAATTCATACCGGGCCTTTCTGTTCTGAATGGCCTGTACGTAGTGCTGTGTGGTCTGTTTTTTCGACACCGTGTGCGGGAGTTCAATGGTTTTCTGTTTCCAAACAGGCTGCCGGAATAATATTGCCGATGTTGAGAATCAGGTCGGGATCCAGGCTCTTTTTTACCCGCACCATCTCCATTATTCCCCTCTCCTGATAGAGCCCGACAAGATACTCTGCCTTGAGCTTGCCGATGCCGTGTTCGGCCGAGAGTGTTCCGCCAAGAGCAAGTGCCTTTTCAACAAGTTTCCGGTAGAGCACCTTGGCCAGAAGAAACTCCTCCCTGTTTCTCGGCAGGATGTTCAGGTGCAGGTGTTCGTTGCCTATGTGGCCGAAAAGAATATAGACAAAGCCCTCCTGTTCGCAAGAGTTCCGGTAAAAATCAAAGAGTTCACGGAACCGATCGCCGGGCACGGCCATGTCGGTGCTGATTTTGCTCTCCTTCTGCCGGCTCAGCCAATCATTGACAAGGAGCGGGAGGGTGTGGCGAAACTCCCGCAGTCTGGACTGTTCTTCACGGTCAAGCGCTACCCAGGAGTTGTCGGTCAAGGCATTGCATGATTCCATGAGCGTGAAGAGGGTGTCAAGAGCCGCTTCATCGCTTTCCGGAGTTGTTTCCAGTTCGATGAAAATTGCCCCTTCGCTCTCCCGGGGCAGATCGGGATATTTTTGGGCGAGCAAGCCAAGGGAGTTTTTGTCGAAAAATTCAATGGCTCTCGGTGAAATACCGTTTTCCGGCTCTTTGAGGAGTTTGACAAACCCGAAGAGATCGTCAATTGTGCCGAAATGGATCAGCGATGAGATAAGGGAGGCCGGTCGGGGAATGAGCATGAGATCTGCTTCAGCGATGACTCCGAGTGTTCCTTCCGAACCGATGAAGAGATCGATGAGATCCATGCCCTCCTTTGAAAAGTAGCCGGCATTGTGCTTTGAGGTGGCCGGCATGCGGTAGTCCGGCCTTTGCAGTGTGACTGCTCCCGAGTGCGGCAGTGTGAAATGGAAGGTGCCCTGTTTGTCCGCCTTGCAGCTGCCGCGGGAAAGATCAAGCCGGTCACCCCCTGGCAGTATGATGAGAATTCTTGCAATATGCTCACGTGTCGATCCGTATTTGAAGCTTCTTGCTCCTGAAGAGTTATTGGCTATGGTGCTTCCGATAAAACAGAGTTTTTCGGTAGGGTCCGGCGGATAAAACCATCCGCTCTGTTCGGCTTTTATCTGGATATTTTCAAGCAGCGCACCTGCCTGCACGGTCATGATTGCATGCTTTTCGGAGAGCACTGCAGGCTCGTCGATCCGGTCGAGTTTCTGCATGGAGATGACGTAATCTCCCATCGGGATTCTGCCGCCGGTCGTTCCGGTTCCGTTTCCGGCAATGGTAAAGCGGCGGGGTTCTGCACCATCCCTTTTCAGGAGGCCGGCAAGTTCATCAACGGTTTCCGGGAAAAAAACTCCCGGAGTATGGCCGGTTTTCAGGTTGCTTGTATCCTCAAGAAAGCCCTGTATGGAGGCCTGGTCATGCTTGTAGATCATTCTGCTGGTAGAACGTCACTGTTTTTTTTACTGCTCTCCGCTGCTGGCGGAGGGGTTTCATTCGTTACCGTATTGTCGGACGGAACATCCGGCAGGGTTTCGCTGGTGCTGTCCGGCTCTGCTTTGGGCGATCCGGGGAGTGCAGACACCGGAGGCTTTTCGCCCTTGATATAATATTTTATCAGTTCACGGGCAATCGGGGCGGAAATGGTGCCGCCGAAACCTGCATTTTCAACCAGAACCGCCATGGCGATTTTTGGATTATCGACCGGTGCATAGGCGATAAACCATGCATGATCCTGTCCGTGGGGGTTCTGTGCGGTACCGGTTTTTCCGGCAATCTCCACGCCGGGGACTTTCGCCAGCGTTCCGGTTCCTCGAAGTACGACACCCTTCATGCCGTCCCTGATAATGCCGTAGGTTTCAGCCGTTACCGGTAACTGCTGTTTGGCGAAGGTGAAGGGGATATATCTGCCGGTTGCCGTATCACGGTAACCATTTACAATATGGGGCTGAAAGAGGGTTCCGTTGTTGGCAAGTGCTGCCGCATAGGCTGCAAGCTGTACCGGGGTTGTGCCGAGCTCACCCTGGCCGATGGCAAGGCTTACCAGATACCCTTTTGTCCAGCGATTTTTTCCGTAGCGGTTATTGTAATATTCGATTGATGGCAGAAGACCTGCCCGTTCGCCCGGAAGGTCAATGCCCGTTTTCGTACCGAAACCGAACATACTGCCATATTTTGTCCAGTTATCCAGCCCGACCTTGAAAATCAGGTTGTAAAAATAGACATTGGAGGAGACGGTTATGGCTTCACGCATATCTACCACACCGTGCCCCTTCCCTTCATTGCTGAGAAAGCGTCTTCCCCCATAGATGAAGACACCGCTGTCAAGTATTTTTGTGGCCGGATCCATTCTCTTCTCTTCAAGCGCAGCCATGGCCAGAATCATCTTGTAGATGGAGCCGGGCGGATAGACGGCCTGAACTGTCCGGTTAAAGAGCGGTTTCTGGGGAGATGTCAAGATATCGCTCCATCCTTTGCTGTCGGTCGAGCCATTGAAAATATTCAGGCTGTAGTCCGGAGCACTGGCAAGAGCAAGAATTCCTCCAGTAGAGGGGTCTATGGCGACAACCGCACCGGATCTTCCGGTTTTTCTCAGCAGTTGTTCGGCAAGCTGCTGAAGGCCGCCATCGATTGAGAGATAGAGGTCATCACCCCTGACAGCGGCTATGTCGCTGTTGCCGTAGTTGTATTTACCGGCAAATTTCCCGAGTGGAGTGATCATTTCAAACCGGGCGCCCTTCTGACCCCTCAGACGTTCTTCATAATATTTTTCCAGTCCGCTGAATCCGATTTTGTCATCCGGGGTGTATCCCTGCTCAGCGAACTCCTCAAGTTTTGCTTTTGAGATGGCGCGCAGATAGCCGAAAAGATGGGAACCGTTGAGAGAGTCGGAGTACTTTCGTTTATTGTCAGTTTCAATCAGCACTCCGGGCAGCTGCCAGAGGTTTTCACTCAGTCGTGCTACATCAACACCGTCAAGGTTACGGCTGACCGTTACGGCCGAAAAACGGTTGAACTCATATCCCTTGCTGATTTTATCAGCCAGTTCGGCTTTCTCTATTTTCAAGAGCCAAGCCAGGTAGCCGGTGCGCTCTTTTTTGAATTCAGATGGAATGACCTTGACGGTGTAGAGCGGCTGATTATCGACAAGAACGACCCCTTTTTTGTCGATCATGCGTCCTCTTGGCGGCTGAACCCAGACCCTTCGGATACTGTTTGTTGTCGAAATTGAGCCGAGCTGCTGATAATTAAGTACCTGTATGTAGAAGAGCCGGGCAAAAAGAACGGAGAAAACAGCTACGACAAACAGTGATACGAGAGTAGTGCTTCGCTGAATTTTATCCATCAGTCTGAAAAGGTTTTTCTCATTAACAGCCGCTTTGCGATAAAGGCAAGGATGAGGGTGAGGAGTGATTCAAGCAAGCCGAGAACCAGAATACGGTAAAAGGGTGAAAGTCCGAGAGGGTTGTAACCTGCTGCAAAAATCGCGTTGGCAGAGAAGGTTGCCGTCATGACCGCCCAATACATCCGCTTGGTTTTTTGCTTTGAGGTTGCATGACTGTTTTCAGGGATATTGAAAAACCCGGCAATAAAACCCTCTACCGTTCTTGCAAGCATCGACAGACCCATGTTTCCTGACATAAGTCCGGTTATAACTCCCGCAGCAAACCCGAAACTGGTACCCGCTCTCTGGCCGATTGTTACAGCAATGAAGGCAAGCAAGAGCGAAATGGCATCGGGCGATACATCAAAAATGGTGAAATGGGAGAGGCCGAACACCTGCAGGAGTGAGACAATGCAGAGGAGCACGATATAGAAAGGGATTTTTGTTGCCACAACAAATAAGGTCTGAAAAATTAAGGGATAGGCTCTTCTGTTGTATTGTCGCTGGTCATGACAGCTTTTTCCGGCTCGATTTTAAGCGGAGCAACAAGAACCTGATTCAGGGATGAAAAATCAACGGCAAGCCGGACATCTACGGTGTAGAAGAGTTTATCGGGAGTGATACGCACTACCCGGCCAACAGGAATTCCTCTGGCCGAAAATGTACTGAAGTCAGAGGTGACAATCTCCTCATTTACCTTGAGGCTGCTGCTGATAGGGACATGTTCCATCTGCGCAACGAACTCCCTTCCTCCGCTCCATGAGAGTACGCCGATGCTGCCGCTTTTATCGGAAACAACGCAGACCTTGAAATCAGTGTGGATAACAGGCATTACCCTGGCATAGTTCTCCGAGACGGTCGTCACTCTTCCAACCAGACCCTGTGGAGTAAGCACTGTCATATCCTTTCTGATTCCTTTTTTCCATCCGGCATCGATCAGGAGCATGTTCTCCCGATCGCTGAACCTTCGGCTTACCACCCGGGCCATGATGAAGCTGGAGGCATTGAGTGTGCTGTCTGCCGTAATTTTCCGGCTGTTTCTCTCATCCGTTACAGCCGCATCAAGGTTGATCACTTTTGCAAGAAGATCGGTGTTTACCTGCATCAAACGGTCGTTTTCCTGTTTCAGGTTCAGGAGGTAGCTATAGCTCAAAAGTTTGTCGGTTATGAAAGCGCTGAACTCAATGCCCCCGGTTCGTACTCTGGTAATCGTATCATCATTCTGGAGCTTTATGAAAAAAATCGAGATTGCACAATAGAGTGCAAAGAGCAGCCAGGTATTGTGCCGGCTAAATACATTGAAAAACTTCCGCACGTTCGAGTTTCCGGTTATATATAGGAGAGCTGCTGTGTTGAGATTATGAGCGCAGAGGTTTGGCAGCACCTGGCCTCATGG
The DNA here is from genome assembly GCF_000168715.1 of Chlorobium ferrooxidans DSM 13031. Taxonomy (GTDB): domain Bacteria; phylum Bacteroidota; class Chlorobiia; order Chlorobiales; family Chlorobiaceae; genus Chlorobium; species Chlorobium ferrooxidans. The sequence goes on along the minus strand of NZ_AASE01000010.1, from coordinate 6,725 downwards.
ATACGGTAACGGTTTTCTTCAGCTGTTCCGATTTGATCTTTTAATCGGGATTTCGTCAGCTTTGCTGCCGGTTTTTTATGCCTCTTTATCAAACTATGGAACCAAAGGCTCAGGATTTGCCTGACACTTATTTTTTATTACATTTTCCTCATCCACCGCATGGTGCTGCGGTAAACAGGTCAAGTGAAACATATGACTCAAAATGTGAATATAACAGATAAATTTGTTGTTGTCGGTGATAGAGTATTAATCAAACCAAAATCTCTTGATGACAGGACCAAGTCCGGTATCTATCTTCCGCCCGGAGTCCAGGAAAAAGAGAAAATTCAGAGCGGTTATGTTATAAAAACAGGGCCGGGCTATCCGATAGGTCCCCCTCCGGAGTCTGACGAACCATGGAAAGAGAGGGTAACGGCAGCGCAGTATATTCCGCTTCAGGCAAAAGTCGGTGATCTGGCTATTTTTATCCAGAACAGCTCCTATGAGATCGAGTATGAAGAGGAACGGTACATTATCGTACCCAATTCGGCCATTCTGCTTCTGATCAGGGAGGATGATGATCTTGACTATTATCTCAAATGATCCGGAAATTTCCTGATGCCGTGCCGGATTTCTGCAAGATGTAATAATTTTACCCATCAGTTTTTTTCTGCTTCCTCAATACCGTACCCCGAGGTTCGCAACCGATTGTAATCATACTATGACCAGAGATTTTGTTTCCGTCGGTGCCGTTGACGGCACCCTTTTGCATGAAGAGCTTTTTCAGCGGATCAGTGTGCTGAAAAAAGAGATGAATGCCCTGATTCTTGCGCACTACTATACGGTTCCCGAGGTGCAGCAGGTCGCGGATATTGTCGGCGACAGCCTTGCTCTGGCCCGGGCGGCTGAAAAAAACAGTGCGGATGTGATTGTTTTTGCCGGGGTCTATTTTATGGCGGAAACAGCCAAGCTGCTTAATCCGGGAAAACTGGTTCTGATGCCTGACTCCCATGCAGGGTGCCCTCTGGCAGACAGTTGCCCGCCCGTTGAGTTCAGGAAATTCAAGGAATTGCATCCGGAGGCCCTGGTTATCACCTATATCAATTCGACCGCCGAAATCAAGGCGCTGTCGGATATTACCTGTACCTCTTCAAATGCAGAGCATATCATCCGGCAGATTCCCGAAGAGCAGCCGATAATTTTTGCCCCTGACAAAAATCTTGGAGGCTATCTGGCCCGTAAACTTCACAGGGAGATGTTTATCTGGCAGGGGTGCTGTTATGTGCATGATGCCTTTACCGAGCCCTATATTCTCCAGGCATGCCGGGAGCATCCGGATGCGGAGTTGATTGCCCATCCCGAATGCCGCGAAGAGGTGCTGCGCCATGCCTCCTTTATCGGTTCCACACAGGCTCTTCTGCTGCATACGGAGTCAAGTTCAGCTCAAAGCTTTATTGTTGCGACCGAACCGGGAATTCTCTATGAGATGCAGAAGCGTTCTCCGGGGAAAATTTTTATTCCGGCCCCCAAGGATCGCAATAATCCCCATAGTCTCTGTACGCAGATGAAGCAGAATACCCTTCAGAAGCTCTATGAGTGCATGCAGAACCGGTCGCCTGAAATCAACGTGCCCGAAATGCTTCAGAGTGCAGCCCTGAAGCCTATCCGGCGTATGCTCGACATGTCGGCATGAAGCTCTGTTGCCGCCGGTATTCCTGAGTTCGCTTTTTGTCTGAATGTGTGTACCTTGATTTGACACCGTCAACTCACAGGCGCTTCTGATCGCTACCCTCAACATACGGGGAGTCAGGTATGAACATAAAAGTCAAGCGAACGGTTGAGCTGTTTTTTACGGCTCTTCTTCTGCTTTTAAATCCATTGCAGACATACGGATGGCATGATAAAACCCATCTTGCGATTGCCCGCGCGGCAGGATTTGATCGATGGTACAGTGCTGCGGCACCTGATGTTGTCAAGTCGAGGGAAGTATTCAGAAAGATCGAGGAGAAAAACCACTATTTCAATAACAACGGGGCGGTGCCGGTCAGTGAGGTGATGGTTATGGAGCAGCTTAAGCGCTTCAATGAGCCCGATGACCAGGAGGGCCATCTTTATGGCGCGATCATCGGCTCACTGCGTGATTTTCGCGATCTGAAGGCGACCGGGAAATATGCCGATTATCCACTTGTATTTGCTGCTCACTACATCGCTGACCTCTCCATGCCGCTGCATAATAGCGCTTATGACGCTTTCAACAGGGAGCGGCATTCGAAAAACGACGGCATTATTGAAGGTGAGGTCCTGAAAAGTATCGGCATTATCCGTCGAAGTATCTACAGGATAACGCTTGCAAGTGAAGCTGACCTTGCCCGTGAAGTTGCCCGTGTTGCAGAAATTTCCCGCAAGCTTGGCAACCGGATGCGTATGGACAACAGGGATATGAGCGGTCCGGAAGCCTTTGAGCAGGCGGTACACAGTGCATCGCTTTTCAGGGCGATTCTTCTCTATGTGGGTAAACCACCGGAAGGGGAGATAACAGATAATGGTAACATGAAATAATAGAAGTAGTTATGATAAAGCCGGAACATCTGGTTATTCTTGAAAAAGGGGTGGAGGTCTGGAACCGGTGGCGTCAGGAAAATCCGGAGGTAACACCGGACCTTGAAGGCGCAGCTCTTCAGGGCCGCCCGCTCGGAGAGGTTAACCTGAGCGGCACGAGGCTTCAGCATGCTCTGCTCACGAACGCTGACCTCACCGGTGCTGATCTCAGTGGAGCTGACTTGCGGGGGGCGGATCTGAGCGGTGCGAATCTCTCTCGATCCAATCTCAGTAAAAGTACCATTGATACCGCCACCCGTTATACGACGCTCAAGGGGTGCAGTATCGGCGTCAACGGTTTCTATTCGCCCGAAACCGATTCGGCAGCTCTCATGCGCATTGATCCTCCGGGAAACTCCATGCAGGGTGCCAATGTCGAAGCGGTTATCGAGAGTCTCAAGCATGCCCGCAAGCTGCATACCTTTTCACTGGTCCTTGCCGGTATTGCGTTGCTCTTTATTGTCATCAAACCGACCTCAATCACCCTTCCCTATCTTTCGGGCTCCTTCAAGTTTGATGCTCTGACCTATGCTTTTCTTGCCACGGTTCTCTCCTCGGGGCTGCTGAGTCTTGTGGCGATCTTTATTGATTCGGCCCTTCAGGGGGCGCGTTATCTCAATGACCGGAGCGCCGCTATGACCGTTGGCCATTTTCCCTGGCTGCTCTCAAAATACGAGCACGACCCTCCGCTTGAGCGGCAGTCGCGTATCATGCGTCTTTTTCTCTGCTTTCATCCGGTACTCTATCTCTACTTTTTTGTTCGATGGAGCGCCCTGTTCATCGGTGACTGGGACGGTTTTATACTCTACTACCAGGAGTTGCCTTTTTTTCTCGCAGAACTGCTGCTGCCGCTTCTCTATTTCCAGTTGATCAGAAGCTGCTTCCGGATTTTCAGACTTTCCGAAGGGTTCCAGAAGCCGATTCTCTTCGATACGGTAACGGAGCGGGAGAGGCGAAGCGACATGGAGCATCTTATTGCCGCTGTTGAAAAACAGGCGTCAAGAACAACGGAGCTTGTTGAACTCATGCGCAAAAGGGAAGGGTGAAGCAAGATGGAATTGAACCTCCCGCTTAGAATTATTGGCGTTGGCCGTTATCTCCCTCAGCGTGTTGTCGAGAGCTCCGAACTTGAAGCGATCTGCCGGCTTCCTGCCGGCTGGGTGGAGCGGCGTAACGGCGTGCGCCAGCGACGCTGGATCAGCACGGAGACCTCATCATTCATGGCCGCTGAGGCGGCGCGTGAAGCACTCGAAGAGGCGAATCTTGAGCCTGACCGGCTCGACCTTATCATCAATGCCTCGGGAACGGCTGAGCAGGCTATTCCCGACATGGGCGCACTGCTCCAGCGACAGCTCGGTCTGGGAAGTTCCGGCATACCTTCCATGACGGTGCACAATACCTGCCTGAGCTTTCTTGCGGCAATGGATGTGGCGGCAAACTATCTTGCTGCCGGGCGCTATAGCAATATCCTGATTGCCAGTTCCGATATCTCCTCCTGCGGTATCAACATCAAGGAGCCCGAATCGGCCACCCTTGTCGGGGATGCGGCGGCAGCGGTTGTTGTGACCCGTTCAGGCGAGGGGGAGGAGTCGCTAATGCATCATGCACATTTTCGAACATGGGGAGATGGAGCCTACCTGACTACCATCATGGGTGGCGGTTCGGCCCTTCATCCTTCAAAACCGGGCCATAACCCCGATAACGATCTTTTCCATATGGATGGCTCCGCTGTACTCCGTATGGTACGCCGCTATGATGAAGCCTTTCTCGAAGAGCTCTATCCGGGGCTTTCAAAAAGCCTGCTCGATATTGACGTAGTTGTGCCCCATCAGGCCAGTAAAGTCGGCCTGCACATGCTCCGCCGCTTCGGCTGGCCGGAGGAGAAGATCATGCAGACGATTGAGTGGATGGGAAACTGTGTTGCCGCCTCCATTCCCGCCACCCTCTACCAGGCTGTCCGTGACGGTTCGCTTGAACGGGGCGACAAACTCCTGATGGTCGGCACCGGCGCGGGGTTGTCGATAGGCGGGATGGTTTTAACATACTGACCCGATTTTGGTAAGGGCGAAAAATCTTTTGCTCCTACATTGGCCCGGTCCAAACAAAAATAGATGTTTATGAACAACGATATTTCAGGGTTGAACCCGCATGAGGTTTGGACGCATTTTCAGAGCCTGACCAGGGTTCCCCGGCCTTCGGGCCATGAGGAGAATATCCGGGAGTTCATGACGGCATTCGGGCGCAACCTCGGCCTTGAGAGTATTGTGGATGAAGCCGACAATGTCATTATCCGCAAACCGGCCACGGCGGGTATGGAGAATCGGCAGGGGGTGATTTTGCAGGCTCATCTGGATATGGTGCCGCAGAAGAACACCGGCAAGATCCATGATTTTACAACAGATCCGATTGAGACTATTGTGGATGGAGAGTGGGTGCGGGCCAATGGAACCACGCTTGGGGCCGATAATGGTCTCGGTGTTGCGGCAGCGATGGCGGTGCTGGCATCCACCGGGTTGCAGCATGGGCCGATTGAAGCGCTCTTTACCAGCAATGAGGAGGCGGGGATGAGCGGGGCGATGGGGCTGAAAGCCGGAGTGCTGATGGGTGAGATCCTCATGAATCTTGATTCGGAGGATGAAGGGGAGCTCTTTATCGGCTGCGCCGGAGGGGTCACTGTAACCTCAACCTTCAGTTACAGTGAACACGCTCTATCGGATAACTACCGGGGGTTCAGGATCAGCGTAACCGGCTTGATGGGCGGCCACAGCGGTCTGGATATTCATCTGGGCCGCGGCAATGCCAACAAGATCATGAACCGTATTCTCTATGAAGGCCATATCGGGTATGGTTTGCAGCTTGCCTCAATTGACGGGGGAAGCCTTCGCAATGCCATCCCTCGTGAATCCTTTGCCCTTGCAGCTCTTCCCGAAGCAATGGCGGATGGGTTTCTCGACCGACTCTCTCTGTTGTCCGCTACCATAAAAGATGAATTGCGGGCGGTTGAACCAACAGTGAAGATTGATGCGGTTTCTGTTCCTCTCCCCGAAACGGCTATTGAACCGGCAGTGTTTCTCCGATTTATGAAGGCCATCTATGCCTGTCCGAATGGAGTGATGCGCATGAACAGAGCGATGGAGGGTCTTGTTGAGACGTCCAATAATCTTGCCATGGTGAAATCAGCCAATAGTACCATTACCGTTGACTCTCTCCTCAGAAGTTCGGTTGATTCGGCGAGAGTAGATCTTGAGCTTATGATCACGGCTCTTTTTGATCTTGCCGGGGCGGGTTCGGTGGTTGACGGTGGATATCCCGGCTGGAAGCCGAACCCTGAGTCGCCGATTCTGAAGATTATGCAGGATGTATTTCAGAGAAAATTCGGGAAGATTCCTGTGACGAGTGCGGTTCATGCGGGTCTTGAGTGCGGTATTATAGGAGGCGTATACCCTGCACTTGATATGATCTCTTTTGGTCCCACCATTCGCTACCCGCACTCTCCGGATGAGAAGGTGCATATTTCCTCTGTCGGGAAATTCTGGGATCTGCTTGTTGCTGTGCTCGTTGATATTCCTGTTAAAAATTTGTGATTTGCTGTAGTGTCATCCCGATCTTTTATCTGACTCTGTTTTTTCCGGAGATCGCGAAAAATGAAGATTCCCCTCTTTTGCTGTTGAAAGCGAGGGGAAAAAACAGTACACTGTTATCAGTTCTTTTTTTTCTGGTGCCGGACTTGAAATGGTCCGGATAATAGGGAAGTACGTGAGATTCGTACACTGTACCCGCAACTGAAAAACGGTTCGCTGGAGAGGGGAGGCAAACAACCCAGTTTGTTCATTTTCTATTCAGCAGGATCAAGCCACGTCGTTATCCGAGATGTTACCACCGGAGAGACGGGGGAAGGCTTTTTCCACATTGAACGCCTGCCGAAAGGGCAGAAAACCGTTGATAGTCAGGAGACCTGCCGGAAAGCTATTGCCGTATGAGCACGTCTATTAATTGTCGTGAGCAGTATGAGTACAAGGCGGACGGAGCGGAAAAACCGGAGTGTACATTTAGTACATGAGGATTTTGAGCACCGCCCAACGAAGTAATCGTACTGCGGAACAAATTAATAGAGGAGCGATTATGACTTCGGGATCAAAGTCAGGCAA
>NZ_AASE01000011.1 GCF_000168715.1 Chlorobium ferrooxidans DSM 13031 | reverse complement strand
ACTCTCGCCTACTGGATGACCGGATCAGAAACAGAGAGTAATGAGCTTGTCAACAAAACCTATAGCAGGATCGATCAGGATATGACCGACAAGGAGATATTCAGAATTTTCAGATCATGCTATTTAACCAGTATTGAACCCGAAGGAGAGCTTGTTGCTGACACCTCCTGTTTTCTTCCCGTCACGCCTGAAGAGTCACTGCGTCAGCGGTTTGCCGACATAAAACTCTCGGTTTTGTTATCAGAGATACCCGGAATAAGGCACAGGGATATATCGAAGATAATCGGCAAACCCCTGTTAACCGTTCGATGGTGGTTGTCGCTTGGGCGAAAATCTCTCGTCAACACACAACGGCTAATACCTCCGATAGAGATGTGTCTGCCGATTTCCGGAGCACTGCAATGAAAAAAAAACTTCGCATAGCTCAAATCGCACCGCTGGTAGAGCGTGTACCTCCAAAAAAGTACGGTGGTACAGAGCGGGTTGTCTATCATCTGACGGAGGGTCTTGTCGAAAAGGGCCATGATGTCACCCTCTTTGCTTCAGGAGACTCCCTGACAAGTGCCCGGCTGGTTGCCCCGATTAAAGAGGCTCTCCGTCTTGGCAGAAAAAGTTACTCACCGATCATCGTCAACATGATGATGTTAAGCCGTGTCTATGAGAAGATGCTCAGGGAGTTCGACATCATCCATTCACATCTTGAATACCTGACCCTGCCTTATGCATACAAGGCAAGGGTACCAACTGTTTTGACCATGCACGGTCGTCTTGATCTTGGAAACTACCGCGATGTGCTCCGGCTCTATCCAGATATGGCATATGTTTCCATCAGCGATTCACAACGTGCTCCGGTGCCGGACATCAACTGGGCAAAAACCATTTACCATGGTTATCCCGCATCCTGTTTTGAGTTTAATGAGCACCCGGATGACTACTTCCTCTACCTCGGCCGTTTTTCAGAGGAAAAAAGACCTGAACAGGCAATCATGCTTGCAAGAGCGTGTAATATCCCGTTGAAAATTGCCGCCAAAATTGATCCGGCCGATCAGAACTACTTTGACAAAAAAATCAGGTCATTGCTCGATCACCCGCTTATTGACTATGTGGGGGAGGTGGATGACCGCCAGAAGGTAGCGCTGCTGAAAAATGCCAAAGCGCTACTCAACACCATTGACTGGCCTGAACCCTTCGGCCTGGTGATGATCGAAGCTCTTGCCTGCGGTACACCGGTTATTGTGAGGGGTTGCGGCTCTGCACCGGAAGTTATCACGCATGGCAAAACAGGATTTATCTGTAACAGCAAGCAGGACTTTATTGATGCGATTCATCATGTGGATCGCCTGTCAAGAAAAACCTGCCGTACTGAGTTTGAACGGCGTTTTTCGCTCTCGGAGATGGTGGGGAACTATGAAGATCTCTACTACAGCCTCCAGCAGCAGAAAATAAATAACTATCCACTATCCGCTCCAATGCTGAAGAGTGGAGTCCCAAGTTTCCGCTGATCCCGATGGCCATATGATGACTCGATAAATACACATGACGTGGATTGGCGGAATTCATTTAATCAAACAACCAGAATAGATCATGGCGGATGCATTGCATAAATCGTTTACATGGAGAGTGTTCATCAGCTTCGGGCTCTTCATCGCTTTTTTGATGATTCTTGTTTCGGGTGTGATTCTCTATATCGGGCCTTCAAGCAGAGCACCCGCTGCTGCTGCATGGCGTATGATCGGCCTCACAAAAGGGGAGTGGCAGAACCAGCACATTATTTTCGGGTTTGCCTTTTCCCTGCTCTCGCTCTTCCATCTCCTCGTCATCAACTGGAAGGCCTTTTTCTCCTACGTGAAGTCAAAAGCCGTTGCCGGGATCAAAAGTCCCGGAGAGCTTGTTTTCATTTTGGCGCTCTCGCTCTTCTTCGGAATTGGCACCTACTACAAGATAGAGCCCTTTTCAGCGATCCTTGAGTTTGGCAAAACCATCGCCAAATCATGGGAGGGTAAACCGGTAAACAAACCGCAGAGCAATCAGGGATCGGCTGGTGAGATGAACAACCGGAGCAAACCGGCTGAATGATGAACGGGGAGCAATACAATTGACAGAAAAGGGGAAATCAAGGGTAACCGCATTATCAAACTGTTGCTCAGATGAAAAAGAAGATCAACGCACTCCGGAGGCGGTCACTTCAACCCGCAATACAGCCTGAAACCTCCCGGTTCAATCATTTTCTCTTCGAACGCTCCCGTTTGCTGATCTGTCTCTTGCTGTTTATATCCGCACAACCGCAAGAGACAGAAGCAAAAACCGCCGCAGAGGTTTTCCAGGAGATTTCCGGAAGCGTGGTGGTCGTACAGAACTATGACAGCAACAACAAGCTGCAAAGCATGGGGAGCGGTATTATTCTCCCATCCGGAAATGTGGCAACCAACTGTCATGTGATTGAAAAAGCCGGACGGCTGGCAATTATCTACCAGAAAAAAGAGTATCCGGCCAAACCTCTCTATACCGACCGCTTCAGGGATGTCTGCTCCCTTACGGTCTCCGGCCTGCAAGCGTCGCAACTCATTCTTGGAAACACCAATCAGCTCAAGGTAGGCTCCAAAGTCTATGCCATCGGTGCACCCCAGGGACTTGAGCTGACATTTTCCGACGGAATCATCTCCGGACTGCGAACTGTCGATAAAGGACACTATATCCAGTCTACTGCACCAATATCACTCGGATCAAGCGGGGGCGGTCTGTTTGATGAGAATGCCCGGCTGATTGGTCTGCCCACCTATTTTTTCAAACAGGGCCAGCAGTTGAATTTTGCCCTGCCTGTGGAGTGGGTTATTGATCTTCCCAATCGCAAGTCTGTTGAGTCAAAGGTAAATGCCGGAGATATAGAATGGACCTATCAGGTTACCGCTCTGGAGGAAAAACAGGATTGGGGAGGGATGGTTCAGCTCTGCCAGAGATGGACCAAACAGCTCCCGTCAAGCAGTAACGCCTGGGGGTATCTGGGCGTTGCCTATCTTCAGAAAGGAGAGTTAACCCTTGCCATTGAAGCATATCAGGCAGCGGTTCTTATTCGTCCTGAATATTCGCAATACTGGGCCGATCTTGGTGCCGCCTATGGGCGGGAGGGACAAAAAGCCAAAAAGATAGAGGCGTACAAAAAAGCGGTCAGGCTGAACAATGATTTTGCTCTTGGATGGGTCAATCTTGCCAACGCCTGTGTTCAGAACGGGGATTATGAACAGGCCATCTCCTCTTACATGGAGGTTGTGCGGATCACTCCCGGTGACGCCTCCTCCTGGTATAATATGGGCCATGCCTATCGGGATGCCGGTCAATTCACCAAAGCTGTCGACGCTTATCGGAAGGCGGTAACGCTCTCTCCGGCAAATGCACAATATCTGATAAAACTGGGTCAGGCTTACGGGATGGCCGGTCAGGATGTCAAACAGCTCGAAGCCTACAGAAAAGCCCTTGCGGTTAACCCGGCGTATGTCGATGCATGGCTCTACCTGGGAGTTGCCTATAACAAATCCCACTTGGAAAATGAGGAGCGTGAAGCCTATCTGAAAGCTCTTGTTATTGATCCGAATCACAATGCCATACTCTTCAATCTCGGCCAAAACTATCTTGAACATGGTAACCGGCAAAAAGGGATGGAGGTCTATTCCCGTTTGAAAGAGCTTAATCAGGATCTTGCACAACAATTCTATAATAATTTCAGCAAGCTGATGTTTTTAAAAACCGCGATGCGGTAACGAGCTGCTCATAGAAGGGAGTTGCCATGAATTAACTGAACAATTTGTGTGTAGTGATGTTTCAATCAGGCAGATCAACAGAGGAACAGAATGATGACTACTCCATCCATCAGGAAGCATAGCGGGATCGGCACCATGGTCAGATGCATAGGCTTGTTGATGCTGATGCTGACACCTGCAGAACTTCGGGCGGCACCGATGCCCCTGGAACTCCGGATTGATTATGCCGATTACAACCCGCTCAGCTACGTCCTGAAAAAATTCGGCTGGCTGGAGAAAGAGTTTGACGCAGACCATGTTGCTGTACGGTGGATTTTCAGCGAAGGAAGTAATCAGGGGCTGGATTTTCTGACAAACGGAAGTGTTGATTTTGCTTCCACTTCAGCACTGCCAAGTCTGATCTCAAAAGCAAAAGGAAGTCCGATCAAGGCGGTCTATATCTTTTCGCATCCTGACTGGATTTCGCTTGTGGTCAATCGTGATTCCCCCATTAAATCGGTCCGTGGCTTAAAGGGCAAAAAAATTGCTGCAACGCCGGTTACAGAGCCCTATTTTTTTCTGCTCCGGGCTTTGCATGAGGTTGGTTTGCAGAAAAGTGATGTGATAATTCTTCCCCTGAATCATAAGGAGGGTCGTATTGCACTTGAAAAAAATAAAGTTGATGCATGGGCAGGCATTGATCCTTACGGCATCTCAAGCCAGCTGGAGAGCGGAAGTCGTGTGATCTACCGTAACGAGGCATTCAACAGTAACGGTTTTTTGACCATAACAGAGCCGTTTGCAGTCAGATACCCGGATGTGGTCTCGCGGGTCATCAGAATTTATGAACGGGTTCGAAAGTGGGCGGTAAGCCATCCTGATGATCTGGCGATGATCTACTCTGATGAATCCGGAATCTCACTGCCGATTGCCAAGATAACTCTCAGCAAGGTTGATCTTTCCCGTCCGGTTCCTGCAATGGAGGACATCATCCATCTGAGGGAAGCCGTACCGGTTCTGGTGAAGGAGAAGATGGTCACGAACAGCAGCGTAGCAAACAAGGTGATTGACGAACTGGTTGATCCCGGATTCCTGCCCGGAAGATAATTCAATTGATAAATCTGTCAGAGAAAGGGATTCTTGTGATTTTCGGTTTTTTGATATAACAAATGGATGGAACGTATTCGCTTTTCTCTGTAGTGTCACTCTTTGTCGGTGGTCTGGCGCTCTTTCTCTATGGTATCAGAATTATGAGCACCGGCCTGAAAAAAGCTTCGGGTGAACGGGTTCGTATTCTGATTTCAAACGTGACCGGAAATCGGGTGTACGGGGTGCTTGTCGGAGCATTTACCTCTATGATTGCCCAGAGCAGCAGTGTCATTATCGCCACACTTATAGGTCTGGTTCACTCGCAGCTCATGACCAGCACTCAGGCTCTCGCCGTCATATTCGGAGCGGAAATTGGCACAACGGCCATGGCCCAGCTTTTTGCCTTTCAGTTACACGACTACTCTCTGACAATATTTGCCGCAGGCTTTGCTCTCAACCGATTAGGAAAATCCGAATCTCTTCGTTTTACCGGTGAAGCTCTTTCGGGGTTCGGTCTTCTGTTTTTTGGACTGAAACTTATGACAGAAGCTGTTGCACCCCTTCATAACTATGCTCCGTTTCTATCAGCACTTCGTTATCTGGAGAATCCACTGCTCGCTGTTATGGCAGGCGTAATCATTACCGCGCTTATACAAAGCAGCGGAGCCTTTATCGGCATTGTCATTACGCTTGCACAAGAGGGGTCGCTAACGCTTAATGCCGGGATACCCCTGTTGCTTGGAGCCAATATCGGCACCTGTATAACAGCAATAGTTGCTGGATCGGGAATGCTTCGGGCGGCCAAAAGGGTGGCACTTGCACAGGTGCTTTTTAATGCCGCCGGAGTGATACTTTTTCTTTTTTTTATTCCTGAATATGCTGACTTTATCCGCTCAATCTCCCCGTCAAAAGATAGTTTAGCATCCGACATGGTTGCTTTGGAAGTTCCCCGCCAGATAGCCAATGCCCACTCCTTGTACAATATATTCATGGCCCTTCTGCTGCTCCCTTTTCTTTCAGGTTTCGACAAGCTGCTTAACTGGTTGTTGCCAGATGATCCTGAGGAAATAAGGCAGCGGCCTTCAATATGGTATCTCAAGGAGTCGGCACTTGCAACACCAACGCTCGCAATCCGGTACGCACGCGCAGAAATTGCAAGAATGGCCAGTATTGCCGCAAAAATGGTTGGGGCATCCTGTTTTCACTTTATCCGGAGCGGTCCCGATCGTGATGTGGTATTCCCGAAGCTTTCAGTTCTTGGTGGCATGGTCATGAGAGAGGAGAAACTTGACTTTCTTGAAAAACGCGTTTCAGAGTATCTCATTAAAATTGCCCGAAGGGAACTGAATGAACGGGATTCAAAGGAGGTATTTGCCCTGATGGGTATTGTCAAGGATATCGAATCAATCGGTGATGTAATTGAGACTCTTTCAGGGAAGCTTGTAGGAGGGAAAATGTGGCTGAAAAGCGAGCTTACAGAGGAGGGTAAACACGAGTTGACAGAGTTGCTCAAGCATGTCACCAACGACATGGAGCAGCTTGCCGACTCTCTCAGTGAGATGGACTCCCGATATCCTTCCAGGCTCATTATGCATGATGAAGAGTTCAAACAACTTGTCGCTCATGCAGAGAGTGCGCATATGAACAGAGTCGCAAGGGTAAATGAATCGGAAATTACCCATGATATCCATATGGAGCTCATTAATGTACTCGAACAGGTGCACCATTACTGTAAGAGAATAGCGAGGAGTATCACTGCCTGCAATGAATCGGAACGGTAGGATCGCTATTAATTTGTTCCGAAACCCGATTACTGCGTTGGGCGGTGCCCCCAAACCTTTTGAGCGGGTTACGTAATAAATCGTGATCATGCGTGATCTGTTGTTATTATTGATTCCCTGGTTTTTTCTGCTACTTTTCATTCCTCTTTGCGGTTATAGAGTATAAAAGCTTTTCAAAAAGAGGAACTGGTTTATTTGTAAAATGGAGTTTCACAATCTTCTCTATGTTCAGCAGCTTCCGGTCTCCACTGAGGAGGCCTGGGCTTTTTTCTCCAATCCCGCCAATCTTGCCAGGATCACTCCTCCAGAGATGATGGTCTCCATAACCAGCGAAACGGGTAAGGAGCAGATTTACGAGGGGATGATCATTACCTACACCCTCTATCCTTTCATGATGATTCCCGTCAGGTGGGAAACAGAGATCACCATCGTATCTAAACCTCTGTTTTTTGAGGACGTCCAGAACTCCGGTCCTTATGAATACTGGCACCACAGACACTCTTTCAGAGAGATTGCCGGGGGTGTTGAAATGGTTGACGCTCTTGAGTACGCCCTGCCGATGGGATTGTTTGGTGAGTTCGTAAACACGCTGATTGTTTCCCGACGACTTGAGGAGGTGTTCAGGTACAGAAGAGAGCGGATTGAGAAGATTTTAGGGCGATTGTGAAGAGTTTTGCACCCTGAAAAGAGCCGCACCTTTACAGCAAAAACATTGCAGGCATCTTCACTTCATCAGGCTCCTCCTGAAGGATGAAGCTTGTTTCTTTGTCAGGAATTTCTTATCTATGTCGGCATTACATTGTTCTTTCGTCGTAGCTGGTGCCGGTTTAAAAGCCGGAGAATAGGGAATTACGTGAGAATCGTAAACTGTACCCGCAACTGTACAACGGTAGCCGCAACAAGCGGAGCATGGCCACATGCTCAAGCTCTTTGTGGCAGTTTCAGGTCACTGCATGTTCTCCTCCAGGGAGAGCGGCGGGAAGGCCGGAACAGATTGAGACCGTGATAGTCAGGAGACCTGCCAGTTATTATTTGCATTACAAGATCGGACTACGGGTTATAGTCGGGGCAAAGCTGTACTTCTTTTGCATTGCTCACCGCTTGATCTTTTTGCACAGCATTTTTTGATATTCCCGAACCGTCAAGTTTCATTGAACGGTTGTCACTCTGATGATGTCAAAAACCTGTTGCAGAAATCTTGAGCAGGCAGTGTCGATTTCGGTTACATGCCGCCTTTGAAAGACCCCTGTCAGTTTACTTCTTTAAAAACTGAAAACAGGTTGACCAATTCAATGAACAAAAAAGTATTTCTCGTCGTGATGGCCGCTCTCCTGAGCAGCAAAGGGCTTCTTGCTGAAGAACAGCCTAAACATTTTACCGGTGAAGAGACGGTAGTAACGGCTACAAAAACCATCAACTCCATCAGTAATGCCGGAGGTGCATCGGTAACAGTCATTACATCGGCAGAGATTCGGGCTTCCGGAAAGCACACGGTAGAGGATCTGCTTAAAGGTGTGGCGGGTATTGATGTTTCCGCCAATGGCGGTCCGGGTTCCATGACATCCCTGTTTATTCGCGGGGGTGATGCCAAAAACACGCTTGTACTGATTGACGGCGTTCCGGTAAATGATCCGGCCACAACAAACCGTACGGCAAGCCTCTCCAATCTTACACTCGATAATGTCGAAAAGATTGAGGTTGTCCGCGGCTCACTCAGTGTGCTTTACGGAAGCAATGCCACTGCCGGAGTTATCAATATCCTGACCAAAAAAGGCGATGGCCCCATGAAATCCTATGCCGGTATTGAAGGAGGTGCATACGGGACGTATAAAATCAACGGGGGCGTGAGCGGAAAAACCGGCAAATCGGCATACTCACTCTCACTTGCCCGTCTGAAATCGGATGGTTTTTCGTTTGCTGACGACCGCAATCCGCGTATTCCGCACAGCGGCAATACCAGTGAAAAGGACGGTTATGAAAATACGACGCTCTCCGGATCCTACTCCTATGAGCTGACACCCTCATCGGTCCTTGAAACCACATTCCGCTTTACTGACGCTTCGGTACGGTATGATGAGTCGGCCAACGGCTATACCGGTGACCGGTTTACCTATGTGTGGCCATCCTATGTTGCAAATCCAGCAGGCATGAAGGAGCAGCATAATGACAGCCGTCAGTATGTCGGCAGGGTTGCCTATAAAAATTGCGGAAAGGTAATCGGAAACACGCTCTTCGTGCAGTTCACCAATGAGGAGAGAACCGATTTCGATAACGACGGCGTAAAAACAAACACCTTCACCGGCAAGATGCAGGAGATCGGCTGGCAGGGCGATATACAGGTTACTGACGCCAATATGGTGACAATTGGTTTATCCGGCAAAAATGAGAGTATGAACTATCATGACTTTGTCTGGGGAGCACCCCTGATTGACAAGTCGGTACTCTCGGGAAATATCTGGCTGCAGGATCAATGGAGTGTTGATAATCTGAAAGTGGTAGCGGGAGTCCGGTATGAGGATAATGAGATTTTCGGCAGTAAGGTTACGGCAAGGGTAGCACCGTCATACAGAATCGGCGAAACCGTTCTGAAGGCAAGTTACGGTACCGGTTTTCTTGCCCCCTCGCTCTATCAGCTCTATTCGGATTACGGTTCGGAAACCCTCAAGCCTGAAACAAGCACCGGCATTGATGCAGGAGTCGAACATCGCTTCCGTGATAACCTCCGGGCCGGGATTACCTGGTTCCGTTCGGTCTATGACGACAGGATCGATTTTGATATGGTAACATGGAAATATGCCCAGGTTGCCGGAACATCCAAATCACGGGGCATAGAGAGTTTTATTGAATGGCAGCCGCAGCGTGACCTTCAGCTTGCCATGAACTATACCCATAACAAAACCGAAGACCCTCTGGGTGTACAGCTGGTGCGTCGTCCTGAAAACAAGGTTGGCATCTCCGGCAGATACCGCATCGGCAAATCAGCCGCTGTTGGAGCCGGTATGCAGTGGGTTGATGAACGAAAAGAGGTTGCATCAGCCAAGGATAGCAGCGGAACACCTGTCGGCAAGCTTCCGGACTACTTTCTCCTGAACCTGAACGGATCATACAATCTGTCGGAAAAGGTCGAATTATACGGTCGCATTGACAATGTGTTCAATACCTGGTATGAAGAGGCCTGGGGTTATGCAACTGCGGGAAGGTCGGCGTATGCAGGCGTCAAGATTGCCTTTTAATGAGCACCTCTATAAATCTGTTACGCGATCCGATTGCTTCGTAGGTCGGTGCTCGAAAAGAGATCAAGGACAACAGGGACAGCAGGGACTACAAAGACGAAGAGGAATTTGCCGGGCAACCAAAAGGGATTGCTCCTGCCATTTCGTGTAATTTCGTCTGTTTCGTGGTTCATAAATCTTCAAACCGCTCACGACGATTTATAGAGGATCTCTAATGGAGTAAAATGCAGGAGCGCAACTTTTGAAGTCAATAACCAATGTATAGTTATGAATATGACCATTAGCGAACAGGAAAGGGATGCACTCTACAAGGTCATCTACAGCCGGAGGGATGTGCGGGGGCAGTTCCTGGCAAACCCGGTACCGGAGGAGGTAATCGCACGGCTTCTCGATGCGGCGCATCATGCGCCGAGTGTCGGGTTTATGCAGCCCTGGGATTTTATTGTTGTCAAGGATCGTGCTGTTCGCAGCAAGGTCAGGGATGGTTTTGAGGTTGCTCACGCCGAAGCCGCAGCAATGTTCAGCGACAAAAAGCAGGAGCAGTATCGCTCGTTCAAGCTGGAGGGGATTATGGAATCCCCTCTTGGCATCTGCATCACCTGCGACCGCACCCGCAGCGGGGAGGTGGTGATCGGTCGCACAGCAAACCCGGAGATGGATCTCTACAGCTCGGTCTGTGCCGTGCAGAACCTCTGGCTTGCGGCAAGGGCGGAAAATCTCGGTGTCGGCTGGGTCAGTATCATTCATCACGATCATATCCGTGAAGTACTCGGTATTCCGGAGCATATTGTTCCTGTCGCCTGGCTCTGTGTCGGCTATGTCAGCTTTTTTCATCAAACACCGGAACTTGAGCAGGCAGGCTGGCTGCCGAGAATGGAACTCGATTCACTTGTTCATTACGAAACATGGTAAGCATTGAAAACAGATCAAGGGCTCTGGCGATCTTCGGTACCGCTTCTGATGTCGGCAAAAGTATCGTAGCGACCGCCCTCTGCCGGATATTCAGCAATGCCGGTATTGATGTCGCCCCCTTCAAGGCGCAGAACATGTCGAATAACTCCGGCGTCACGCATGACGGCTTCGAAATCGGCCGGGCGCAGATAGCCCAGGCTGAAGCTGCTCGCGTTGCTCCCTCCGCCGATATGAATCCGGTACTGCTTAAACCCAACTCCGATACCGGGGCCCAGGTTGTGCTTCAGGGAAAGGTGTGCACCGACCGGACAGCGAGGGAGTATTTCGGCAATACTCAGCGCTGGTCGGAGGCTGCTTTTGAAAGTCTTGACCGGTTGATGAAGAAGCATGAGCTGGTCGTGATCGAAGGTGCCGGATCCTGTGCGGAGATGAATCTCTATGAGAGGGATTTTGTCAATTTCAAAACCGCACGACGGGCAAAAGCAGCGGTCATTCTTGTAGCCGATATTGACAGGGGAGGCGTCTTTGCGCATGTGGCCGGAACACTCGCCATTATTCCTCCCGAAGACCGGGCTCTGGTTAAAGGGGTTATCATCAACAGCTTCAGGGGAGACATCTCCCTCTTCCGCGATGGCGTTGCCATGCTTGAAGCTATGACCGGCGTTCCGGTTCTCGGTGTTATTCCTTACTTCAGGGGGTTCAGCATTGATGCCGAAGATGCCGTACCCCTCTCCTCCAAAGTTGATCCGGCGGGATCTCCTTCCCCTGATAAGATCGGCGTTGCCGCAATCTATTTTCCGCACATCTCCAATTTTACCGATCTGTCGCCGCTGGAGCATGATTCGAGGATTGAGCTCCACTACCTCCACTACCCGAGATCCCTGAAGGGGTACAAGGTGCTCATTCTTCCCGGATCGAAAAATGTGCGTGGCGATCTTGGCTGGCTCCTCTCTCTGGGATGGGAGAGTGAAATCCGGAAATTCAGGGAGGATGGCGGAGTCATCATGGGTATCTGCGGCGGCTACCAGATGCTTGGCAACTCGATTGCCGACCCTCATGGTGTTGAAGGCACTCCCGGAACTGCACGGGCTCTCGGCTATCTTGATGTTGAAACCGTGCTTGAAAGGGATAAATGCCTTACAAACGCAAAAGGAACCATTGTTGACGGCAATATTCCGGCTTCAGGATACGAAATCCATATGGGAAGAAGCACCGTTTCGGGTACATGCGGACCATTTATCCGGCTCTCGGAGCGGAACAATAATCCGGAAAATGACCTTGACGGGGCAGTAAGTTGTGATGGAAAGGTGTTTGGAACCTATTTTCATGGTATTTTCAGTGAAAGAGGGGTAAAGGAGTGGTTTCTTCTCCGCTCCGAGCCCTCCTGCCAGCCCTCAGGGCAGGAGAGCGAAGAGAGTGTGGAGAGTTATGAGCGTCTTGCCGAACACTTCACCCTGAATCTTGATCTTGACAGGGTTTTCAGTATTATTGATCGGTCTCTACCATGAAAACACTCTTTCATCATGAGCACGGTGGTGCACGGGCAGGCAAAGAGAGAGCCGAGGGTCGCGAGGTGCTTGACTTCAGTGTCAATATCAGTCCGCTCTTTCCGCCAATCGGAGAACTTTCGTTTGATGATATGCAGCCCCGACACTACCCCTCAATTGATGGTCGCGGTGTACGGCGTTTTTATGCCGAGAAATTCGAACTCAACCCGGCTTCGGTGCTTCCGCTGAACGGAGCCATTGAAGGGATCTACCTCATTCCGCGAGCACTTCGCATCCGTCGTCTGCTCCTGCTCTCGCCCTCTTTTTATGACTATGAGCGGGCAGGAAGAGTTGCCGGCGCCGAGATCAGCTATATTCATCTGGAGAGAGAGAACCGATTTCGTCTGCCGGGCATTGAAGAACTTGCCACTGCGCTGGCAGAGGCCGATGCTTTTTTTGCAGCCAATCCCAATAATCCAACCGGAACCAAACTCCCCCCGGAAATTGTAATGGCCCTTGCAAGCCGTTTTCCGGAGAAATGGTTTATTGTCGATGAGGCATTTATCCAGTTTACTGCTGCCTTTCCGGATAACTCCCTCATGGGGAAGGTGCATGCACTGAAAAATGTCATTGTCATTCACTCACTCACAAAATTCTATGCCCTGCCCGGTCTGCGGCTTGGGGCGGTTGTTGCTCATCCGGAAATCATTCGCCATCTGCTCGATTACAAGGAGCCATGGACGGTCAATTCGGCTGCTGAATCGGTCGCCCTCCGGCTGTTGCAGTGCAACGGATTTGACCGGGAGCTTCGGGAGCTGATTTTCAGCGAGAGAACCAGAGTGGCAGCCGCTCTCTCTGAAATCGAGGGGCTGCATCTCTATGGCGGCAGGGCCAACTTCTTTCTTGCCCAGTGGCAGAGAGGTGTTTCGCTGGACGAACTGCTGGAGTATCTTCGCTCGATCGGGATTCATGTCAGGGATTGCCGGAACTTTGCCGGGCTTGAGGTTAACTATTTCCGTTTTGCCATTATGTTGCCGGAAGAGAATAACCGTCTTCTGGCCGCCATACGGGGTGCCGCCGGATTAAACAGGGAGCATTGAGTTGACAGACGCACTTCCGGAAGCTCTTGTGGCTTCAGCTTTCCTGCTTGACCTCGCACTCGGTGACCCGCGATGGATGCCGCATCCGGTGAGGGGGATAGGCTGGTTTGCCCTCCGGATTGAATCCCTGATGCGTCGCTCACCCCTCCCGTTGCCGGTTGCCGGTATAACAACCGTAATTGCTGTTGTCGGAGCCTCTGCCGGAACAGCATGGCTCCTGATCACTTGTGCCACAAAACTGCACCCTCTCGGCGGAGCTGCCATGAGCATCTACCTGCTCTACACCACCTTTGCCGTCCGCGATCTGGGCGATCATGCTGCCGCGGTAGAGCGGGCGCTTACAGCCGGGGACATTGAAGAGGCACGCAGCAAGGTATCCTTTATCGTCGGACGTGATACACAGGAGATGAATGCAGAAGAAATTGCTCTTGCAGCTACGGAGAGTGTAGCGGAGAACAGCGTTGACGGCGTGACCGCGCCGCTCTTCTATGCGCTGCTCCTCGGCCCGGTCGGAGCAATTGCCTACAAGGCCATCAACACCCTCGACTCCACTTTCGGCTATAAAAACGAACGCTATCTTGCATTCGGGTGGGCATCGGCAAAGCTCGATGACCTTGCCAACTGGTTACCGGCAAGAGTAACGGTACTCTTCATCATGTTCGGGGCAGCTTTCCATAAACTCAGGGTTTTTGATATCTTTCCTGCTGTCCGAATGGGAGCAAAACTCCATGCAAGTCCGAACGCGGGTTACCCTGAAGCCGCATTTGCCGGAGCGCTCGGAGTTCAGTTTGGCGGCACAAGGTCTTACGGTGGAGAGCTGCACCAGGCGCCGATTCTCGGAGTTAGAGCGGTGGAGTGCACACCCCGTACAATCCGCCAAAGCATAACCCTGATGCGTACAACCGCGATTATCTTTCTTTTGTGCGGCATCGGAATCAGGATATTGTTGACCAACACAACACCAATCGAAATATGGATACAATGAAACCTTCAAGAATCCTTCTCTTCACCGGTAATGGCAAGGGTAAAAGTACTGCGGCATTCGGGATGCTCGCAAGGGCACTGGGTCATGGTATGCGGGCAAGGGTGATACAGTTTGTGAAATCTGACAGCTCGGTCGGTGAGCAGAAATTCTTCAGCCGGTTTCAGGAGGTGGAGTGGCAGCAGTTCGGACTCGGGTTTCTGCCGAGGGATCGCGAAAGCCCTGAAATGGAGAGTCACCGGCGTGCTGCCCGTGAAGGGCTTGATGCTGCCCTCGCAGCGCTTGCTTCACCCGAGTATGATTTTGTATTGCTTGACGAGGTCTGTTATGCCCTTGGCGAGCAGCTCTTCGACATTGAACCGCTGCTTGACGCACTCCGGAGTGTCAGGGAGGGAAAAATTGTTGTGTTTACCGGACGCAATGCTCCGGCGTCACTTGTTGCCGCCGCTGATACCGTTACGGAGATGAAGCTCCTCAAACATGCTTTTGAGCAGGGTATTGCCGCCTCTGCAGGTGTGGAAAACTGAAGCCATGAAGCAGAGCAGCACTCCCCGGGTCTGTCGGGACAACAGCTTTACCAGCAAACAGCCTCAAAAAGCGCGGCTCCGGATTGTGCTTTTTCTTCTGGTAATTCCGCTGCTTCTCGCGCTGTCGCTGCTCTTCGGCCCCTCCGGTATCGGGCTGCCCGATATGAACTCTCCGGCAGGTGGAGCCATTTTATCGTTGCGCTACAGCCGTCTGCTGATGGGGATGATGACCGGAGCCGCGCTTTCGGCTTCCGGCGTGGTTTTTCAGGCTCTCTTGCGCAACCCTCTCGCCGAACCCTATGTGCTCGGGGTCAGCGGCGGCGCAGGGCTCGGTGCAACTATAAGCATCCTTGCGGGTTCGAGTGTTATACTCTCATTAAGCCTTCCGGTTGTCGCCTTTGTTTCAGCAGTTCTGACCTTGATGGTTGTCTACGGCATTGCCCGGCAGGGGTCAAGCGGTCAGCCCTCGGTCTACTCTCTTATTCTGAGCGGTGTTATTGTCAGTTCGATCTGCTCAAGCATTATCATGTTCATGGTCTCTACCGCAAGCGTAGAGGGGTTGCATAACGTCATCTGGTGGATGCTCGGCAGCCTGCAGCCCGTCTCCACCGGTCAGCAGCTCCTCTCTCTCGGTCTTATCGTTTCCGCCCTTTTCGGAATATGGCTTCTCTCCCCGCGGCTCAACGCCCTTGCACTCGGCAGGGAGATGGCCCACTATCAGGGAGTGCATGCTGATCTTATCATTGTTTCGGGTCTCCTCTGTGCAACACTGCTTGCAGCCACAGCGGTCTCGCTCTCCGGTATGATCGGCTTCGTGGGCCTTATTGTGCCCCATGTCATGCGTGCGCTTTTCGGGCCGGACAACCGCCGGCTGGTGCCCCTTTCCGCTCTCGGCGGGGGAACCTTTCTGGTGCTCTGCGATGCGGTCGCACGAACCCTTATGGCTCCGGTAGAGATTCCTGTCGGGGTTGTGACCGCCCTTGCGGGTGGGCCGTTCTTTCTGATTATTCTGCAACGGAGGATGAAGCAGGCATGGATAGCTTAGTGAGTACCTCTAAAAATTTATTCCGCGATTCGATTGCTTCGTTGGACGGTGCTCGAAAAGAGATCAAGGACAACAGGGACAGCAGGGACTACAAGGACGAAGAGGAATTTGCCGGGCAACCACAAGGGATTGCCCCTACCATTTCGTGTGATTTCGTTTGTTTCGTGGTTCAAAAATCTTCAAACCGCTTGCGACAATTCATAGGTATGTCATTTTATGAATGAGAACGCACTGACATTCAGCAATGTATCGGCCGGATACAAGGAGAGAGTGGTACTCGACGGGGTATCATTCGCTATCGCGGAAGGGGAGTTTGTCTCCCTTATCGGCCCGAACGGCTGTGGCAAGAGTACACTTCTGAAAACCGCTGCCGCGCTGCTCAAGCCCCTTTCGGGCAGTGTGGCGCTCTTCGGTCAGGATGTCCGGCACCTCAAGCCTGCCGTGCGGGCGTCACTTCTTGGCGTTGTGCCCCAGAAAATCGAATCGCCCATGGCCTTCACGGTGAGCCAGATTGTCATGAACGGAAGAATCAGCTCCATCGGGCCATGGGGCTCACCCTCTTCGCTCGATCACGACATCGTTGAACGATCGATGATCTATACCGATGTTTCGGGACTTCGTGAGCGGTTCTTTACCGAGCTGAGCGGAGGGGAACAGCAGCGCGTTGCCCTTGCCATGGTGCTTGCCCAGGAGCCGAAAATCATCATGCTTGACGAGTCCATCGCCCATCTTGATATCAACCACCGTCAGGAGGTGCTCCAGATTCTCATGAACCTCAACCGTGAAAAACGGATGACCATACTCCTCGTCAGCCATGATCTGACGCTCTCGGCCGGAATCTCGGACCGTTTTCTGCTTATGGACAAGGGTTCGCTGATAAAAGCCGGGACACCGGCGGAGGTGCTCCAGGCGGATCTGCTCAGCCGGGTCTATAACTGCGAACTGCGAGTACAGCAGGATCCCTATACCGGATATCTCCAGGTATCGGGTGCGCAGGATACGCTGCGGCGACGTCGAAAACTTGGCAAAACGGTTCATGTCATTGCCGGAGGAGGGAGCGGACTTGAACTCTACCGCAGGCTGCTTATTGAAGGGTACGAGGTGACTACCGGCGTACTCAATCGCCTCGATTCCGATGCTGAAGCGGCAAGGGCGCTCAACATCAGGGCGGTGCTTGAACAGCCCTTCTCTCCTGTTGGCAGCGATGCCATAAGTGAGGCATCAACCATGATTGATGCGGCCGATTATGTGATTCTGAGCAGTGTTCCCTTCGGTTCAGGCAATCTTGTCAACCTCCGGCTTGCCGAAGGTGCGCTCAACAGCGGCAAAACTGTTCTTCTTGCTGCGGACATTGCCGGGCGTGACTATACCGAGGGTAAAGCTGCTCTTGCTTTATCGAAGCGGATGCTGAGCGCAGGTGCCGTCAACTGGCAAACTATCCCGGAGCTGATGAGCATGCTCCAGCAACACCACACCCTCAACCCATGAGTTGTAAACAGCGATTTCCCTTCCGTTTCGGAACAAGCTCCTATATCATCCCGGCTGATATCATTCCCAATGTTGAATACCTCAGGGAGAGGGTGGACGATATCGAACTGGTACTCTTTGAATCCGATGAGTTCAGCAACCTTCCCTCTCCGGAAGATATGCAGAGGCTTGCAGAGCTTGCCGGGGAGTCCGCGCTTACCTATTCGGTGCATCTGCCGCTTGACAGCTACCTCGGAAATCCCGACGATGCGGTACGAAAGCAGTCGGTCGGCAAGTGCCTCCGGATTATCGAGCTGACCCGTACGCTGCCGAAATCGGCCTATGTTCTGCACTTTGAATCCGGGCCGGGTGTCGATATCAACGGCTTTTCTGAGAGTCAAAAGAGGGATTTTACCGGCGGCCTTCGCGAATCGCTCCGGATGCTTCTTGACGGGTGCGGGGAGCCGGCGTCGAACTTCTGTGCAGAAAACCTCAACTACCCCTTTGAGCTGGTTTGGCCGGTAATCGAAGAGTTTGCGCTCTCTGTTACGCTTGATGTCGGCCATCTTGAGTTCTACGGTTTTCCGACCGGTGCGTACCTCGAACGCTACCTCTCCAGAGCAAAAGTGCTGCATATGCACGGCACTCTTGACGGGAAGGATCACAACTCGCTTGCATACATGAAACCGGAAGCGCTTGATCTGGTGATGTCGCACCTTTACCGATATCCTGATCCCGGACGGGTCTTCACCATGGAGATCTTTTCGGAGAGTGATTTTGACTCATCCTGTGCGGTCATGGAGCGGTTTCTCTCCTGACTGATCCGTCGTAAATAATGTATTTCCATTACAGCGTCCCGCTCTGGCGGGAGCGCGGCAGTCCCTCCGCTCTCTGCTTTTGGGGCATCATGGAGGTGATTTTTCCTTTCTCTTCCGGTGAAAAGAGCTCCAGTTCAGCAATCGGGGTATCGGGAGCCTCTTCAAGCGCCCTGACCAGAAGTTCAAGGGCTGAAAGATAGAGGGTGCAGATCCAGTCGGGATCAATCGATGAGTCCATCTGTGCCGTGAGGCTGACCCCTTCATCAAAATCATCGATGGAGAGCCCGAACGGATAGTTGGTTGCGCCTTCAGTATGCATGATCATCTCTATGCCTTCATACCGAAAGAGGCCCTGCTCCCTATGGCGGGTATGCCGATAGTTCAGTAGTGAAGTGAAGAGCGGCATCGGGGAGGGCACGGCACTGCATTGCTGGGCCATGCTGAGTGAAGCCGATTCATAACGCATGAGAGCAAGCAGGCGATGGCGTGCTTGACGAACTGCTTCAGAAACAGGTCGTGCGTCACAGGTCAGGCGAATCGGAAGCGTATTGATGAAGAGACCAACGGCCCGATCAACACCCTCTCCCCCCTGCATACGGCCGGTTAAAACGGTGCCGAATACCACATCCTCCTGACCGCATAGTCGCGAGAGGAGGAGGGCCCAGGCCAGATGGCAAACAGCAGCCGGTGTTGCACTGAAGAGGCGGGCTACGGAACGGAGCCGGAGAACCAGATCAGTTTGCAGCTCCTTTTTTGCTTCTCCGATTGCCGAGCCGTCACCGTTTACGTTGAGCAGGCCGAATGGAGCGGTCGGGATGGTGATGTCTCCGAGCATATCGCGAAAAAAAGGCTCACTGATACCCTTCGCGTTGCCATCGCAAAGCCGGGGAATAAAATTGCGGAAGGGGACCGGAGGAGAGAGCCTCCCTGCATCACCTTCAAGATGTGCTGTAATCTCATCAAACACCACCTTCTGTGTCGTAAAGTCCATAATCAGATGGTGAGCAGAGAGAAGCATCAGCCAGCGATCTCCATCCTCTGCAACGGCTGTCCTGATCAGGGGAGCAGCGGCCAGATTGAGCCGGTTGCTGCGGGGAGAAAAGAGATGCATCAGCTGATCGGCAATTGGCCCTTGCTCTCTGTTTAAATCAAGAAGCGTAAACGGAACTGCAGCGTGACGCATGACAACCTGAACCGGTTCGTGGATTGCGCCCCATACAAATGCGGTACGGAGCATGTCATGACGGTCAACAACCGCCTGCAGGGCGCCAGTGAATGCTTCTGCACGCTCAAGCGAGTCAAAGGAGAAGAGATGGCAACTCTGCCAGGTGTCACCATCCCGCTGCAGTTGTGAGTGAAAATAGATCCCTTCCTGGAGCGGTGTAAGCGGATAGATATCCTGAATGTTACCGGCCCCGCCCTCTGCAGCAGCGACGAGGTGATCAATCTCATCCGGGGAGAGATCAATCAACGGCAGGAGGTCGGGCGTAATGGATTTCGTGCCCGCAAGAAGAGGGTTCTCCGGAACAGGCTGAGAGGGCTCACGCTTACTACCGGAATCTCGTATCCGCCCGGCAAGCAGTGCTGGTGTGGGTGCCTCGAATATCCAGCGAACCGGTATAGTAATACCACCCGCATCATGGAGAAGCACCGTAAGCCTTGCTGCAATGAGCGACTCTCCGCCAAGATCAAAAAAGTTATCATGAATGCCGCAGCTCCTTTGCGAAAGCGCCCTGGCCCAGAACTCTACAAGAAATTCTTCAACCGGATCACGAGGGGCTGCTGAATTTTCAGAAACAGAGTGCTCCGGATCAGGAAGTGCCTTTCGGTCAATCTTGCCGTTTACCGTCAGGGGCATTGCTTCAAGAAAGATAAATGATGTCGGAATCATGTACTCAGGAAGCGTTCGTCCGAGATCTGCTCTCAGCCCGGCGATTGAAGGCGGAGTGCCGGCGGCAACAAGCCAGGCTGCAAGAGCCGGCTGACCATAGGCATCGTTGCGGGCATCGACCAATGCAGAATGTATTGAGGGAATAGCGGTAAGTGCTGATTCGATCTCTCCGGGTTCTATGCGAAACCCGCGAATTTTAAGCTGGTGATCAAGCCTGCCGAGAAACTCAAGATTTCCGTCCGTGCGGTAGCGGACAAGGTCACCGGTTTTATAGAGACGCTCACCGGGCCGGGAGGAGAATGGATCAGGAATGAACTTTTCCGCTGTCAGTTCGGGTCTGTTGAGGTAACCGGAAGCCAGGCCGACACCGCCGATATAGAGCTCTCCGGCGATACCTGTCGGAACCGGCTGCCGGTTCCGATCAAGCAGATAGAGCCGTGTATTGGCTATCGGCCGGCCGATAGGGAGCGGCCTGTCCGGGGAGATATCTGCATGCCGGCACTCAGCAATTGTTGTGCATACCGTTGCCTCGGTCGGTCCGTATCCGTTGAAGAAGCGTCGCCCTTTTGACCAGAAAGCGGCAAGGGCCGGGGGACAGGGTTCACCGGCCACGACCAGCGCTTCAAGGAGAGGCAACCCTGCCTTCGGCAAGAGGGCAAGGGCTGTCGGGGGGAGGGTGATATGGGTAATGGCCGAATCTTCAAGATAGTGCCGCAGAGCTAATCCCGGAATACGTTGTTCTTCATCGGGGATGTGCAGTTCGGCTCCGGAACAAAGCGCTGTTGCAATTTCCGATACCGATGCGTCAAAGCTGAAAGAGGCAAACAGAAGCACACGGCTCTCTCTCTTCACTCCGAAGGCGCTGATCTGGGCCAACGCCATATTACCCACTCCACGATGCGAAACAGCTACACCCTTCGGAGTGCCGGTAGAGCCGGAGGTGTAGATGATGTAGGCAAGCTGCTCCGGGGAGATTGCCAGATCGGGATTGCCTGACGGTTTTAGAGAGACAAAAGGGTTACCGGCACCAGGGCAGAGCGTTTGCACGGCCTTGAGCGACAACCGCTCCCGCAGCAGCTCGCTGGTGAGAAGCAGTTCTGCTGCGGAATCTTCAAGCATGAAGGCAAGGCGTTCCGGAGGCCAGGATGGGTCGAGGGGCAAGTAACACCCTCCGGCCTTGAGGACAGCCATCATCGCTACAATCATCTCCGGGGTACGCTCAAGCGCAATGGCAACCGGCGCATCTCTCTGGATACCGAGCGCAATCAAGGCGTGAGCGAGCTGATTGGCTCCCGCATTGAGTTCAGCGTAACCAATGCGCCTGTTTTGAAAGCATAGCGCTGTGGATTCGGGATGTTCAGCCGCATGCGCTTCAAACATCTGATGAAGGAATTTTTCCGGAAGGGGAGCATCCGTCGCATTCCACCCGACAAGTAACTGTTCTCTCTCATCCTGCGGCAGGATATCAAGAGCGGAGAGCTTCATGTCGGGATTGGCGAGAACTTCGTCAATCAGGTGTAGCAACCGGCCCTCAAGCAGCTCGATTTCCGGTGCATCAAAATAGGCCTGGTTGTAGGCGAAGTGCATCAGAACATCCCTGTTTTCGCTAAAATCAAGCACAAATATCGCAAGCGGAATCTGTTGGAAATCGTGAACGAGCGAAGCGCTCTCTTTGGCACAAGCCGGTCCGAGCGTGAAGGAGTAATCCTGTTTTTCCCATGAGAATGCCAGATCGTAGAGCCGTTTTCTGCCTCTCTGCAACGCTCCTGAGTGACGGAGGATCTCGCTTAAGGGGAGGCCCTGATGACGATAGCTCCTGCGCAGTGTTCCGGAGACAGCCTTGATGAGTTCGGTAAAGCTGATATCACGCCCATAGCTGAATCGTTCCGGAATAACAGCAACAAAGTGTCCTATGGTTTCCCTGAAGCGGGGCGTATTGCGGTTTGCCATCGGAACGCCCATGACACACTCATCCTGATCCTCTACCCGTGTGAAATAGAGATAGAGAATTCCGATCAGAAAATGGAAGAGCGATACCGAATGCGTTCGGGCAAACTCTTCGGCTCTCTCATATTGCCGGCGTGATAGGTATCCGGTATGAACCGATCCGGGGATCACCTCTCCGGTGCTGCCCTGACGGTTAGAAGGGGAAAAGAGCGGTTCGGGCAGCGGGGTGAATTTTTCCCGCCAGTATTGCCGGTGGCCTTCAAGCCGTTCAGGCTCCGGGGGGAGTGCGTCGTAAAGGAGAAACTCCCGGTATGCATATTCCTGCCTTAAGGGAAGTGAGCTGCCCTGCATGAGGGCATTGTAATGGGCGGCAATCCGGTTGATGACCAGACTCATGGCATGGCCATCAACGGCAAGATGGTAAAAGAGATACTGCCAGATAAAGCTCTTGTCGGCAAGTTTATAGATGGTATGGCGAAAAAAGGGCTCCCCGAAGATCCGGAACGCTCTGTTGTGCTCCTTGCGGATATGGGTCAGAGCACATTTTTCCGGGTCAACTGCATCCGAAACGTCAACAATGGTGAGAGCCGCTTCTCCCATATCGGGAAAGGACTGGAAAGGAGTGCCATCCCTCTCGGTCAGAACCATGCGCAGCGCATCGTTCTCCTCTGCAACCATGGTGATCGCCTTCCTGAAGAGGCAGAGGTCGAGCTCTCCCTGAAGGAAGCTGTAACCCCCTACGTTGTAAATCGGAGTATCCGGAAAGAGCGCCTGGTCGAACCAGAGTTCACGCTGAACCGAGGAGAGCGGGTAGAGGAGGGGCTTGCCGGTATGTATCGTCATTGCTCTGCACTCCCGGGTTCAGTTGTTTTCAGGCTTTCAGCACACAGATGCCCGGCAAGCTGAATGAAATAGGAGATCCACCGTTCAACGGTACCGGCATCAAGAATATCCGTATCGTATTCGACCAGCAGCACTGTTCTCTCCTCCTGCTCTACATAGAAGAGGAGCAGGTCGTGCTTGGCCGTAGGGGTGAAGATGACTTCATCAAGTGAACGGGCAAAAGCGTCACTGATTTCAGGTGCAGCAGGAAAGAGCAGTTCCGGATCTACCGGATCAAATCGCTGATACTCGAATACCACATTGATAAGCGGCTGGCGGTTTCCGGATCGTTTCGGTGCAAGGTCCCGAACCAGCGAGTCAAAGGGGTATTCGCGATGTGCCAGCGCACCCATAAGCATGTCGTGAACCTCTCCAAGCAGCGTGCTGAACTCGCTCTCCCGGTCAAGGCGGATACGTATCGGCAGAACATTGACAAAAAATCCGATCAGCCCTTCCATCTCTGCATGATCGCGTCCGGCAACACCCATACCGATGACCAGTTCACTCTGGCGGGTGAGTCGATAGAGCAGGGTTGCAAAAAGAGTCAGCCCTACCGAGGCCATACTCACACCGCTCTGACGGGCAAACGCCTGAAGCCCTCTTGCTGTCTCGGGCGGAAGCTCCTTTTTGATGGTGGCGCCTCTGTTTGCAGGAATTTCCGGTATCGGGCGGTCGCAGGGGAGTTCGATCCGTTCCGGCGCCCCTTTCAGGGTATTGAGCCACCATTTGGCGCTCTCTGACCAGTCACGGGTACGCTGCCAGAGTGCATAATCGCGAATCGATATCGGCAGCTCAGGAAAAGCTGCCGTCGTACCATGAAGAGCCGCTTCGTATGCAATCTTCAGCTCCCGCAGAAAAATACGGGATGACCAGCCGTCATGCACAATGTGATGGGTCATGATGAGGATGAGTGTCTGCTCTCTGCCGGTACGGATTATTCGGATCCTTAAGAGTGGCGGACGGGAGAGATCGAACGGCCTTGCAACCTCTGCCTGGGTCAGGAGAAGAGCTTCGGAAGCGGGGTCGGAATCGCGGCTGAGATCATCTTCCCGCCATTCGAGTGTTATCTCCCGGGGATCTGCAATCCGGCGCATGATTTTGCCATCGCACGCTTCAAAACCGGTACGGAGGGCTTCGTGCCGCCTGACCAGCACAAGAAGAGCCTTATGGAGAGCATCAGGAACAAATTCCGCTCCTGTCCGGAAAAAGAAGGTCATATTGTAGGCTGCCGAAGTGGCGTCCATGGAGTTAACCATATAGAGCCGCTCTTCGGCATGACTGGCAAAGGGAAATGCCTCAGGGTCGGCAACCGGAATGCTGCATCCCGCATCGTCCCTTACTTTTTCGGCATCAATGCGGGAGGCCAGCCCGGCAATGGTGGGCGTTGCAAAAAAATCGCCTATCGAGAGCTTCACACCTGAACGCTGTGCGATCCGGTTGATTGCACGCATGATGATGAGACTGTGACCGCCAAGAACAAGAAAGCTGATATTGCGCTCTTCGACAGGACGATTGAATATCTCTGAAAAAACTTCAGCTACCATCTTTTCCGTATCACCGGAAGGCAATCCTGATGATGCAGAGCTGCCATCTCTGAGTAACTCTCCATCTTCGGCTTCAAGATCAAGTCTTTTCCGGTCAAGCTTGCCATTGGAGTTGATCGGCAGGCGGGCAACCCTGATGAAGCGGGCCGGAACCATATATGAGGGGATGCGCTGCATGAGCCACGATCGGAGTTCAATCGGCTCCGGCACCTCCTCCCCCCTGATTACCAGACAGGCAACAAGCTCCCCGGCATCTTTCCTGAATAGCACTGCAGCGCCTGCCACTCCAGGGTGACGACAGAGCGCATCTTCAATCTCGCCGAGTTCAATACGGAAACCCCGGTGTTTGATCTGGGTGTCCCTGCGGCCCCCGATCTCAAGCACACCATCCGCCCTCCACCGTCCGATGTCACCGCTCCGATAGCAGTACTCGCCTTCAGGTGTCCTGAAAAAACCGGCAGCGGTCAGCTCCGGCCGATTCTGGTAGCCATCGGCAACCCCTTCGCCTCCGTTTATGATTTCACCCCAGATACCAATCGGAACAACCTGGTCTCTTTTGTCATAAACCATGACTGTCGTAAGCGGGATTGGCTTGCCGATCGGTATTGCCTGACCTTGCAGATCCCCTGGAGTTACAAGATGAGTGGTCGTAAAGGTTGTGTTTTCGGTAGGACCGTATACATTGTAGAACGCTGTTTGAGGAGCAGCCTCAACAGCCCGCTTCAGTAGCTCGGGGTTCATCAACTCTCCTCCGGCAAGCACTTTATGCACCTTGGAGAAGCTCTCCGGCATCGTCTCGGCCTGGCGGTGGAACAACCCGGTTGCCATGGCCATAATGGTGATGTTACGGCACGCTATTTCGGCAGCAAATGCTGCGGGGTCAAGCAGAACGTTGCGGTCGATCACGCAAAGCTCGGCACCATTCAACAGCGCACCCCACAGATCAAACGTCGAGATATCAAAAGCGAGGGATGAAACCAGCATCACCCGGTCGTCATGACCAATCTCTATATAATCCTGGTTAACCGTAAGACGGATGATGCCTCGCTCTAAAACCCTTACACCTTTGGGCTGACCTGTAGAGCCGGAGGTGTACATGAGATAGGCAAGCACATCCTCTCTGCGTTCAGGCAAAGCAGCAGAAGAGGAGATCATGAGAGCCAGTTTTTCACCCTCAATTATCAGGCGCTTCGCCGGTGCCTGTCCATCCGCACGGCCTTCACACTTCTCCCTCCCGGCCAGATCGGCCTCTTCAATGACTTTTCGTCCGGAAGCGTCTGCAATCACCACCCGGCAATCGGCATCGGCAAGAATCAGGGCAATACGCAGCGCTGGAAATGAGGTGTCGAGCGGCAGATAGCAGGCGCCGAGAGCGTTGATTGCCAGTATGATGGCAACACCGGTACAACTCCGTTCGAGATGCATCGCGACAATCTCGCCTTCACGAACGCCTTCAAGGGCAAGGTATTGGGCAATGCCCTGGGCACGGCAGAGCAGTTCAGTGTAGCTGAGCCGTTCGGTTTTATCGCTGATGGCTATGGCGCTGCCGCGCTCTTTTGCCATTGCGGCAAAACAGGCATAGAGATTAAGGGGTTCCGGTTGCGGGGTATCGCTGCCGCGTCCGACCTTCAGAAGCCACGCTCTCTCCCACTCGGCAAGCAGGGGAAGTGAAGCCAGTTTCGTTTCATCTTCAGAGCTGACAAGAGCATCAAGCAGCGTGGTGAAATGCTCTCCCATGCGCTCGATCCGGTCACGATCAAATATGGCGCTGTAGTATTCACAGGTAACGCTTACGCTCTCCGGAAGGTCCCGGATGAAGATTGAGAGGTCATTCTTTCCGTCACTCCGCTCAACACCAAGGATGCGGAAGGCATCACTGCCCTCACCTTCAGACTCATATCCCTTGCTTTCGCTGAAGTTCATGTAGGAGAGCGTCACTTCAGAGAGAAGTGTCCGCTCAGGAGCCGCGGGTGGGGCAATCGCTTCCAGCAGCATACCGAGCGGACAGGCCCGGTTACGCATTGCTTCGGAGACCTCATGGTGAAGACGCCTGATGAAACCTTCGACCGATTCATCCTCCATGAGTGCAATTCGCAGAGGAATAAGCGATACCATCATGCCGGGAATTGAGGAGGCTCCGACACGCTCTCTTGCATCGACGGGAACTGAAATAACCAGATCATCACTGCTGCTGTAGCGGGAGAGGAGAGCGGCCCATGCAGAGAGTACAACGGTAAAGGGTGTTGTGGCGTGTGTTGATGCGAATCGCCGCAAAGCCTCGACACTCTTTTGCGGCAGGGTGAAGGCAACACTTCCGCACTCCCATGTATGATATGCCGGTCGCGGCCGGTCGGAAGGGAGGTCAAGAACGGGCAGGGGCAACGAAGTATAGCGCTGCATCCAGTACTCTTTGGCAGTCTCAAAAGCCTCGACTCCTGCACCCCTCCGGCTCCACCATGCGTAATCCTTGAACTGCACGGCAAGGGGAGGCATCGTTTTGCCTCCATAAAGCTGCGCAAGATCACCGGTCAGCAGTTCAAGACTCAGACCATCAGCCAAAGCGTGATGGATATCCATGAAAAGTGAATGCACTGTGCCGTCAGCACGTTCAATCAGTTCGAAGCGTACCGGAGGTTCTGCCTCAAGGTCAAAAGGGCGAACCCTGTTTTGCCAGAACTGAGCTGTCACTTCCGCTTGTGGGCAAATGCGGTTCAACTGCAGCGTCACCTCCGGAACTATCTCCATTTCGGGCTCACGGCCATCGAAACAGAAGCGGGTGCGGAGAATTTCGTGACGGCTGATGAGTGCTCGAAGTGCGCTTTCCAGTCGCTCCCTGTCGCAGCCGGAGGGGAGGGAGATGATGTTGGGAAGGTTATAGGCGGTACTCCTCTCTGCCGCAAGCTGGGCCTGGATAAGCGCGAGTTGCTCGCGGCTGACCGGATAACGGTTTTGAGCCGGAGCAGGAGTAAGCCTGTGGCTGCTCTGCACGCCATCTTCACCGGCAGCTGCGGCCTCGGCCTGGGTGCGAAGCTTCTCTGCAAGCCTGCCGACCGTGGCTGACTCAACAAGATCAGTGTATGAAAGAGGATGACCAAGCTCTTTGACGATGCGGTCAACAATATCAATGCCGGACATCGAATCCCCTCCAAGCGAGTAGAAATCATCATCCGGCTCCACGCTCTCATATCCCAGTATCTCCGCCCATATCTGTGCTACAGCCTTTTCAAGCATTTTCGGCTCTTCATGGGAAACCGGAAGCGCTTTCGGCTTCTCACCGGGGTTTTTCCCGTAGAGCAAACTGACTTGTGGAGTTCCGGCACCGAGAGCCATCCTCCAGTAACGGATAACCTCATCAGGGGAGAGACTGTACTCTTCCAGTTTGCCGTCAAGCAGGCGTGCAGCCATTCCAACCTCTCCGACCTGACACCAGTCGATGGTGAGTGCCGGTCGTCCCTCGCTCCGGCGCCACCCGGCGAAAGCATCAAGATAGAGATTGGCTGCGGTATAGGCTCCCGACCCGGCCCTGCTCTCAAGGGCGGTCAGTGAACCGGAGAGAACAAATGACTCTATCGGGTCATTTCGTGTCAGAAGATCAAGATTGCGCGCCCCCTCAACCTTGGGAGCGGTTGCCCTGGCAAAGGATTCGGGAGTTTCATTTACCAGAAGATGGCTGTCAACAAGGCCGGCGAAATGCACAACTGCCGATATGGGTCCCAGTGTTGAGCGTACCTCATCAAGCACACGGGAGAGCTCTTCACAATTGCTTACATCTACCTTCCAGTGACGAACGGTAATGCCGCTGGCCGCAAGAGCCTCCAGCAGTTCAAAACGTAGCATCGTCTCGCGCTCTTCACCCGCCTCAAGCTCACGGCGGGAGAGCAGTGCAAGCGAAACAGCTCCCTTGCCTGCGAGCTCCGCAGCAAGAAGCAGCGCAAGGCCTCCCGTCCCGCCGCTGACAACACAGCATCCGGAGGCGGGCCAGAGTGTTTCTGCGGCAGCGCGCGATTCCCCAAGAGGTTCAAAACTCCTTTTCAGCCGTCTTCCTGAGTTGTCAAGCAGAATCGGCGAATGCTCTCCCGGTTCGAGAGCTTCAAACTCCCGGAAAAGAAGCTCAAGCGGTGCACCTTTGTCGACTTCTACGTAGCGTGTCGAGAGCATCGGCTCTTCATATCCCGCAACCATCACGAGACCTGCCATAAGTGCTGTATCCGGCCGGGGAGGAGGAGAGTCATTCGTGCTGTCGGGCGCAAAGGCACCCTCTCCTGCAGCAACAAGGTGCAGAGGGTGGCGCAGGTGAGCCATGAGCTTTTGAAGGAGATTCAGGGTGCGCAGGCCGATATCCTCGCCGGGCTCCGGCACAAAAAGAAGATGACGGATCCGACCCTCCGATAGCAGAGAGAGCAGTTCATCATCAGGTTCTGAAGAGCTGCATGATGCTGCCAGTGCTCCCCTGAAGATCGAGTGGGCGGTGATTCGCGCGAAGAGATCACCTTCCCCGATCAGCGCAATTGGCGGAATCGCCGGAAGTGCTGCAGAAACAGGATCAGCTACCCATACCGGTAAAGAGGGGATTACCGGTACCTTCATCACATCCTTCAGCGGAGTTGCCGGGTATGAGAGCGGAACAAAATGGAGCCCCCTGAACCGTATGGATAGCTCTCCGCTCTCACTGTTGTAAAGCCTGACATCAGCCCTGATTCCCCCATCCGGCAGAATCACTCGTTCAGCCGAGGCAAAAATACGCTCCGGAAGGGGCCGATAGACGAGAATCTCTGCGCAGCCTGCCGGAACCAGCCCTGGCCGGTCAACGGCAATACTGACCGCCCGGTCGAGAACTCCCGGATGCAAACCCTGCATGTTCAGCTCTCCCTCTGCCCGTGCAGGTAGTTGCAGGCGGGCAAAAATCTCATCCCCGCGGCTTCCTCTTGCCCGTAACGCACTCCATCGTGCGCTGACCCTGACCGGACCTGCCGGTTCAACAGCCTGATCCGGTTCATCTGTAAGCTCAACTTCATGCGCTCTTATCTTTTCCGGGTCAAGAACGCTCTCTGTTGGGGGTATTGAGAGATCAGAGAGTGTCGCCTCGACAAAGTTTCTCCACCCTCCCTCAACCATCCGCCCGCCGAGAATTGCCCGCTGAGAGCCCTCTTCACCTCCGGTAATGAGCATACTCACACTGCCCGGCCGGAGCATGTAGGGCTGAAGGGGGCGAAGCCACGACAGCTCCCTGATGGCGAAGGGTGAGAACTCCCCCTCATCCCGGCCTTCCGAACTGGTAAAGGCAAGAAGAGGAAGTATCCCCATCCCTACAAGGGTGGGAACTCCGGCAAGCAGATGTTCGGCTACCGGCCAGAACGCTGCAGAGTGCAGGTCGAGAGGATATCTTTTTCCCTCGGGAGTATCTGTCGGGCGCAGGAAAAAGGGGTGATTGTCCGGATGCTGCTGATTTTGACCGGCGTTGCGGGGAGGACGGCAGGTGATCCTCTGAAGGGGAGCGGCTGAAAGGTGGACTCTTCTGACATCGACCTGCGGAGGGAGAAGAAGCGGGGCGCCCTCCAGAAAGGCCTCGGCTGAGACTCTCGCTGAATCCTCATCACCACAGTTCGCCGTAACCGGCTGAGCCTGCTGTGATCGATCCCTGCGCGCAATTCTGCCGGAGAGGCTCCGTTCACCGATCCCGGCGGAAGGTGATCCCTCCAGTGCTGCGAGCAGCTCATCGCGATCCCGAAACCAGAATGCAAGGCGTTCCGAGAGGGAGTCGCGACCGCTGTTCAGGGTATAGGCAATGTCAAGTGGCCGGTAATGGCGGTTCAGGCGGATCTCCCCGGCGAGAGCATCGGCATAGCTTTTGAGCAGTGGTGCTGTTGCCGCTGAGAGCCCGATAACCATCCATCCCGCAGAGAGCACTTCAGGATGGCCGTTGTCGGGTGGCGGCGCCTCAATAATCGCATGAACATTGATGCCGCTCAGTCCGAATGAGCTGACCCCTGCACGTCGAGCCGTTCCCAGATCGGGAAGAGCGCAAAGCGACGTGCTGACCCGTACCGGAGAGTCGTCAAAATCGATACTGGGGTTGGCCCGTGTAAAGAAGGGCTGAGGGGGGGCCTGATCGTTTTTCAAACAGAGAACTGCACGCAGCAGCCCGAGGGCTCCTGCACAGGCGTCAAGATGGCCGTAATTGCCTTTTGCAGAACCGATCAGGGCAAAACCTGTTTTACCCGTCTCCCGGCTGAATGCAAGACGAATCCCCTCTATTTCCACGGGATCGCCAAGATGGGTGCCGGTTCCATGTGCCTCGATATAGGAGATCGTGGAGAGCGGAACTCCGGCTTTTGCCGCGGCCGCTGCAATCACCTCCGACTGTGCCTCCGGGTTGGGGGCTGCCATTCCGCTTGAAGCTCCGTCCTGGTTGATGGCTGTGCCGAGTATAACCGCATGGACCGGATCACGGTCAAGCTCAGCCTGCTCCAGGGTTTTCAGGAAAAAGATAACCGAACCCTCTCCTGCGCCGGTACCGTCTGCACTCTCGTCAAAAGCATGGGTACGGGCCGTCGATGATTCGATAGTGAAGCGGGTAGCCGACGATGGCGGCATCATGATCAGTTTTGCACCCCCGGCAAGTGCGGCACTGCACTCTCCGTTGAGAAGGGAGTTGCAGGCAAGATGCACGGCGGTGAGTGACGAGGAACATGCCGTATCAACCACGGTGGCAGGTCCACGCCAGTTGTGCAGAAACGAGAGACGGGTAGCAATATTGGAGGGGACATTATTGATAAAGATCTGTTCGGCCCGATCCGGCGCAGCCTTCAGGGCATACTCGGTCCATGTTGAGCCGCCTCCGGCAGCCGCAAAAACACCGATCTTTTCATTATCAAGTGCCCTGCCGCCATAACCGGCATTTTCGAGGGCCATAAGGGAGGTTTCAAAAAAAAGCCTCTGCTCCGGATGAACAAGGGCGGCATCTGACGGAGAGAAGCGAAACCGTTCCGGATCGAAATCAAATATATCCTCAAGCCAGGCGGCCTCACGGAAATTCCCCGGAAGGGGAGAGCCCAGGGTAGTGAGTATATCGCGGGTATCCTGCAGGCGCTCGGGAGACAGAGAAGAGACCCGGTCAGCACCCCTCGAAACATCTGCCCAGCACCCCTCCGCACTTCCCGCGCCCGGAAGCCGGACTCCGATACCGACAATGGCAATATGAGTCGATCTTTGTCGGGCATTATCCTGTTTTTGCGCATGCTTCTCCGGCTGCTCCTGTCCGTTTTTTTCCATGATGAACCGTGCCTGGGCGGCAACAGTGACCACCGAAAAGAGCTTCGCCACACTGAAAACTCCGGGCCATTCGGCAGCAAGTTTTTCATGCAGACGAACCAGCAGGAGCGAGTTGCCGCCTGCATCGAAAAAACCATCGTCAACATTGAACTCCGCTCCGGGAAGAAGCGTCTGCCAGAGTGCAAGAATTCTCGATTCAAGAAGCATTTGAGGGTTTGCTTCGGTTTTATCACAGGCGGAGGGGATGAACTGAAAACGGGTATCATAGAAGAGAGTGCGAAGAGCTGACTCATCCGGCTCCGACGGGAATGATTCGCTCTTGCGGAGAATTGACTCTTCGAGCTGACCGATCCGGCGGGCAAACTCACTCCAGCTTTCACTGCTGCCTGCACCATCAAACACCAGCGGCAGGGTCACTTCACCGTTCACTGAATTGACTGTTATACCGGTTACCAGACGCTTACCGGGCATCCTGAGGGAGAGCGCCCTGGCATGAACCGCAAGCAGAAGTGTGCTGAATGAAATACCGCACGCTTCTGCAAATGCCTTGAGCTGACCGGTCCGGAGTCCATCAAGCTGCTCTTCAATGAGAAGCGGCTCCTTTGTTGATGCGCCCGGTGAGGGAGCGGAACTCTCGCGGTAAAAGGGGAGAGGAGGCAGATCAGCAATGAAGGTACGCCAGAAATCGTGCGATGAAGTAGTCATGGTTTACAGCAATAGAGCCGGTTGAATCCGTTTCTCAATACAGGGGCAACTCATCTTTCATTCTCATAACCTCTCCTCGCTCACCGGACCATGCCAGGGTCAGACGGTGGCGCAGTGATGGCTCTTCACGCCACAAACGCCAGTGCCGGGAGGGTTTGTCGTCACCTTCAATCGTGGCCGCCACGCTGGCAGAAAAATCAATCAGGATTGAGGAGAAGGGGAGGGAGAGCCCCCGTCCGTCTGCTTTGGCGACAGCCTCGCGGGCTGTCCAGAGTTCAATAAATGCCTCAGAGCGTTCAGCACTGCCCATCGATTCCAGCCGCCCTCTCTCTTCAGCGCTCAACCCGTATGCCGCCAGATCACTGCGGGGAACCTGCTCATGATCAACCTCCTCTACATCAACACCCACTCTCCCTGCATTACTGAGAGCAACAGCAACCATGCCCTTTGTATGGGAAAGGCTCAGATCAATGCCACGGCACTCATCCATGTCGAGAAATGGCTTGCCAAAGCTGTCACGGGAGATAATGAGTGCAGAGGGACAGAGGCCGATCCTGTTGGCGATAACAAGGCGGAGCAGGGCATGTGCGGCAACATAGGCAATGCGGTCATGCTCGTGTCGAAACCTGAGAGCACGCGCCCGTTCCTCATCATCAAGCAGCTCAACCCACTCCGGCGGAGTGAGCTCCAGACGCTGAAGGTCATGCGTCCATAACATGACGGCATCTTCACTATATCTGCTCATAAGCTCTTCAGAATAGTATCACAAATATGGCCGGCAAGCTCTTCGACAAAAGGAGGCTGCAGCATCTGGCCGTGCGTCCCTTCGATCCAGCGAAGCTCTACTCCGCCACCTGCATAGGGAAGCCATCCGTTATAGTCGTCACCCGGAATACCGGGAGCCTGGCTTGAAGGAACTCTCGGGCGGATGAGCAGCAGCTCTTCGTCGCTTTTTCGGGGGTGGTAGCGAAGGGCTGCCAAACCGTTGTTCTGGAAAAGAGCAAGCAGACGCCTCAGATGATCACGATCAATACCTTCCGGAAGATAGTCGCTGCTCCGTTCATGAAGCACAAGCCTGTCAAGACGCTCTTCAGGACTCAGTGTGCGCAGAAACCCGGCACTTCCGAGTCCCATCTCGTCGAACATGGTAGCAATGAACTCGGCTTCATCCATCTGAAGCATGATGCGGATCGGATCGGAGGAGGCAATACCGTCAAGCACAATGACCCGATCAATGGTGAACCCGATCCGGCGAAGCTGGCATGCAGCCTCCCAGGCGAGCAGACCGCCAAAACTCCATCCAAGCATGATAAGCGGCTGATCGGGCTCCAGTAATTCAGCCAGATCATGAAGATAGCCGGCAACCATGGCCTCAACCGTGGGCTGAAGGGATTGTCCGGCTTCAAGACCGGATGCCTGTGCCATGTAGATTGGCCACTCTGCTCCGAGCGCATCGGCAAGGCCCTTGTAACATAATACATTGCCTCCGACAGGATGAAAGCAGACAATCGGTGTTTGTTTACCGCCCCTGTGGAGGGCAACAACCGATTTCCACGTTGAGGCGACCTGTTTTGCCTCTATCCGGTCAGCCATTTTTGAGATTGTTGTCGAAGTAAAGAGCTCTGCGAGAGGTAGTTTCACCCCGAATTCAGCATCCAGGAGGGATACCAGCCGCACACCGAGAACACTGTGGCCTCCAAGAAGAAAAAAATCATCGTCAGCGGAGTCCACCTGAACATCAAGAATGCTCCGCCAGATCGAGGCGAGCCTGCGTTCTGTATCCCTGGTGAAGGGGTAACGTGGCGCGCTGTTCCGGCTCAATAATCCCCTGGTTTGCAGAGAGGGCAGCCTCTGCTCATCAAGCTTTCCGTTGCTGTTGAGGGGAAGCTCATCAATCTCGACAATCAGGGTCGGCATCATCCAGGCAGGAAGGGAGAGATCAAGATCGGCCCTGCATCCTGCGGCATCAAATCCGGGTGCCGGGACAACATAGGCCACCAGAATCCTGTCACCATCCTGACGGGGATCGGCCACAACCGCCACAGCATGGCGAACCAGAGGGGATGCCCTGAGTGCGGATTCGATTTCCGACAGTTCAATCCGGTAGCCCCGAACCTTCACCTGCCGGTCTTCGCGTCCCGTAAATTGAAGGAGGCCCGGCTGAATCCAGCGGCCGATATCTCCCGTCCGGTACCACCGCTTTCCGTTCTCATCGCAGACAAAGCGTGCAGCAGTAAGCTCCGCTTCGTTGATATATCCCCGGGCAAGCCCCGCTCCGCCGATCATGATCTCGCCGGGGATACCGACCGGAAGCGTCCGTCCGGCATCATCACACACCTTTATATCAACTCCCTGGAGGGGCGTTCCGACTGGAGGAGGCAGGTGCCTCTTCCAGCTATCGGCACTCATCCGGTATTGTGAAGCACAGACACAG
This sequence comes from Chlorobium ferrooxidans DSM 13031, assembly GCF_000168715.1. GTDB lineage: Bacteria > Bacteroidota > Chlorobiia > Chlorobiales > Chlorobiaceae > Chlorobium > Chlorobium ferrooxidans. The sequence goes on along the minus strand of NZ_AASE01000011.1, from coordinate 33,381 downwards.
CTCTCTGTGGGACCATAGGCGTTCCATATCTCACGTTCAGCAACTCCCGGGAGTGCAAAATAACGCTCCGCAAGGCTCGAAGAGAAACTCTCTCCGCCAAGAATAAACGAGTTGACGGAACTCCACGCTCCACTCTTCTCCCAGTAGTCAAGCAGCAGGGCAAAAAGAGTCGGGGTTGAATCGGCAACATGCAGCCGGTGCTGCTGAAAAAAACGGTGCAGAGCCTCCGGGTCCTGCCGGGTCTCCTCTTCGGGAATAAAGAGGGAGTGGCCATTGAGCAGGGTCGTAAAGATATGATGTATCGAGCCGTCAAAAGCAAAGGAGAAGCAGCAGCTTATCCTCAGAAACTCCGCTTCAATCCTTGCCGAAAGGGGAGTATAGATCTCATGTTCAATGGCATTGATCAGATTGATGACCGGTCCGTGTTCTACAAGCACACCCTTCGGTGTTCCGCTTGTGCCGCTTGTGAAAATGAGATAAGCCGCATGAGCGGGGGTCAGCTCGCTCCCGGGCGAAGCGGAAAAGGCCGGATAATCAGAAAAGAGGGCCCTTCGGTCAAAATGGAGTGGCGCCCTTCGGGCGGAAGCGGATGGTGCAGACTCGCCAGGAGCATCAAGAGTGATCACAACATCAAAAGCATAGGGTGCCGGGTCGAAACCCGGTGCATCGACGGCTGAGTGTGAAACAGAGGGTTTTTCCGGACGCCGGGCAGCCCAGTCACTGAAAAACTCAAAGGGGACGAAAAAACTTCCGTTCAGATTGCTTCTGGTAGCATAACCCTCATCGGTGTGCAGACGGGCAAAATCCCTCAGATCGGAGAGGTATGCATCATGTCGATCGAGATTCCACAGATTACCGAGAAAAAGTGTCCCTCCCGGAGCGAGCAGTTTCATCGATTTGTCGAGCACCATCCGGAGGTAGCCGTAACCGGGAAAGCTCTCGATAACGCTGTTCATCACAATGAGATCGAAACTGCCCGGAGGAAGGATGTCAATGTCATGAGCGGCCAGATGACGGCCGGTCACCTGCGTCAGGCCGAGACTCCTGGCGGCAACTTCAACCCGCTCGGCATTGTACCGGGTGAGATCAGTGGCCAGATAGGATGCAGAGAGCGGAGCAATGTAGCGCATACTGAAGCCCGATGCACACCCTATTTCAAGGACACGGGCCCCCTCTTTGATATGACGGGCTATTTTATTGCGGGCATTGCTGCCGAATGCGGCCATGGCTTCAGGTGATAACGGAAGGCCCGTAAATGCGCTTTTCCACCCCCCGGCATCAATATCATCAGCCGCAGATGAGGCGATATGGTCCCACAGCTCGGTGGACATAAGCTCTCCGGGTGTTTCAACCAGTGAATCAACGTCATCGCTGTCGAGTGTGAGGCTGAACTGAAGCGATGGAGAGAGCCACTCAAGCTGCTGCATCTCACCGGCATTCCGGGCAGAACTGATCAGTGCAGCGGCACCGGCTATCGAAAGCAGCTTTCTGCGTCGTTCCAGCGGCAGGGTAGGATCGATGGGAAGGTAGACACACCCGGCTTTAATAGTGCCGAGCAGGGCGGCTATAAAGAGGCGGTGACGTCCGATCATGACTCCTATCCGGCTCTCCCTGGGCAGCTTCCTTTCGATTACAAACCTGGCGATTCTGTCTGAGAGATCATCAAGTTCGCCATAGCTGATAGAGCCCTCTTCATCAACCACGGCGGTGCGCAGGGGATGACGAAGCGCCATTTCCGAAAAACGTGCAGCAATATTCCGGCAGCCGTCGCCTGCATCGGAGAGCAGATCGCCCGATATTACTGCTGAGGATGGATCTTCAAAAATGAAATCTGCAATTTTCATGGGTGCTGATCACGTTGACTTGGCAATCCGGATTGCAAAACCTCCTGGAGGCCGGCTATCTCCCGAAGCATTGAAGAGAAGCTGAGAGCCATTTCTGCCGACTCTTTCGCTGAAATCATGCCGGTATTGAAGAGGAGTCTGAGTTTCAGGGACTCTCCATCTTCATCCATACTGAAAAGACTCTGCACTGCTGTATGCCCGTCTTCGCTGCTCTCCTGCCTGAGACCGTCTGACGTGGGCTTCGCTCTTTTGCTCAGCAGGGCCTGGGAGCGCTGCATGAGTTGTTTGCGGTCAAGTTTTCCGCTCAGGGTATACGGGAGCTCTCTGAGCAGAATAAACCGGGCTGGAATCATACTCTCCGGGAGCTGCTCCCTGAGAAAACGGCGCACTTCGCCCTGTTCGACCGATCCGTCACAGAGAATCCACGCATGCAGTTCATCCAGCCCCTGGTTTGATACAGGAACAACAACAGCCCGGACTATATCTGTGTGCGTTTCAAGAGCATGTTCAATTTCTCCGGGCTCAATTCGCTGACCGCGGATTTTAACCTGCCAGTCGGAACGCCCAAGGTATGCAATGCTCCCGTCAGGCTGCCATCGACCACGGTCACCGGTCAGATAGAGCCGTCCGTCGGGGGTGAATGGATCGGCAATAAACCGTTCTGCAGTGAGTTCCGGTCTGTTCAGATAACCCCGGGCCACCTGCACGCCGCCAATGGCAATTTCACCCGGAATACCAACCGGCAACGGATGGTGCCTCCCGTCAAGAATATAGAGCGAGGTGTTGGCAATGGGACGACCAATTGAGACGGCGCTCTCTCCCCGCCAGGGTGATGCGCACTGCCAGCTCACATCTACGGTTGCTTCGGTCGGTCCATAGAGATTATGAAGCTCGGCACCGGAGCGATCATAAACAAGCCGGTTGAAGCGTTCAGACAGGCTCCGATCAAGCGCTTCACCGCTTGAAAAAACAAGCCGGAGGCTCGCTATGCTCGAAAACTCGATACGACGGCTCTCAAGGGTGTCAAGAAAAGCGGCAAGCATCGATGGAACAAAGTGAATAACCGTCACCCCGTGCTTTTTGATTGCTGCCGCCAGCTCTTCGGGATCCTTCTCCGCACCCGGCCTGAGCATGGCAACTGCTGCTCCTGTCCATGACCACCAGAAGAGCTCCCAGATTGAAACGTCAAAGGTTACCGGTGTTTTCTGCAAGATAACATCACCGGTGCCGATCGGGAACGTGCGCTGCATCCAGAGAATACGGTTGAGAACCGCGTGATGCTCAATCACAACTCCTTTCGGCCTGCCGGTTGAGCCGGAGGTAAAGATGATATAGGCCGGATCATCAGGATCGGCACGAGAGACCGGATCAGCCGCTTCATGGGCCGAAGGAAGTATAATGGCCCGGCAACGCGCGCTCAATACCGCCGGCAGCGGTTGATCAACGAGAACAAGGGGGTTTCGAAACTCCTCGAGCATGTCACCAAGACGCTCGGCGGGGTGGCTTGCGTCAAGGGGAACATAGACCCCTCCGGCCATCAAAATGCCGAATATTGCGGCAAGCATATCCTCTGAACGGGGGAGCAGCATGATGACCGCTTCAGCGCGACCGAGACCGCTGCTTTCAAGCAGAGCTGCCACGGCAGCGGACCGGCGGGCAAAAGTGCGGTAGTTCTGTGCAATTCCGTCATGAGCGATCACCGCACGCTCAGTGGCATGAGTGGCCGAGATCTCAAGAAAGGGTTCAATAATCGAACGGTGTGTCGGCAGGGAGACAGCGGTATTGTTAAAGCCATCTATGACCTCTGTTCTCTCGCCCGGAATCCAGATATCCAGTGCCGAAACCGCTTCTCCTGGCCTGGCGATGACAGAACGGGCAAGCGCCTCAAGGCGCCGGACGATCCGTAGAGCGCTCTCCTCTTCAAAAAGCTCTGTCGAGTACTCGAGAAAGAGCTCTATGGTACCATCCCGCTTCAAGAAATTGAATGCAAGATCGAACTTTGCAAACGGCAGGCTGGCCTTATATGTCCGGGTCTCCAGACCTGAAAGTCGGGGGGGTTCGGGAAGAATATCCTGCCAGGCTACGAGAACATCAAAAAGCGGATTGCGGGAGAGATCCCTTGGCAGATTCAGGCTGTCGACAAGTCGGCCGAAGGGGCACTGTTGATCACAGAGTGCGGCCTGCCACTCAAGGTTGACCGAGGCAAGATGATCAAGAAAGCTCTGATCGGGCTCTATCCGGCAGGGGAGCACCAGGGTATTGACCAAAAAACCGGCAAGATCGGCCATCTCGCTCCCCTCACGTCCGGATGAGAGGGCTCCCAAAGCAAACGGTTCTCTCCGATTGTAACCGGAGAGGCGGTAAAGAAGCAGCTCCGAGAGAGCAAGCAGCATGACATAGGGGGTAACGCCTCTCTCTCCGGCAAGCCGGTCCAACCCTCGACTGACCGTAGTATCAAACCGGATATCAACCGCTGCACCCTCGTAGCTGCGGGTTGCGGGCCGCTGCCGGTCAGAGGGCAGATCGAGCGGTTCCGGCGGGGGAGTCAGTCGTTGAACCCTGCGCAGTATAAGCTCCCGGCCCTCCCTGCTCTCAAGAAACCTCTTCTCTGCAGCAACATAATCCCAAAGAGAGAACTCTGCCGGAGAAGGCGGAGCAGAGGAGAACCCTCTTTCATAATCGTAGAAGCGGGCAAGATCGTCGAGAAGGATGTTCAGGCTCCATCCGTCGCAGGCTATATGGTGCATGACCATCAAAAATCGCCACTGCTCTTCACCCAGCCTGAAAAGAAAGGTCCTGACCGGAGCTTCGGCTTCAAGACGGAAAGGGCGGCTGATCTCCTCCTGCATCCGCCGGTCAGCTTCAGCTTCCGGATTGGCGGAGAGTCTGCATTCAACGGTTTGAGGCAGAACACCTCCGGGAGGAAGCAGGTGGTGTCGCAGATCGGGATTTGCATCATCTCCCGGACGAATGACAAGCCGCAGCGCATGATGGCGCTTTTCAAGAGAGAGAAGTGCACGGCTGAATGCCGCTGAGTCAAGTTCACCCTCTATGGCAAAAGAGAGCGGAACATTGTAGAGTGCCGTTGCCGGAGTAAGCTGCTGCAAGATCCAGAGCCGTTCCTCGTTGTTTGAAAGGGGAAAATCCTCCGGCTCCTCCCTCAGCATCTCCAGGAGAGCAGCACGATCCTTTTTGCCGTTTGCATTGAGCGGAAAGTGCTCAAAGGTTATAAAACGGGCCGGCATCATATAGAGGGGCAACCGTTCGGCAATACGATTTCGCCAGGCCATTTCATCAGGTTGAGATGAGGAGACAAAGGCGACCAGCTCCATCCCTTCCCCCTTGCCATTCACCATGGCCAGTGAATCGTTTACCCCCTTGCACCCGGAGAGAACCGCTTCAATTGCCGGGAGCTCAACCCGGTGACCGCGCAGCTTGATCTGGCCATCCCTGCGGCCGCAGAACTCAAGCAGACCATCCTCTCTGAATCGTGCAAGATCGCCGGTGCGGTAAAGCCGCTCTTCAGGATTATCGGGGTGAGTTACAAAGACCCTCGCGTCAAGATCCTCTCCTGCGGCGTAGCCGATTGCAAGGCCCTCTCCGGCAGCATAGAGTTCACCGATAACACCGGCTCCGCAAGGGCGCATGGCGTCGTCAAGGAGATAGATCCTTGTTCCGGCAATGGGGGTCCCGATCGGCACACTCCTGCCGGAAAGATCCTCCGGACGAACGGTGTGGACAGCCGTAAAAGTTGTATTCTCGGTGGGGCCGTATCCGTTAACAACCTTTAGTGCCGGAGAGGCTTCCATCACTTTTTTAACATGCGGAATGCTCATGGCTTCACCGCCGCTTAATACAACGCGAAGCGGCCTGAATGCAAGGGGAGCGTGGTCAGCGATCCGGTTGAAGAGTGCGGCGGTCAGCCACATGGCAGAGATACGCTTCTCCTGAAGATAGTTGCCGAGCAGCTCCGGCTCCATCAACAGAGCATCCTCAATGAATACAAGCGTTGCGCCGTTCAGGAGCGTGCTCCATATTTCGAGGGTAGAAGCATCAAAACCGAAGGGCGCGGTCTGCGCCATAGCCTCTCCCGGCCGGAGCGAGAGCACTCTTTGGTCAAAGGCAAGACGGCTTACGCCTCGGTGCGGAATGATTACCCCCTTCGGCTCACCCGTTGAACCGGAAGTGAACATAATGTAAGCCGGTTTGTCACCGTAACCTCCATGCAGTTCCGGAAGAGCGCTACCGCTTGCATCGCGCTTCAGCTCTTCAATATCAAGCAGCCTGATACCTCCCGGATCACCGAAACCCTTCTCTGCAAAGAACCGTTCACCGGTACGCCGGTCCGTGATGATCCAGCGGGCATCACACGTATCGAGAAGCTCCCTGACCAGCAGGGGAGGCAGTTTCTCATCCAGCGGCAGATAGGCTGCTCCGCATTTCAGCACACCGAGCAGTGCGGCAACTGCTTCAGGTTTGCGCTGCAGGGCAAGTGCCACGGTGCTTCCCGGCCGGACACCCGCTGCCGAAAGTCCGGACGCAAGAGCTGTGGACCACTCATCAAGCTCCTGATAGCTACAGGATTCATTGCGATAGATGAGAGCGGGAAGATCATGGAACTGCTCTCTGGCACGCTGCCACAAAACAGCAAGTGAGCTTTCACGGGGCCAGGAACACTCCGCAGGATCGGTACCGGAGATAACGGGGAGTTCCGTACCGGTGGCTGAAGATGATTCACCTCTTTGAGCCGGGGAAGAGGTGGCCGGAGCGGTGTCGTCAGCATCAATCAGGAGAGCCATTTTTCCGAGTGTACGCGCAGCAATCGCTGCTGCAAGATCAATGGTTCCGAGTCCGGAGGCTTCAACCCGGTGAACCAGCCGCATGAGCAGAAGACTGTGTCCGCCGAGAATAAAGAAATCGTCGTTACGACTGCGCACATCACTCCGGAGAAATTCACGCCAGAGAGCGGCAAGCCGCTGCTCCTTGTCCGTCAGTGGCTCCTCACCTTCTGCGCACTCCTCTTGCAGGTATGCAATGAGTTCCGGCTTTGACTCCAGCACTTTCTGGCGGATATCGTCACTGAAAACGCCCTCGGGAGCATCAAAACAGAGGGTACCGTTTTCAACCCTGAGCTGTATATCAAGTGCCGAGAGCTCGGCAAGAAGCGATGTTATGGACATTATTTTAAATCACTGTTGCCCTGTTCGTCTCTTCTATCTGTCCTTCATTCATGCGGTACATTCTGTCAGCGAGATGGAACCATCGATCATCATGGGTGACGGCGATAATGATTTTACCGCGAGTCTTCATATCCGGCAGCAGTTCTTCGTAGAAGATTCGCCGGAAGTGAGGATCCTGGTCTGCCGCCCATTCATCAAGGACAATGATCGGCTTGTCTTCGAGTTCAGCCACAATCAACGCGAGTCTTTTACGCTGTCCGGAGGAGAGATCAATGGTGCTGAATGAACCATTGACAACACTCACCTTCTCCTGCATGCCGAACCGTTCAAGCATGAGGCGGATTTTCTCCTGATCAGGCTCTTCAATCGAGGCAAGGCGGCGGGAGAGATGGAAGTCCGAAAATATGGCGGAAAACTGGTTACGGTAGTCCTGCATCTGCCCGATTCTGAGTTCAGCGTGATCGGCAAGGAGGAATCCTGAATCAAGCGGAATAAGGCCCGTAAGGAGACGCAGCAGCGTCGATTTGCCGGAGCCGTTACCTCCGGTTATCATGGTGATCTCTCCGGCCCGAAACTCGGCATTGAGCGGACCAACCTTGAAGAGGGGGGCGCCTTTTCCGTCACGGAAGGAGAGTTCCGCCCTGCTGAGGGCGATCGAGAGGGGCGCCTGTTCGAGCAGTTCGCTCTCCTCGCTTGCTGCGGTTTTGGCGGCTGAAAACAGCTGTGCCTTGATCTTCTCGATATTTTCAAGCGCCATTTCCGCCTTGGTCACAAGGGGCGTGACAAAAGAGACGGTACTGACGGGCCCCGAGATAAAGAGAACGGCAATGGTGGTCGGAAGAATAACGGCATGAAAGCCCGCAACCCATAAAGGCACAACAAAAACCATAAGGCCGACCAGTGAGAAGAGCATGGCTTCTATAACCGCATAATTTCGCCCCCACTGCGCTTTCAGAAGTGAACTTTCCCTGCAGGATTCACGGGAGGCAGCGGCAAGAGTGCGGGTCACATCATCCGCACGCAATGCGTTCATCCTGATCTCCTTGAAGCCATGAAGAAGCTCGGTAAGTCCGTCAAAAACCCGCTTTTCAGCTTCGTCAGCCCTCTGCATCATGGTGCGAAGCGCCCTGACACGGGAAAAACGTATGGCAACGGTTAAACCGGCAAGACCGAAGGCAAGAATACAGGCAACAGGGGAGAGCCATGCAAGGTAGGCTGCCAGAAAGAGCAGCATGACCGCCTGCTGAAAACCGATCACCACCATGGGCAGAACCTCGGCCAGTATCTGGGTGTCCTGGGTAAGCACACCCTGCAGCGTTGCGTGTCCGATCTTTTCAATAGTTACCAGATCGGTTCGGCGGATAAGATCGAAAAGACCGATACGCAGTTTGTGTATGAGCCGCTCGGTATCCTTGGAGGCTGTTACCAGGGTATAGATGTGTGTGACATGGTAGAGCGTAACCGTTATCGCAAACATCAGCATAAGGCGTCCGCTGATCTGGCCGGTTCCGCCCTCCCTGGCCGCAGTCGAGACAAGCGCAACAAGCGACATTGTTGCAACCGCCGACAAGATATTCATAAGAAGGAGCGGCTTCAGATTTTCGGGTATCTCCCGCAAAACCGCCTTGTAAAGTCTCATACCTGGTCCTCCCTGTTTGCGTGCAGTTCCCTCAGGCGTCCGTACTCAAGATGAATACGGCGGTCTGCCGCATCAAAGTAGCGGTCATCATGCGTCACGGCAATAATGGTCAGGCCGCGGCGTTTGAGTTCAGGCAGAATCTCCCGATAGAATTTCTTCCTGAAATAGGCATCCTGGTCGGCTGCCCACTCATCGAGAATGAGTATCGGCTTTTTCTCAAGCAGTGCAGCAACAAGCGCAAGACGTTTGCGCTGCCCGGTTGAAAGCTCCGTTCGGGTAAACTGGTTGCCTGTAATGCCGACCACCCTCTCCATCTCCATCCAGCCGAGAAGCTCCCGGGCGGCCGGGGTGTCAACCTCACCGAGGCCGTAGAGATGCTCAAAGAGATGGAAATCAGAGAAGACCGGCGCCATCAGGGCGCGATATCCCGCAAATTCAGAATGAGTTATAGCCTTTTTATCCTGATAGAGCATGCCCTGCTCCGGATGATAGAGCGAGGTGAGCAATTTTATTAAACTCGACTTTCCGGAACCATTTCCGCCGGTTATGAAGAGCACTTCGCCCCGTTTGACAGAAAGGTTGAGAGGTCCGAGCGTGAAGGGCTTTTCACCTTCCGGAGCCGGATAGGCAAACACCATATTTTCCATCCTGATCTCACTGAACTCAAGGGGGAGGCTCTGCTGCGCCTCCTCACTGCATGGTTCCACAATATCCTCAAGTTCGCTGTCAAGCTCCATCATCCGTCCGGCGGCAGCCTTGGCGGCACGCAGCACCGTCAGGGACTGCATCAACCCGAAAACTGGAGGAACCATAAAGAGAACCGCTGCCGAAATCTTGACCAGCTCGGTGCGCACCGAAGGGGAGTAGACCGGTATGACAAAAACCACAAGCCCCAGCATCAGATTGAACATGGTTTCACCGAATACAAACTGCTGCCAGCTCTGGCGGTGCATTTCACTTCTTGATGAAACCGTATGCAGCGAAAGCTCGTTGAACTCCTCTCCAAGGGCCCTGCTCCGCCGGCTGTTGAGCCGCTGTTCCTTGAATCCGTCAAGAAGGTCCGCAACACACTCAAAAAGCTTTCCCTCATCCCTGCCCAGAGCCTCCTGACACTTCTCAAGAGTGAGTCCGAGGCGGTAGTAGACGGTTGTGGCCACGGCAAGCAGGGCAGTGAGCAGAATGCAGGAGAGCAGGGAGACCGTTGCGATGTAGATGAGAATCATCCCGATCTGGATGACCGAACGCATGGTAAGCGCAAGATACTGGGAGTTTGATGAAACAACCTTGCAGCTCTGGGTGATGTTTGTAAACAGCCTGCTTTGACCAAAGTGCTCAATCTTCCAGAGATCGGCATGACGGAGCCGTCGGATCAGCTTCATTCGAAGCAGATCTATCGCCTCTTCGATATCGGAGGCAAACCGTTCAACCAGACGGGTTTCAAAAACAACATAGACGATCAGAGAGAGGAGGAAGAGCACGGCAAGCGGCAGATTTACGAACTCCTCTCTGGTTTTATCGATCTGCTGGGCAGCAAAAGTCACCACTGAAAGCACAAGAGTGGTGCTCAGTGCCGAGGCTGAAGCAAAAAGAATAAGCTTCCGCAACGGTTTGCCACCGATCAGATGCAGGAGACGAAGTAAATGCAATAGTCTCTCCTTGTTATTAAGACAGTGTATCGAACCTGCTCTTTATGCAACAACAGGGCACCTGTAAATTCGTAAAAAAACAGAACAATAAGAGAGAAATCACCGGTAATTTTTTTCTTCTCTCCCGATTGCACTGCCTGAGATCCAGAGAGCAGAAGAGCGGGTCAACACTAAAAAAAACAACCATATTCTCTCAATATAAAACATTTTACAGCGATATACCTCTCATCTTTCAATGATTCAGCCAGTGCACTGCTTCCTCAACACCCTTTCTGAAAGCCTCACAAAGCGTTCTGTGAGGATCTTCTTTGAGTGAGCTTTCAAACCAGAGTCCGATTTTTCCTTTCCGGCCCAGTCCGTTAATGTCAACAATGTTTCCGAACCGGTTGAGAGGGCTCATGCTTTCACCGCTGGGTTCCGCCAGGGAGATCTGCCAGCTGCTCTCGTCACTGCCGGTGAGCCGGTCAAGATAGTTAAAGAGAACCACCGGAAGGTTGTCGTAACCGTAGAGCGGTCCGTAACCGATTCCCTTGCAGGGCAGAGCTCTTAACCTCTCCCTGTTCATCATGACACTCTCTCCGATCCCGCTGCCGACACCGAGGCAGAGAGGAAAGAGAACCGTGAACCATCCGACTGTCCGGCTCACATCAGGAGGCGAGGAAAGACCCTCGCGACCCGGTTTTTCAACGGTTATCCAGTTCTCCCTTTTTCCGCTCACCTCATACATAGCAGAGGCCAGAGCGCCGAGCAGGAGATCGCTGATTTTCGGGGTGCCGGGCGCACGAGCTGCATGCTCCAGTTTCGCGACAATCTCCGGAGAAAATTCCACTCTGCTGCACTGCATTGGTGAGCTGCCCTCTTCTCTCAGTTCCTGCCAGACGTGGCGCACCTCTTCCTGCTGAACTTCTGATCGCCTCCAGTAGGCACGTTCTTCATCTGTAGCACTGAGGCCATGAGCCCTGACTGCATCGACCCACTCGCGGTAGGTGCAGCTCTTCTGAACGATCGGACGGCCCTCGAAAAGCTCCTTCAGGTCCTCGCGGATTATCGACCAGCTCGCCGCATCAACCACCATATGATGGATGGCAAGAAAGATCCGCTCACTTCCGTCTCGATAGCCTCTCAGGATGCCGCTCTGCCAGAGATAGCCGCGCTCCAGGTCAAAGTGGTTTTGCCACCCTGTCAGTTCCTCAAATATCTCCGCATCACTTTTCCCGCCGATATCGAGTTCCTTCACCTCAATTTCAGCTGACTCCCTCAAAAAACAGCCCCCCCGGGCAGGATAGACCGCCCTGAGCATACCGTGATGCCGGCTCAGCTTCTCCAACGCACCCTGCAATCGCTCTCTGTCAACCGGCTCATTGACGCGAAAGAGAAAGGAGTGGTTGAAGTGATTGCGCTTTTCGAGAGGCCTTGTCATAAACCACTTCTGAACAGGCAGATAATCGAAAGTTTCGGATGCTGTCATACTGTTCATCTTCCGGCCACCTCCATGGCCATATCCAATAGTGCATTGAGCCCCTCCTTCGGAATTGAAGGCCAGACAATTCCGAACCTCTCAAGCAGAAGGCGGGTTCTCTTCGAGACGACCATAACATGCTGTCGTCCTGCCAGAGCCGGGCTTGCGGATTGAAGCCTGAAATTCTCAACGGTTTCTGCAACTGCCGACTCCATCTCCGGTTCCTCTACAGCCTCCTGCAGCCGTCTGAGAAAATCACCGAAACTGCATGCCCTGACCCTCTCTTTCATCCCCCCGGTTGAGAGAATGACCTCTGCCAGAGAGTCCGGGCGGGAGGTCTCGATATGGTGAATCTCATTGGCTAATGACTCTTTGTAGGCAAGTGCAGTTATCGAGCGGGCTACCAGATCAACATGGGAGAGCGAAGCGGGCAGCACCGCCGGGACTACTCCAAGGCGGAGAAATGCCGAGAGCTGCCGGAAAAAGGCGTTATCCCGGATATTCTGCTGAAGCTGCGACCCCTCCGAGGCAAAGGAGATGTTTCCAACCCGGTGGATGGTGCAGTTGGGGAGCTCTGTGCGGTAAGCAATGACAAGGCGTTCCGCCTCCTGCTTGCTTCGGATATAGTAGTTGTCATCGAGAACCTCCGGAGGAGGATCATACTCGCTGAAGAGCCTGAGCCCTCCGGAGAGTGCGCTTGCCGAGACTGAAAGGGTTGAGACAAAATGAAAATCAGCGCTCTCGTTCTTTCGACCTGCCGCCAACCTGAGAAGATGACGTGTTGCCTCAACATTGTCGGCAAGAAAGTCCCGGTAGTGACCGATATGGTTCACATTTGCCGCACAGTGATAGACGGCATCAATACTCTCGCTGAGTTGTGCGTAATGGCCGTCGGCAAGAAGCAGTTCCGGATGGCGAAGATCGCCTGAGAGCACATGCAGTCGAGGGTTGTCAAGCAATGAGCGACTTGCATCACGGCCGAAATACCAGCCCAGCACCCTCTCGAGTCGGACTCTTCCCTCCGCACTATCGCTGCCCCGCACAATAACAGTCACCCCGACACCGCTCTCTTCAAGCAGTTCCCGCAGCAGGTAGCTGCCCAGATAACCTGTTGCTCCGGTAAGCAGTATGTGCCGGTATGACGCTCGAGGCTGCAGATCCCGCTTGAGATCGGCGCGCACCCGCTCTTCGTAGAGAGCTCGCTGCAGACGCACTGCATCTTCCTCTTCACGGTCATTATCCTCCTTACAGCGCTCCTCATTGCGCTCTTGCGAGCAGAGTCTCTGGAGATGCTGGCGGAGATGGTCGGGGCGGGGACGGCAGAGAAGAGCAAAATCCGACAGAACAGGATGTTCGTAAAGATTGTTCACAGTGCACTCAAACTCACGGCCGAGACGGTTTATGACTGCGATAGCCCTGAGACTGTCACCGCCAAGTTCAAAGAAACTCTCCTCACGGGCAACAAGAGGTTTTCTGAGCAGTTCCGACCATACCTCTGCAATTCTCTTTTCAGTGGCACTCTGCGGAGGTGTTCTCTGTGAAAGGGTGGTTGTATCCGTTATCCCCTCATCAAGCGAGAGTGCCATTTCAGCTTGAAGATCAAGCAGTGCCTGACGGTCAACTTTGCCTGCCGGTGTGAGCGGCAGGGCAGCGATCCGGACTATCGATGCCGGAATCATATATGACGGAAGGGTTGCCGAGAGCCAGGAGAGCCACTCCCGGGATGAGGGCATTTCTGCCTGTTCATCAACAACAACAAAGGAACAGAGACGCTGGGTGCTGTCCGCAAGCGTCTCCACAACGGCAACCGCCTGCTGGATACCCGGCCGGGAGGCAAGGCGATGCTCAATCTCTCCAAGCTCCACACGCTGGCCCCTCAGTTTCACCTGGGAATCGGCACGTCCGAGAATCTGCAGTTCGCCGGAGCGGAGCCAGCGGCCGAGATCACCGGTTCTGTAGCGTCGCTCACCATTAACCAGCACGAATGCCTGTGCGGTCAGATCCGGCCGGTTGAGATAGCCTGCGGCCAAACCCGCTCCGCCGACCCATACTTCACCGGTGACGCCCGGAGGAAGAGGCTTGCCTCCCTCACCGGATATGTAAACCGTGGTGTTAGGAAGGGGACGGCCGGCATGGATCTGATCTGCATCAGGAAGAATCAGGCCGACGGTTGAGGCCGCAGTAGCCTCTGAGGGACCATAGCCGTTCATGTATGCAAGCCTGGCCGAGTAATAATGCAGGTCCTCCTGAAGGGGTGGTTCACCAACCGTCATGATGAGCCGCAGCATGGCCGGAAAATCGGCCTGTTCGAAGAGGCGGAGATAAGAGGGCGACATCGTGGCAATGGTAACCCCTCGCCGGCGCATCAGCTCATGCATACCGGAAATATCGTTCATCTCTTCGCGCCTGACTGGAACCAGGGCTGCACCCAAGGACCATGCTACGGCCAGATCGCTGATCCACAGATCAAACGAGGGCGAAGAGATCTGCATTACCCGGTCTTCACTGCAAAGATTGAAAATCCCGGCCTCACCGAATCCGAGATTGATCAGCCCTCTGTGAGAGAGCACAACGCCTTTGGGAACACCGGTGGAGCCCGAGGTAAATATGATATATGCCGGATCGTCCGGAGAGAGAGGCCGGTCACCATCTTCGGAACGGGCAGCATCGGGGATGATCTCCTCCGGCCGAACTATATGGAACTCAAGTGAGCTGAGTTCCGCAGGAACGGCAAGCCGGTCCAGCGCAATGATCTTGCGAACGCCGGCCTCCCTGGCCATGAAGAGAAGGCGTTCGGCAGGAAGATCGGCTGTCAGGGGAAGATAGCATGCTCCCGCTTTCCAGATTGCAAGTACCGTCTCAGGAAGAGCAACGGAGCGCTCGGTCAAAACCCCTACACACTCTCCATGATGCACTTCAAGCCGGAACAGGGCACGGGCCAGGAAGTCAGCACGGGTATTGATCATCCCGAAGCTCTCATCGCCCTCTTTGGTTACCAGTGCCGTCCGTTCCGGAAAGAGCGAGGCAATTTGAGCGATGCGTTCGGGAAGAGAGTTTGCAGGCCAGTTTCGCAATACTCCTCTCTGCCACCCTGCAAGCAGCTCATCCTCTTCGGGCAGCAGCAATGGAGGCGGAAGTGCCGTGCTCTCCTGGTTCTGGCTGAAATAGCGCATCCAGCCTGTAAGCGAATCAAACCATGTCCGTGCACTGCTCTCCCGATAGAGCGCGGCGTTGACATACCAGGTGATGACAAGACCGCCGTCGGCCTCTCCCTCGTGCACCAGCACCATATCCTGTGCAGGAGCATTTCTGCGCAGTTCATAATCGGTAATACCGGTACCGGGGAGAGCAAGCCCGCTGAACAGAGGTTCGGTTTTATCGGGCTGACTTAACGCGGGATTTTCAGTAACGGCAATATCAAAAAGAGGATAGCGTCCGGGATGCCGGGAGAGCTCGTGATTGCGGCGGAAATCACTGTAGATTCTGGCAAAAGGGTATCGGACGTGCTGAAGGGCTTCGGCCAGCTGCTGCTGCATATCCTGCACCGCAGCATCCGTTGAGGCTGATTCAGGTGCATGGAAAACGAGAGGCAGCATGTTGATAAAGTAACCGACGGTTCGCATCTCGTCAAGGGAGTGCCGGGTGGAGGCTGCCGTGCCGATCATAAAGCGGTTTCGACCGGTGCGGCGGCGAACTTCAAGCCCGAGCAGACAGAGCATGAAGGCATGGAGCGTGGAGCGGTTTCTTTTTGCGATGAGACGCAGCGCATTGGCCATTGCCGGTTCAAGACGGGTTCTGAAACAATGACTTCCTGGAGAGGAGGATGCTGCTCTGAGGTTTGGACGCAATTTGTCAAGAGGCCACTCATCAAAGGCTTCAGGTGCACTCTTGAGAAGGGCAGCCATGACATGCTGCCAGTACTCGGCATCCTGAATTGCGGCGTTGCTCTCCAGGTAGGCCGCTTCACGCGCTGCCGGGCGGTCAAGTCCGGTCTTCAGGAGAGCAGGAGCGCTGCCTCTGAAGAGTAGTGCCGTGAGCTCATCAATGAGGATGCCAAGAGAGAGCCCGTCTCCGACTGCGTGATGCATGACCAGCCAGAAAACAGTCTGATTGCTTCCACCGACTTCAATCAATCCGGCACGCCACAGCCCCGGAACACTCATGGAAAAGGGGGCGCTCTGGAACGAAATGACAAGAGCGCGGGCCTCCTCAAGTGAGGATGCGGAACACAACTCCAGTGCCGCATCAACTTTATCTGCATTTACCCGGCGCAGATTACCGGCTTCATCCTCGTAAAAACCTGTACGGAGCGCTTCATGCCGTTCGACCAGCTCGTTCCAGAGCGCTCTCCACTTTTCGGCAGAACGTTTTTCTCCGTGCAGAAGAAGGGCAAGCGGAATATTAAAACCGCTGGTTCCAAGTCCGGCCCGTTCAGCTGTCCAGAACTCACGCTGACCTTCGGTTGCGAGATCTGTCCGGGCATCATCAGCGCCCTCCGCTCCGTTCAGCTCGCGAACTCTTTGGGAAAAACCGGCCAGGGTAGGTTCGGCGAAGAGTTCACGGGCGGGAACTTCCTTGCCGAGGCTTTGTTGGAGACGATGGGCAACAGCGATTGCCAGGAGACTGTGACCGCCAAGGGCAAAAAAGTTGTCTTCACGATGGATCGGACTCCGCCTCAGAAGATCGCTCCATATCCCGGCAATGCAGCGTTCAAGCTCATCCTCCGGAGGAGTCAGTCCCGAGCTGAAGGGGTGATCCTCCAGCAAGGCAAGAAGTGCCACCCGATCCACCTTGCCTGAAACCATCAAAGGAATGGATTCAACTGAAATCACTCCTGATGGAATCATGTGCGACGGCAGGCGCTCAGCGAGAAAGGTTTTCAGCTCATCCCTGCCGGGCATCTCCTCTCCCGGAGTGAGCCGAACAACTCCCCACAGACTTTTTGAGCCTCCGGACGGAGCGTCAAGCAGAACCACAGCCTGTGAAATGGCCGGATGCATCGTCAGGGCATACTCTATTTCGCCAAGTTCAATGCGGATTCCGTTCAGCTTGACCTGGTCATCAATGCGGCCGATGATCTCGACGGTGCCATCCCTGTGCCACCGGCCAAGGTCTCCGGTCCGGTAGAGCCGGCCGCTGGAAGTGCCAAGAAAAGATGCCGCAGTCAGTTCCGGGCGGTTCAGGTAGCCCTGGCTGATGCCTTCACCTCCAAGCCGGATCTCTCCCGATACTCCCGGCGGCAGATAATCGCCCGCTTCATTACAGATATAGAGCGCGGTGTTCGGCAGAGGACGGCCCGCTGCAAAAAAACGCAGTTCATCACCCTTCAGGAGTCCCATTGTACTGGTAATGGTATTCTCGGTGGGTCCATAGGCATTGAAATAGCTCAGTTTCGAAGCATATCTTTTCACCTCTGCCGGAAGCGGAGCCTCTCCGCCGGTCACCAGAACCCGCAGGGAGGAGGGGAGTTCCATCCCTTCGAAGAGTCCGAGGTAGGTCGGCGTAATGTCGGCAATCGTTACCTGCATCTCCTCCAGAAATTCAAGAAAACGGTTTGGCGACTCAATGATCTTTCCGGGCACCGCGCAAATCGCTCCGCCGCTCGAAAGCGGTACTCCGATGTCGGAAAGGGAGACGTCGAACGACGGGGAGGCAAAGAGGAGCGTTCGGTCATCGCAATTGCAGCCAAGCATCCCTGCAGCACCGAGCACCATGTTCACCAGGCTTTTGTGAGCAATCATTGTTCCTTTCGGCAGGCCGGTGGAACCTGATGTATAGAGAATATAGGCCGTATCCTCCGGAATTGCCGGATGCAACACTCTGCTGGAGTGCTGACGCCGAAACGCTTCTGGCAACTCCTCCGGCCGAAGCGGTTCGGCAAAGAGGCGTGCGAGAAGCTCAGGCACTGCTGCGCCGTCAAGAGCTATCAGTTGCGCAACTCCGGCATCTTCAGCCATAAAGCTCATCCGTTCAGGAGGGAGTTCAGTCGAGAGCGGCAGGTAGATGGCGCCTCTTTTCCAGATGCCGAGCAGTGCTGCCGGAAGGTGCTTCGAACGGCCGCTCAGAACCGCAACAACCTCACCTCTGGTGACTCCTCGCTCTGAAAGAGCGGCGGCGATTACGCAGGCTTCCTCATCAAGCTCACGGTAGGTGATAAGTCGGTCGGGTGAGATAACTGCCGCCCTCCCGGCCTGGCCGGGCCGGTCAGTGACGCTTTCGAAAAGCTGATGGAAACAGAGCTCCGGACGCTCAACGATCTCACCCTGCTGCCAGATTTCAAGCAATCGCAGCTCCTCTTCCAGAAGCTCCGGAATGGGCCGGGCTGCATGCCGGGGATCTTCAGCAAGCCAATGCGCCCATCCCTTCACCGCTTCGAGCCACATTCCGGCAGTTTCGGCGGTGTAGAGAGCCGCATTGACATGCCATTGCAGCAGGATTTCACCTCCCTCAAGATTCTCATGGATGAGCACCATGTCCTGACCGGGAGAGGCTCCGGTATATTCATATCTGACCGGTGCAGTTCCCTTGCCGGCCACGGTAAAATAACGTGCAGCACCATCTTTGCGACCGCCGGGATTTTCCGTTACGGCAATATCAAAAAGGGGATAGCGCTGGGGATTGCGCAGCTCCGGATGTTCGTTCCAGAAAGATCGGTAAATACGGGCAAAGGGCAGGCGGGCATGCTGCAGCGCTTCGGAAAGGTCGTGCTGCGTTGCATGCAGCCTGTCGCCGAAAGTCTGCATCCTCTCTCTCTTCAGATGCAGCGGCAGCATGTTGACACCGTATGCGATTATCTGCGAATCCGACTCTCTCTCCCTGACGGATGCCGTGGTACCGATCATGATATCGCTCCGTCCGCTTCGACGGCCTGCTTCCAGTGAGAGCAGCGTCAGCACAAGCGAGTGCAGGGTCGCATCATGATCTCGCGCAATGGTTTTAAGCGCTTCGGAAGTCTCCCGGTCAAGAAGCAGCTCAAAACGATGACTTCCCGGCAGGCTCCTTGAAGAACGCGCCATGTCGAGAGGCCACTCTTCAAAGGCTGCATCCGGTACCCCCTCCAGCAGGTTTTTCCAGTAGCGTGCATCATCATCAGCCTCCCCGGAGGCCAGATAGTTTTGCTCCCTGGCGGCAAAAACCCCTCCCCCCGGGGAGTGAGGGGAGAGCACTGCTCCGTCAAGCAGTCGGGCGAGTTCACTGAAGAGGGTCGCAATCGATTGACCGTCACCGATCGAATGATGGAGGGCCAGCCAGAAAAAACGCATCTTCTCACCGGAAACATCAACGAAACCGGCCCGCCAGAGCGGGGCGGCACTCATGGAAAGTTCGCTGAACTGATGTTCCCGTATCCTGAGCAGAGCATCGGAAGTGGAGTAAACCTCCTCTGATTCAAGCGTCCACTCCATATCCCGAGCACTATGGCGTCTCAGCCGTCCGGATTCATCACTCTCAAAAAAGCTCCGCAGTCCCTCATGTCGCCTGACCAGCACTGCCCACGCACTTCGCAGGCGATCTGCTGTAATCTCCCGGTCAACCAGATAGTGGACAGGAATGATGAAATTCCGGGTATCAAGCCCTGCTGAGTGAGCTATCCAGAACTCATGTTCCCCTTCCGAAGCAACCTCACTCTCCTCTGCGAGATCTTCCACCCCCGCCAGAGCCGGAAGAGAAACTGTTTTTTCAGCAAACGCCCTGAGCGTGGGAGCAGCAAAGAGTGCCCGGGCAGAGAGCTGAACGCCGAAAGTGCGGCTTATACGATGTGCCACGGTCACGGCAAGCAGGCTGTTTCCTCCGAGGGCGAAGAAATTGTCGCTCCCGACAACCCGCTCATGGCCAAGCACCTCAGCCCAGATATTGCCAATCTGCTGCTCAATCGGACTGCCTGGCACATCCTCCTGCACAGCACTCCTGCGCTGCTCCTTCGCATAACGGAACAGTTGCTCCCGGTCAATCTTGCCTGAAGGATTCAGCGGAATTGCTTCAACAGCCATGATGGAGGCCGGAACCATATGCTGAGGGAGGCGTCCGGCCAGATATTCAAGAAGCTCTGACTCGGAAAACAGAGCGATGTTTTCCGGCTGAACAAAGGCCCTGAGCACCTTGACTCCGTTGTTCAGCTGATCGGCAAGAACCACGGCATTGACAACTGCCGGGTGAAGGGAGAGCATCTGCTCGATTTCACCCGGTTCGACACGCTGGCCGTTAAGCTTGACTTGCTGGTCGATCCGGCCGTTGATTTCAAGTTGACCCTCTGCACTCCACCGGCCGTAGTCTCCCGAACGGTAGAAGGTGCCATCCGCTCCCTGCACAAAGTGACGTTCACTCTCCTCCGGATGGTTGAGATAACCGCGGGCAATACCGATACCGCCGAGCCAGATCTCTCCCTCCGCACCGGGAGGAACCGGTGAACCGTCATGACGCCGGATTGAAATCCGCATGTTCGCCAGGGGTGCTCCTACGGGCAGGGGTACTCTTGAATCGGTGTCGGCCGCAATAAGGGCACCTGAAACCACAATGGTCGCCTCGGTAGGTCCGTAAAAGTTCCAGAAGGCCAGCCTGCCGGCATAGATCGCCATATCGTGATGGTTTGGCGCTTCTCCTCCGGTGAGCAGAATGCGCAACCCCTCGAAGGGAAGCTTTTCACTGACTCTGAGATATGAGGGTGTATGAAAGGCAACGGTAACACCCTGTTCGCGGTAGTATGGCTTCATCTGCCAGGGATCTTCACGAAGGGCGGGCGGCACCGGCACCATGGCAATACCGTTGAGAAGCCCGTGACCGAGCTCCCAGAGAGATGCATCAAAAACCATGGTCGAAACAAGCGCAATCCGGTCATCATCACGGAGCCCTAACCTCTCTGCAACACCCAGTATTGCATTGACATAGGCGGCATGTGAAACGGGAACTCCCTTCGGAGTGCCGGTCGTGCCGGATGTATAGATGATATAGGCGATATCATCCGCTGAACCATCACTCTCCGGACGCAGGAGTGTAGGAGGGCACTCGCCGGAATGGATGATGCATGCAACCTCGCTGTACAATGCATCCGGAACCTTGAGCGCGTCAAGAACGACAAGGTGGTTTGCTGCGGCGTCCTTCGCCATCAAGGCGAGACGTGCAGCGGGAGTATCGGCGGCAAAGGGGAGATAGGTGCCGCCTGCCTTCCATATACCAAGCACTGCGGCCGGAAGATTTTCCGGAGTGGAGGCAAGTACTCCAACCGTGCAGCCGCGAACCACTCCGTGGCTGACAAGAGAGTCTGCAATACCATTGGCCCGGGCGTCAAGCTCCCGGAAGGTCTCGCTCCGGTTTGGGCAAATGATCGCCGTCCGAGCTGGATTGCGCTCAACGAGTGCTTCGAAAAGTTCATGGCTGCGCAGATTGGGGCGAGGTTTTATTTCACCCTCTTCCCATCTTTGCAGCAGCTCTGTTTCGAAGGGAAGCAGCGCCGGAAGGGGATGCTCCAGCCGTTCGGGTTTTTCAGCCAGCCATCGGGCCCATGCGGCAAATGAAGCGAGCCAGGAGCGGGCACCGTCAATCGAGCAGACATCCGGATTCCAGCTTAAAAGAAGATTCAGCCCGCCTTCACTCCCGGAAGAGGGCTCGTGACTGAACGAAAGATCAAGACCTGCCGCCGGATGCTCCATCTCTCCGGCAAGGGTCAGCGGCTCCAGCCGGAGGCCGCTCTCCTGGTCACTGCTGCTCCTTGAGGGAATAGCTGTCAGGGCAATGTCGAAAAGTGAGGTGCGTGAAGGCGAACGAAGATCCGGATGGCGCTTCCGGAACTCGCGATAGAGCATCCCCGCAGGATAGGCCGCGTGCTCAACCGTTTCGGTGAGTGCTGACTGGGTATTTCGCAGATCTTCGGAAAAGGGGATATCGCTCTGATTGAAAAGAATAACAGGAACAACATTGACAAAATGGCCGATCGCGCTCTCTCCTCCGGCTGGGCGAATGGTAATACCGCTTCCGACCAGAATATCACTTCGTCCTGTACGGCGTCTGATCTCGGAAGAGAGAATGGCCAGCAGGAGGGCATGCAGGCCGATTCCGCAGCTTTTTGCCATCCGTGAAAGCCTGAGCACCGTATCGCCGTCAAGCTGCTCAAGCAGCGGCTCGGCTCCTTCTCCTCCGGGAAGAGCAGGCCGCTGCCGTTCAGTCACATAGTCACTGAAGGCGCCGCTGTCGCGTTCCGCCAGCTCGTCAAAGCGGCTCATCCAGAAAAGGCGGTCACGCTCTCTCTGTGCAGAACGAAGGTAGTGCTGTTCAGCAATGCCTGCCATGGCGATGCCGTCCGGGGCCGGCGGCAGCTCTCTCTTTCCAAGCAGGGAGAGCAGATCATCCTGTAGCAATCGGGCTGATGCGCCGTCCACCAGAGCGTGATGGAGAACAAACCAGAAAAGTGTTTCACTCCCCTCATCAACCCAGATGAGACCGGCCCTGGAGAGCGGGGGATTGTCAAGCCGGAACCTCTCATTTACCCGTTGCGCTGCAATGCTGCGGGCCTCCCCGAGTGAGCGGCAGTGATCAATTCTGAGACCCCTGTCAAGCGAAAGCTCTTCAATGCCGACACTCCGCCAGCGAACCCGGCCCTTTTCATCCGCATAGAGGGCTGTCCGCAGGGCTGTATGGCGTTCAAGCAAATGTGCCCAGGCCGATTGCCACTCTTCGGGGGAGTACTGACGGCCTTGCACACGCAGAAGACGCGCAATATGGGATGCAGCGGGAGCAAGACCTATTTCCGAAGCGATCCAGAAATCCTCCTGGTCGGCTGTGGCCAGATTCTCATCAGGAAAATCACTCTGCCGGATGGGTGAAGCCTCTTCCTCTTCCATCGAAACGATCTGTTCTGCCAGAGCTTTCACCGAGAGTGAACTGAGCACCATCTGCACCGGAACATTGTAGCCAAGTTGATGCAGTCGCTGGCTTACCGCAATGGCAAGCAGACTTGTTCCTCCTGCAGCAAAGAAGTTCTGCTCGCGCATGATCGGCCGGATAGCAAGCGCCTCCTCCCATATGCATGCGATTGCCTGCTCAAGCACTCCATCCGGGGGAGTTGAGACCCCCTCATCACCTTCCCGATGAACAAGGAGACCCTCTGCAAGCTGCTGAAGAGTCCGTTGATCGACCTTTCCTGCCGAGCTTAGCGGCATCTTCTCCATCACGGTAATGTGTGCCGGTATCATGTAGGAGGGGAGAGTCCTCAGAAGAAACTCACGCCACACGACACCTTCTGCATCCCTGGAACCCGGAGACTCGACAAAGGCATAAAGCCTCCCTTTATGGGGCACAACCTTTGCGATGGTAACTGACGGATGGCGTTGAAGCGACAGTTCAATCTCATCAAGCGAAACAGTCTGCCCGGAAATTTTGACCACATTGTCAGAGCGGCCGAGAGTTTCAAGTTCACCGTCGGCGTTCCATCTGGCAAGGTCACGGGAACGGAAAGCACGTCCGTAACGTGTTTCAATAAAATACTCTGCATTCAGTTCAGGCTGCTTCAGATAGCCGGGAGAGAGACCGACGCCGACAACATGTACCTCACCGATTTCGCCTGTCGGCACCTCATTTCCCTCTTCATCGAGCAGATAGACCAGGGTATTGAGGAACGGACGGCCGCTCAGAACAGCACCGGTCTCATCGGGATCAACATGATGCATGCAGATAGTTCCGCACACCTCTGTTGCTCCATGTATATTCCAGTAATCGACATACCGGGCATAATATCTGGCGTCATCGGCGTTAGCCATCTCCCCGGCAGTTATGATACAGCGAAGACCCTCCGGCAGGGCCCTGTTCAGTATATGCAGATAGGATGGAGTAAACAGCGCGATTGAGACATGATGACGGCTCATCAATTCAATCAGGAGGTCCGGCCTGTCAATCACAGATCGCGATACCGGGACAAAGGCTGAACCTGAAATCAGGGGAATGCAGAGCGTCCGGAAACCAAGAATAAAAACCGGTGAAGAGGAGAGCAGGATACGGTCTTCAGCGGTAATATGGTGCGCCTCTATATGACCGAGCACCATATTGATACATGCAGCATGGGTCAGGGGGACCCCTTTAGGAGTACCGGAGGAACCGGAGGTAAAGAGTATGGCCGCAAGAGCATTGGTGCCGGAGTTGCGCTCTGAAGGGGTGAAGATCGTTTTTACACCTGAAATTAACGCTTCAGGTCTCAATAGTGCATCGGATGGGGAGGTGGCTCCGTTCCGTAGAAGAACCGTGGTCAATGCAGGAGGAATCTCCAAGCCGTCAAGAGCAACAATACGTCGAATCGAGGCCTGTTCAGCCATATTGGCGAGCCGCTCCGGCGGCAGATCTGCCGCCATGGGCACATAAACTCCGCCTGCTTTCAGTATTGCAAGAAATGCAGCCGGAAGAGACGCCGATCTATCAGTAAGCACTCCGATTGACTCCTGGAAAGCGGAACCGCGGATTTGCAGTGCTATGGCCAGCCTGTCGGACAGAGCATCAAGCTCTCCGTAGGTCAATAGAAGCTCATCGGTAATAATGGCGGGAGCGGAGGGGTGGCTGCTCGCTAATAATTTAAAATAGTCATCTATTTTCTTCTGGTAGAGCATGCGGGAACCTCTATTAATTGTCGTGAGCGGTTTAAGTACGAGGCAGCACAGAAACCGGAACGTACACGGAGTACGTGAGGATTTCGAGCACCGCCCAACGATGTAATCAAATCGCGGAACAAATTAACAGCGGTGCCCGTGCGATTTCAAACAGAGCGCTGTTTCTCGGGAAATAATCCTGTCTGGTACCCAAGGCATCGATAACCGTTTACTGCCGAGTCATGATCTATACTCCTGACCCAATCAGCTTCTTTGCTCAACTCCTGCTTGACCCAGTTGCATATACTGATCGTTATGCCATATTCTGAGGCAGAGTTCCTGATCTTCTCCAGATAGCCGGTACAGATGCTGCGCTCGGGTGCCAGTCTGGAGCGTTGTTTGATATGGTTCTGATTTTCACCCGACAGATAGGGCCTGAAAAACTCACCGATGAGTTCAGGGTTGTAGTGGTTGATGTAATTTGCAAGAATGACCAGATTTCGTATTTCAGTAGTCAGAAATTCAGGTTTGATATTTCGTACACCGGCGGAAGCCAGAAGCGACATATAGGTATCAATGTTCTCCTCAGTCAGGTAGGGGAGCATCAGAGGCTGACAGAGCACCGACTCGGCAAACATACCAAGCTCCCTGCATTGCACAAGAGTCTCAAGACGCTCCTCAATGGTGGCGGCATTCGGCTCAAGCACATCGCGAAGATAGAGCGGCATAATACCGATGCTGCCGTTCATCTGAATTTTCGATGCAATTTTACCCATCAGCGAGAAAAGGGTGTCACCCCGGTGTTTAACCTGCAAGTGCTTTGGACCGGCTTTGGTTGCAATGAAAATACGAACCGGAGAGTCGGGATAGTTGTCAAAATGGCGAACAAAGGTCCTGAAAATATCGTGGGCTATACCATTGTAGAGGTGCGGCTCTGAAAACGCTTCGGTTTTCGGCGAAAAGTAGTAAAAGAGCGCCTTCTGACGATTCTCTTCAAGAGAGTTGGCCAGCCGGTCTGCGTAGTTGGTATAGACAGTGATCGGTTTTACATGGTTGCCATCGGTCACAAGGCAGTACTGGCAGGCTACTGCGCATGATCCCGAAGAGGGGGAGACCTCAAGCACATTGGTAGGGCAGAGACCTGTGTAGTTGTGAATCTCCAGCGGCTCAGCGGGATCAGTAAGCCTCTCCTCGAAATGATCGCCGGGAGTAAGATTCTTATTTTCAAAAAGTTTGGCAAACCACACCGAGCCAATTTCAAGCTGGGAGGCCACGTCAGGCGTGATCGCATAGTCCATACCAAGATCAAGGAGGAGTTTGCTGTCGATTTTCAGGGGGACAAAGCCCTTCAATTCCGTACAGGCCGGTCGATGTGCAATGTAGTTGAAACGGGTACGTACAGGGATTGGCGCCTGTTTTGAATTACGATCTGACTGGATGGAGAAATTTGTTTCCGGGGGCATAAACGGGGGGTCAAGTGTTTTTTATCCCTTTACATCATACTACTGCACAGAAGCTATTACCGTAACTGCACAAAGCTTATAATCAAACCCGCCATGCAGTCCGAAAGGCAGAAAACTCCTCTTCAGCTCTTCAGAAGCGCGAGACACCATGATTCACAAACAGCATCCCTTAATTTATTCTGACAACAAGAGAAACCTGCCTTCAAACAAAAGTAATATAATGGCACTCCAATTGAAAGTGGAGAATTTTATTTGTAATGATTTTTCTTTATAATTAATCGGTTACAGCTTGAATCGATTAAAGTTACTGCCGCAAGTCATTGATAACGAATCTGATTAAGCTTATTTTATGTATGCTTGTTTTACATACATGTTCTGCGGAAGAAGTATTTAGCTGCATAAAATATGATGAACTCCGTAATACAACCTCTCCGCGAATGGCTCGCCAAATGCAATACCTTCTGTAAATCTTTCGTCCGCCAGAATGCACTTCCGCTGATTTCAGCGGTTTTACTCTTTATTCTTGTAATCCTCTTCTTTTTTGACCGTACAGTCATTTCAATACAGTCCGGCCAGAGGGGCGTTCTGTGGAGATGGCTCGGGGCGGGAACCGTTATTGATACCGTCTATCCTGAGGGGGTACATCTGATTCTGCCCTTCAACAAGATGTTTATCTACAATATCCGCAAGCAGCAGTTCAGTGATGCAATAGATGTTCTGACCGTTGACGGACTCACGGTGCGGGTCAAGTACACAGTGCGTTACTACCTGGAACCGGCAACACTTCCACTGCTCCATCAGTACGTTGGTCCTGACTTTGTCAACGTGGCAATTCGCCCCGATGTCCGTTCAGTTGTCCGCACCCTCTTCGGGCAGTATAAACCCGAGGAGATTTACACATCCCAGAAGGCAATTCAGCTGCTCTTCAGCGAAAAATCCAAGGTCCATCTTGCGGCCCGTTTTGTAAAGATTGACGATGTCCCAATTGAATCGATTACGCTTCCTGCAAGCATCTCCAAAGCTATCGAAGAGAAAATGGTTCAGCAGCAGCGGGAGGGTGAATATGTCTACCGCCTCTCAATTGCCCAAAAAGAGGCCGAGCGCCTGCAAATTGAATCCGAAGGAATTCGAATCTATAACGAGACGGTAAACAAAAGTTTAACGGCTTCTGTACTCAAATGGGAGGGCATTCGTGCCACACGCGAACTGGCAAAATCTTCGAATGCAAAGGTTGTCGTGATAGGTTCCGGCCAATCCGGCCTGCCGATTATTCTTGGCAAGGATTGAGCGATGAAAAAAAAGATTTTCTGGGCAGTTGCCGCCATCCTGCTCGCGCTCCTCGTCATTACGCAGTTCGGCTCCTATGAAGACAAGGCTAAGCGACGGTTCAAGGTGCTGAACGAACCTTCCGATGAGGTTATTATCGGCGTATGCTGGCCATTTTCCGTCAACCGTGACGGTATGGCCGATGGACTTCATCTGGCGCTGGATGAGATCAACACCCGCAGGCTCGCAGGCCCTTACACCATCCGCCTTGTTGAACGGGATGATGAGTTCGACAGCAAAAAACATAAAAATATTGCCAGGGAGTTTGCCGACAGAGCTGACATGAGCGCTGTTCTGGGCTACTACGATGATGGACCTTCAATCCGGGCATCATCGATCTATGAGTCGAGCCGGCTCCTGCATTTGATGATCGGTGCCAACAACACCGACATGACCTCTCACGGATTCAACTATATCAACCGCACCATCCTGTCAAGCGACCGGATCGCATTGAAACTGGCCAAACTGACAACAGATCTCGGTTACCGCAAAATCGTTGTCCTATGGGAAGAGGATGCCTATGGCGAAGATCTGGCCTATCAGTATCAGGTCGGACTTGATCAGCTCAATGCCCAGGTTGTCTATCAATGGTCCTACTCCCGTAAAAATGTTGATTTCCGGCTGCTGGTCAACGATCTTAAAATTGTTGATGCCGATATGATCTTTTTCAGCGGTCTCGAGCCTATTGCGGGTGATTTTTTACGGATGGCAAGGAAGGTCGGGCTGAAAACTCCCGTTATCGGCGCATTCAGCAATACTCCCGAAATGCGGGCACATGCCGGTGCCGTTGGATTCGAAGGGGCGATTATGTTCGATTTCTATAATCCCTGTTCACAAACCCCTGAAAACCGGCTTTTCGTCAACAAGTTTTTTTCGCGCTACGGCCGCTATCCTGACGCCTGGGCAGCTCAAAGCTACGATGCACTCCATATCCTTGCAAAGGCTATCAAGTTCACCGGTTCACGCAACCCTCTTGACCTCTCCTACGCTATCAGGTATGCAGACGCATTTAACGGCGCAAATGGCCGATATAAATTTGACCGGGCGGGAAATCTTGAAGACAAGCCGATATACCTTTACAAGATTCAGAATGGCGTGCCGGTACTTCTCGAATAAACAGCCCTTCTTTCAGACTGATTTTGCTTCGACGCTGAATTAGGGTATTTTTGACTATATTTATTTACGTGTATTACGTGTAATAAGAGCAATCAACTTTTTAACGCTTTGAAATAAAGGAGATTACTTATGAAAGAGAACACAGACGAAACCTCTGCCGAGGTGGTTGCTGAAAGTGTCAACGACACTCTGGATCGTGATCAGCGTGTTGAGAAACATGCAAGAAATCACATTCTGACAGCAATGGGCATAGGACTTTTCCCGCTGCCGATTATTGACATGGTTGCGCTGGTTGGTGTACAGCTTGACATGATCAGGACGATTGCAAATGAATACAATGTGCCATTCAGAAGGGATCTCGGAAAATCCGTCATCACAACCCTGCTTGGCGGTTTTGTACCTGTTGCACTGGGTGGAACGCTTGCCAGTCTGATCAAATGTATTCCTCTCATCGGACAGTCCGCCGGCGCCGTTACCATGCCGGTAGTCGCAGGAGCTGCCACCTACGCGATTTCCAAGGTATTTATCCAGCATTTTGAATCAGGCGGCACGTTTCTTGACATGGATCCTGCCAAGGTAAAGGTCCATTTTGCCGAGCAGTTTGAAAAAGGGAAGAAGGTTGCATCCGATTTGAAGAAAGAGGGCAAGGCAAGCCCGGCTAACTGATTACGTTCACAAGGCAACCACAGTTTTCAAAACAGTGCGGAAACCCGCTACTCATTTCTGCACTGTTTTGACTTTTTCTCTTTTTTCTTTTGAATTTCATCAGGGAACAAATGGCTACACTCATCTACTTTGCGCTCTGCCTGCTGATTGCCACTCTTGGCAGAAACAGAAAATTCGGCTTCTGGGGCTATTTTTTCTGCTCTTTTTTCCTCTCTCCCGCTGTAGGAGCACTCCTGTTTGTTGCTTCTGACCCGCGTCCGAAAGAGGAGAAAAAATCTTCTGATGCTTCTTCCCGTTCTGAAGCGGACACAAAGAGGCATATCCCCGCCTGACAATACCCCTTCGGTTGCAAATCTTCCGGATCATAGCTTGAAAGGTGATCCTTCTATGCATACACAAATACAACGGGCCAATCCCGTAATGGTCATGATCGGCTTGGTTTCAAGCCCAGCATACCTTTAGATACCCTAATATTAGTGGCACGCTGAACAAGACTTCGTTGTCTGACGATGCAGTTCATCATCCGGTGCCCCTGAACTGTTCATTTGAGATGACCGGTTTTCAGCTATTGTGCCTGAAGGGCTGCTGCTGCCTGCAGTATTCTCATCCTGAGGTATAGCCTCTTCCCGGAAGCCTGAGGATGTAAAGGGCCCAGCATGGCGATGGCGATGATGATAGTCAGAACCATCATGCTCCGGCATACCATCTCCGAAATCGGGTTGTATCGACAGCTCTGCAAGAGAGAGACGTTCACCTGAAGGAGCTGCAACCGCCCCCGCTTCGTTTCGATCAAACGATTTTGAAATTCCATTGCCCAGACCAATAATTCCCGAAAAAGGCTGGATACCCATCAAGGTACCGACACCGGTAAAGAGCAAAAGCAGCGCGATCATCACCATCTCTGTCGGACGCCTGAATCCTGTGGCTGTTTTTGTTTTAAGGTAGGAGAAGAACGCCTTCCGGTTAATCAAAAACAGATGGCAGAGCGAGAAGAGGGAAAAGGCGAATCCGAAAACAGTATGCTGCTGCTGCCATGCCTGTTTTGAAAGTCCTCCCATCTCCCACACACCGGCCCGGCTTCCGGGAAAAATGTAGAGCAGCACTCCGGAGAGTAAAATCATGAGGAAGGAGAGGAAGAGACCGAAGCTGGTAAATTTCCGCCAGTTGAAGCTGTTGTTGTTCATCGTAAGCTGTATCAATCATTATTGCAGAGACCTTCTCTTATCTGTTCACAACGTTTGACGCTGATGACCTCTGCATTCCTGCGTAACCGGAAGAATTCCTTTTTTTCGACCAATACAAGGTGAATTTTTTGTATCATAACTTTGTTTATTAAAGTATGTAGATGAAGCAATCGGAACAACATCCACGAAAAAACAGGTGACGTTATGTAACAACTCTCTCTCTCTGGTTAACCTCAGAAGGGAAGTATCGGGAGAGTTGTTGCCGATTCCGGAGTGTAGCCACAGGTAAAAAACAAAATCCGAAAACAGTAACCGGTACCTGCAGCTGAAAGATGTTCAGCCATCCCTTGATGCTCTGATAATTCTCGTAACTATCGCCTCATGAAAAAGGAAATACTCACATCCGCCACATTCACCAATGTTCATAATCAGACCGAACATCGACTGAATGAACGACGCAGGGAGCACCGACGGGCCGGATCGTCGCCTGAGGAGATGCACCGGATGATTCATGAAATGGCTATTCAGAAGTTGGAACTTGAGATGCAGAATGAGGAGCTTCTTCAGGCCAGAGAGGAGCTGAAAGAGGGGCTGGAGAGATTCACCAGGCTTTATGATTTTTCTCCTGCCGGTTATGTGACCCTTGCATACGACAGCACCATAATCGAAATAAACCTTACCGGAGCAAAAATACTTGGTGTAGAGCGATCACTGCTGGCCGGGGATCGTTTTGGAAGGTTTATTACACAGAACGATCTCACGATTTTTAACGCTCTTCTCGACCGGGTGTTCAAACTGAAGAAACCGGGCAGTTGTGAGGTAGCACTCATGAATTGCAACGCATCACAACGGGAGAAGGAGGTTGACGGAGCCATCCCGGACCAGGATAGTGTAAAGCCTCGATCGCTTCGAATCAAGGCTGTAGCAAGTGAGGATGGTCAGGAGTGCCTGATGGTTTTTCTGCACTGATAGTTTATCCCGCACCAGGGAAAATGGTGTGCTTTCCAATGTCCATAACCGAAACAACTGATGAGCTTCCGGCATATAAAAAAGCTCAAAACGCTCTGTTTGGCTATTGTTTCGGCAACGGCATTGTTCTGCTTGCTGATGCCCGAGGGAGTTTATGGAGAGCCGCTGCCCTTAAGGCTCCGGATGGATTATACCGAATACAACCAGCTCAGTCTGGCGTTAAAAAAACTTGGCTGGCTTGAAAGGGAGTTCAAGGCCGACAATCTGCCTGTCAGCTGGCTGTATAGCGAAAAAGGAGAGGATGGAATCAATTATCTGGCCAAAGGAACGGTCGATTTTGCCTCTACTGATGCGCTGGGCGCTATCATCGGTAAGGCTAACGGTTACCCGATCAAGACGGTCTATATGTTTTCAAAAACGGAACGATCAATGCTGCTGGTGCCTCGGGACTCGCCCTTCAACGGTGTCAGAGATTTAAAGGGCAGGAAAATTGCTGTCTTGCCAGACACCTTTCCCTATTTATTTCTGTTGCGAGCACTGCAAGAGGCCGGTTTGCAGAAAAGTGATCTTGCTATTCTACAGCTTCAGCCATCGGATGGATGCACTGCTCTTGAACAGTTGAGGGTTGACGCCTTGGCGACTGCTGAACCATACACAGCAATCAGCCAATTGGAATGCGGAAGTCGCGCGATATACAGGAACGACACATTCAACAGCTACGGGTTTTTGAATACAACAGAGTCATTTTTAGTAAAATATCGCGGTGTTGTATCCCGTGTTGTCAGGATTTATGAAATGGTGCGCAGGTGGGCAATCCGACATCCTGATGAACTGGCGGTGATCTATGCTGATGAATCAGGCATCTCTTTACCTGTTGCCCGATTGATCATCAGCCGGGTTGATTTGTCGTCTCCACTTCCAGACAAAAACGATCTGAAAATCTTGATGGATGCCGCACCTCTTCTGGAAGCAGAAAAAATGATTAAAGAGGGAACCGCGGTGGAACGGGTAGTCGGGGATCTGGTTGATTTCAGTTATCTGTCACAAAAATAATGGCATAAAGATCACCCGTCTGACGGCAATAGCCGGTGAGAGCAGATCAGGATGCAAGAGCATGATGATAAATGGAGATGAAAAAGAGACGATTTACACAGCACGATACAGTACAACATATTACGGGATAACATATTAACAGGAGAGATTTGCAATGAAAAACAAAACGTTATTAGTAGCCGGCGTTCTTTTTGGGACACTGCATCTTAATGTTCCGGATGGTCAGGCCATGAGTCCCGGAGGAAGAGGTGGAACATCAATTGTTATCAGTTCACAACCCCAGTTTATTGACATTCCGGATCAGGGGTTCTCTGTATCAATAGGAAGTCCTTATGATATAGTGAGTTACGATAATCGATACTATCTCTACCAGAATGGTTCATGGTATAACTCCAGAGACTACCGGGGGCCATGGCAGGTAACCCGCGAGAGCAACCTTCCTGAAAGAATAAGACGGCATCGTATAGCAGATATTCGACGGTATCGCGATACAGAGTACAACAGACGTGGTAACAATAATCAGAATCAGCGCAATAACAACAATAACAATAGACGGTAGCACTTGACCCCTTCAGGCAATGAATAACTGAAGAGCATCCATGAAGCAGGATGTTTTTCGATAAAACAATCAGGAGAAAATCATGAAACACTATGCACTCTTAATTTTACTCTCCATAGCTCTGGCTGGATGCTCGTCATCGCTTAAAGCCAGTGTCGGCAGCACCGGCAATCCTGAGCCGGCACAAACAGGAAGCAACATGACCGCAGCCAAGTAAAGAAGAGAATACGATTACCAACAAAGCTCCGCCATTCCTTACGGAGCTTTGTTGTATAATATATATTATGTAAAGTAAGATCATTCAGATCAAGCCGTAGGTATCTCTACTCTCTCCCGCACAGAAGCCTGATCGGGGCTGTCAGATGACTTTCCTGCCAGTTCCTGTATCTATTACTTTCTCACCTGGATGCTGAAACATGCACAACAATGAACGGAACATCGTTTTGATGTGTTATGCATTTGTTACGTATTCTGCGTACATATTTCAAGTATCAATTAAACTTCGGAGGTACCATGAACAAAAAGTTTGATTTATCGAGGCTGTTGAGGATAATGGCGCTGCTGGGCTTATTCCTGAATATTACCGGAATGGCTTATGCAAACAATTTTTTTGCAGCCTACAACGTCGCTCAGCAAGGTGTCACCATGCGCACACTGAACCTTGAACAGGTCGGTGTTATCCCGACATCACATCCTGTCAATGGTGTCGCTGCT
>NZ_AASE01000012.1 GCF_000168715.1 Chlorobium ferrooxidans DSM 13031 | reverse complement strand
ATCCAAATTTTATCCTCCCTGATCCCTTTGTCTGCCTGTGTTTTTAACGAAACACGGGTATTATCGATGGTGATGTCATGGCCACGGTTTCCTTTTGGAGCGAGCTTTGCACGATAGGAAGAGATGTTGACAACACGCTCAAGAACATATTCGAACTTATCCTTTGAAAATGGCTCGGCAGAAAAACTGTGATGAATTCTCAGCGCATCTCCGAAATTCTCCAGAGTCTCGTCATCAAAGAGATTGGAGTGAAAAATTGAGTAGCTATGCTCACACTGAAATATCTGAACAGTTCTTTCAAGCCATGAAAACTGGCCCGGAGTAAGTTCCCGAATGGATGCAATCAGCAATTCAATTCGGTTTCTGTCTATTTCGCTCATATTTAAGTGGTTACAGGGATGTTACTCTGAAATAATGAGATTAACTGAATCATTAAACAAATACAAATAAAGCACAGCATTGTATTGCCTGAAGTAATCCCTGATCCATCCTCCGGCCTCTCTTCAAGTGTCATGCCGAACTGAAAGGAGGCATCTCTACTCAGGCGTGTCTCTGCTTGATGTAACTGATTGTTATCAATACCGTCCCGGAAGTCCAGTCAAATTGACAGGGGAGTGCTTATATTTGCAAATGGGTGTAAATGGGTGTATAATTGGTTAATGTTACGAACCGATACCATTCAAATTACTCAGGAGATCCTGAGCCTGGTTGCCCGGATCGATGAATTTAAAGGTGCCTGGCGTGCTTTGGGCATGCTCGCGCCTGATCGACTCTCAGCCCTGCGCCGGGTAGCCACAATTGAGAGTATTGGATCATCGACCCGTATCGAGGGAAGTAAACTCTCCGATCGAGAGGTTGAAAGCCTGCTTTCCAATCTGGTTATTCAATCTTTCGAAACACGTGATGAACAGGAAGTTGCCGGTTATGCTGAGCTGATGGATCTGGTGTTTGAATCGTGGCCAAACATCCCGTTCAACGAGAACCACATCAAACAGTTTCATCAGATCCTCCTGCGTCATAGCGGGAAAGACGCCCGACACAGAGGCCAGTACAAGACCAGCTCAAACAGTGTTGCTGCCTTTGATAATAACAGCAAACAGATAGGCATCGTGTTCGAAACAGCCACCCCCTTCGACACTCCTCGCCTGATGGCTGAACTGGTTGCATGGGTGAACGATGAACGTGAGCGGGAACAACTGCACCCGCTTTTGATTATCGCGATCTTTGTGGTGGTCTTTCTGGAAATTCATCCGTTTCAGGACGGTAACGGTCGGCTCAGTCGAGTATTAACCACCTTGCTGTTACTGCAGGCGGGTTACGCCTACGTACCTTACAGTTCACTGGAAAGCGTTATCGAGCTAAACAAGGAAGCATACTATCTGGCCCTGCGGCAGACTCAGGGATTAATCCGTACCGATACCCCGAACTGGCAACCGTGGTTGCTGTTTTTTCTTCGATCGCTGGCCGATCAGGTACGCCGTCTTGAGAAG
Source organism: Chlorobium ferrooxidans DSM 13031 (assembly GCF_000168715.1). Lineage (GTDB taxonomy): Bacteria > Bacteroidota > Chlorobiia > Chlorobiales > Chlorobiaceae > Chlorobium > Chlorobium ferrooxidans. The sequence goes on along the minus strand of NZ_AASE01000012.1, from coordinate 64,354 downwards.
AAAGTAGAGCGAGAGAAGATCGTCATGACATCTTTGCCGGAAATTTCACTGCGTATTGTTGAGTTTGTGCGTGAACATGGCCGAATAACGATAGGCAATGCTATCTCGTTGACCGGCATCAGCCGCAACACCTTGAAAGTGCACTTCAGAAACCTGGTTGAGCGTGGCCATCTGACACAACTCGGTAGCGGGAGGGGAGTCTGGTACGAACTGGGTTCGATTCAGAATTCAAAATCTCTTCAAGGTGTCATGCCGAACTGAAAGGAGGCATCTCTGTGCAACGCGGACAGTGTTGTGTAACTGTTACCGGTGAATATTCCCTTATCTGATTACCTGCCTGTCGCTTTTTTTATTTCGTTAACTTTCGTCTTTTTCGTGGTTAATATTCCTTTTCAATCCATCATCCAGCATTCAAAATCTCTTCAGGCCCTATTGTAGAGTTTGTCGCGGGCGTCCCCGAAGTTGCCCTGCGGCATGGAGGACATACAAAGGTTATTCCGATTCCGGTTTGGCGGTTTTATTTTCAGCCTGGCGTCTTTTGATAATTTCTGCTGCCGTGAGGCGGACTACTTTTCCGTCGATCATGGTGATAATGGCGGTATTGGTACGAATAGCCAAATCCTCAGCATCTCTCCCTGCTCGCTGCATCGCAGCATAGGAACCCGCCATGTCAGGATCAGGAGAGAGTCGAATATCTTTTGTGTTCATCTTGTCAGCTCCATGCAATTAATTTTGGTGGGGTTAACGTACCATCGTACAGTACCCAAGAGTCTGCTATGGCTTTGTATTTATAATTGAAATTATACAGACCTGCGGCAAATCGACGGCGAATGATATTTTCAGGAATGTTGTGCCCGCCTTGCCGTACACGTTCGGCAACTCTTGTAACAGCAATATCTGGTGAGTGAAGAGCGATAAACCAGATTTTGACTCTATACCCTTGAGCCTTCCACTCCAATATACGCTGTAGATAGGTTAAGCCGGAAAGTGTTGTTTCAAAAGAAAAACTTTCACCGTTAGACACACAATCGTCAATCTCGTTGAGCATAATGCGAGCCGCTTTGAACGCAGCCACTTCAGGATTGAAAGGCGCAAGCCCGGCAGCAATCAGGTCAGCATTGACAAAACGAAGCGTATGAGCCACTTTTGTAGAGTTATTCGCGGGTGTTCCGGAAGTCCAGTCAAATTGACAGGGGAGTGCTCATATTTGCAAATGGATGTAAATGGGTGTGTAATTGGTTAATGTTACGAACCGATATTCGCTGGCCGATCAGGTACGCCGTCTTGAGAAGAAAGTTGAGCGAGAGAAGATCGTCATGACTACTTTGCCGGAAATTTCACTGCGTATTGTTGAGTTTGTGCGTGAACATGGCCGGAATAACGATAGGCAATACTATCTCGTTGACCAGCATCAGCCGCAACACCTTGAAAGTGCACTTCAGAAACCTGGTTGAGCGTGGCCATCTGACACAACTCGGTAGCGGGAGGGGCGTCTGGTACGAACTGGGTTCGATTCAGAAGGCATAATCTCTTCAACCTCTTTTTCGAGTCATTTTGCGTGATTCGTGGTTAAAAATCTTCCTTTTCTCTTCAATCCGGAATCCAGCATTCAACATTCAAAATCTCCATATTCAAGCCCCCCTGGGGGCGAAATATTGGTAGCAAAATACAAGGTCTCCGAGGTCTCCCTCTTACCCCCTGTTTGCGTTTGAACCCCTTTTGTTTACGCAGTTGTGAACGTCCCGCTTTCAGCCCCCCTCCACACTCGAAGAGCAGCAAGAGATCGTCCGACGAGTTGAAAAACTCTTCGCCCTTGCCGACTCCCTCGAAGCCAAATACAAAAAAGCTATTCAACGGGTTGAAAAAATCGAGCAATCCGTCCTCGCCAAAGCATTCAAAGGCGAACTCGCTGACTCCGACCAAAACGATGAACCAGCAGCAGAGGCGCTGAAACAGATACTCGAAAAAAAAGCAAAGCTCGAAAGCACCAAAAAAACCCGTTCAAAACGCTCCCCCTCCCCATTGCACTGAGCCAAGATCATCCACCCTTCTTTCTCCTGCCTTTAATCAAAAAAATAAAATCCAGCACTCAAAATCTAATTCTTTCGTGTCTTTTTGGGCATTTCGTGGTTAATAATCTTGTTAAATCGCGAATCCAGCATCCAGAATCCAACACTTCCAATCGCAACAGAGCCCATTTTATTTTAAAATCAACGCATAATCGCAAAAAACCCCTGATTATCCGACTTTTATTTTACATCACAACAAGGATAATTACTTAGTTCTGCTTAGATTATCATATTTCATTCGTAGTGCTCATAGAGTATATCTGCCGACAGATGGAGCGTCAGTCGCATATTCCATCGGTGTTAAACAAAGATGTCTCGAGACTTAAAGAATACGAAGCATACTAACCTATAGTTCTGAGGTGGTTTAAATGCTAACGATAGCATTGAGTTGTGTGCATGCAACAAGTGTTTAGAAATGAATTAATATAAAAATAAGTACATCATATGCACATCTAAAAAGAATATATATGGGCAGATAATTTGATGTGATACTAATAGACTGATTTTAGTGAAGAATAGAATAGGTTTTAATTTTCAAATTATGATTTCTTATGCAAAATATTAATCCGTTACATTTACTAAAAGGGATAGTCTATCTAGATGTTATGAATTTAGAAGATAAGTTTGATGATAATAATTCCCTTTTTGGAAAAGATTATTTTATCGATTTATCTCAAGTAAGATTTGCAGAGTTAAATGCAATAGTCGAACTTATATTAATTGTAGAGAAATTGATACAAAAAAGCAATATATACATCGCGTTACCTACAATAATGCTTACGGAAAAGGAAGAAAAAAAACATGAAGAGAAATATAGTGAGGAAAATAAAATTAAATATTTAAATCAAAGAAAAAGAGTAAATAACTTCATCAAAACAGTCGGTTTTGTAAATGCATTAAAACAATTGTCCGAAAGAAGTATAAATCAAGTATATTTGACAGAAGAATATCAATTCGAAGCGAAATTTAATGTGGAGTCATTTATAAATGCATTTTCTACTATTTTCGAAACGAAAAATATTGAATTTAATAATTATAGGTTCATTTTTCCACTCGAATGGATTGATTGTAAAAAAGGCGTTGAAGGGTTTTCTGGTATAGAAAATAAAATAGACAAAGTACTTGGGAATTCTGAAAGAGGTCTAGAGAGTATTGATGTTCAAGGTATTAAGAATGTGATTATTTCCGAGTTAATTAAAAATGTTAATGAACATTCACAGGTGCATTTCGCATTGCTTGCAATCGGATTAATTGAATCAAAGATATTATTTAGTGAGTATAGGTATAAAAAAATTAACCCAATAGAAAACGAATATATTAACTGGATACGTAACGATGGTGTTAAAACTCAGGTTGAAATATATTTTGGTGATTCTGGCAATGGAATACTAACAAATGATTATGAATTTGAATATTTTAAAGAAAATATAAAAACCGAAAAAGAGTCACAATTGGAGTGGGCTTTTCAAAAGTGGTCAACGACAAAAAATAAAGAACTTAGACGCGGGACGAAAGGCCTTTACAGGATTCAAAGGATAGTAAATAAGTATAATGGTATATTTCATATAAGGACTGGTGTTGTAAATGGGGGGTTTCGTAAGGGAGGGTTGATTGAGGAGGAATGGATATCAAGAAAATGTAAATATAATTATGAAGGAACTTTTATTCAAATTAAAATGTGCCCTTTTTCAGAAGCTAAAGAGTTTAGATTTACATTAACGGATAATACTGAAAACAAACAATGGAAAACAGTTCAGTATAATCCTGGTATAAATAGAGATTTTATAGAATTATTCGAAAAAGAAGTAAAAAAGAATAAAGATTTACTAGTGATATTAAATTTAACTGATCTTGATGAGTCTACATCTCAGACATTGTTAGAGGAAACCTTGCCGGGATTTAGTTTTAATGCTCATCCCCGCGCTGTAGTTATATATTTGCTTAGCCCTTTAAGTAATGATACGATCCAGATTATTGTTGATTCTTCAAATGAATATATAAAAAGAAAGACGGACGATAATATTTTTCAGGAAATAGTACATAGAGATACTGAAGAAGTATATGATCCTGTTTTAATTATAGGGAATGACAATAAAGCTTTCTGGTATGGAGGTAATCAAAATCTTATAAATCTGCTTAATGAATCATACCAAATATATGATGATGAAATAAAAATTAGCGAGCTCAAATCTTATAAGACTTTAAATGACGAAAGTAAGAATAGGATTAGATTGCATTTAGAAAATGATAATAAGCTTGTAAATGTTGATAGACTAGAAAGATTGACTTTTAATTTCACTAATATCGACTCGTTTTTTGAGAATGAAATAATAAAAATGATAGATAAAACTGAAAAAAACAAAAAAAAATATTGTTCTCCAAAATTAGAAACTGTTGAGAAGTGGTTAGATGTAAAAAAACTGTTGGAGTATAACGAATACGGGTATGCATTAACATTATATCTAAAGTACAAAAATAATATTGAAAAAGAAATTATAAATCAAAGTGATTATTTGACAAGTTCGGGTATTAGTCGTAAATTAAATAAGGAATCAAAAAGTAATTATTTTATATTAATTGATCATAACCTACAAAAAGGATTAGCAAAAGCATTCGCGGTATTATGTGGAGTTGCATATAAAAATATAATATGTTTATCTGAGGATATAAATCAAAACATACCAAGACGTACTAAATTATTTAAACATAATGCTAAAGTAATTGTTTTAACTACTGTTATATCTAGTTCTGAAACAGTACGGAGATCAGTTAAATATATTAAAAGAGACTCAGCAATACCTCTATGTGTTTTGTGTTTATGCAACAATAGGAAATATAATATATCTGAGCTTAAAACATGGGGTGATAATACTGAAATAATAAGTGTGTATAGAAAAAATAAAGTTGAATTAGATAAGAATGAGACTGATGCTGAATACTTCAAAAATAAATACAATTCTTTTAATGAAGATTTAGAATTTAAAGGGCCAAATTATGAAACTGAGGAAAAAATAAGATTAGAAAGTAAAAAATATGAAGTTGAATTAAATTTACGCAAGCACATTATTTTAAAGAAAGCTTTCCATTATAATCATATAGGTAAATATAGCGATAGGCATTTTACTTTTTATATAAATAAACAGAAATTGCTTAATACGGTAAGTGTGATATGGAAAAAAATATCAGAATCTATTGCCAAATGGCAAAATGGTAATGTTGTAGATTATGTTATTTACATTCCAAAAAACCTGATAGATGGTGTTAAAGAAAATGATAGATTTTATAAATATCTTAAAGAACTGTCAGGGAATGTTGTCGTTTTCGATGAAATTCCTAAATTAATCAACCATTCAAATGTTGTTTATTTTGATTTCGGTGTTATATCTTTTAAAACAATTAATACATTAATAACAAAGTGCCAACAAGTTAGTAACTTATTGATATGTGTATTGTTCGATCAGACAAAGGATGGTGAATTAGAGCTTTATAAAAGAATTGAAACTTTGAGCAATGAAGAGATAACAGCATATTCACAACCAACAAAATTCACAATAGATTGTTTGTATAAATTACATTTAGGATATTTTAATTCTGAAAGTTGTCCTGTTTGTGAACATTGCAATTCATTAGAAAAATATAAATTGGCTCAACAATATATGAATAAATTTTCCGATGATAGGCAAGCGCGATTAAAAATAATAGATCCTGATGAAATAAACAAAACCGAATACCCTTACGATTACTACTACACCGCAGAAAAACCTGATCATGAGCTTTCTTCTGAGCTAATAATGAGAATGTTCGAATTTAAAACACTATTAGAAAAGGCGGAAAAAAACACACAGTTCAGGATAGAAGTCTATAAATATGTTTACTCGATATATAGTAATATTGATGGTTACATTAGTATTTGCTATTCTAATCTTTACGCGATGATTTATTATTTATCATATGAAGTAAATTGGTTACAAAAAGAGCCGTTAGTCTTTAGAGACTTTAGAGTAATGATTTCTAAGATAGCTCTTAAAATAGCAACAATAAAGTTAGGAGATCTTAGTGAGAAACTAATAAAAACAAATAATTCTATTACAACGCCAGAAAAGATATCCGTTAGATATAAATACTCGGCTATTTCATTGTTAAGATCATCGAATAAATTATTGTTTTGCGAATCTATTTCAGATATTTTAATGGCATCTTACAATGGGCAGGTATTAAGTGATAATTTAATGCAAAATACAATTTATCATATGACCTCCTTATTTCAGAATAAATATAACCAAAGTATTAAGTATTTTAGTTCAATTTCTGATCAATTAAAATATTTCGTAGAAAAATCCGAAAATATATCAATTGAACAAAAAGTTACTCTGGGAAAGATAAATAATTTAAATGATCAGACAATAAAAAATATTGAGATAAAGTCTATTAAGACAGATATTGAACTTATAAAATCACTAAAAAATGAGAAAAACAAATATTACGAAGGAACAAGACACCCGTTCCCTGATAATTGCCTGTCAAATATGAATTTAAGCGAATTTACTCAGGATTGTTTATATGATCTTGAGTTATATAAAGAAAACTCTGAGTATTATCCTCTATTCTTGATTGTTACCAATAAGCTACTTGATTATTGGAGACAAGTGTCATATTTTATTGAGGCAACAATTCAATCATATACAATAAAATTATCAGAAAAAATAAAAAAATCAAGTTCATATCAACATATGTTCTTTCATGATCTTGCTGCGAGAATATTTGATGGGGATAATCAACTTGGTGTTACTGATGAGTTTTCAGTCTTGGTTCACCAAATTCATGAAAACCCATTATATTATTTGAGAGTTAAAAAAAAATATGACTACTATCATAACGTACTGACAAAAAATATTATATCAAGAAATTCAAGGTTATTTGAATTTATAGATCAGTTTCCTGTTAATTTAAAAGAAGTAATTGAAGAAAAATTTAAATCTGTATTCCCATTAACAAAAATAAATAATACCGGGGAGCGTGAATTAAGGGTCTTTTACCCAAGGGCGAAAATATATGAAGATTTCGATAATATAATACAAAATATTAAGGGTCGTTTAAATGATGGTCGATCTATTAAGGAGGTATTGATAAATGCATATATAGATTTAATTGATAAAAATAAATATGTGTCCTTATTGATAGAATATAACTTAACTGATAAAAATAATCATAATTCAAGAACGGGTGCATTAACAGACATTAAAAAAGAGATTGAGCTATTTGGAGGCTCTTTAGAATTTGAACACCATACCGATAGAAATGGGCTATTTAAATTACAATTCAAATTTAAATATTATGAATAAGAATTTTAAGATAATAATATGTGAGGATGAACATGCGCGAAGAGCAATGATAGAGGCAATGATAAAGTCATTAAAAAATAAATATCCATATCTTGCAGATCCAAAACAAGTAGCCTTTAAAGATATATTAAATAATTGCTTAGTACATGATAAGCCTGATTTATTAATATTGGATTTGTACGATAATGTTGATGATAAGTGGTATGGTATTGATTGTTTAGAGATAATAAAAACATCAGGTATTAATACAAAGACAATTATATTTGCTGGTGATAAGCAAGGCGATATGAGAAAACGTAATTTCAAAAAAGATTATCCATTCGTTCTTGATGATATTGATAAGTATAAAGAGAAAATATCTGGCCTATCGGAAATGATTGAAGTTGAGTTAATTAATAAATTGCCAATTCAATATAAATTAAAAAACGAAAATGATTTAATATTGCAATTGCAGATATCGACAATTGGTGAAAGTAATTTAAATCAAATATTACGACAAATAAAAGAAGAGTACGGTATTGCTGATGAGGTTTTGTTAGAAAGAATGGTGTCAGGGTATAGCGGCGCTATACTAATAAGATTTTATATTGACAATACTGCTTATATTCTAAAAATTTCCAAAGATACTGAAAGTCTCAAAAAGGAATATGAAGACTCCCTAAAATATTACCCGAAATTCCCCTCAATATTTTTTAATTATATTCATTCAAAAGAATATTATACCAATAATTATAATGCATTAGGGATATTGATAAAATTGGTTGAGGATGGTGAGACGATTTTTGATTATATAAAAAAAGAATCAAATACATTTGAAGATATCTATCGCATCCTAAATAGAATATTTATGGATGACTATAGTTTAAAAAGACATTACAAGGAGCAGCGATATGGATCAGAAAATTGGACGCACATATTTAGGAAATATAAAGGAACAAAATATTCGATTATTGAAAGTGTGATTAATGAGATAAGGCTATTGATTAACGATTTTGGCGTAAACTATTCAAATATGAAAAATTTATCAATTAATCAATCATATGAGAGACTTGATAAAAATAATAAAAATATCGACAAGCCCTTAGTCTTATGTCATGGAGATTTGCATTCGAGAAATATTCTTATACAGGGTTTGAATCCATTTTTAATAGATACAGGCGGAATATCATATGATTATTGGTGTTCGGATTTATGTAGATTAATTGTGGATTTGTTTTTAAAGGGCATAGATAACGATAAAAAAGAATATTACGACATATCACAAATTGAAAAAAACGTTAAGATTGCTGAATTAATAATAACAAGAAAAGATGTGGAATTAGATGGAGTCAATGATAATTATATAAATGCGATAAATTGGTTGACAAATCATGTTGATAAAATATATGATGATTTATTTGACATATTTGATTTTCAGTTATGTTTAATGAAGGAATTTATGCAAGCATCAACACGTGTCGGGACAATTCCGCCAAACAAGCGTGCAATTGCTTTGATTTCAGCATATAGGTGTATGGTATTCGCTAATGAAAGTATTATGCTATGAGTGCATTGGGCATCGCCCTTAAGGACATCCTATATTGAAATCACCAAAAACAAAGTTTTACCGTTTACACCATAGCCCCTCGAGTGCATTGTAAAACACGAAAAAAAGAGGCGGGTTGCTCATTTTCAAGGAATCTCGTACCTTATCGTTATCTGGTATCCGACATGTTGATGAACGGCTGTCAAGCATCCTTTTCACATCTCCCGACTTCCAAGTAACAGGGGAGATCACACAAACCCCTTCCCCAAAACTTTTAGAGATGTTGAATTTTGGATGCTGAATTCCGAATTAACCAGAAAGCCACTTCCGACTTCCCGGACACCCCTAAGTGTTAACATAGTTGTCGCCTCAACCAAGGAGGCAAATTATGAGATATACCCGAGCGGTGAAATTAAGTGTGCTGAAAAAAGTCTTGCCGCCTGAGCAGCAAAGTATACCTCAAGTCAGCAGAGAAACCGGCATTCATGATCAGGCAATCCAGAATTGGGTGCAAAAGTGTGAATCGGGTATCTTACCAGATGGCAGCCAGTAGAGCAGTCCACGATTCATGACCCCGAAAGAGAAATGCCAGTTGGTGCTTGAAGCTGCCGGCATTGATAATGAACAACTGGGTGGATTTCTCAGAGAACGTGGCCTGCACTCAGAACACATAACGATCTGGGATCAGGAACTTCGAGAAATAGTGGACTTGGGGACGTTGTTTAATAAGAGAAGAAGTTCGTGTATATTCATTATATTGCTCACAGCAAAGGATCAGTGAGCAATATATCTGAGGAGCTGAAATGCCGAGAGGAGCGAGACTTGATGCGCCGGGAACATTGCATCATGTTATTATCCGGGGGATAGAGAAGGGTGCTATTTTTACCGATGATGAAGACCGGAAAGAGTTTTTGCGTCGCGTAGGTACTCTTGCGAAGGGTTCCGGTACAGCAATATATGCCTACGCTCTGATGACGAACCATCTGCATATCCTGCTAAAAAGCGGTGAGAGCGGACTCTCAACCTACATGCGCCGCCTGCTTTCAGGATATGCTCAGTTCTACAACCGCCGTCATAAAAGAGCCGGGCATCTCTTCCAGAACCGTTACAAATCGATTATCTGCGAAGAGGAGGCATATTTTGACAAACTGGTTGCCTATATCCATCTCAATCCGCTGAAGGCGGGCATTGTTGCGTCTTTTGAGGAACTTGCCCGATATCCCTGGAGCGGTCATGCGGTGCTGATGAAACGGATTCATCATGACTGGTTTGACCGGGATTATGTGCTGCGCTTTTTCGGCAGTACGGACGGGAAAGCAAGACAAGCATACCTTGTGTTTCTTGAAGAGGAGATGGGTATTGATCGTGAATCGGAACTCTCGGGAGGCGGTCTGGTTCGTTCGCATGGAGGGTGGTCGAAAGTACTTTCGATGCGCAAACAGGGATTGAAAGAGCAGGGTGATGAAAGGATTTTGGGGAGCGGAGAGTTTGTGCATTCGCTGCTTGCAGATGCCGAAGAGTCTGTGGATAATCAGCTTTCTGCAAGTGAACGGTTGGATCAGGTGCGGCAGGATATTGCTGAAGTTTGTGAAGACGCTGGTATTACTGTTGCATTTTTTCGATCAGGGAGCCGGAGCGGAACACTGCCTGTGCTGAGAAAGAGTCTCGCTGTAAAGTTTACCAGTGAGTATGGACTGTCACTCGCCGAGACCGCCCGGCAGTTAGGCGTAACGACAAGCGCAGTGAACTATATGATTCGAAAACGGTGATGTATTGAGAGTTTTATCGCTATTAAACAACGTATAGAGAACAGCCTATTGGAATGCAACCTGACGTGTTTATGCCGTCGGCGCCGGGTTATAGTATCATGTAACGTTTTTACTGTTTGAGTTATTTATGGAAACCACTGCATCAAGGGAGCTTCTTCTCGATCTTTTCGAGGAATATTCGGAATGGTATATCAGCCTTGCAGAGGATTACGGCAGCCTGCCTCGTTCGATTTCAGGCATTGGGAAAAACGGGCGCCAGTTCATCTACGTTCTTGATGGTCTGGAACTGCACCATATGGTTCGGAACAAGTTCATGCGCTTTGTGCTTGAGGACTTCAGCGCCATAGCCTACGTATATGGTTCGCTTGATATCCGTGGTGACAGCGAAGAAGGGGGGGTGGAAGAGGTGCTCGATATTGTTGCAGCCGATACGGAACACTACATCTCAGGTAGCTGGCGGGTGATTCGGGATGCAGAGAGCAAGGTGATGGGTCTGGAGCATGCAGGCACCCGTGAAGGCGATGATCCCGATAAACATTCGGGTTCCTGGTTCCTCAGCGGTTCAATCCGCTTCACCGATGCCGAAAAAGTCAGATACAGTGCGTTATGGCATGAGGCGAAACCGGGTGTCGTTTTCAAAGACCGAAACGCTGCAGAGTGAGGCGATAGCTTGAAAAGCCATGTTGAACTTTTGGCGGATTGGAAACCGGGAATAGCGGGACGCTCATAACAGCTTCAACTAACTTCCTTGGGTAATTTTATTAAAGTCAATAATAGCAACCGTTTGGCTACTTGGGGATGTTGTGTTGTAAGTGAAATAACTCTGTTCTGCGGTGAGTGCAGGATGATAACCGGAATGGTCTCGATTCAGCGTTGTCCTGCATGGAAGCACTGGATTTGACGATATTGTTATAGTTTTGTATTCTCTTTAATAGCTTTTTTGTACTGCATCGTTCAGCATCTGTGATGTGAGTGAGCAGGCAGTACGTAGCAAGAGAGTCCATTCAGGAAAAACATTTAAGAACGGTCATTTTCCATTTCAAATATAGATAGTCATGAAAACCCATACTGTTTCCGTATTTGACCTTAGCCCACCAGAGAAACTACAATTGGTTGAAGATCTCTGGGATGATCTGGCGGCTAAACCGGAAGATGTACCCGTACATGAATGGCAAAAGAAGGAGTTGGCTCGTCGCAAGAGTAACCTGATGAAAAACCCTGCTTCAGGGCTCACATGGGCCGAGGTCAAGCAAAATGTCCGCAGCGGTCATGCTTCCTGATCTGATACTATTACCGGAAGCGCAGCAGGATATTAGTGATGCTTACTTGGTGGTATGAAGATCGTCGTGTTTTCCATACATCTCAGGATCCAATGAAGTGGCACAGTCGCCTATAGCTGTCTGTCGCTTGATGTGCATAGGCTATATTGAATTCCAAAAAAACAGCTCCCCGTTTTATGCCTTATAGCACCAGGCGTCATGCCACGTTTGCTTTTCCAGCCTCCTGCAGATTGTCAGTCCGGCGTTACCGGCCAGCATCCGCAAATCGGTCGGGGTTTCGGGGAAATCGCAGTTCCTGATGTGGGGAGAAATTCCGTGAATTTGACGACAAACTCGACTAACGCGGGTAGAGCTACAAAAGGATAAAGAGGGGGGAGGCGCAAGCCTTGTTTTGCTACCAATATTTCGCCCCTATGGGGCTTGATTACGACGAACTCCCGACTTCCGGGACGCTCATAACCGCTTCAACTAACTTCTCTCCGACCCGATGACGACAAACGCTACAAACTCGGGTAGAGCTACAATAGGCAAAAGAGGGGGGAGGCGTAAGCCTTGTTTGCCTACCAATATTTCGCCCCTACGGGGCTTGATTACGACGAACTCCCGACTTCCGGGACGCTCTCGACAAACTCTACAAACGTGGGTAGAGCTACAAAAAGCAAAAGAGGGGGGCGGCGGGAGCCTTGTTTTGCTACCAATATTTCGCCCCTACAGGGCTTGAATACAAGGACTTCCCGACCTCCGGGACGCTCATAACCGCTTCAACTAACTTCCTTGGGTAATTTTATTAAAGTCAATAATATCAACCATTTGGCTACTTGGGGATGTTGTGTTGTAAGTGAAATAACTCTGTCAAGTGGCGAGTGCAGGATGATAACCGGAATTGTCTCGATTCAGCGTTGTCCTGCATGGAAGCACTGGATTTGACGATATTGTTATAGTTTTGTAGTCTCTTTAATAGCTTTTTTGTACTGCATCGTTCAGCATCTGTGATGTGAGTGAGCAGGCAGGAATAATGTAATTGGCATCACCGAATCTGATATCGGCATTCAGGAGAGATTATGCATACGGTCACCCATACCGACAAAGAGAACGAAAAAACTCTGATCAACATTGTCCGCTCCTTGCCTTCCAACCGGGTAGAGCAACTGGTAGATTTTGCCCGTTTTCTGGAAGCCCAGATTTTAAGTGAAGAGCTTGTCAGTGAAGAGGGACTCTCAGCGATAGATGCTGAGAATGCTCAATGGGATACACTTCTGGAAACTGACGAATCTCAGGATTTACTCGATAAACTTGCGGGCGAGGCTCTTGCCGAGCTTAAAGGAGCGGCTTGATCAGGAGTTTCAGTGACTCGGGAGTTGTTCACCTGAACAAAAACAGCACTGAGTACCGCATAACCCTGCCAATCACCTCCAAAACCTTCCCTGAACATCTCAATCATCCATTCTGATCGTTCATCGATCCGGCGCGCTTTCAGTTCAGTTCCGAGTGGTGCAGGAACTCTTTTGTCCGGTCATCCTGCGGATTGTTGAGCAGGTTTTCGGTTGTGTTCATCTCGATCAGTTCCGATTTTCCCATGAATGCCAGATAGTCGGCAATGCCGCGGAGAAAGCGGAGGGAGTGTGACACGATCACCACCGTATGGCCGGTGGCGGCGAATTCGCGCAGCAGGTTTCTGACGTCACCGCTTCGTATCGGGTCGAGGGCGCTTGTCGGTTCATCGAGCAGGAGCACTTCGGGATTCATGGCAAGAGCTCTCAGGATGGCAAGCCGCTGCTGTTCGCCGCCGGAGAGCTCTTCGGGATATTTGTTCATGTGCTGCGTGATCCCGAGTTTTTCCAGAAGCACTTTTGCCTCATCCTCCGCTTCCGTCCGGTTTATTTTGTTTACCTGTACAGGAGCTTCAGTAATATTGCCGAGGACGGTGAGATGGGGAAAGAGGTGGAGATGCTGAAAGACGATTCCCGATTTCTTCCTGAACGCCCAGAGCTTTTCGGAATTTACGGAGCTTTCCGCTGCCCTGATGCATGTATCTCCCACGGTGATTTCCCCTTTGTCAAAAGGAAGCAGTCCGCAGAGGGAGAGGAGCAGCGTAGTTTTGCCATTGCCCGATGGCCCGATGATGCCGAGTATTTTGCCGGACTCCAGTTTGAGGTTGACGTCGCAAAGGAGCGCGGTGTTTTGAACTGTTTTGGTTAATCCTTTGATCGATATCATTTGTCTGCTCCCGAGGATAGAATGCCGGTTGATTTCCGTTGCAGTTTCTGCTCCAGTTTATGCGCATAGTGTGCAAGCGGCAGGCTCATGGCAAGATAGTAGCAGCAGACAACAAGGCCGATGCCGAGATAACTCTGGGTTGCATTGGCCAGCTCGCGGTAGGCGGTGGCAAGTTCCCAGACGGCAATGGCGAAGGCCGTGGAGGTATCTTTAAAAAGCGCCACAAAATCATTGGTCATTGGCGGCAGGGCAATACGGAAGGCCTGGGGGAAAATGATGCGCCGGAAGGCGAGAAGCGGGTGCATCCCGAGAGAGTAGGCGACCTGCCACTGCCGTTCCGGTATGGCCTGGAATGCGGTGCGGTACACCTGCGACTCATAGGCGGCATAGTTCAAACCGAGCCCGACAATGGCCGTCAGCCATCCGGGCAGGGTGATGCCGATGACCGGCAGGCCGAAATAGAGAAAGAGCAGCTGGACAAGAACGGGGGTGCCTCTGAAAAACTCGATGTAGACGGTACACAGCGCTCTTGTAAGCGGACCTCCGTTTGACTGGCCGACCGCAAGGGGAATGCCGAGAATGACGGCAATGATCATGGCGCCGAAGGCGAGAAGCACCGTAACGGATGCAGCTTTGAGGAGTTTGATCAGCCCTTCGCTCCAGTTGAGTTTTGTATTGGTCATCTCAAAAACAGGCTCTTTTGTGGTGCGCAGCTTGATCTGCTCTTCGTCCCACAACTGCCACTTCCTGAAAATCCTTTCGACAGTGCCGTTGTTGACCAGCGTATCTATTGCTGCGTTGACCCTGCCGAGCAGCAGGGTATCTGCTTTCCGGATGCCGACGATATAGGCGCCGGTCTGGAAGGGTTTGCCGACCGCCTTCAGTTTCGGGTTCTGCCGGGCGTAGAACATCTCTCCGGCAACATCCATCAGCACGGCATCGACCCGTCCGAGTTCAAGATCCTGATAGGCGCCGACGGGATCCTGATAGGCTTTTGACTTGTAACCGCCCTGGTCAAGCAGGCGGGAGGCTGCGCAGTTGACCAGCGTGCCAACCGTTTTCTGATGTTTTCTGCAATCCTCAAGCGAGGTGATGAGGTTGTCTGTCCGTTTGACGGTTAACTGCAATCTGAAGAGATAGTAGGGCTTGCTGAAGAGCACCTCCCGTGCGCGATCTTCAGTCGGTTCGAAGCCGTCAATGATGACATCGAACTCCTTGCGCTGAAGTGAGGCAACAATGCTTTCCCAGTCAGTGGGGACAAACTCTGCTTTCAAGTGCATCTCCCGGGCGAGTGCCTCGGCAAACTCATAATCAAATCCGGTATAGGTCTGGGGGTTGGCAGGATCGGCATAGACATAGGGGGCTCCGCCGCTTGGGTCGCCTCCCCAGCGAAGGACGGGCTCTGAAAATGCTGTCAGCGAGTGCATCACGAACAGAAGGGAGAGGAGTATCAGCTTTTTCGTGGCGGGAAGAGTTTGTTGGTTTCAGGAGGCCTTACATAAATTTTTGTAGCCGGAAATTAAAAATTTGTAAAACGTTATCAATGAAATAGTTGTTTCGGAGGAGACATTTGCCTTGGTTGGTGAAAAAGGGTCAGATCTTCAATTGACCAACAGTTACTCTTATGCCGAATAGCACCAGGCTTCATGCCAGGTCTGTTTTTCGAGCCTCCGGCAGATTGTCAGTCCGGCTTTACCGGCAAGCATCCGCAAATCGGTCGGGGTTTCGGGGAAATCGCAGTTCCTGATGTGTTCCTGTACCTGATCCCGTTCGTGAGTGGTCAGGGCCTCCCAGCGTGCTGCCACGGCTCCGTTGTAGCTGTCGAGATATGCCGGCCGCGGCTGTTCCTCTTCGCGCATGACATCAACCAGTATTACCTGACCATTTTGGCGAAGGGTGCGTCGGCTCTCGGTGAAAAAGGTCTGTTTTTCCTCAAGGGAGAGGTGGTGCAGGGCATAGCCGGAGTACACCACGTCGAAATGGTTTGCGGGAGCCTCCCTCAGCACGGCGACCATGTCCCTGCAAAGCAGATTTACACGGGCTCCGAACGGCTCAAGGTTTTTTCGGGCAACATCGAGCGCATACGGGGAGAGATCGCATCCGCAGTACTCCGCAACCTGACCGGGGTTAAGCATTTTGCCGATATGGGTGGCATCTCCGCATCCCAGGTCGAGCACATTGAGCGGACCCGGATGGCTCTCAAGCAGCTTTTTGACAGCAGTCAGCATCTCGCGGTGAAACATGAGGTTGTGGCTGATGACCTTCTGGTAGGTGGCCCAGGTTTTGCGGAAGATGTAGATGGGGTCGATTTTCATACTGATGTTTGATGTTGGGGCACCTCTATGTATTTGTTCCGAAATCCTTTCCCAGCCCCGACTTCGTCGGGACTGCGCTACCAATATTTCGCCCCTCAGGGGCTTGAACGGATAACCGCTCACGACAATTATTAGAGGTGCCCTTAAATAACGGCAATTGCCGGTAAATGGCATGAGCAATTTTTAATATATCTGATAGTTGCATTCCGGGAGGTTCTCGTTGAAGAGATTATGAATGCTGAATTTTGAATTAAAAGAGAGTAACTTTCGGAGCGTTCATAACAGCGTGAACCAAACCTCGCGTTTAAAAAGCATTAAATTCAATAATATCAATCAGATAATGATCAGGGGATGTACTTCCGCAAGTGAAATAATCAGCCAAACAAACAGTCAGTGGTTATGCATAACGATCATGAGGAGCGGGTTGAGGGCGTAAGGAAAATGGCGCTGCAGTTTCTCGCTGAAGCGATCGGGCAGTGCCCGGCAAGGCTGGAAAGCAGCACCAACAGGGATATTGTTTTTGCTGTTCTGGGGTTCCAGTACGGCGCAGTGCAGAGTGCCGCCTATGTTGCCGGGTTGGGGGAGGAGGCCGCTTCCGGGATAGTGGAAGCGGTGGTGAGCAGGATTAACGGGATGGAGAAGGAGAGCGCGTTGAAGTTTCTTGAGTTGATGCCGATGCTTGCCGGGAAGGAGTATCCTCCGATCGGTATAGGCGGCAGGGCGATTATCAGTTTTTATAACGCGACCAGTGAGGGGGAGAAGATGAGTGCGGCAGTTTCGCTGCAGGAAATCCTTCGTCAGATCGAGGAATCGTAATACCCTCAGGAATGGGGCTATCGTTCAGATATTCAATACCGGTATGGGCTTGTGTAACAGGATATGGAAGAGGTAATATATGAAAGCAGAGAACTTCAATTTCCACTCATACCTGGCCAGAATCGGCTTTGAGGGTGCTGCTTCAGCAGATTTAGCGACATTGAAACGCTTGATGCTTCGCCAGCTCTTTTCGGTGCCGTTTGAAAATCTGGATGTTCAGGCGGGCAAGGTCGTCTCGCTTGTACCGGAAGAGATTTACACGAAAATCGTGGAGAGAGGGCGGGGAGGATACTGCTACGAGGTGAACGGCCTCTTTGCCATGGCTCTCGCTTCGCTCGGAGTTGCCTATCAGTTTGTGGCTGCGCGTCCTATGACCTATCCCGTGCGTCGTCCGAAGACTCATATGGCGATTGTTGCCACCATAGAGGGGGAGCAGTGGCTCTTTGATCTCGGCTTCGGCAGTTTCGGCATACGCGAACCGATCAACCTCGGCTGGATCGACCGGGAGATCCGGCAGGGTTTTGATACATTCGGGCTCTTCCTGAATCCGGACGGGAACTATCTCTTGCAGTCCATTACCGATGATTCATGGAAGAATCTCTATGAGTTCAATCTCTCCCCGCAGGAGTGGGTTGATTTTGAACCGGCCAACTATCTGAATTCAACGCATCCGGATTCGATTTTCGTCCGCTCGCTGATGGTTGTTCTGCAGACCCCCTCCGGCAAGGAGCTCCTCAACGGCAACAGCTTCAAATCGGTTTCCGAAGGTAGGTCGCTGGAAAGGGAGGTCACTCAGGAGGAGATTCCACGGCTCCTGAAGGAGAAGTTTTCTCTCAACGTATCAGAGTGGGGGGAAGATCCGCTTGCCAAATGATCGGACGCTGACAACAACGTGATCGATTGAAGCCTTTGTCCGGCTCATGATAACCGGCATCAATGCCGAATTGATCCCTTGCAGTTCTGAGCGCCGCAACTGCATTCAAATGGCGCTGCAATGGCAGTTTCATTCTGCGAGTAGTCGAAGGTGATTTCGTCGCCGATGTTGATGTCCCTGAGCGCTATCATCAGCTCCCGCTTTTTGTCGATGTAGCAGTTCGGATCACAGTGATGGTTGACATACCGGCCGAACGGGTGATCAATGTGACGGGTAGCCAGCTCAATTGTCCTGAGATCCCGGCCCGGACTTTCGTCTCCGATGCTGAGATCCATCACGATTTCACCCTCCTTGTAAAAATTGACCGCATAGACTCCGAGGAACCCCTTGCCCTTGCCCACACCAATACCAAAAACTTTCATTATTGTCCGGTTAGATTGATTATCAGATTGTGTTTGTCACCACAGTTTCTTCGAGCTCTTCAGTGTGATTCCAGAAGCGCACATACAAGCCGTTATTGTTCAACAGTTCGTTATGGGTGCCCTGTTCAACGATCGAGCCTTTGTCCATCACAAAGGTCATATCCGCCTCAACCGCCAGATTGAGTTTATGGGTAATGGCTACTATGGTGCACTGACTCCGCAGTTTCAGGATGGTTTTCAGAATATCCTGCTCGGTCAGGGGGTCGAGCGCCGAGGTGGCTTCATCAAGCAGCAGCATAAGAGGTTCACGCACCAGAGCACGTGCCAGTGCGATACGCTGGCGCTGCCCGCCCGAGAGCAGCCCGCCTGACTCTCCGCAGAGTGTTTCGTATTGCTCGGGCAGTGAGATGATAAATTCATGTATCTCAGCCTGCTTTGCCGCCTTTTCGATGGCTTCCTGATCGGCATCCAGGTTACCCATGCGGATGTTTTCAGCAATGGAGAGGTTAAAGAGATTGACCTCCTGGGCAACAACGCCAATGAAACTGCGCAGCAGGCGGGGATTGATCCTGCTGCTCTCCATTTCATTTATCAGGATAAGCCCGGTCGTGGGTTCATAAAAACGGAGCAGCAGATTGATGAGTGTGGTTTTGCCTGATCCGCTGGGCCCGACAAAAACGGTGAAGCTTTTCGGCTCGATCCTGAAGCTGAGGTCATTGAGCACCGACTGGCCGTTGTTGTAGGAAAAACCGACATGGCGATATTCAATGTCTCCCGTAAAGTGAACCGATTCATTGTCGTAGTGCTGCTCTTCCGGGGGCAGAGGCACCTCCAGCACCTCCTGCAACCGCTGCATGGAGGCTTTGGCCGACAAGAGGTTCGGGATTATCCAGGTCATGTGGTTAATTGCGGCGCTCATGCTGACAAAGATGATCTGATAGGAGACCAGCGATCCGACCGACATCCGTCCCTGCATCACAAGCAGTCCGGCAGCAAAGAGTACAACGATATTCAGGAGCAGAAAGGCCAGATTGGGCATCCGCTGCGAGATGTAGGAGAAAAAGTTGGCCCGGCTTGCGACGGTAACGAACTGCTTCAGCTTTTGACGGTATTGGCCGGTGACGTGGTTTTCAAGTCCGTAGGCATGGATCATCTTGAAGGCACTCAGATGTTCCTGCAGAAACATCCCCAACTGCCCGTTATAGCGGCTCAGTTCATAATTACTGCTGTTGGTTTTTTTCGCAAAGAGACGGGGTGACGTGAGGCAGACAACCATGCCGGCCAGTACGCCGGAAAAGAGGAGCGGACTGAGCTGCAGGAGCATTGCCGAGGAGAGCAGCAACTCCCCTATGCTGAGAAACGCAGCAGGCAAAACAATAACCAGGGCGTTATCAATCGTCGCAGCATCCAAAGAGAATCTTGACATCAAATCCCCGGTGCTTTGGCGTTCGTTGTATTCCATCGGCAGCAGCTGCAGATGGCGGAAGAGATCATGGCAAAGGTCGCTGAAAATTCGGGAACCGTATTTTGCCCAGAAGTAGTCACAAATGACCGCAAAAAGGGTGTAGACCAGGCCACCCACGGCAAAGAGAGCGAAGAGCAGGAGAAAAATATCAAGCCTGTTTTTCAGGATGACATCATCCACCAGAAACTTGAGGCTGTAGCGTAATCCCGCTTCGTAGGAGAACTCGACCGTCAATCCCAGCAGGATGAAGAGTACGCGCCAGCGATAGGGCCGAATGTATTGCCAGAGGGCAGCTGCAAACGTAATGTTACTCATGGGCACCTCTATTCATTTATTCCGCGATTCGATTGCTTCGTTGGGCGGTGCTCGAAATCCCATCCCGGTCCCGACTTCATCGGGACTGCGCTACCAATATTTCGCCCCTCCGGGGCTTGAACATCAAACCGCTCACCATGACTATACCGTTTACAGGGAGCGTGCGGCAATCCTTGTTTTGACATAATCTGAAACATGCCCTGTATACCGCTGCATAAAAGGCTGCGTGACATCATTGCCGGTAATGAGGTGACGGCACTCAGCCTCACCGCATTCGCAGGAAAACTCCTCCATTGTAGAGTGGCAGAAGGTTGCATAGTCCATCGTGATCTCTTCACCTGCACCGATAGAACGACGGGCGACCAGATTCATGTTTTCAAGCCAGGCATTGGGATTGCAGGAGTGGTTGACGGGCTTCCAGTCACGGGGGTTTTTGCTCCACATCACCCAGATCTCATCGGTGATAGGGTAGGCATACTGCCGGAGCCAGCGCAGATTCCGGCTGTCCCAGTGTTTTTCGGCATAGCTCAATGATACCAGCACATGCTCTTTTTCTTCAAAGGCTTCGATAAGCTCACCCGGCTCAATATCCCGCGATGCATACATGCCGTAAGCCGCTTTCGGGTCAAATTTTATCTTCCAGTTTTTCAGGCTGTTCCGGCAGCGTTTTGTTGCAGCCTCCCGCAGCAGCCGGAGAAATTCCTGATGCCCGTCCGGATAGTTGAGCAGAATAAAATCGGCACTTCCAGCATCATCGGGGCTGTAGAAAACCCCGCAGTTGGGATTGATTTCGAGCATGAAGAGCCGTCCCTCGCCGTCCATGCGAATATCGCAGCGGCCATAGCCGGAACCATTCAAACCGGTGAAGAGCTGAGCCGATATGGTTCTGAGACGACGGTCAAGATCGGGGTCCTCTACCGGAATGCAGTTCATATCCTCATAGTCGGACCATTTCAGATCGAAGTGTTTGAACGATTCACCTTCCGGAAAAACAAACTCTACGGCCGGGAAGGCGACCGGGTTTGCAGCATCTTCGGCATTCTCTGCCACCAGTACCGTAAACTCCCGGCCTTCAACAAACTCCTCAACGAGCGCCTCACCAAACTCCCTTACGATTCGCTCGGCTTCCACCTTGAACGCCTCCGGCGTTTCTGTGCGGGAAGTTTTTGTCATGCCGATACTTGCATAGCTGTTCGGGTGTTTGACAATGAGCGGGAATCGCAGGTTTTCAGCAGCTTCCTTAATATCCGCCTCCGTTACAACAAAGCGATGAAGCGGTGTGTCGATGCCGAAAGAGCGGGCTACACGCTTCATATCTTCACGGGTCGGGTCGTAAAAATCAGAGGAGGCACCGGTGAAGGGAGCATTGAAATATTCAAGTGTCTGCACCACCTCTATACCGGCACAGTCGGAATCAAAAGAGCCGTCGCACAGATTGATAAAGAGATCGAAATCCTGCTGGATGAGTGACCGTACCTGTTGAACGGCTGTGGCTTTATGAATGTCGGCCATTTCAACGTCATGACCTTCCAGCCAGAATTTTATGCCACGCATCGGGTCATAATCCTTGGTCGGCGAATCGGATTGCTCGTAGGAGGAGTAGAGTACACAGAGTTTCATGGCAGGATCTTAATGTGTGTCAGGTTCGTTAACCGGCAGTTGTTCCTCTGCTTGACCGTGAAGTTTTTCAAGAATATGGGGCGTACATTTGTAGCGGGCCAAGAGCTCCCTGTCCAGATGCATCGCCCCTTTAATTTCGCCCAGGCAGTTTGCACTCCGGCACTTGCAGTCAAACACCTGCTCCATAGCCCATTCAGTCGAAGGGTAAAAGAAGGTGATCTCTTCGTTCACTTCGATATCGCGAAGGCAGATGAATTCATGGCGCTTCACATCCACATAGACATTAGGGTCGCAACTGTGATTGAGATACTGAAGGAAGTCCGGTTTGAGGTGAATATGGCGATTGTGGTCTATCTGCAGGGAGAGATAGGTAGGCTCCTCTACATCCTCGCTGGAAGAAAACTCATGGAACAATGATCCTGATGTATGCCTGCAGGTTGCGCGCAGATGTTTTTGACCGGTGTTCGGGTCAATATAGAGTGCAATTTTCCCGGTAACATCAGAGAGTTTTATCATGGTTACTGCCAATTTGTGTTTCTATCGTCATGAAAAGGCTCAACATATAAAAAAATAATACTTTTTATGTTTCTGACTCGCGAAATCAGCCAAAAATAGCTATAAAGTATATAAATAGCTTTTGTTAATTCATTTGATGCAGGTTCTGCACAAGAGTTACGGCGGGTAGCGTGATCATTCGGGCACGATAAAAAAAAGTGGTTTCAGGCAGGAGTTGGAGATGATTGTTTTTGCATCTGATTTTTCGAAAATGACAGAGTTGACGATGAGAACAAGTCAACATCAATACTGATACGCCGGGATATGCCGTTTTCTTTCAGTTTATTTTACCACCCTCCGACGCTTCGTGCTGCCGGGCGCTCTGACCGTTAACGTGGAGTGAAGAGTAAAATAATTCAATCTTTCTGTGCGGTATTTCTTGCGGTCGAGAGTAATAACTTTTAGCTTCAACATGTTTGATTGCAAGCCGCTCTGCGTGAGTATCAAACAGAGCAAGGAGAGAGAACACTACCCTTTACGCTATGACCCTCCCCGTGTCCAAACCCTCTCCGGAATTTTCCGGGAATCATTCTGTTACCGTGAACGGGTTTGCTGTTCATTACCGTCTCGCCGGAAGGGGAGAGCCGCTTCTGGTGCTTCTGCACGGCAGCTTTTTAAGCATGCGTTCGTGGCGGCTTGTTTTTGATGAGCTGGCGAAAACCTCTTCGGTCATCGCCTTTGACAGGCCCGCTTTCGGTCACACCTCACGTCCGTTCTCATCAAAAGCAACGGGGGTCAGTTACACTCCCGAGGCGCAGAGTGATCTTGTGATAACGATGATCCGGCAGCTTGGTTTCAGCAGAGCGGTGCTGGTCGGGAACTCGACTGGCGGCACACTTGCGCTGCTCACGGCGCTTCGCTACCCGGAGCAGGTTGCGGGAGTGGTCCTTGTGGATGCCATGATCTACAGCGGTTATGCGACGAGCGAGGTGCCCTCGTTCATGAAACCGGCAATGAAAGCCATGACTCCGCTCTTTTCCGGCTTGATGAAGTTTCTGATTGCCCGCCTCTACAATAAGGTGATTCGCGCCATGTGGTACAACAAGGAGCGCCTTGCAGAGGAGGTTCTCAATGCTTTTCGCCGGGACCAGATGCAGGGAGATTGGGCGAGAGCATTCTGGGAGGTGTTTCTGGAGACGCACCATCTCAAACTTGATGAACAACTTTTCACCATGAGGAAACCCGCCCTTGTGATTACAGGGGAGCACGATGTTATGGTAAAAAAAGAGGAGAGCATCCGGCTTGCCGGTGAACTTCCGCAGGCTCAACTGGTGGTTGTTCCTGATTGCGGCCATCTTCCCCACGAAGAACAGCCGGAAGCCTTTCTCATCGCGCTGAAAGATTTTCTGAAGCGAGTTCCCTCGTGAGGAAGCTGCAAGAGCAGGAAAGCAGGGACGGTGATGAACCATAAAGTTGATACCGGTGTTAATGGGTAGATCCACAGCCTGCAAGCGCTGTTTGTTGTTACTTGCCAGTTGAAACCATTCCATCAGGGAGCTTACCATGTCTCTACTTTTTTCACCGGCCACACTCGGGCCGATTACCCTTCAGAACCGCATGGTCATGGCGCCGATGACCCGCAGCCGTGCAACCGGAAATATTCCCAACGCGCTCATGGCGGCGTACTACGCTCAACGCAATTCGGCGGGGCTGATCATCACCGAAGGAACATCCTCATCACCGAATGGTCTGGGCTATCCCCGCATACCCGGAGTCTTTTCCCCTGCCCAGGTCGAAGGGTGGAAAGCCATTACCGAAGGAGTCCACAAGGGCAGTGGAAAGATATTTCTCCAGCTTATGCACTGCGGGCGGATTGCTCATCCGCTTAACCTGCCTGCGGGAGCCCGCGTTATTGCTCCTTCTGCAATTGCTGCCTCCGGTGAGATGTATACAGATGCGGATGGCCTAAAGCCTTTCCCCCTGCCGGAAGCGATGAGCGGGAAGGATATCACCGATGCGATTGCAGAGTATGCCCGTGGAGCTGAACATGCCGTTTCGGCAGGATTTGACGGTGTTGAGCTGCATGCAGCCAACGGTTATCTGCTCGAACAGTTCATCCGTCCGGGTTCAAACCTTCGCACCGACCGGTATGGCGGTTCGCTTGAAAACCGTGCCCGTTTTCTCTTTGAGGTCACTGCTGCGGTGAGTGACGCTATCGGCAGGGCGCGTGTCGGTATACGGCTCTCGCCGTTCGGCGTCTTCAATGATATGCCGCTCTACGACAACATGGAGGAGGAGTATGCATGGCTTGCCACAGAGCTCAACCGGTCAGCTCCGGCCTACCTGCATATTGTTGATCACTCCTCCATGGGTGCGCCTGTGGTGCCGGAGAGCATCAAGGCGACATTCCGCAGGGAGTTCAAGGGTGCATTGATTCTCTCCGGCGGGTACGATGCGGCCCTGGCGGAAAGCGATCTGGAGGGTGGAAAATGTGATCTTGTTGCCTTCGGGAGGGCGTTTATTGCCAATCCCGATCTGGTCAAACGATGGAAAACCGGAGCACCCCTCAACACACCCGACATGGATACCTTCTATTCTCCGGGGGAGAAGGGGTATACGGATTATCCGGCGGCACCTCTATAAATCTATTCCGCGATTCGATTTACATGCTCATTGCCCGGCAGCGCGGCTGCCGGTTCGGATGCATCGGTGATGATCTGTTTTGCAACGGCTCCCGGTTGTAATGCAAGGAGCCAGAGATTTGAAGAGGCGTTGCTGCTCCACCGGTTTTCCCCCCGTTCAAAGAGAATCGCGCTGCCGTTGCGGATGAAAACCGGATTGGTGCCGCTGGTCACCAGAATCTTTCGCTGCGTTCTCCGGTTGATCAGATGGATCGTGTCTACAGCCGCTTCTGTCGTTGCAGGCGAGTAGCAGAGTATTCTGTGGCCGTCAGAGGAGAGAGCCGGACGCCAGTATGGCGTAAAATCCGACCCCTTCAGGGGATAGCGGAAGAGCCTTTTTCCGTTCAGATCAATGATTGCAAAACCGCCCGAAACATCACTGCCGCTCTCCTGCCAGAGTATCGACTTTCCGTCGGGCGAAAAGGCCGGGTTTGAGTAGATATAGCCCGCATCGAGCATGCTGTTTTTTCTCTGCACTACCGGCCTGCATTTGCCAGTCCGGCTCTCTCCAATGGTGATCGACATGGTGGCGAATGCCTGAAGCTCACCCTTTTTGCCTGCTCTGCGAAGTTCGGAGAGTCCGACGAAGAGGAGGCTCTTTCCGTCCGGCGAGAAGGCGGGATCTTCGGCGGCAAGAACTCCTTCAAAGCGCACTTTTCGGGGTGTTCCTCCTTTCGTTTCAACCATGAAGAGCTGTCCGAACCCGGTATCCGGGTAGATCTCCGTTTCGGTTCGACGGCAAAAGGCAACCTCTTTTCCATCCGGGGAGAGTGCAGGATGCGTGTCTCTGCCGGAACCTGTCAGCTGGCGCTGACCGGATCCGTCGAGGCGTGCGATCCAGATGTTTCCCTTTCGCACAAAAGCGACTATTTCGCCTGCATTGCTTCCTGATGGTGCAGCGGCGGGCTCTGTGCTGAATACAAGCTGAAGAGCCAGTATGACAATTGCAATCAACGGGTTACTCTTCATCAGCGTTTCTGTTTTCCTGGTGGTATGAGCTGCATGCAGCGAGGGTAACCTTCACTGTTCAGATATCGCCATACAGCACTCTGAAATATACGAGATGATCCCGGTTTTATCTTCGCCCGGTGTGCTGATCCTGTAGGGGTTGATCTCCGGGTGTAGCGCAGAATCGGTCCATGCAATTATGCAGATGCTTTTGCTGTTGTATAAAGGTGTTGATTTTTTCCAATCTTGCTTTTGCTGCACTGATCCGTTCTTTTTATGACCTCATTGATCCGATTGTTACTTAAGTATGGTATAGCTTCCGATTTCTCTGTTCTGGCAGCAACCATCATTGCCGGGGTTCTGGCGCTACTTGTTATCACTCTTGTTTTTGTTTTGACAGACCGGATTATTTCGCGCCTGATCAATCACCTTGCTTCGAGAACCAGCACAAGGCTTGATGACCTGCTGGTCAAGCACAACGTCTTTACCGGTCTCTTCCGTCTGATTCCTCCCGTTCTCATTCATCTCTTTTCCGAACCGGTTCTTGTCTATTATCCGGCAACGGTTCTTCTGGTCAAGGATTTTGCAGTGCTCTCCATGATTGTGGTTGTGGTTGTGGTGATTTTTTCGCTGCTTGATGCCTTGCTGGAATTTTTTTCCGAGTTCTCTACGGAGTCAAGAGTGCCGGTTAAAAGTTTTGTCCAGGTTACCAAGTCGCTTGCGGTTTCAATCGCCCTGGTTGTTGTGGTGTCCAAACTTATGGGCAAATCGCCGCTTGTTTTTCTCGGTGGTCTTGGTGCGTTTACAGCCGTACTGCTCCTGATTTTTAAAAACTCGATTCTCGGCTTTGTTGCCGGTATTCAGCTTTCAAGCAACAATCTGGTTCGCGTCGGTGACTGGATCGATATGCCGAAATACGAGGCCGATGGTGAAGTAACCGATATCTCGCTGGTGACGGTCTCTGTTCAGAACTGGGATAAAACCATCAGCACCATTCCTGCCTATGCCCTGATTTCGGAGGGTTTCAGAAACTGGAGGGGGATGAATGAGTCGGGAGGAAGGCGTATCAAACGATCGCTCAATATCGATATGACCAGTATCCGGTTCTGTGATGATGCCATGCTTGTCCGGCTGGAGCATATTCAGCTGCTCAGGGAGTATCTCGATAAAAAAACAGCGGAAATCGACACATATAACCGCCGTGATGAGATAGATGACCGTTTCGAGGTCAATGAACGGCGACTGACCAATATCGGCATCTTCCGGGCCTATCTGTCGGCCTATCTGCACCATCATCCGAAGGTCAATGCGTCGATGAGCCTGATTATCCGTTATCTGGAACCGACCTCGAATGGATTGCCGATCGAGATCCTTGTTTTCAGCTGTGAAAAAGAGTGGGCGGCATTTGAACAGGTGCAGGCGGATATCCTTGATCATATCATTGCCGTTCTCTCCTACTTTGACTTGCGGATTTTCCAGTATCCCGGAAGTTATGCTGTCGGAAAATCTGCAAGGAATCCCGTTCAGCCGGTTCAGGAGTAATAGAGCGGTTCATCCGGAGTTTTTTTGCACTCTGCTGTTGTTGGTATTCTTTATAACTTGCAGAAAAAGGTGTTGGCAACATGATCCTCTCTTTTCAGAATACCACGATCGGTCGTATCGGTGTTGCGGAGTGTGAAGGTGCTATCACCAACCTTTTTTTTCCTGCGGACACTCTTCCCGAAGATGCTGAAATCGGTGAAACGGAGCTGACCGGGGAGGCGTTCCGGCAGCTGAACGCCTACCTTCAGGGCTCTCTCTGCCATTTTTCACTTCCCCTTGCCCCGTCGGGCACGCCATTCATGGAGCGTGTCTGGCGGGAGCTCAGTGCTCTTGCGTACGGCACGACCTCCACCTACAGAGCGGTCGCCATTGCCGCAGGAAATGCGCGTGCTGTCCGCGCAGTCGGGATGGCCAATCATCGCAATCCTCTGCCGGTTTTTATCCCTTGTCACCGGGTCATCGGCAGTAACGGCTCTCTCAGCGGATATCGTGGAGGGGTGGCGCTTAAAAAGCTTCTGATTGAACTTGAACGCGAGACAAAAAGGCTGAAGCTCTGAATATATCTGTTTGAGCGTGCAGAGAGAGAAATAGTGAAAAATATCGTCTGTAGGTACTGAGGAGAGAGAAACCGATGCTGAATTTTTGTGTGTAAGTGGTATCCTTGTAAATTGTTGCATGTATTTCCGGCAGGCCGGGAGTGGCGGCGCATACAAGAGGATTTTTTAACGTTTCAGTGGATTAACAACAGGATATTATGAAGAACAGGGTGATACA
The DNA here is from genome assembly GCF_000168715.1 of Chlorobium ferrooxidans DSM 13031. Lineage (GTDB taxonomy): Bacteria > Bacteroidota > Chlorobiia > Chlorobiales > Chlorobiaceae > Chlorobium > Chlorobium ferrooxidans. The sequence goes on along the minus strand of NZ_AASE01000012.1, from coordinate 35,885 downwards.
GCGGTTTTTCCGGTTTCAGATCGTTATCGCTTTCTCTATACCGCTTCTTTTTGCCGGATGCGGCGGCAGGGATGGCGAGAAGAAGGGAACTCCGGCTCTTCCGGTGATGAGGGTTACACCCGGAGATGCTGCGGTAACCACCTCATACTCCTCCCTGCTTGAGGGAAAGGTCAATGTGGAGATCCGTCCCCAGGTTGACGGCACACTCAGCAGAATCTATGTTGATGAAGGTGCATGGGTCAAGGCGGGTCAGCCGCTCTTTAAAATTGATGACCGGCTCTATCGTGAGCAGTACAACAGTGCCCTGGCATCCCAGCATGCCGCTGAAGCTTCGCTCGTGGTTGCAAAGCTCAACGAGGAGAAACTGGTGCCGCTGGTAAAGAACAGTGTGGTCTCGGACATTCAGCTTAAAACCGCCAGGGCAAGCCGTCAGGCCGCCCAGGCCTCTGTCGAGCAGGCAAGAGCTGCGGCCCGCTCTGCACAGGTCAATGTGGATTACTCCACCGTGAAAGCACCGGTAAGCGGTTACATTGGCAGAATTCCCTTCAGGATGGGAAGTCTGGTTACCAAAAATCAGAGCCAGTCGCTGACGCAGCTCAGTGACGTCAGCGAGATTTATGCCTACTTCAGCATGAGTGAAATTGATTTTATGCAGTTCCGCAACCGATATCCCGGAAGCACCATACAGGAGAAGCTCCGCCAGGTGGCGCCGGTCTCTCTGGTCATGGCGGACGGCACGGTTTTCGGCTCAAAGGGAGCGGTCGATACCATCAGCGGCGAGTTTGACCAGGCAACCGGTTCGGTCAGGATACGGGCGGTATTTCCGAATCCGGAGGGGCTGCTGCGCTCGGGAAACACCGGCAAGGTTGTTCTGGAGTCGATCTATCATAATGTGCTGCTTGTACCCCAGGCGGCGACGGTTGAGCTGCAGGACAAGGTTTTTGTCTTTCTTCTCGGCAGCGGCAACCGGGTCAAAAAGCAGGCGATTACCGTTACAGGCAAGAGCGGTAACAACTATATCGTCGGTTCCGGCCTGAAGGCGGGCGAGACTATTGTAACTGCCGGTACGGAAAAACTTCCGGATGGCACAGTGATAAAACCGCTCAGCGCTGCTCCGGCGGCAGCGGCAGCAAAAGAGTGAAGAGAGAAAAAAAAGTTCCGTAACGGATTGAAGGCGCTAAACCAGTAACTATTCATGTTTGAACGTTTTATATCAAGGCCGGTTCTTGCTACCGTCATCTCGATCATTCTGGTTATTCTCGGCCTTGTCGGCATCAACCAGCTCTCCATTACCCGCTTTCCCGATATCGCTCCTCCGAGTGTTTCGGTGAGTGCGAGTTATCCCGGTGCAAGTGCTGAAACTGTCGGTCGTTCGGTTGCTCCTCCGCTTGAAGAGGCGATCAACGGGGTTGAAAACATGACCTACATGACCTCAACCTCCGCCAATGACGGATCGCTCTCCATTTCGGTTTTTTTCAAGCAGGGTACCAATCCCGACCAGGCAGCGGTCAATGTTCAGAACCGGGTGGCCCAGGCGGCAAGCCGCCTCCCGGCGGAGGTCAACCAGATTGGTGTCTCGACCGTCAAGCGTCAGAACAGCCAGATCATGCTGATCACGCTCTCAAGCAGTTCAAAGGCCTATGACCAGATCTTCCTGCAGAACTATGCCAAGATCAATATTGTCGATGATCTGGCCCGTGTGCCCGGTGTAGGGCAGGTTTCGGTTTACGGCAACATGGATTATGCCATGCGTATCTGGCTGCGCCCGCAACAGATGGCGGCATACAAGGTGACCCCGCAGGAGGTCGCAGCCGCAATCCAGAGCCAGAATCTTGAGGCGGCTCCGGGCTCTTTTGGTGAGAACAGCAGCGAGGCGATGCAGTATGTGATGAAGTACAAGGGGAAGAACGCCTATCCCGGCGATTATGAGGATATGGTGATCCGCGCCAATCCCGACGGATCGCTGCTCAGGCTCGGCGATATCGCCCGTATCGAGTTCGGCGCCTATCGCTATACGGTCAATACCAAAGCCAACGGCCAGCCGGGCGTGGTGATGGCGGTCTATCAGGCGCCTGGTTCAAACGCCAACAAGGTTGAGACCGGGCTTCGCAAGGTGCTTGAGAAGGCCGCAGGTGCTCTGCCTGCCGGTGTCAGCTATTCGATTCCCTTCAGCTCCAAAAAGGTGGTTGACGAGTCGATTGTACAGGTTGAGCATACGCTTGTTGAAGCCTTTCTGCTGGTCTTTTTTGTGGTCTTTCTCTTTCTGCAGGATCTCCGCTCCACCATTATTCCGGCCATTGCCGTTCCGGTCGCCATTGTCGGCACCTTTTTCTTTATGAACCTTTTCGGCTTTTCCATCAACGTGCTCACCCTTTTCGGGCTTGTGCTTGCTATCGGTATTGTGGTTGATGATGCCATTGTGGTGGTTGAGGCGGTCCATGCCAAAATGGAGCAGAAGAACTATCCGGCCAAGGTTGCCACGGTTTCAGCCATGCGCGAAATTACCACCGCGATTGTCACCATTACGCTGGTGATGGCTTCAGTCTTTCTGCCGGTTGGCTTTCTGCAGGGTTCGACCGGTGTCTTCTACCGCCAGTTTGCCTTTACGCTTGCCATTGCCATTCTGATCTCTGCGGTCAACGCCCTTACCCTGAGCCCGGCTCTCTGCGCTCTTTTTCTCACCAATCTCCATGATGCGAAAGGGGAAGGGAGGCATGGAAAACTGAAAAAATTCGGCGCATACGGCCATCGGTTCTTTACCGCGTTCAATACCGCGTTTGACGTGCTGAAGCGCAAATATCTCGGTGCTCTTGTCTATCTGATCCGCAACAAGCGCGTCACCTTCGGTTTTCTCGGCCTGCTGGTTGTGCTCTCCTTTGTGATGTTCAAGGTGACGCCGACGGGATTTATTCCGGATGAGGATAACGGTTTTGTGATTGTCTCCGTAACCCTCCCTCCCGGTGCATCATTTGCCCGAACCCAGGCGGTCATGGACAGGGCCTCGGCAACCCTCGCTACCATTCCTGCGATAGAAAAGGCGATCTCGGTTGCCGGTATCAATATCCTTTCCAGAAGTTCATCCCCCTCGTCGGGTCTGCTTTTTGTGCAGCTCAAGGAGCCGGGGGAGCGCGGGCCGGATGGAAATATCAAAAAAATCCTGGCCACCATATCAAAAAAACTTTCCGGCAGGGAGGGCTCCTTCTTTGCGCTTGCCCAGCCTACCGTTCCGGGTTTCAGTACCGTCAGCGGTCTTGAGTTTGTGGTGCAGGATCGTCGCGGCGGCGGGCTTGATAAACTCGGCAGTGTTGCGCAGGGCTTTATCGGAGAGCTGATGAAACGACCTGAAATTGCCGCGGCCTTCACCACCTTCAAGGCAACCAACCCCCAGTTTGAGCTTGTGGTGGACAACGTCAAGGCTGCCCAGCTCGGCGTCAATGTCAAGGAGCTTCTCTCCGTCATGCAGGTTTACTATGGCAGCTCGCAGGCATCGGATTTCAACCGGTTCAGCAAGTACTACCGGGTGATCATGCAGGCCGAACCGGGGGAGCGCTCCGAACCGGCTTCCCTGAACGGTATTTTTGTCAAGAGCTCCGGCGGCAGCATGGTACCGGTCTCGTCACTCATCACCCTGAAGCGGGTTTACGGCACCGAATCGGTTGACCACTTTAACATGTTCAATGCCGTGTCGGTCAACGCCATGGTCAAGCCGGGTTTCAGTACCGGCCAGGCGATCAAGGCCGTTGAAGAGCTCTCCAAAACCGCTCTTCCGGCAGGCTACACCTATGACTGGAAGGGACAGAGCCGTGAGGAGCTTGAATCAACCGGCGGGCTGCTCTTTATCTTTCTGCTCTCCGTTGTTTTTGTCTACTTTCTGCTTGCCGCGCTCTACGAGAGCTATCTCCTGCCGCTTGCGGTGATGTTCTCCATTCCGACCGGTCTGCTCGGGGTCTTTATCGGTATCAAGCTTGCCGGGGTTGAGAACAATATCTATGTACAGGTGGCGGTTATCATGCTTATCGGACTTCTGGCCAAGAACGCTATTCTGATTGTCGAGTTCGCCCTGCAGCGCAGGGTTGCCGGAAGTTCACTCTCCGCTGCGGCAATTGAGGGAGCCAAAGCGAGGCTGCGGCCGATTCTTATGACGTCACTTGCCTTTGTAGCCGGACTTCTCCCGCTCCTCTTTGTGACCGGCCCTGCGGCCCAGGGTAACCACTCCATCGGTGCGGCGGCTATCGGCGGTATGTTTGTGGGTATGGTACTCGGTATTCTGGTTGTACCGGTCCTGTTTGTCACCTTCCAGCATCTTCAGGAGCGGATTACCGGCCCTGCGGCAGCCATTGTGGAGGCGGGGGAGCTGCTTGACGAGGTTGAGCGAGAGGAGAATAAGGGTTCGGTGCAGTTGTGATGGCGGGAAATGATAGCATTAACAGGTTCTCTATGAGAAAAGAGGTTGAACGGTTTGTATTGAGAGGCATGTTGATGCTGCTCTCTCTCGGGGTCACGGCATGCACCACTACCGGAAGCTACAGGAAGCCGGAAGTGGCGATGCCCCCGACTTATCGCAGTGGTGAGCGCCCAGGAGGCAGTGCCTCCGATTCGGTTATCGCCCTTATGCCCTACCGGAGTTTCTTTGCTGATAAAACGCTTTGTCTGCTCATTGACAGCGCCATCGTAAACAATATAGACCTGCAGGTGGCGCTCAAAAATATTGACTATGCCCGTCAAACGCTCAACTCGGCACGTCTCGGCATTCTGCCGACACTGAACCTCGGAGTCCAGAATACCAGAACGCATCCGTCCGATAACGGTGTCAAGACAAATATTGATGACTACAGTGTTTACGGCACCTCATCATGGGAGGTTGATATCTGGGGAAAAATCCGAAGCAGAAAGAGCTCGGCCCTTGCCGGTTACCTGAAGACAGGGGAGGCAGCAAAAGCAGTGCGCACACGGCTTGTGGCTGACGTTGCTTCAGGCTATTACAATCTGCTGATGCTTGACCGGCAGCTTGAAAGCTCCAGAAAAAACCTTGCCATAGCCGATACCACACTGAAAATGATCGGGCTTCAGTATGATGCCGGTCAGGTAACGGCTCTTGCCGTTCAGCAACAGGAGGCGTTCCGGCAGTCGATAGCGGGATCACTTCCCCAGATTGAGCAGAAAATCAGTGCGCAGGAGAATGCGCTCAGCATCCTCTGCGGCCGGATGCCCGGAGCCATTCAGCGTGACCAGACGCTCTTTACCCTTAAAGTGGAAGACAATCTGCCCTCAGGAATCCCCTCCGCCCTTCTGCAGAACCGGCCGGATGTTCGTGCTGCTGAACTGGCGGTCAGGGGTGCTCATGCGGATATGGGTGAGGCCGAAGCGTCGCTCTACCCCTCGCTGACGCTTACCGCTACCGGCGGCCTTGAAGCGTTCAAAAGAAGCCAGTGGTTTACCGTTCCTGGCTCCATTTTCGGCGTTGTGCAGGGAGCCGTGTTGCAGCCGGTCTTTCAGCGAGGTCAATTGAAGGCACGCTATCAGCAGACAAGAATAAAACGGGAGCAGACGGAGCTTGAGTTCAAGCTTTCGCTGCTCAAGGCTGTCGGAGAGGTCTCGGATGCGCTGGTTCAGCTCGACAAGGTTAAAGTGCAGGAGAGCATTGCAACAGAGAGAGTTGCAACGCTGCATAAAGCGGTTTCCAATGCAGGGATGCTTTTCCGCAGCGGTATGGCAACCTATCTTGAAGTTATGGTTGCTCAGACCAGCGCCCTGCAGGCGGAGCTTGACCTTGCCTCAGTGCGGCGTCAGCATCTTACAGCCATGTCAGAGCTCTACCGTGCGCTCGGCGGCGGATGGCGATAGCGGATAACAGGGAGAGAGCCACCATGCAGACAGAGCTGATTGAAAACAGGGTTTTTGAGCGAGTCTCCCTTACAGAAAACCCGCTGCTGAAAGGGGTGTATGAAGAGTGCAGCTTCATAAAATGTGACGCAAACAGGTCCGATCTGTCGGGTATTACCTTCAGGAACTGTCTGTTTGAAAACTGTGATCTGAGTCTGGCAACCGTGCGCAACAGCCTGCTTCAGGATGTGCAGTTCAGGGGCTGCAAGCTGCTCGGTGTGCAGTTTTCGGAGTGCAAGGGGTTTCTGTTGCAGCTTGGTTTTGAGGAGTGCATGCTGAAACTGGCACTCTTCAGTCAGTTAAAGCTGAAAAATACCCGTTTCAAAAACTGTGATCTTCAGGAAGCCGATTTCACCGAAGCCGATCTCACCGGAGCAGTTTTTGAGGAGTGCGATCTTTTGCGCACCACCTTTCTGAAGAGCAATCTTGAACAGGCCGACCTCCGTTCGGCCTTCAACTACTCCATTGATCCCGAAAGCAACCGCCTGAAGAAAGCCCGTTTTCTCCTGCCCCAGGTTATCGGTCTGCTCGACCGGTATGATATCATCATTGAGTGATGTTCAAGCCCCGGAGGGGCGACATATTGGTAGACCACGCCGATGTTCGGGGCCGGGATGGGATTTGGGAGCACCGCCCGACCAACTGATCGAATCGCGGAACAGATTTATAGTGATGCTCATAACAATATGATGCGAAAAGAGATGAACGGTTGTTATCTCTTGTATGTTATTTATTGAAAGTGTGAAATGAAGTTATTGCAATCAGTATCAGGATGGTGAGTACATGGAACGTTCAGAATATAATGCGACGGTTACGGGTAAAATTATGGTTACTCCGGACCTTATGATTCTTCGGGTTGATACCGATGAGCCGAGAAAGGAGTTTGAAGCCGGTCAGAATATGCTACTCGGTCTTTACGGCTTCGAGAAGCGCTCTTCCAATTCAGAGCCTGAGGTGGTGCCTGCGGATGCAGAGAAACTTATCAAGAGACCTTACTCAATTGCTTCTGCCAAAACCGAGACCAGTCAGCTTGAGTTTTATATATCACAGGTCAAGTCCGGTCAGTTGACCTCAAGGTTGTTTAACCTCAACACAGGGGATCGGGTTTTTGTCGGTACAGCCATAACCGGAATATTCCGTCTCGACGAAACTCCGGACGGCAGCGACATTGTTATGGTGGCGACCGGAACCGGTATTGCCCCCTACATCAGCTTTCTCCGTTCACATATTATCGAAAGGCCCGAGAGCAAGATGGTGGTGATTCAGGGCGCGGCGCACCGATGGGATCTGGGTTACTACAGCGAGCTGACCTTCCTTGAAAAGAGCTTCGCCAACTTTTTTTATGTGCCTACACTCACCGATGCCGATGAGCGCTGGGATGGTCACCGGATGTGGATTGAGGAGCTGCTGAAACAGGATATTCTGCAGAACGAATACAACATCTCTCCTGACCCTGACCGCACACACTTTTTTGTCAGTGGCAAACCGGATATGGTGGCTCACGTTTCAGAGTGGCTGGTGGGGTACGGTTACAGGCGGCACCATCCGGATGATCCGGGGGAGCTCTATATCGAGGAGTTCTGAGCATATTGACCGCTTAAGGAAAAGAGCGTTTTGGCTTTTTGACCAAATCAAAAAAGGGAAGGCTGATACTTCATTAGCCTTCCCTTTTTACTGCCCCGACTCTTTATTAAGAACCGGTGCGTTTAACGTTCCTTTAACTTAGATAGTCTGTGCGGTAATCGTGAACGATCCTGTGTGCGCACCGGACTCTGTCGTGTTCGAGAAGTTGAGCGTCATCTTGACATCTCCAACGGTCTGGGTCTGGCCGGTAACACCGCGTAGCTGCGTGGTAATGGTGCTTCCTGAAACCGCTCCGCTCACTCCATTGGTTGAGGCCAGTCCGTATCCGCTCACACCGATCTTTGAGGTTGAACCGGCTCTTGTTGCTGTGAAATCAGTACCGGTAATTGATACGGTTGCTGTTCCGCTGCTTGAAAGACCGGCAATCGCCCATGCATTCTTCAGTGTGATTTTGGCGGTTGACGGGCCAACCTCTGTTGCTGAGGCCGAGAGGGTCTCTGTGGTATCACCAAGCGTGGTCCAGGTAGCCGACAACGGTGAACCGGTCTGCGATGAACTTGCCGAGGTGGCCGAGAAGTTCAGGGCAACCGCGCTGTAGTAATGCAGAACAAGATACTCCGGCATCGTAACGGTGACCGTGGTTGTTCCCGACTGGGTTACTGCTGCTTCGGCTGATGTTGGCATTGCGCTCATAACGAGAAGTGCTGCACCCAAAGCTATAGACTTGATTGTTTTAAGGTGTTTCATGGTGTTGTTCCTTTAAGTATGGTCGTTTGATTTAATTTCTCTGCATGTAATGCATCAACTCCCGTGCCAAAGATATTTCCGGCAAACTATTCCGGCTTCTCATAACGCCCGGTAACCGTTGCTATCTCGTTGTTTCGTGAGATAATGCAGATAAAAAAAGTCCATTTTTAAATGGAAAAGCACTCAATTGCTCTCCGTCAGAAACGGCTGGTTCAGGTGCAATAGTGGAGGAGCGGTTGTCTCATATTGTGATTTGGATGGTTTAATGAGACACGAGGCGAGATTATGAGACGGAAGGTGGTATCCCGGGCCGATATTTTTGTAAACTTTTTTACTGCTCGCTGTGGTTATGGATAGTGTGATCTATTTTGAACACTTTAAACAGATATATATCATGTCAGAGCAGTCACAATCACCCGATATCGTTAAAAATGTGGTAGGCGTTCTTTTGTTTGTTCCCTCAATCGGAATACCCGTTTTTTTTGCGAGTGTCGGTATCAGGATCGCAGGTTTTCTTATTAACACAGTCGGGTCTGTAGCGGGTTCAGTAGCAGGTCAGGTTTCAAACGCTCTCGGATCCGTGTTTTGTTCAGGACAAACCTGCAAATAAGCTCCCTGCAAAGCAGGAAGATCACTTGTTAATAAACGGTAAAAAGGGCGCGTCATGCACCCTTTTTACCGTTTACCATTTTCGTGCACATCTGCCCGCGAATCTCATCCCCCTCAACACAAGCCTATCCACCCGATCTATCCCATCACGACAAAGAGGAAAAACCCTCTGTTCTAACGCAGCATTTTCAATATGAAGAAGACGAGGAACAGCATCTCTTGCGGAAATGCATGTTCATTTTCGAGGGGTCAAAGAAGGATAGGCAGGAATGCTTCAGAAGTATTGTTATGGAGCAACTGGTGAAAGAGCATGATGATACGCTTTTTTCTGCTATGGGGTACGATGAAGCGTTTGCACAAAACATTGTGCTGTTGTCATCCGCAAATTTGGGACAAGGCTGATAAATGTTGATAAAACAAATTATCAGGCTTAAAGCTGAAAAGGTCAGGTTATTTTTTTCTTGGAAAGAATGCCTGACAAGAAATCACTTTGTATGACATGATATTACGCCTTACATTCAAAATACGTTGCAGGAAATAGCTCTGACGTATACGTTCGGCCATAAACCAAATCAGCATGATTGGTCAGCCTCACCCCACATCATTAGGTATTCGAGATATGAGCAACAGTGATTTAGTTCGCTATAGTAGAGATGGTGATCAATTTCACTATTTGTGGGCGGCTCGGCGTTGTCTACCATTGCTATCAAATTCATCTGGATTGGTGGCGGTGTCAATCGAAGGGGCTTCAACATCTGAAAGCGACAGCGGTTCTGCCATAGATGTCGGTGAAGAACTTATTGACATTGCCGAATATTATGGAAGTGAAAATTTTGAGAGAGCTGATTCTATCAAGTATTATCAGCTCAAACATTCGACCCAGAATCCGAACGAGCCTTGGACAGCCAGCGGATTAAAAAAAACACTCAAAGGGTTTGCTGAATGGTATGGGTCAAAATGCCATGAGTATGGCACAGAACAATGTCAACAAAAGCTGCACTTTTATTTTGTTACCAATCGACCGATAAGTGCAGATATTCTGGAGACTGTTGCTGAAATTGTTGCTGGTTCTGAAGTTAGCCATCCAAATGAGTTGGCAAAACTTGAGCATCATACAAACCTTACGGGTGATGAACTATCTCGCTTTTGCCGGTTATTGCATCTGGATGGGCAGCATGAAGGGTATTGGGATCAACGAAACATTCTGATACAAGAAGTCAGTGGATATCTGCCTGGTGCTGACGTGGATGCTCCGGTACAGCTTAAAGAACTTGTAAATCGTAAGGCGCTTTCTGAGAGCTCGAATAATCCGACGATTACCAAAACAGATTTATTGAGGGCATTCAGGACTGATGAGACTTCCCTTTTTCCCGCAACCAGTTGCATCGTAGATACGGATAACGTTGTGCCACGTGAACAAGAGGAGACACTGATAGCCAAAATCGTAGGCGGAGAATCCTCTTCTGTAATCATTCACGCAGACGGTGGTGTTGGTAAGTCCGTTTTTGCAACACGAATTCGGCACGGGCTTCCCTTGGGGTCTGTTTGCCTTCTTTATGATTGCTTCGGTAATGGACAATACCGCAATACAAGTGCATATCGACATAGACACAAAGACGCTTTGGTGCAGATAGTAAACGAACTATCGAGCATGGGTCTCTGTCATCCACTTATTCCCAAACTGTATGCCGATCCAACTGCTTATCTAAAAGCGTTTAAACACCGGATCAATCAAAGCATTACGTCAATAAGAGAAATGCATCCAGAAGCATTGCTTTGTATCGTTGTCGATGCTGCCGATAATGCACAAATGTTGGCTGACGAACTTGGCGAGTCGAGATCTTTCGCTTGTGATCTGTTGCGTGAAAACTTCCCAGACGGGGTGCGTCTGATTGTGACTGCCAGAACTCATCGCCTTAAATTGCTTGATCCTCCGTATGGTGCACTTCAGCTTGAATTGTGTCCATTTAGCCGATCAGAAACAGCGAATTTACTTCGACTGACGTTTCCTGATGCAACAGAGCAGGATGTTGATGAGTTTCACCGGCTAAGCTCGCAAAATCCTCGCGTTCAAGCGAATGCTCTATCCATTAAAGTGCCATTACACGAAATTCTTAGAGCGCTTGGTCCGAATCCTACTACCGTCGACAATGCGATCTCAAATTTGCTTGATCGTGCACTTCATGAGCTTCGTGATAGAGTCGGGAAGACGGAAGGCGAGCAGATCAATCTTATCTGTGCAGGACTTGCTTCTCTTCGGCCTCTCATTCCGATCAAGGTATTGGCTTCAATTTCTGGAATTGAGGAGGCGGCAGTGAAAAGCTTTGCCTATGACCTTGGCCGCCCACTTATGGTAGCAGGAGAGACCGTCCAGTTTTTCGATGAACCTGCTGAAACATGGTTCAGAGATCATTTCAAACCGGAAGCGGCTGATCTCGCTAAATTCATTGAGATCCTGAGACCCCTCGCTTCAACAAGTGCCTATGTGGCAGCAGCACTTCCACAGTTGATGTTGGAAGCAGGCCAATTTTCCGAACTGTTGGAGTTGGCCCTATCAACTGAGAGTCTTCCTGAAGGTAGCCCACTTGAAAAACGTGATGTGGAATTGCAACGGTTGCAGTTCGCACTTAAAGCCAGCCTGCGTGCTAAACGCTACGCTGATGCAGCAAAGCTCGCATTGAAAGCTGGCGGTGAAACGGCTGCCGAAAGTCGTCAACACATTCTTATCCAAGAAAATACGGATTTGGCGGCCGTATTTATGGATTCAAGCCTTATTCAGGAACTAGTATCGCGAAGGACATTTGGCGGTGGTTGGATGGGTTCCCATCATGCTTACGAGGCAGGATTGCTTTCTGCTTTTCCCGAGTTGCGAGGTGATGCTCTTAGCCGATTGAGAATGGCTCATGAATGGATTCGAAACTGGTCGAGTCTCAATGAAAAAGACAGGGAAAAAGAAAGGATTGAAGATACCGAAATTGCTGAAATAGTGCTGACAGAGCTCAATATTAATGGTGCTCAGTCAGCAGTGAAGTATCTTCGTCGTTGGTCTCCTCGTGAGGTTTCGTACAGGGTAGGACGAATCGTTGCAGAGAGACTTGTTGATCATGGGAGATATTCGGATTTAGATACGGTTGCCTTAGCGGCAGGTAATGATCTTGGTCTCGTTCTTGCTGTTACTACTGAATTGCGGAATGTTCATAGGTACCCACCGTTGCAAGCAATAAACCGTTCGTTACGGTTGCTGGGTAACTCAAGAGTGAAAATGTTGCAAGTAGAACGTTTCGATCACAAGGAAAAGCTGCTCGTAGTTGTGACTTCACTCGTAGAAGCGGTATGCCAACTTACCCAGTTTAACCCAAAGGAATTGGCAGTCCTTCTCAGTCGCTTTCTACCCGATAATCCACCTCGTGGTCTTTCTTCTCGATTTAGTGGTTCAAGGTTTTCACTCCTTCGTGCTTATTCGCTCAAAGCGTCTATGGATGGTGTGGCATTAGAGCTGAATGATCTCGCACACCCTGATTTTCGGAAAGAGTTGGAGACGCAGAACTCACATTACAATTCACAGGATGCGCGAGAATTCAGAGCGGCTATAGGAGCACTTTTGCCATGGCACCAACTTTGGGTTAGTGTTTTTCTTGGGAACGTAACTGAAGATCAGCTTAGTGCAGCTATCGCTGATGCTTGTGCTGTTTCCTCGAAAGCTGAAAGTATCAGCTATAGCGAGGAATCGTATACGGCTGATGAGATCGCCCTGCTTTGGTTCGATATTCTGGTCATGGCTGGTGGACCACAAGAAAAAAGGCTTGTAGAATTCGACACATGGGTGGCTTCCTTGAAGCGCTCACTTTTTACATCGACATTCAACAGCATGGCCCGAATCACCGCGCGCTACAAGCCAATGCAGGCGAAATCATTTGGTTATGCCCAACGGTCATTTGAATTAACCCATAATGGGAGAGAAGACGCAAGATCAAAAGTTACTTCATACGTTGCTGTAGCACGGGCTATTATGGCCGTCAGTGAATCCGATTCGAAGTCGTATTTTGATCAGGCTGTGGAAGTTGCAAGTAATATTGGGGACGAAAATAGGGATCGCTGGTCATCGATTTTGTATATGGCGGATCGCGCAGCTGATCCTAAAAAGCCTGTACCGGAAATAGTTTACAGACTCTCTCGATGTGCAGAACTTACATATGAATACGGTTACGACGATCATTTTGACTGGGAAGCAACTGTCAGAGCTATTGCTGCTCTATGTCCTTCATCTTGTTTGACAATACTCAGTCGGTGGAGGGATAGGAAATTTGGTTGGGCAGAGCGGTTATTGCCTGAAGCATTGATGTTTCTTTTAAACGAAAGAAGCCTTGATCCATTAGCTCCGATGGCGCTCATTGGTTTCCGTGCTCAATGGGATAATGTCAGCTTGTTAAGTTCCGCACTTGGAGCCTGTAAAACCCAGACACAGAAGATTAAGGTAACGAACTATCTCTACCGTTACATGCGGCTAGATGATTATAGTGCATCAATTTGGCAAAAGTTGAGAGCTGTTGCAATATCGCATGGTGTGAAGTTGATAGCTATTGATGATCTCATTGCATATTGCGAACGAAAAGAGCGATCTAAACAATCAGATGATGACAGCTTAGGGAATTACGATTCCTACCGAGCTTCAGCGCGTGGAGAAGAACGGGATTGGGACGCAGTATTTGCTCAGGCAGATTTGACTAACCCAAACGGCATAAGAGATGCCTACCATCTTTTCAAATCTACAGAAACACCATACGATTATGATCGTTTCTTCAGCGAAGCATGCAATCGGGTTGAGATTGGAAAAGAAAACAAGTTTATCCAATCAGTGGCCGAAGTGCCCGAGTTTGAATTGTACCAATTTCGGAATTTTCTTGAACAAGTGCCAGCGAAATGGATGCCGCGACCAGGAATAAATGCGGCACTTCGAGATACGCTGAAGGTCTTCTGTCGACGATATTGTATGAAGATAAACAGAAGCCGCTATTATGAAATTTTCCCATTCGATTTGGCATGTGAAGTCTCCGGTCTTTCAGAGAGTGATATTGCCAATACCGTTATTGAAGCCATTGCTGGCACAGCAGAAGAGTTGTCATCAGGTCAATTGTTCACCCTTACGGGGATTTTAGCTCTTCGAATTGATCAGACTGAAGCCCTTGAGGTGCTCAGATTCGGACTAAAACTGTTTGATGATTTTCTGAAAGAGAATGATGGTGACGGCGTTTGGTCTGAAGACCTTTTTCCTCCTGTGGATATCAATGGTGCGATAGCTGGTTATATTTGGGCTGGTTTAGCCGCGCCCAGCAGTTCCCACCGTTGGCAATCAGCTCACGTTGTACGAGGATTGTGCTTCCTTGATCACTCTGAAATATTGAAAAACCTGATACAGCTAGCTGAAAAGGGAAAGGCGGGTCCTTTTGCAGATCATACACTGCATTTCTATAATTTACACGCTCTTCAATGGCTTCTTATCGCATTGGCACGAGCGAGCCTGGAAAGCCCGGAGAGTATCATACCGCACATAGATTTTCTTGTGAAGATTGCTCTTGATGGTTCCCCACACGTGTTGATTCGAGACTTTGCGACGAAATCGTTACAATCGCTCATAAAAACTGGACGTTGGATTCTAGATGATGAAACGAGCAAGAAGCTCCTTTCCGTAAACACGTCGAGTTTCCCTGTTCAGTTTACAAAAAGCTTTGAGAGAGTCAGTGAACGACGAATGAACAGCCCTGAGAGTTCGAAAGATTGGGAATATTATTTTGGTATCGATATTGGGCCATATTGGTTTTCGAGACTTGGTGAATTTTTCGCGCTATCAGAGGCTGAAATTTCGAAAGACGTTGCCCATGTCATCGAGTATGAGTGGGGATATGGCTCTCGTCAAATATGGCGAAATGATCAGAGGTTGAGCAAGAAGATCTATTCATACGATGATACCCATCATTCTCATGGGGATATTCCCAGAACAGACGATCTTCAGTTTTATTTAGCATATCATGGGATGATGACGGTGGCCGGAAAGCTATTACTAACCGATCCACTACACCAAAACCCTGACTACCCAGAGGACGATTTTCAAGAATGGCTTGATAACCATAATCTGACCCGGAAGGATGGACGTTGGCTTACTGACCGACGCGATCCTCAACCGCTTGAATGGCCGGATTGGAAGGATGAAAAAGATACCGATGAGTGGTCATGTTCAGTTCAAGTCGTTGATTTCGACAGGGTATTGGGAATTTGTCATCAGCGGCTAAATCTTTGGGGTTATTGGACAGCTATATCTGGAAAGCAGAAAGAGTCTGTTCGCATTAGCAGTGCTTTTGTGACTCGTGATCGATCGGATGCACTTTTGCGAGCGCTTCAAACAGCAACTAACTCTCATGACTACCGCATCCCGGATGCTGTTGATGACCTCCAGATAGACCAGGGAAGATATCAACTGAAAGGGTGGGTTTTGGACCGTGATCGAAGCAGTGGACTCGATGAATTTGATCCATGGTCTGGGGATATAAAATATCCACCGATCAAACCCGCAAAATTTGTCATGGAAGTACTACCAATCGTTACTGACTTAGATGGCAGAGTTTGGACTAAAGAGGATAATGGTCAAAATGTTATTTGGTGCGAAATATGGGGCCATCACCCAAGCAAACAGGATGAAAATGGCGTCGAGGAAGGGCGAAGACTGATCGTGGATCCTGGATATTTAACTGAGTTGCTTAAGCTGGTTGACCGAGACCTGATAATAAAAGTTGCGGTCGACCGAAAAATTCTTCGCTCCAGATATGAACATAATAAAGAAACGAAGCCTGGATATGTCCCGCCTGACACAAGAATCTATCTTTTCAAATCCGATGGAAGAATCTGCACGGTTTGATAATATCCTAAAGCTCGGCAAACGGCTTGTCGAAGAACTTGGCCTTGACCAGTCAGTCGACACGCTCGGACGATGGATGGCGCACTATGTTGTAGAATTGATTCACGGTGCTGAAACCGCAAAAGAAGAAGATAAAGACGAAAAACGTGCTCAGTGTGCGAGTGCAATTCTCGAACTTTGGGATCACCATTCTACGATGCCGAGAGATCGCCGACCGTTCCAAAACTTTGAAGCAATCCTGAGGGCACTTGAGAGCCTTGATCCAAAAAACGCAGAATCGAGATATTACTGGCCTGTTCGCAATGAAGCAGCCAAAGAACAAAAAAATACTGAGAGTGCTGCTTGGCTCGAAATTGCTGACGGGGTTGATCATACGGCAAGACTTCTTATCCGTTTTTGTTTGGCGGGCGCTGCTCGGGATGCTGCTGACAAGTCTATGGAGTGGGTCACTCTGGCTGAGGCAGCGGGCAAAATAGATGTAGACTATCTGCCCATCATACGCGTTATTTCAAACGAAGTTGCTTTGACTGACGAAGAAGTTGAGAATAATGAGGATCGTAAGGAAATTGAGAACCGCCTCAAGCGACTGGAAGAATTTGCGAATTTGGCAAAGATTTTATCTGATCGCCTTCGAGCAAAGCTGGATTTCACTGACAATGACGCGTTGTCATCTGAATAGTTTTTTGCTGTGAGCCCAAAAACATGGCTTGCTCGGATTAGATTCCTGAAGCATTCTTGTTCTTATTATTTGTTGTATAACATGATTTATGCAAAGCGAGTATTCTAATCGCAATTATAGAAATACTATACAGTCTCTTTTGTCCTGCCGCTACACAGCCCCGGCATATTTCCAGTACTACAATGTTTCGGAGCTACTCCCGCAGGGAAGGTCGTGATTTACTGTATTTACTCCCGATTTTCTACTACAGTTGGCAGCCTCTTTCCCCGTCAAGAAACTTTTCGTCAGGTTTCTTATTGATGATGTCTCATGGAGCGGTTTCGAGGCCGTTAAGACAACAGCAGCGACTCCAACCTCTTTGCCCCTCATCAAAATCTCTTCAAGGTGTCATGCCGAACTGAAAGGATGCATCGCTCGCAGGTGTGCTTGTTCCTGAATTTCTGAATTCCCCATTTTAATGTGCTCAGCTGCTGAGATTCATAGCTCCGTGAATGACCGCAAGAATATCAATTTGATCCGGCTTGATGTAATAGATGATACGGAAAGGGCCTTCGAACACTTCTCTGACCTGCTCCAGTTCATATTCAGGAACGCTTCTGCCTGAAAAGGGATATTCGGCTATCTGTTTGGATTTTCGCGTAAGGCGATCAATCATGCGACGGGCATAGTCGGCAGAGTCCTGAGCAATGAAATTATAGATGGCATCGAGATGACCTGCTGCGGTATCTGTCCAGTGGACTTTCATTCCTGCAGGCCGTATTTGCCTCTTATCTCTTTCACCTCTTTTGTCCGACCCGCCTTACTGTCAGCTAACCCGCGCTCAATTGCTTCCCGAACATATATTTCATGCATCAGGTCATCCCATGTAGCATTCGCAGGCATGAGATCAATCAGTTTGTGGGCTTCCTCTTTTTTCATGAGAGTTGACATATTTCATCTCCTGTCTGTTTCTGAAAGAGCAACCTGGGCAGCAGTTGAGACACTTGCAGATGAATCTGCTGATCTTGGCCAATCCGGCCTGTCGCCAGCTGTTACTGATAATATACAACCGGTAAATTGAAATCCCTTTTGGCTGAGCCGGGCGGATCTGTTTTGTTACCTCCGTCACTTACGTCCCTGAATGCTCTTCAATTGAGAGTGAAAAAGAGTGAAATGTGTTAACTTTTTGTTAACTGTAATGATAAGACAATGATCTCAGTAGAAGCTCGCAGAAGAGCATGGATGGAGGGGGTGGACAATAAAGGACTCGAACCTTTGACCTCTCGCGTGTGAGGCGAACGCTCTAACCAACTGAGCTAATTGTCCGGCGCATACAGTAAGAGTATAGGATATGAGGGCCGTTTTTGCAACGTAACGGTTAATTTTTCGTCTCCATGAGGCGAGATTACGTCATTAAGCTATATTGCATACAGAAAACTATTTCTGCTGAAGCTGACTGTGCCCGGCAGTAACCCGTTCAACTATCACTATCATGGGCTTTAATATTGAGGAGATTCAGGATGCTCTTTTGCAGAGCAAGACACTCAAAGTAGCGGTTCCAACAGTACTTCTGGCTCCGATTGCGATGCCTTTTGTTCATGCACTTGCAGGCCTGGCTGTTGCAGGCCTTACGGTAGCTGCCGCCGGATCGCTTATCGGAAAAGCTTCAGGAGCACTTTCTGATATGATCCCTCTCGCCGAAAAACAGGATGATGCTGAGGATTATTGAATCCTGAATCCGATCCTCTCGTTCTGAATAGTAACCGCCCCCTTGCCCAAAGGGGTAAGCCCTCTTCGCCCTGACAAAGGCCACACGCTGGTATCTGGCAGGGACTCTCCTCCCGTCGTAAAAAGATAACAGTGAACAACAATGCGTTGATTGCGCGTTCAGGGAAACCTTCAGCAGCACCTGCGGGTTCTATTGATGTTGTCTTGATTTTACGGTTAAAAAATAGGCGGTGAACCATGTTTTTCAGCGACCATAAACCTTTGTATCACGGTATGCAGGCGGTTTTTTTGCTTTGCATACAACTCCTGCTCCTCTGCGGGTGTGGTGGTGACAGGTTGTCGCAGGCAGTTGAGAAGCCGCGTTTTACTATTCAAAAGGAGAGTGGTATGAGTTTTAACAAGTTGACTCCGGAAGAGGAGCGGGTAATTGTGCATAAAGGAACAGAGGCCCCTTTCAGCGGGAAATATTACCAGAACAGGGAGAAGGGGAGCTATCTCTGCCGGCGGTGTGACGCTCCGCTTTTTTATTCGAATCACAAGTTTGATTCAGGATGCGGCTGGCCGAGTTTTGATGATGCCATTGCCGGGGCGGTAAAAGAGGTTCCGGATGCTGACGGCCGGCGAACCGAGATAGTTTGCGCCAAATGCGGGGCCCATCTCGGTCATGTTTTTCTGCATGAGGGGCTTACTCCGAAAAATGTGCGACACTGTGTCAACTCGGTCTCCCTGCAATTTCAGCCGGAAGCAGCGCTTCAATCAAAAACAGAGAAGGCGATTTTTGCCGGAGGGTGTTTCTGGGGCGTCGAGTATCACTTCGGCAAGATCAAGGGGGTGCTTTCAGCCAAATCGGGTTACATTGGCGGTTTGACCGATCACCCGACCTACAAGGAGGTGTGCAGCGGAAAAACAGGGCATGCCGAGGCGGTTGAGATTGAGTTTGATCCCGCTCTGGTCAGTTATGAGACCCTGGCAAAACTCTTTTTCGAGATTCACGATCCCGGTCAGATGAACCGGCAGGGGCCGGATATCGGCTCGCAGTACCGCTCGGCGGTTTTTTATGCTGATGAGGAGCAGAAACGTGTGGCAGAGAAGCTGATTGCCGAGTTGAAGACCAAAGGGTACCGTGTTGTGACCAGTGTTGAAAAGGCCGGAACCTTCTGGGAAGCCGAAGGGTACCATCAGGACTATTATGAAAAAAATGGACATCAGCCCTACTGTCATGTCTATCAGAAGCGCTTTTAGTGCTCACGTAGGAAATGGACAACGTGGACGACATGGAGAGCGAGAAGATGAATTTTCAACCCGCTCACGACTATTTATAACGGGGCCTGTTCGGTATGTTGGGGTGCTTGAGAGATTTACGGGGAATTTTTGTAATTTTGCGCAGGCTTTTCTAACAAGGGGTTTGCTATGAAGAATTTTCTGATGGTTACAGCCGGAAGAGTTCATACCCGCCAGATGGAAGATGTGCATTGATTACCGGAAATGATCTTGTTGGTGTGTGGCGGGAGTACAAGAAATTCGATACCGGTCAACCGGCAAAGGATATCAATGCCGGTGATTTCCGGGGTTATGTTGCGGGGGTCTGTGATGTCTGTAATCGATGGCTTTTTACGACTCCGGACGGTGCAACCCAGGGTCAGGTCTGTGCAACAGTGGGGAAGTGGCTTGAAGAGCATCCTCATCGCTGGACGGAACCTGCCATGTCTCTGGTGATCGAGGCCCTTCAGGATGCTTTTCCGTTTCGCCGTGAAAAAAAGAGGCGCAAGCGGTTCCTGCTGTTCTGGGTTACCCGACCGGACGCGCCTTGACTGTTTCCCCTTATATTGTAATACTGGCGGTGTGGTGCCTGCTGACAGGCAGGAGTTGATTTCAGCGCAGCAGCAGCCTGACGGCATCCTCAACGGTGTTGCATACCGTGTAGTAGGCTTCATACTCTGCTTTGATCATATGCTCCTCTGCAATCCGGTTGAAAAAGAGGAGCAGAGGATCCCAGAATCCATTGATATTGAGAAGGATGACTTTTTTGTTGTGGTGGCCGAGATGTTTCCAGGTGATCACCTCCATCAATTCATCAATGGTGCCGAAACCGCCCGGCAGTACAAGGTAGGCATCGCCCCATTCGGCAAGTTTCATCTTCCGTTCGTGCATGGTTTCTACCACATGCAGTTCGCTCAGACCGTAGTGGGCAACCTCTCGCTCTTCCAGAAACCGGGGGATGATCCCCTTGACGTTTCCACCGTGCTGCAGAACGGCATCGGCAACTGCTCCCATCAATCCGACCCGTCCGCCTCCGAAGACCAGACCGATTCCGTTTTGTGCCAGTTGTCGGCCAAGAGCTTCGGCGGCAGTGAAATACTCTCGCGGTGCCTGATTGCTTGAACTGCAGTAGACGGTTACGGATGAGATCATGGGATGCTAATAGTTAAGGGTGGTGCTGTCATCCGCACGCCGGTAGACATAGGTTTTCGGATCCTCTATTTTTTTGACCGAATGGCTCGCTGAAGCTCTATCCCAGAGATCGGTATCTTCGGCGTAATCAAGCGGCCTGAAGCCTCTCAGCGCTGAAAAGAGCTCTTTTTTGCCGAAAAAAGTGCCGCCAAGTGTACACTCCCTTATGTTGATCAGTTTATCGGGATTTTTGCAGTCCCGGACCATGATGGTGTCGTCACAGAGATAGCCGCCGGTTATCAGGTCAATCTCCGGCAGACTGGAGATGATCTCCATTCTTGATTCAAGATGGGCAGGGAGGTAGTGATCGTCACTGTCAAGAAAGGTGATATAGCGGCCGAATGATGCCTGGATTCCGGCATTGCGTGAGAGTGCGGCTTTGCGGTTACTGTGTTTCAGATAGCGGATATTGGCATAGTTCCGGATAAACGGGTCGAGCGTTTCACAGGTGTTGTCAGAACTGCCGTCATCGACAATGATGAGCTCCCACTCTTTGTATGACTGTGCAAGGACACTCTCTACGGCAGTTTCAAGGTGACGGGCCCGGTTAAAGGTTGCCATGATGACCGAAATTTCAGGCGTGAAGCTGAATCTCATGGTTTTGCAGCTTTTATGGCAAAGGCACAGACAAGCATGCCGGCAACAAGGAAGTTCTGCGCTATGGCGTTATAGCGCACATCCATGGTGGAGGGTGAGCGGACAAGGCTGAACTGCAAAAAAAACTGGGGAATAACGAGCAGGGCAACGACGAGTGCATAGCCGTTTTGACCGACAAGCAGCATGTAGAGAGCGGCAAGAAGCTGCCCGAGATTGATCAGGATTGCGGCAATGAGAGCGGCCCGGGTTTCGCCGAATACAACAGGAAGGGTTCTTATGCCTACCTGCCGGTCACCTTCAATGGACTTGAAGTCGTTGATGGTCATGGTGCCGGTGCTTGAGAGCGTAAAGAGCGCGGCCACGATAAGGGAAGGCTGAAGCGATGTGAGGGTCAGGTTCGGGTTATAGGCGATCTCTCCGGCTATCCAGGGAATGATCAGGTAGGATATTGCGACAATGGAGTTTCCAGCCCAGAGCCGCTTTTTCAGCTTGATGGGATTGGCGCTGTAGAGGTGGGCATTGATGATGCCGATCACAACATAAAAACCAATCAGGGGATGAATCAGATATCCCGTGATGACGGAAAGTACTGACCAGAGTGCGATCAGGATGGTAGCGTTTTGCAGTGATATTGCTCCTCCGGGAATGGGTCGGTTGGGCTCGTTGATCTCGTCAAGATCGCGGTCAAAATAGTCGTTGAGCATCTGGCAGGTTCCGCTTGCAAGCGGTCCGGTAAGCAGCATGCCGAGCAGAAATTTTATTCCCGTAATATCATGCCATCCGAAAAAGCCGCTTGAAACAGCTCCGCACAGAAAGCTCCACATAACCGGAATCCAGGTGACCGGCTTGAGGAATCTTATGAAGAGAGCAAGTTTTGAAAGGGGTTCAGTCGAGCGAATTACGGGCGCTACCGACTTGCGGCTGTGGAGTGAGTTGAACAACCCTTTATCGGAGCTTCTCTCCTCTCTGTTGTGTTTTGACCGAAACTCGCTCACCCTGTTCGCATTATGGTTAGTTGAAATCCATTCTTCGCAAAAATAACAGGTAAAACTTAAGAAGCGAAGCAGATAAGATAAATAATCAAACGAAGCGGCTGTTTCAGTCCCCCTGAAAGCTGCATTGAGATCACTTCGGTTTATGAAGCAGAACCCTGTTGAACTGTTCAGTAGTCAGGCAGAAAGATGCCGCAGGCACAACAGACTTTTACGGCAGTTGTGGTGCATGGAGGACGTAGGAGTATGTCTTCCTGTTTCTGTATGCCTATATATACGCGATGTATCGTGTATATATATTGCCCGTTTCTGTTGCAGTATTTTCGTTGTTATCCCGGGCAGAAATATGTGCATGTCCGCTTCTTTGCCGGAATTCCTGACAGGAGGATAAAGAAAAATCTTGGAATAAACTGTTAACTATTAGTACATTGGAGACTTCGCAGAGATAGTATGGATGTAGTCCATTCGCATTCGGATTGCTGTAAATATCTCTTTCGTATAAGGTTCGAAATATAAATCCGGTTTTCTGTAAAAGGTTAGCTGTAATAATTTGTACCGTAAGATCCCCTGCTTGTTATCTCTTGATATCTGTGTATGATGAACAACGGTCAGCCGATCATGCTTTGGGGAAGCTGTGGTGAGTTTATAGCTATTCCTGCCTGCCTCTTGCTCAAATAATATAGATAAGCTCCGGGAGGAGCTGTTAAAGTCCGAAAATAAATTTTTCATAGTCCATTTTAATCCAATGTTCGGCTCATGCGTATTTTAACATTTACCGGTAAAGGTGGAGTTGGCAAAACCAGTGTTTCTGCTGCAACAGCGGTTCGGTTGTCGCAACTCGGTTATCGTACTCTTGTCCTTTCCACAGACCCTGCGCACAGTCTTTCGGACTCTTTCAACCTCCCCCTTGGTGCCGAACCTACCAAAATCACGGAAAACCTGCATGCCATTGAGGTCAATCCATACGTTGATCTCAAGGAGAACTGGCAGTCGGTACAGAAGTTTTATACCCGCATATTTATGGCTCAGGGTGTTTCCGGGGTCATGGCCGATGAGATGACCATCCTTCCCGGTATGGAAGAGCTCTTTTCCCTTTTGAGAATCAAGCGATACAAGGCTTCAGGCCTCTATGACGT
Organism: Chlorobium ferrooxidans DSM 13031; assembly: GCF_000168715.1. Taxonomy (GTDB): domain Bacteria; phylum Bacteroidota; class Chlorobiia; order Chlorobiales; family Chlorobiaceae; genus Chlorobium; species Chlorobium ferrooxidans. Next base: position 12,590 of record NZ_AASE01000012.1, on the reverse strand, counting down.
GCTGGTGCTCGATACCGCCCCGACCGGAGAAACGCTCCGGCTTCTCTCCCTTCCCGATACCCTTGCATGGGGTATGAAGGCAGTGAAAAATGTTACCAAATATATTGTCCGGCCACTCAGCAAGCCGCTCTCAAAGATGTCTGACAAGATTGCCTACTACATTCCGCCGGATGAGGCTATGGATTCGGTTGATCAGGTCTTTGATGAGCTGGAGGGTATTCGCGAGATTCTGACCGATAACCAGAAGTCCACGGTGCGTCTCGTCATGAATGCGGAGAAGATGTCCATCAAGGAGACCATGCGGGCGCTGACCTACCTGAACCTCTATGGTTTCAAGGTCGATATGGTGCTGGTCAACAGGCTTCTTGATACCAAGGAGAACAGCGGATATCTGGAGAACTGGAAAACTATACAGCAGAAGTACCTTGGTGAAATCGAGGAGGGCTTTTCACCCCTTCCGGTTAAAAAGCTGAGGATGTATGAACAGGAGATTGTCGGACTGAAGGCGCTTGAGCAGTTCGCAAAGGATATGTACGGAGATACGGATCCATCCGATCTCATGTATGATGAACCACCGATCAAGTTTGTTCGTAACGGCGATATCTATGAGGTGCAGCTGAAGCTCATGTTTGCCAACCCTGTCGATATCGATGTATGGGTTACCGGTGACGAGCTCTATGTGCATATCGGCAACCAGCGTAAAATTATTTCGCTGCCGATCAGTCTTACCGGACTTGAGCCCGGCAATGCGGTGTTCAAGGATAAATGGCTGCATATTCCTTTTAATCTTAACAATCATGAACAGACCAGGCATAAGAAGGAGTATAACAAGGCTCTGAATTGATTGATTCCGGGCCGAAGCAAGTGGGCTATTGCGCCCGAGAAGTATGAGTGATCGTTGTTCTGGCAATGTTATTTATTGAATTACAACCGATATAAAAGATCTCAAGCATGAGTAACCCAGTACCGCACAGCAAAAAATCACTCAAGCTGCTGCTCGTTGCCCCGAAAGGAAGGAAAGACTCGAAATCAAATCAGAAGCCGCTGTTTAATATGGCGCTCGGCGTACTGGTGAGTCTGACGCCGGAGCATCATCATATCGAGATTATCGACGAGCATTTCGGTGATACGGTCGATTACAGTCAGAAATATGACGTTGTCGGCATAACGTCGCGAACAATCGATGCAAAAAGATCTTACGAAATTGCGGACGAGTTTCGTAAAAGAGGTCAGAAGGTCATTCTCGGAGGGCTGCATGTCTCCTTCAATGCTGAAGAGGCAGCACCCCATGCTGACACACTTGTCTGCGGTGAAGCCGAGAACCTCTGGCAAACCATCCTTGATGATGTTGCCTCGAACACACTCAAAGCCAGCTACAACTCCAAAGACTTTCCCCAGGTACAGGAGATCGTTCCTCTTGATTACGAGCGTATTGCCAAAGCCTCCAAACGCACAAAGGTGGACGGAACAAAATCCATTCCGATCTACATCACCAGAGGGTGCCCGTTCGAGTGTTCGTTTTGCGTTACCCCGAACTTTACCGGCAAGCTCTACCGGGCCCAGAAGCCTGAAGATCTGATAAAGCAGATTGAAACCGCAAAGCGGGTCTTTTTCAAGGCTAAAAGCAAATCATCCAAGCCCTGGTTTATGCTTTGTGATGAGAACCTCGGTGTCAGCAAGAAACGTCTATGGGAGACACTTGATCTGATCAAGGAGTGCAACATCAACTTCAGTGTGTTCTTCAGTATCAATTTTCTTGAAGACAAGGAGACCGTAAAAAAGCTTGTCGCTGCAGGCTGTATTATGGTGCTTGTCGGGTTTGAGTCCATCAAGCAGAGTACGCTTGAAGCCTACAATAAGGGTCACGTTAATTCTGCCGATCAATTTGCCCGTCTTATTGAGGAGTGCCGTCAGGCCGGACTGAATGTGCAGGGCAATTTTCTTGTCAATCCCGATCTCGACAGCTATGAGGATATGGATGATCTGGTGAAGTTTGTCAGCAAGAACAATGTCTTCATGCCGATATTCCAGATTATCACCCCCTATCCCGGAACCTCGATGTACTGGGAGTACAAGAACAAGGGGCTGATTACCGATGAGGACTGGGATCGTTACAACGCCATGAATCTTGTTATCCGCTCGGATAAATACGATCCGGTCGAGTTCCAGCACAAATTCATGACCAGTTACTATAAAGCCTACGCCTGGAAAAATATTGCCAACAGGGTGAGGCGAAATCCGTATAAACTGCTGAATCTTATCACCAGCCTCGCATTCAGAAAAAACCTGCGTGAACAGCTTGATACGTTTGAAGAGTTGCATCATATCAAGGAGAGGCGCTGAATGGATTTGTTCAGCCATCACGGAGCATTGACGGCAATGAACAGAAGTTATTATTGTAAACACCACTTTTTTTCAACTTTTTATCCGCCCCTGCAACATGAATGACATTGAGTTACTGAAACAAAATCACAGGGCTAATGAACTTATTTTCAAAGGTCTTGTAGAGTTTGGCTGTTTCAAGGCCGCTCTTGAGCTCGATCTTTTTACTCACCTTGCCGGTGAGGCGCAAGATACAGCAACACTTGCTTCTGCTGCCGGGGCAGTACCGCAAAGACTTGTTATGCTTCTTGAAGCCCTACGTCAGATTGGTATTACCACGGAATCCGGGGGCAAATGGAGCCTGACTCCATCAGCAAGAGAGATGTTTGTTCTGAATCCGGAGCATCCCAATCTCTATATGATTCCTGTAGCGAAAGCGATGGCAAATCTTGCTGATACATTCTATCTGCAGATGGCAGATGCGGTTAAAGGTAAGATTAACTTCAAGGCAGAAGTCGCTTATCCACCGGTAACTCGAGCAGATAACTGGTATTTTGAAGAGATTCATCGCAGCAATGCCCATTTTGCCATAAAGCTTCTTCTTGAGGAGGCAAACCTGTCAGCGACAAAAACTCTTGTTGATGTGGGCGGCGGTATCGGTGATATTTCAGCAGCTCTTCTGAAAAAATATCCGCAGCTTGACTCCACCATTCTTAATCTTCCCGGTGCAATCGAACTGGTTAATGAAAATGCAGCAGAAAAAGGTGTAGAGGGTCGTCTCAGGGGTGCTGCCGTGGATATCTACAAGGATGCATACCCGAAAGCTGATGCGGTGATGTTCTGCCGTATTCTCTATTCCGCAAATGCGCAGTTGACTGATATGATGTGCCGCAAAGCTTTTGACGCCCTTCCTTCCGGCGGCAGACTGCTCATTCTCGATATGATTATCGATGATCCTGAAAGTCCGAACTTTGATTACCTGAGCCACTATATTCTCGGTGCAGGTATGCCGTTTTCAGTGCTTGGTTTCAAAGAGCAAAGCGCTTACCAGGGTATTCTTGAAAATATTGGCTTCAGCAATGTCCGCATTGTCAGAAAGTATGATCAACTTCTCTGTGAAGCGGTTAAACCCTGATAAAACAACAGAGGCGGCCTTTCATTGATGGAAAGCCGCCTTTTTTGTTCCCGGTAGTCCCCAAAATTAGGTATATTCACCACCGATTCTCTTTTGACAGAATTTCTCTTGAACCGTGTTCTTCCATGCTTCATTACAAAACATATGAGTTGGATGACCCCGAAGCTCCCTGGGTGGTGTTTGTACATGGAGCGGGCGGCAGCTCTTCGATATGGTTTCTGCAGATAAAGGAGTTTATCCGTCATTTCAACGTTCTGCTTGTCGATCTCCGTGGTCACGGAAAGTCAAAAGGCATGGCCCTGCACAAGGAGGATCGTCACTACGACTTTGAGGATATCACCCGTGATATCATAGAGGTGCTCGATTCACTGAGGATTCAGAAAGCCCATTTTATCGGTATCTCGCTTGGAACAATTCTTATTCGCAATCTCAGTGAAATAGCTCCCGAAAGGGTATCATCCATGGTGATGGGCGGAGCGATTATCCGGCTCAACATCCGGGCAAAGGTGCTGGTTACCCTTGGCAACACCTTCAAGCGGGTTGTCCCCTATATGTGGCTCTATCGTTTTTTTGCGTGGATTATCATGCCGAGCGAGCGCCATAAAAAGTCGAGGCTGCTCTTTGTCAATGAAGCCAAGAAAGTGGCGCAGAAGGAGTTTATGCGCTGGTTCCGTCTGACCAATGAGATAACGCCGCTCCTGAAATATTTTGAGGAAAAGGATACCGCGATACCGACACTCTATCTCATGGGTGATGAGGATCACATGTTTCTTCCTGCCGTACGGTACATCATAACCCGCCACACCAATTCATGGCTTGAGGTGATCGATAATTCCGGCCATGTCTGCAATGTTGACCAGCCTCTGGAGTTTAATACCCGTGCGATACATTTTTTGAAAAAAATGTCCTCCACAGATGCGTTGACTGCAACTGTTCAACTCCGCCTGGCTACCTGCTGAAACCACCTGCGGTTGATCTGAACTCTCCGATGGCGCTAATCCGGAATATCTCTATCCTCTGACTCCGGCATTCCTGACTGAGTTTCCGGTTTTTGCATGATATCTTCAGCCTGTTTCAGTACTGCATCCACAACAAAAAGCCCGGCTCCTCCGACAAGAATTCCTGCAATTCCATGAAGCGCTATCGGGACGCCAAGAGGTGTAAGCAATAGAGCACCGCCTACCCCTGCCGCTTCTTTAAGCATAGAACTCCCTTAATTTACCGTGACGGTTGCACGTTAGTAGAGACCTCTGAAAATAATGTAGTTCACCATCATGGTGACTTTCCGATCATCGACAGAGGAATCTGTATTCAGAGGGTAATATAAACCGCTCTTCTGTCAGGTTCAAGAGGAGGATGGAAAAACCGCTTATTATCATCCTCCCGGATTGATACTCTGAATCGGGCTCAATGCGGAGTGGAGAGAATTTCCGCCCTTTTCGATGTTTTCTGCTCACTTCACTGTAAATTTAAAATACGGGAATAACTTTTTGCAAGGCGCAATTGAAGCCGGGCCAAAAACGGTAGCAACTTTTTTAAGGGATATGAGGATTTCTCTTGAGCCGGTTACGCTCCATGACAGGGAAGCGATTATTGACATATTCAATTTCTATACGGAATCGGGTTTTGCTGCATATACCGAGAGCCCGCTCTCTTATGAAATGTTCGAATCATTTGTGCAGTTTTCATCGGGATATCCGGCAGTCACCGCCCGGGATGAGTCCGACATTGTCGTTGGTTTCGGAGTGCTTCGCCCCTACAGCTCAATTCCGGCATTTTCCTCTACGGCCGAACTTACCTGCTTTCTGAAACATGGATATACCGGCAGAGGGATTGGAAAACATATTCTCCACTGCCTTGAGCAGAAAGCGCAGGGCATGGGTATTACCTCAATTCTGGTGAGCATCTCGTCACGTAACCCCGGCAGTATAGATTTTCATCGAAACAACGGGTTCACGGAGTGCGGCAGGTTGACGGGAGTCGGAGAGAAAAGAGGGGTGAGGTTTGATGTGGTATATTGTCAGAAAATAATTTGAGGGGAAACTCACGACAATAAACAGAGCCTCCTTTTTTTGCTGGTTTTAAAATGAGTTTATGATGATTGATACCCATACGATGCTTGCTTTTTTTTCGACCGCGATAATTCTTGCCCTCTCTCCCGGTCCCGATAACCTTTTTGTTATGGCCCAGGCGGCGCAGAACGGACGGAAGGCCGGTATTTTTGTGACCTTTGGTCTTTCCACCGGTCTTGTTGGCCATACCGTTGCGGTGGCTTTAGGGCTTGCCGCGCTTGTCAACTCCTCGGCGTTTGCCTTCACTATCCTCAAGTATATCGGAGCGGCTTATCTCATCTATCTTGCATGGCAGGCTTTCCGGGCCGGAGGATCAACGGCGGAGAAGCGAGAGGTTCCTCATTTTTCAAAGGGAGAGCTCTACAGAAGGGGGATTGTCATGAATCTCACCAATCCGAAGGTCTCGCTCTTTTTTATGGCGTTTCTCCCGCAGTTTGTCGATCCGGCAGGAGGCTCCGTGACGATGCAGTTTTTTCTGCTTGGAGGGCTCTTCATTCTGGCAACCATACTTGTTTTCGGAGCGATAAGTATGCTTGCCGGAGGGGTGGGGGAGCGTTACCGCAACTCTCCCGGTGCTCAGAGCGTTGTAAACAGAGTTGCTGCAGCACTTTTTGTCGGCCTTGCCCTCAAGCTTGTGCTGACGGAGCGGTAGCAGGGAACACATCCCTGCCAGCAGCCCGTGAAGCGATCAGATTCTGAAAAGAGGTTATGTAACCAACCGTTGATTCCATGCACTACATTCCACTCATACCGCTCTCGGAGCTGCCCGAGAATACGCATAAATCGGTCCGGTCCGACAAACATACCATTGTGTTGTTTCATTATGAGGGCACGGTTACCGCACTCGGGAACAGCTGCATTCATGAGGGTGGAGATCTCAGCCAGGGATCCATTCAGCGGCTCGAAGACGGAGAGCTTTATATTGTGTGTCCCTGGCATGGCTGGCAATACAGCCTGAAGAGCGGCAAGGCGCCCCAGGGCTACAGGGATCGTCAGGCGCTCTATGACGTGATTGTCGAGAACGGTATGATCATGGTTTCTGAAGAGCCCTCAAGAGAAGCTTTCAGGGCAGTTCATGATGATGACCCTCTGGCCGATCTGCGAAAGATGGAGTATCAGACCACAAAGAGTAGTCTCAATGTGCTCGGTATTTCCACTACCAATATGAATCGTGATCTGCCACGTCCTTCCACTTCCGAAACGGCTCTGCAGAGTGCACTCGATTTTGCGGCATCGGAGTTCGGTGCGGCAACAAAAATGATCAGAATCCGTGATCTTGATTTCCGGCATTGCGAAGGGTACTACAGTCGTCATGAAAATGCCTGTACCTGGCCCTGTTCCATATCGGAAATGGATCCGGAGGACGGGATGAATGCGGTTTACCGCGCCATGGTGTTGTGGGCGGATGCAGTTATTCTTGCTACTCCTATCCGGTGGGGTAACGCATCCTCACTTTTTTACAAAATGGCAGAACGACTCAATACCGTTCAGAACCAGATAACCATACATGACAGGGTGCTGATAAAAAACAAGGTTGCTTCGTTCATTATAACCGGGGGACAGGATAATGTGCAGGGCGTTGCGGGCAATCTCAATGCGTTTTTCAGCGACCTCGGTTTTACCTTTCCGCCGTTTAATTTTGTCGGATGGAGCAGAGGGTGGATCGCCGAAGATACTGAAAATAATTACAACACCTTTTTCAGAAGCCGCTATGTAAAACGCTCCGTCAAAGAGCTGGTGACCAACACGCTCCATCTGGTCATGCAGATAAAGGGTATGGATGTTACCGATCTTCATACCCCGAAACCCAAAATATCAGAGGCCGGAACGCTTTCGGAATAACTGCTGTAAATCAGCTTTTCGCTTCGGAATATTCCGGAAAGAGTTGTTTTTTAGTACTTAAAATCGTACAATTATTGGTACAGATAATAGTACTATTTATGGTTTTATATGGGAAGTATCAATCTTGAGGAAGATATAAGGCCGTTGTCGGAGTTTCGCGCAAACACAGCATCACTGGTGAAGCTGGTCAAGAAGACCGGACGACCACTGGTGCTTACGCAGCATGGCAAAAGTACGGTTGTACTGCTTGATGTCCACCAGTACCAGTCAATGGTATCAAGTATTGAGCTTTCCGAGAGTGCCGGTGCAGCAAAGCGCGGGTTGATAGCTGAGGGTATAAAAAAAAGAAGGTGATTATTTGTGATAAAATAAAGGGATTCAGGGTTTGGATATGTACCTTCGGATGAAGTGATTATGCTTTACAGAGAGGCTTTTTTTACTCCGGTTGACAGTAATTACAAGAACAGTAGACCACTTTCGATGCAAGAACAATTTTCGACAGCCGCAATTTGCCGTCCATGGACGCCACTCTTCCGTAAAAGCAGGAAACATCTTCCCGCCAGAGCGAGGGTATTAACTCTCGGTATCTGCTTCTTTGCCTTTACGGCTTCCATAGCACTCCCTGCATTGCTGCATGCAGAGCCCGGTAATGGTTCCTACCAGATACAGGCTCCGGTAGACTCCTATATTGTCAAGGATTTATGCAGCTCAAGGGTTGTGATGGCAAAGGATATTGACCGGCCGGTCTCTCCTGCAAGCCTGACCAAGATTCTGACCTGTATCATGGCGATTGAAAGCGGAAAGCTGGATCAGGATGTGGTGATTACCCGTGAGTCCACAAATGTAGAGCCATCAAAAGCGGGATTCAGGGTTGGAGAGAGAATCAGGCTTCTTGATCTTGTCAAGGCGGCCATGGTCAATTCAAGCAATGATGCGGCTTTTGCCATTGCGATACATCTCTCCGGAAGTGTTGATGCCTTTGTCGCTTCCATGAACTCCAGGGCGAGAGCGATCGGGATGAGAAATTCCCGTTTTACCAACCCGGCAGGTTTTGATAAAGGGATTTATGCCGGCAACACCTCAACGGCTGGAGATCTGTTGTGTTTGACGGAATATTCGGTCAGGAATCCTGTTTTTAATGCGGTGGCGCGCCTTGATCGTGCTGTGTTTGTTGAGCAGTCTACCCGCAAGGTCTACTCCCTTAAAACGCACAACAAGCTTCTGGGCAGATATCCCTATGCAGTCGGGATCAAAACAGGCTATACCGGCAGGGCCGGAAGGTGCCTGATCGGTCGTGCCATCAAGGATAACCGGGATATTCTTCTGGTTATGCTGAATTCAAGGACGGATCGCTGGAATGTTGCCGCAGAGATGTTTGATCGGGCGCTGCTGATTCAGAGGGAGGAACCTGTTCTGATTGCACGCTCCTCTGTTCCTCCCGCAGAGCGGGCGGTGAGAGCCGATGCCGGAGAGCGTAAAATAGCGCATGCGTCACGGTTGCATAACCGGAAAGCCCGAAAGGGTGCGCCTGTAGTTGCTGCTTCGGCTAAAAAATCGAAGCATCATGCCAGCCATGCAGTTGCCCTGACAAAATCGGCCAAAAAGTCGAAACAGCACACCGTGCTCATAGCCAAATCCGGAAAAAAGATGAAAAAGGGAGATCCGGTTGTTGCAAAATCCGGCGTGAAGCAGAACCGGAAAGCATTGGTTGCAGCAAAATTGGCCGGGAAGTCGAAGTTACGTGATCTGGCGATTACGAAAAGGGGAAGAAAGCTCGACAGAAAAGGGATTTCTGCAACGAAATCTGCGGGAAAGCTTAAAAAGCGTGATCTTGCGCTGTCAAAATCCGCAAGAAAAAAACAGACAGAAAGTTGATTTTTTACTCTAACGCAGACGTTGCAAAAAATGATCAAACATATTGTGATGTGGCAGCTTAAGGATGCTGCACATGGAAACGACAGTCAGACAAATGCACGCCTGATACAAGAGAAGCTGGAGGCGTTGCGGGGCAGAATTAAGGGGATGTGTGCAATTGAGGTTGGTCTGGATTTCAGTCGAAGCGAGAGCTCGGGTGACGTGGTGCTCTACAGTGAATTTGTTGACCGGCAGTCGCTTGATGCCTATCAGCTGCATCCTCTGCATCAGGCATTGAAGCCGTTTATCGGTGAGGCCTCCCGGGAACGGAGGGTTGTGGATTACGAGATCTGATTGCCTGTTTTCGGGCGGGAAGGTAGCGGAAAATAAAAAAGCGGAAGGGATGAACCTTCCGCTTTTTTATTTATTGAACTTCCTTTATCGCTTATCCCTGAACGATCGCGTCTGAAGGGCAGACAGCTGCACAGGAGGGTGAATCTGAGTAACCTGAGCATTCCGTGCAGGTAGCAGCATCGATAACATAAAGGTCATCGCCGGCAGAAATTGCAGTAACAGGACATTCCGGTTCACAGGCTCCGCAGTAGGTACATTCTTCAGTAATGTAGAGTGCCATATTAAGTTCCTTGCTTGTTAATGTTTTGAAAACTATGAAAGAACGATTCGGGTCAATTTCGAATAATATAAGATTTTTTTATCACCTCAAAAAAAACGCACCATCCCTTAAGGTTTTATTTTGGCTGTAGATGGTCTCTTCTGTATTTTTTTTGTGGTTTGTTTCCACTTCAGACCTTGATGATGCAGTCTACAGGGCAGACCTGGACGCAAGCCGCTTCATCATGAAAGCCGATGCAGTCCACGCAGGTCGTCTCATCGATAATATAGATATCATCTCCCGCAGTGATAGCATTGACCGGACATTCAGGTTCGCATGCTCCGCAATAGGTGCACGTTTCTGTGATTCTGTGTGCCATTTTGTTTCTCCTCGTTTACTGTTATTGAAAAAATCAGGCAGGGACCTTCAGATATTTGGCCTCACCCGTATCGGTCACATTCGTTTGAACCGGTCGGGGAATAAGAAAGTTCCACCCTGAAGCGCTCTTTTTACGGGAGGAAGTGCTATTTCTGCTCATGTATTTCGTAAGCGTTGATGATATCGCGCACAAGCCGGTGACGAACGACATCGGATTTGTCAAGATAGACAAAGCTGATACCCTTGATATCCTTGAGGACTTCCGGCGAATTGGTGAGTCCCGAGTCAGATTGTTCGGGCAGATCAATCTGGGTGACGTCCCCCGTAATGATCGCTTTTGAATTGAGACCAAGCCTTGTCAGACACATTTTCATCTGCTTGTTCGAAGCGTTCTGGGCTTCATCAAGAATTATGAACGCATTGTTGAGTGTTCTGCCCCGCATATAGGCAAGAGGAACAATTTCTATAATTCTTTTTTCGGTGAGCATTTTGAGCTTTTCTGCAGTCAGCATATCCTGCAGGGCATCGTAAAGCGGCCGAAGATAGGGATCAATTTTCTGGGCGAGATCACCGGGAAGGAAGCCGAGGCTCTCTCCGGCTTCTACGGCCGGCCTGGCAAGAACAATTCGCTTGACACTTTTGGATTTCCATGCCGCTACGGCTATGGCAACAGCGGTGTAGGTTTTTCCGGTACCCGCCGGACCGATGGCAAACACAATATCATTTGTTTTTGCTTCTGCTACCATTCGCCGCTGCCCGTTGGTTTTTGCCCTGACGACATAGTCGGCTGTTGCGACAATGATATCTTCATCAGCCAGATGTCCGGGTTTCATCTCCGGTGCCGGTGACGAGGCAAGCGTGATCAGCATGTTCAGGTCATTGTCAAGCACTTCGCCGTGCTTGTCGGCCAGAAACTTCATCTCGCTGAAAATCTTCTCGGTTACAGCAATCTCTTCGGGCTTTCCCTTGAGTGTGATTTTTGTTCCCCTGGCGGTGATGAGCAGATCGGGAAATTCCGCCCTTATTTTTTTCAGGTGGGCATCATAGGGCCCGAAAAGAATGACCGGCTCAATACCCTGGATCTCGATGATTTTTTCTTTGGTCAATGTGAAGGGTTGTTAGGCATTATGAATTGGTTTTCGCGAGATCAAGCCAGGGGTTGTCGGCAGCGAGATAGTGCTGTACATACTCTTTTACGCCCTCTTCAAGCGAGGTGAATGGTTCATGGTATCCGGCAGAGCGCAGCCGGGTCATATCGGCGCAGGTGTAGTACTGGTATTTGTCGCGGAGGGTTTCAGGCATCGGCGTGAAGTTGATGACCGGCTCCCGGCCGAGAGCCGAAAAAGTTGCTGTTGCGAGATCGAGAAAACTTCTTGCTTTTCCTGTACCGACGTTGAAGAGCCCGGTTGCTGAAGGGTTGTCGAGCAGCCAGAGCATGATCCGTGTGCAGTCCCTGACATAGACAAAGTCGCGCAGCTGCTGGCCGTCAAGGTAGTCAGGGCGATGAGAGCGGAAGAGCTCTACCGATCCTTTTTCACAAATCTGATGATATGCCTTGAAAACGACGCTGCTCATATCATGTTTATGATACTCGTTCGGTCCGTAAACATTGAAAAATTTCAGTCCTGCGGCATGGTTGAGAATGCCGTTTGCATCTGCCCACCGGTCGAACAACTGTTTGGAGTATCCGTACATGTTCAATGGCCGGAGCCTCTCAATTTCTGCAATATTGTCAGAGTATCCGTTGGAACCGTCACCATAGGTTGCCGCACTTGATGCATAGATCAGCCTTACATCATGAGCCATGCAGTATGAGGCCAACTTTTTTGAATAGACGTAATTGTTGACCAGAAGGTGGTCGGCATCGGTTTCGGTGGTAGAGCTGTTTGCACCCATGTGGATGATGGCGGAAATATCCCTGAATGCACCGCTCTCCAGCAGGTCGGGAAAAAGGTCTTTCTGGATGAAATCTGCAAAGTGAAGCCCGGAGAGATTGCGCCATTTATTTGTCGTCGTCGAGCCAAGATCGTCAACAATGATGATATTCTCTTCACCATAACGGTTGAGTTCCCAAACCATGGCACTGCCGATAAATCCCGCTCCGCCGGTGAGAATAATCATAGGGTAAAAGAGATTGAAAGGTGCAGGAAAAGCAAATATAAAGAGGCTTGTCTAAAAACAAAAGGCCGCCAGGGATTTAAGCGGCCTTTAACAGGAGGGAGGAGGGTGTCGATCAGGCGGAAACTTTCATCATGGTGTCATTGACAAGCAGTTTTCGTCCCCAGAGAAGCCATAACCGTATTGTCTCAACAGGTTTGCCGACAATTTCGGAGATCTGGCGGTGTTAAGGCCGGATATTTCACTCAGGGGATCC
>NZ_AASE01000013.1:30000-64319 GCF_000168715.1 Chlorobium ferrooxidans DSM 13031 | reverse complement strand
ACAGGAGCAACCGTTACAACACTGCTTCGCGGTGTTACCGGCCAGACCCAGACCGTTGGAGATGTCAAAATGACACTCAACTTCTCGAACACGACAGAGTCCGGTGCCCATGCAGGATCGTTCACGATTACCGCACAGACTATCTGACATTCGCCATCGTAGTACCTCCCGCTTCAACTGACAGGATCGGGAGTATATATAAAAAAGCAGGGCTCCATTTCCGGAGCCCTGCTTTTTTATTACCCTACCAGTCGATTCGCCCTCGCAGCAGCTTGACTGCTGAGCGTTTCTCCTTGCTTTCAAGCCGTTTTTGCCGTGAACTCCCGGTTGGTTTGGTCTCTTTGCGCTTTTTCTGTATAACCGCTGCACTCTCAAGAATGGACTGCAACCGCTGGAGCGCATCTTCACGATTTTTTTCCTTTGTCCGATAACGCTGCGCTTTAATAATAAGGATACCCTCTTTTGAAACGCGCCGGTCCTTCAGGGCAAGCAGTCGCTCCTTGTGCTCATCAGAGAGCGATGATGCCCTGATATCAAAACGGAGATGAACTGCACTCTCGACCTTGTTGACATTCTGACCACCGGCGCCCTGTGAACGCATGGAGTGCAGTTCAAGCTCCTCCTCCCTGACTGTAATCTTCTGCATAACAGTTCTCCTCTTCCAATATCGTATTGCAATACCGCACTCAAGTAATTGCCGCAAGGATTTCCGGCCAGGATGTAAACCGGATGCTTCGTATACCTGCTTCCGAAGCGGCTTTGCAGTTTTCAGGCCTGTCGTCAATAAGCAGAAACTCCTCTGCCGGAACTCCTGAGTCGGAAAGAACATTGCGGAATGCCTCAGGGGAGTTTTTAAGAACTCCGTGCTCATAAGAGAGATAGTAGCGTTCCCGTCCTTTCAAAAGAGGAAAGTTATTCAAAAGAAAGGCAAAGTGGAGCGGATCGGTATCACTCATAATCCAGAGCCGGTGCTCTCTTCCGAGAATCTCAACGCCATCCTCCGCGCCGTGCATGGGGGTAAAGATATTCTGCCACTTCACTCGAATCTCAAGGCTGCTGCTGCTCTGTGTCGCAGGATCAGCTTCAATCATTGCCATGTAGTCATAAGGGGCAATCATGCCGCGATCAAACCGGCTTTTACGCTCTCCCTGACAATATTTTTGACAGATTGACTGCTCGTCAGCGCTCCCGTCGGGAAGAACTCCCCGGCAGAAAGAGAGAAAATCAACCGAAACAAGAACATTGCCGATATCCAGTAAAATAATACTCATAAGCGTTCAGGTTAAAAGAGAAGTGCACATATTCCGATTGTTGGATTGCTGTACAAGCGATCCTGCGTGATCTCCCTTTGGCAAAAGGTTCTCTTCGTTGTTGCAGTCCCTGAACTCCTTTTTGTCCGTGTCTTGATTTCAGGGTAAGTGTTGAGCCCGATGTGCCGGAAACAAAAAAAACACAAGGCGCATGGATTACGCCCTGTGTTTTTAATCAAAAACCCGGGAGCTCCGGTTTCAGTAAAAAAACCGGATGCGGTTAAGCATAACAACCGCCATCATAAAACAAGCAAAGAGTGCCGATAAATGACCAACTGTCGAAACCGCCCGAACAAAATGATGTGAAGAACCGCCCTGTGATTCAGAACTGCTTTAGAGAGGGGTTACATTTTCAGCCTGGAGGCCTTTTGCGCCCTGTGTGACTTCCATCAAAACTTTCTGGCCTTCAACAAGCGTTTTGCGTCCGGTGCCGTTGATTGCACTGTGATGCACAAAAACGTCTTTTCCACCCTTCTGCTCAATAAAACCGTAACCTTTTTCTTCGTTGAACCATTTGACAGTTCCTTCAACCTGAGTACCCATATCTACCTCTTTTTTATTTTTGCCAGTTAAACTTGGCGTTACAATGAGCGAACCTCTACATGAAGCGCTCAAAAACGAATTTATTTTTCGTGAAAATTAATTTACTCACTTTAAGCTAATTCAAAAAGAAAGTTGTGCAGTTTAACCCACTTTTTTAGAATCAATCAAAAAAAATCCCTGATGCCCTCCTGAAGAGCACCCCCTTGCAATAACACCGAAGAAACCGCTCAATTATACTACAGCCCAGAGCTTTATTCTGCGATCATCACTTCCGCTTGCGATGATTTTTCCATCAGGCGAAATATCTACTGACTGTACTTCAAGCGTATGACCACGATAGGAGTGCAGCTGTTTGCCTGTCGCTACATCCCAGAGGCGGATCGACTCGTCATTTGCCGCACTTGCGACCTTCGTTCCCTCCGGATTGAAACAGACACTGCGCACCGCATCTTCATGACCTTCAAGTACCTTGAGAATCTCTCCTGTTGCTGCGTCAACAATCTTGACTTTGGCATCACGCCCGCAAAAAGCGATCAATTTATCATCAGGACTGAAAACAACCGCGTGCGAAAGCGTATCATTGGTTCGGTAGTTAGCGATATTTCTTCCGCTCTCCACATCCCAGATTTTAAGTACCGGCTCCTCACCGCAACTGACTATTTTCTTTCCGTCATGGCTGTAGGCAAGCGATTCGATATATGATTTATGACCCCGCCACACGGAGAGCTCATTACCTGTTTCAACATCCCAGAGCCGGATTGTCGTATCTCGGGAACAACTTGCAAGAACCTTGCTGTCGGGGCTGAATGCCACCATACGGACTGCCGTATCATGACCTTTGCAGACATGGAGACACTTGCCGGTTTCGGCATCCCATATTCTTGCGGTACTGTCCGTACTGCCACTCGCCAGACGTTTTCCGTCGCGACTGTAGTCAATGCACTCGACCCATGTTTCATGGCCTTTCATGGTGAAAAGCGATTTTCCTGACTCTACATCCCACAGCATTACGCTCTCATCGAAGCTTCCACTGACAAGCTTTTTGCCATCCGTGCTGAACCTGACACCCAGAACCCGATCGAGATGACCTTCCATTGTCTTTATGACATTGATGTCCTCTTTAATCGCTGGAAGTTTCAGCTCTACCTCTTTTTTTCCGAATATCTTCGATATGAAACCCATAACACTGCTCTCGTTTGAATTGAAAGACTCTCCCCGGAATAAGGGATTGCCATATTACATTAATCGTGCAATTTACAAAAATTAATCGCCTTCACCGAAATCTTGCACTCCCTCATGAAAAATTGTAGTTCCGCCCCTTCCATCTGGCTCCTCTGCCCGATTGTATGATCCAGAAAGAGTTCCAGGCTATAGCAATAAGGATAAGCTGCGAAAAGAGGTTAAGAAAAACCATGGCTGTTGACTGACCGAAGAGCCTTGCAATGATAACCCGGGAGAGCAGGGCGATAACCATCTGTGTTAGAGGCAGCCAGAACAAGAGCATTGTGAACTTGCCGGCAATCAGTGCGTAGAAGAAAAAGAGATAGGGTGCGATGTAAAATGCCGCCGTCAGCGTCATAAGCAGAAAGAGCCCGGGGGTACTGTAACCGAGCGATGCATAGAGGTTTTTTGAAAACCCTTCCCAGATATCCCTGAATGAACGGTACATCCTGCAGCTTACCGCATCGAAACCATTGAATGCCACAACCCTGCCTCCAGCTCTCTTCACCTCCCTGCAGAGCCCTATATCTTCTGCCAGAGCCTGCCGGACAGCCGTATGACCGTTGATCCTGTCATAGAACTCCCTGCGGAAAAGAATAAACTGGCCGTTTGCAAAACAAAAAGCGGGATTCCGGCTGGTCCGGACAAGGCGAAGCGGCAGGTAACACAGGAGAATAACATAAACCAGAGGCACAACAAGCTCTTCCCATAACGAGCCGAGCTCCTGGCGGGGTGTAAGAGAGAGCATATCACCCTTTTCCGAGTTCAATGCTGCAACCGAGCGGCGGAGAGCATCAGGTTCATGCTTTGTATCAGCATCGGTAAAGAGCAGCAGATCACCTTTTGCCTGACGGCTGAGCTGAAGGCATGCCCAGGCCTTGCCATGCCATCCATCCGGAAGCGGCTCACCCTGCAGCACCCTCAGCCGTCCGCCGGACTCATCGAGAAGCGTCTGCAGCAGTTGAGGAGTCGCATCAGTTGAACCGTCATCGAGTACCAGAATTTCAAAGGCAGCGTAGTCCTGCATCAACAGGGAGCGCACACAGCGTTCTATATTAAGCGCTTCATTCCTTGCCGGCACAAGAACCGAAACAAGCGGGCCGGTACAAGAAGGATTTGCGGGCATTAGCCGGAGATCGATCAGGTTCCTCAGCAGGATCGCAAAAAAAGCCAGCAGTGACAAGAGCACTGCAATCTGATAGATGAGCATGGGCGTTAAAAAAGGCCGCCCTTGCGGGCAGCCTGAAAGTTCATGATACGTTCAAAGCCTTTCAATCGATCAGTTTATTGATATTGTACTCAAAAATACCCTCGGCACCGGCTCTTTTCAGCTCAGGAATAAGCTTGCGGACGATTTTATCGGTTACAATAACTTCAAGTGCAACCCACTGCTCTTCAGCAAGATGAGAGACGGTCGGCTGGCGCAGAGCAGGAATAATGGCAATAATCTTGTCGAGCGCTGATTTCGGGGCATTCATTTTCAGGCCGACTTTGCCCTGTGCATTAATTGCGCCCTGAAGCATGAGAGCCATACTCTCAATCTTTTCGCGCTTCCACGGATCGTTCCATGAGCTCTTGTTGGCAATCAGTTTGGTATTGGATTCAAGAATCGTATCGACAATCCTCAGCTTGTTGGCCCTGAGTGAAGAGCCTGTTTCGGTCACTTCGACAATCGCATCGGCCAGATCGGGAGGCTTGACTTCGGTAGCTCCCCAGCTGAACTCCACAGAGGCCGTGACACCGTTACTTGCAAGATATTTTTTGGTGATATTGACCACTTCAGTAGCGATATGCTTGCCTTCAAGGTCTTTGACCGACTTGATCGGCGAGTTTTCAGGCACAGCAAGCACCCAGCGGACCGGACGCATGGAGGCTTTTGAATAGACCAGATCTGCCACCTCAACAACATCGGCATCCGTTTCAATGATCCAGTCCCTGCCGGTAAGCCCTACATCAAAGGCGCCGAGTTCGACATAGTGGGCCATCTCCTGCGCCCTTATGAGAATAGCTTCCAGCTCATCGTCATCTATAGAGGGAAAATAGGATCGGCTTTGGACAGAAAAATGAAACCCTGCATGTGCAAAAAGATCGATTGTCGAATCCTGGAGACTTCCCTTCGGCAAACCAAGCTTGAGCACCTTGTTTGTATTACTCATGGTAGATACTGTCTATGATATTAACTGTTAATGTTCTGTAACTCTTTAAGATGAAACACACCATCCCTGAAAACTCCATAGGGAGTGCCGCCCTCAATCCACGATCCGAGATTGACATAGGTTTTCCGGCCTCCGGCAAGCTCCGTAATCCCCTTTACATGGTTGTGACCGCATAAAAAGTAGTCAAACTCTTTTTCTGTTGCCAGCAGTTCGGCAAAGTTCAGTAACCGGTCATTTTCAAAAACACGGTTATCAGGCTTATGCTTCCGGCTGAGCTGTGAGAGCCTTTTCATCAGACCGATTGCCAGATCGGGCTGAAAACCGGAAAGCAGCGCAAGATTGAAGCGGTTCCTGACAACACGGGCAAACAGTTTGTAACCGATATCCCCTTTTCCCAGTCCGTCACCATGGGCTATAACAAATCTGCGCCCGTCAATCTGAAGCTCATGCATACCATAGAGTGTCCGGATGCCGAGCTCATCATCAAAGTACCGCCCGAGAAAAAAGTCGTGATTGCCGGCAACATAAACGACCTCTATGTTGCTGCGAACAAGATCAGACAATAAACAAAATAATCTGGTAAATCCCTTTGGAATGACATGGCGGAACTCCAGCCAGTAATCAAAAATATCGCCAAGCATATAAAGCGAACGACCTTCTGCCTTGATGATGGCAAAAAGTCGTTCGAGGTTGTCAAGCTTGAGCTGCTCGGTTTTTTCATCCTGCAGCCCGGCATGAAAGTCGCTGATAAAATAGCTCGCCGGTCCTGTCGTCATGCGTTCATCCTGCTTTTACAAAAAACGGGCAGCAGCAATAACTGCAACCGGAATAGTCAGGTTGTCGACCTCTTTGGGACTGACACCTTCAACAATCGTTGCAATAACCGCAATCAGTATAATTTTGTCCGTTGCTATCGATCCGGGCACGATAAGCTGCACAAAGAAAAGGCCTGCGGCAATACTTCCTACAAGAAAAGCAAGACTCCCTTCAACACTTTTATCACTGAGTACCCGGTATTTCAACCTGCCGAAGCGGGTACCGATAATCGGAGCGAGACCATCTCCCCAACCGAGAACAGCCATGGCAAGAATCCCTGCCGGCTGTTTGTAGTAAACCGTTCCGCAGATCATGGCAACAACCACAAAATAGAGCGTACCCTTGAGCAGCTCGCGCTTGTCACCGGTTCGTGTCATGGTTTTCACCGCCTGGTCATCATCGGCAGCAAAGAGCCCTTTCTGGATCAAAAGCAGGGTCCAGACAGCAAAAACGGTAATATTCAGATAGTGTGACCAGTCCGTGTCAATAAAAAGGGGAAGAAACACAATAACTGATCCGGCACAGATGTGGGTGATTTTGCGGCTGATATCGCGTGGAAGAGAGTGGTTGGTTACGAAATAGTCCATCAGCGGCGGAACACTGAATACATAGACAAAGGTCATCAGGGTAACCAGCGCATTGTGCCATACCACCGGCAGCGAAAAAAAAGTAGACTGAAGAGTATCCATAGCACTATTATTTTTAACGATTACTATTGAAAACAGACAGCCCGATCATCACTGAACAGTATCCACCACACTTTGTAAAAATAACAATCCAACCTTACAGATATTTCATACCGACCATACCGGCAATCAGAAGATTATTGATTAAAAACAGAATGTTGTTTGCCACCTGAAAGCGGAGAAACGCATTGTGCTCCTGAACATCACTCTTGCCGATTGCATTGCCGAAACCGTCATCAACAGCCCCCTGCAGGAATGAGATTCCTCCTTTTGGATCACGCAGAAGCTGCACCTGAAGATAGAGATTGAGCACAAGACCGATAAGGACAAAAACCGTAGGAATCATAAACCCCTCTGAAAAAGAGAAGTAGGCAAGCACAGCGAAAACAAGATCAATAATGATAAAGGATACCAGAAAGGTTTTTCTTGCGCCGATCATGACCGTCAGCGATTTGAGACCGCCATCCTTGTCCCCTTCCGCCGACTTGAAGTCGTTGAGTATGATCAATGCCACGGCCATAAAAAAGTTCAGGCTGGCGAGCAGGACAGCTTCAGGACGGATATCACCGAAGAGGGCGTTTGCCGATAAAAAAGAGACAAAGCCATAGGAAAAACCGACGGCGGGTGCTGAGGTAAGAATATTTTTTTTCAGCTTAAGCGGAGGTGCTGAATAGATATAGGCCACAAAAAGTGCCGATAAAATTGACGCGATAATCACGATACCACGAACCCCGCCAATATGCAGACCGAGGAACAAGCCAAGACCGATGGCTGAGAGAAGAGCAATGATGCTGTTCCACAACCCCTCTTTTTCACTTAAACGGCCAGAGGGAATCGGGCGCGTTGGCTCATTGACCCTGTCAAGCTCAAGATCAAAACAGTCGTTGACCGACTGACTGAAACCGGTACCAAGAGGACCGAACATGAGAAAGATGGCAAAAAGGAGAAGATAGTCGTGAAGAGTCGGCTTCATGGCTCCTGAAGCCATAACACCTGCAGCAAGACAGGGAAATACACTGATCCAGGTAACAGGATCAAGGAGTTCAAGGTGTGCTCTAACTTTATCGGTAAAACCGAGTCTTGCGGGAACTGACATACTGTACTTCTCTCCGGAGCCCCGACGGGGGACTGTTAAATGATTGAGATCAAAGGGACAATTTACAAATACGGCTCAAGATAAAAAAGCCCTAATCCTGCAAGGGTTGGAAGCCAGCCCCGACAGAAAAGAAAAGGACCCACATATCCTGTAATTTTCTTCTTCAGGGCAACCACAAGGGATTGCCCCTACCTAACACCTGGGGCTGTCAGTCGGAGTCCCGGTCATGGTCGCTGATGTGGCCGACGTGATCAGCACGCTGACAAGATCACCCGGCTGATAGCCTTTTCGATCAAAAACAACCGCCCGGTTTGTATCCGTCCTGCCCATAAGCTGCGCAGCAGAGCGCCGGCTTTCAGATTCGGCAAGCACTTCAACCACCGAACCGATTGATTGCTGAAGCAGTTGACCGGAAATATCGTTCTGCAGATCGATGATCTCCTGCAACCTCCGCTTTTTGACCGCTTCGGGAACATCGTCCTCCAAAGTGCGGGCGGCGAGGGTGCCGGGCCGTGTGGAGTAGAAAAACATATAGGCCGCATCAAACCGTATATCTGAAAGCAGTTTGAGTGTCAACTGATGATCGGCCTCATCTTCACCGCAGAATCCTGCAATGAGATCCGTTGAGAGGGATACATCGGGAATGACCGAACGGATAAGGGCTATTTTTTCGCGGTACTGTTCTATGGTGTGCCCCCGGTTCATAAGACCCAGAACCCTTGACGAACCGGACTGAACCGGCAGATGGATGTGATTGCATATGTTCGGTCGCCGGGCTATGGTGCGAACCAGCGATTCGGAGATATCTTTCGGATGGGAGGTGGTAAAGCGAATCCTGAGCTCAGGCGCCTGGCGACTGACGGCCTCAAGTAATCCCGCAAAATCCATATCCCTGTCAGGGGCAGAGTAGGAGTTGACATTCTGCCCGAGCAGCGTGATCTCCCGGTATCCTGAAGCGGCAACCTTGCGCACCTCATCGAGAACCGAACTCATGGTGTGACTACGTTCACGGCCACGGGTAAAAGGCACAACGCAGTAAGCACACATGTTATTGCATCCCCGCATAACCGGCACAAAGGCCGTAATCAACCCCTGCCTGCGCGGATCAATACCCGCATAGGTCTCAGCCGGGTTGAACTCCAGCGATGCAGCTCTCTTTCCCGATCGAGCCTGACTGATAAGCAGGGGGAGTGAACGATAGGTATCCGGTCCGGCAAGAAAATCAATCGCCGGAGACATTGAAAACATCTCCTCACGCTGATACTGGGGAATACAGCCGGCAACACCGAGAATCAGATCCTTCTGTTTTCGTTTCATTCCCAGAAGATGCTGGAGGTAGTGCTCAATACGCTCGACCGCATTTTCGCGAACCGCACAGGTATTGAGCAGTATAATCCCCGCCTCACCCTCGCTCTCTGCCGGAACGTAGCCATCCTCTACCAGCAGCGCTGCCATGATTGCAGAGTCAGCCTGATTCATTTGACACCCGAAAGTGTGAATATAGAAACGGTTACTCCGTTCAGTGCTCATGATTCGTATTTCTCATTGATAAAATGTTCTGTCAGAACAACAACAGGCCCTTCGCGCCATCCGGAAAAGGCCCTCAGCTGTTTGATGCAAGCCGTCCGGCCACAAAAACAGACAAGAGTCCGGTAAGGGCGAGCTGAACAAGGGGCAGCAAACCGACCCCGAACACCACAGGCATTGCCGTTCGGTAGTGCCAGAGATGCAGCACATTGATACTGATATACTCAATAGTGAATGCCGCAGCAAGAGCGGAAAGAAAAAAAATGGCGTTGTTGCGCCAACTGCACAGCCAGCTCCATCGACGGGCAATAAGAGCGGTAAACAGATAGAGTGCGACGATGCCGAGTGTATCCATCAACGCCATAAAGAGCATCATCGGAACATACTCGCCTGCCGGCATTCCGGGGTGTGCCTCAAACAGCAGTCCGTGCAGGGACTCCCAGCAGAAATTGAGAAGAAATGCTGTTAACGGGAGGGCTGCGGAAAATGAGAGCGTTTTTCTCCATCGTTGCGTCATGGCTTCTCTGTTCCGGTAGCATCATGGAATGGCCTGGCAATACAAGCGAAGAGAGGCAAAAACAGGAGATGGCACTTTGCTTCCCTGTTTTTACCTCTTGTTCTCCAGCTCAATCTTTACGGAAGATACGCTCCTTTCATTCAGACACCAAAATGGATATGCTTGAACTTTTCAAGCAGCACTTCAGCTTCATCCTTGCACTGGCCGCATACCGTTCCAAGTTTGGTGTGTTCCTGCAGCTCCAGATAGGTACGGGCACCTTCAAGCACAGCATCCTCAATATCGTGATCGGTAACATTCATGCACTGGCATATCACCTTAACATCCGCCTTCTTGACCTTGTCGGTCATGCCGTTACGGGTATAGTAGTCGTTGATGGCTGCCCGCAGAGCCTTGTCACCAAGCACCGAGCAGTGAATCTTGTTATCCGGAAGACCGCCAAGCTCCAGGGCAACCTCTTTCGGGGAGATATTGAATGCCTGGTCAAGCGTCCGGCCCTTGACCATCTCGGAAAGAACCGAAGTGCTGGCAATTGCACTTGCACAACCGTATGTTTCCACTGACAGTCGGTGATCACATCTTTTTCGCGGTCTACCTTTATGACCACCATCATCTGATCCCCGCACTGCAGGTTGCCTTCCATACCTACACCATCGAAATCATCGGTATTCTCACCCTGCAGAATATTCTTAGGGTTCATGAAATGTTCCTTCAGCGTATCGCTATATGCCCACTCACCTGCTTGCAGCATGCACTCCTCCTTTTATATATGCCGTTGACATGTTTCTTATTTTGTTAATTGTTCCTGGTAATACGTCAAGAAGATAATCCACCTCCTGCATCGTACTCTCCCGTCCCATACTGAACCGTATTGAGCCGTGCGCACGCTCGGCATCCACACCGGTAGCAAGAAGAACATGGGAAGGGTCAAGAGAACCCGATGCACAGGCTGATCCTGTTGAGACGGCTATGCCTTCCAGATCCAGATAGAGCAGAACTGCTTCGCCCTCCACGCCTTCAAAAGAGACATTAAGCGTTCCTGCAAGAGAGTCTGTCGGGTGACCATTGATAGAGATATCGTCAATACGCGCTTCTATCCCCTCTTTCAGGGCTGTTTTAAGCTGAACCATCCGATTGTGCTCCTCCGTCATTTCAAGCGCTCTCATCTCTACAGCACGGCCGAGGCCGAGAATGCCGAGGGTATTTTCCGTTCCGGCCCTCCGGCCCCTCTCCTGATGACCACCCCGGATCAGCGGGCAGTAGGAGACTCCTTTTTTCACAAAAAGAGCACCGACACCTTTAGGACCATATATCTTGTGACCTGAAATAGTCAGAAAATCCACTCCGAGCCTGCGGACATCAACAGGCACTTTCCCTACTGCCTGAACGGCATCAGTATGCATATAGGCACCGCTTGCATGCACCATTTTGGTAATCGCTTCAATATCCTGCAGGGTGCCGATCTCATTGTTTGCCATCATAACCGAAACCAGACCGACATCATCACCAAGCATACCCTGAAGCTGATCGAGATCGATTTTGCCGTAACGGTCAACATCAAGATATTTGACATGTGCCCCGCGGTGTGCAAGACATTCAGCCGTTTCAAGCACACAGGGGTGTTCGATTCTTGTGGTAATAATCGTACTGCGCATCCCGCAACCGCCTACACACTGATTCGTCGCACAGACAAAGAGTGAAAGCACGGTATTGTTTGCCTCGGACCCGCTGCCGACAAAAATAATCTCCTCATCGTGCGCCCCGATAAATTCAGCCACTTTCCTGCGTGACGCCTCAACATTTGCCCGTGCTTCACGTCCGTATGCATGCATGCTCGAAGGATTGCCGAACATCTCCATGGCCGCAATCATCTCTTTTTTCACCTCCGGATGCAGCGGAGTTGTGGCATTGTGATCAAAATAAACCTTCATGTCTGCCATAATACTTCAATATTCGTGGTTACGGCCTTGGCCGTGGTTGATTGATGCTAATAATAGCCAATATACGCTCTTTATCACAACAAGGAGTGCAACCGGCACAAGCGAAAAGTCTCATCATGAAAAGCACAACAACGAGCAGCATAGATAACAAACACAGGATCACACCACCGCCCGCAACCCATTACATTATACCCCTGAGCGCTGCATCCTGCATTACTATTTTATGCTCAGTCATGAATATGCATTAAGAAATGGTAAAACGGTACTATTAATTCCAATAATTAGACTTTTTTTATCTTATTTCAAAAAAGAGCAGGAACAACTGCCGGGAGAAAAAAAGGAGAAGTGGAAATGACCGGGGTTTTTCTCCACAAAAGAAAGGACCAAAAGGAGTTCAGGGAGAGGTGAACAGGAGGTACAGGACAAATGAGACTTATAAAATAAAGACACGATGAACAAGGTTCAATTTTCCCTGTCCACGTCAGTCCACTACTCTCCACCATTACATTGACCACTAACGTCCACTTTCTTCACTATTCCCAGACTGTCTACCGGGAAACAGGGGGTTCCTCTGCAGCAGGGGCTTCCCGACGGGCGGGAGGCTGCGGAGGAGCCGGACGATCCGGAGATGCAGACGTAGCCGGCGAAGTCTGGATTTCCGGAGGAGAAGGGCGTTCGCGATCCACAGAGGGGTTTGATGTATCGTCACTTTTGATTGCAAGAGAATCAACTATCTGCTCGGCAACTGCAACGGTATCCTCCACCGCTGGTGAAGGCATGGCAACCGGAGCCGGTGCAGGAGTTACGGACAACTGGTAATTACCGGAAAAATAAAGAGCGGCAAGAACAGCTACAGCAATGAGAACAATCAATGCCGTGAGCGTTTTCCATGAAACCAATGATTTCTGAATCCGGACTTCCGAAGGATATTCGTCAGTGATTCTTCTCTGCTTCTGATTCTCTGCTGAAACGCCTTCATCAGTTGCCGCTCGAGGAGTTGCTCCGGAGACCTGCAGATCTTTCCTGCATTGCTCAAGTATCTCATCATTGCCGACCCCTAAAAACCGGGCATAGGACTTGATATAGGCAAAAATATAGGCTCTGGAGAGGAAAGTGAAGTCCCCCTCCTCAATATTTTCGAGATAGCTTTTCTGGATGGTGATCTGTCGGCTGATATCCTCAAGGCGGAGATTACTCTCCATTCTGGCTCTCTTCAGCTCCCTTGCCATAAGATCCAGCGCACTACTGCTTGATACCTTGTCCGTCATAGAGATGAGTCCGGATTACGAGTAACATGAGAATAAGTACAAACAATAATATTTGTAAATTTAAAAAAAACCTGCACGCCTTTCAATAAACAAAGAGTTTTTATTCCCTTTATAAAAATTGTTTTACCTGTTTTTATCCACAAAGTATATATCGCAATCCATAAGAAGCATTAACAAAAGCTTAAAAAAAACACTATAAACAGCATATAACAATCCCTTCGGCTTAATCATCACCGTATAAAGAAACATATCGCCATATTTCACGACCTCCGGCAGATTTTTCAGCAATAGAAACCATTGCTTCAGAAGCAGATACGGTACCCTGCATCGCAAGGGCTATCTGTTGGCGAAGTGCATCAAGCTCTGAATTCCGGTACTCTTTCCAGAGCAGAAAAATCCTGTCCTGGGGGGCAAAAAGTTTATGTATCCTTGCTCCTGAAACATTATCAACAGGATAAAAATATATTTTTGAAGCCCAGATCTCCGGCTTCAACGGCTGCGATAACAGAGAAAACTCTGTTATGGATTGCAGATATGAATACCTTTTTTCATCCAAGGAATGATTCCCTTCTGCCAAAATATGGAATGGAAATAGATCCGAGGAAATGATAACCAGATGCCGATAACCCTCAATTGAGCCCTCGAGTGATTCACTGAACGCTTTTCTAAACCACTCCTTTTCGACTGTCTGGTGTATATTTCCATGAGCCAATTCACGCCTGAACGTACGTATGGATGAATCGGCGGTATGCAGAGAATCAAAGCGGCTGCTTACGGCAATCTGCAGCTGTCGCTTCCCGATAAGCATAACTCCGCATAGTGAGTCGGAAATCAATGGCTTTATGATAGCCTGATCATCCTTCAGCCTTCCCTGAACAGATTGAAGCGCTTCAGGGGAAAACCGCATGATTTCAGCCGTACGCGGATTTATACTGCGCACCCTCGAAACGAGCTCCAGCAACCGGCCTCTCTTTATATTTATTGCCTGGTCGGCAGCTCTGTTTTTTTCATAGCCTTCAGCACGAAAAAAAATATCGGCTTTGCGCTGCAGCAATCCTGAAATCTCATGTTGTAACCGGCATATCTCGGCATTCAGTAGCGCATGCTCTTTCCCCGGCAGTAAACTTCGCCGATCCTGCTGTATTGATCGCTGAAGTGCAAGAAAACCGGTCTGTTCGGAAGCATCAAAGAGCTCAAAAATCCTTGATTTTTCAAGCAGAAGCCCGACAAGCCGCTTCCCGGCATTTTTTTCAAGCTGAAGAGAGGCCTCTCCGGGCCAGGGGGGGGCACTGTTACGGCTGACAGAAAAACCCTGCTGCAGGGATGAAACTCTCTCTGCATCATCAATCCCGTCGCTTTCAGCCAGCATAAAGAGTGCTGCTGAGCGGGCATAGGGCAAGTTTTTCAGTCGAAAATATTCGGCAGCCTCACGAAAAGAGTCGGGTTTGCGCACGATAACCGCATTGGATTCAAAGCGGAGAATCTGCACGAGCAGCTGATTTTTGGACTCTTCGGCAAGCGTAAGCGCCCTGAAGAGAAGGTAGCTGGCATTACGCTTATGGTTCGGAAGGAGCTGCAAACTTTTTGATGCGGTACGGAGTGCCTGAATCCTTTCAATCAAATCCTCCTGCATGCCAAATACCCGTCCGGACTCCGCAGCAATCTTTCCGGCAATGGCATCTACACTCTCAATATTGAGCTCCGGCTCGGCAACCTTGCACTGAAGCAGCCCGGACAATGCCGTTATCCGAATGACCGGGGCACGCTCAGTACCGGTAAACTCACTATAGATCTCCGCCGCCTTCCGATAGTCGCCAAGCTCACGGTAGAGCGATGCCAGCTCGAAACGGATTTGCGGTGCCGGAGAAGAGACTTTTTCAAGTGACGCAGCTGCCCCCCGAAAACTTCCAAGCTCCCGAAGCCAGACCGCCTTCTCTGCAAGCATTGCGTTACGAAGTGAATCGGAGAGCACTCCTTCAGGAAGCTTCTCAAGACGCAGTGTTGTTCTCAGTGCGTCATAGTATGAACCGGTCACTCCCTCAAGCGCTCTCTTCTCATGTAATGCCGCAACAACTTTCGGCGAGGTAATGTTCAGACTGTCAAGAGCGATCCCTTTATTGTAACAGTCGATCGCTTTGAGATACTCCCCCTTGTTTTTATATGCCGATGCCTGCTCGTATAATTTGGTCGAGTTTTCCTCTGCACTGTTGCCCGAACTGCATGAGAGAGAAAAAAAAGAAAACCCGAGAAGAAGTAGTCCCGAGAAGATCGGCAGCAGACGAATATGCATACCCCGGAGCCTCCGGCTCGCGTAAAAAAAACCAATGTAGTTGTGTAACCGGTAACGCATTTTGAAATCTGACTATAATAATTGCTCTCCTGTATTGTTACTCCACTCTGACGTAACACCGTAACGGTGTTGAACCGTTCCATGCAATGACAAATCAACCGGGACGGGTGAAATACAGAACTGCTTATTTTACTGCAATGGAGGAAAAAATACCTTTATATCTGAAACCTGCAACTCCCGTGTTGTAAGAAGTGTTCTATTATCTCGCTCCAGAGATAAATAGTTAAACCTTACACCACCATGATAGCTGAAAACACAAAAGCACCGGCCTTCACCCTCCCGGACAGTGACGGAAAAATGGTTTCACTGTCGGAGTTCATCGGCAAAAAAGTGCTGCTTATCTTCTATCCGGGTGATGACACACCGGTCTGTACCGCCCAGTTGTGCGATTATCGGAACAATGTGACGGAGTTCACCAAACGAGGCATTGTGGTGCTCGGCATCAGCTCCGACAGTGTAGAGTCACATAAGAAGTTCGGAGAGAAACATCAGCTCCCCTTCACCCTGCTCAGCGACACCAAAAAATCAACCGCAAAAGCCTACGATGCCCTCGGATTCCTGGGCATGTCGCAGCGCGCCTATGTCATGATCGATGAACTCGGCGAGGTCGTGCTCTCCTACAGCGATCTCCTGCCGATAACCTATCAGCCAATGAGGGATTTATTGGCGAAAATCGACGCCGCATAGGAGGCACTCTCTATTAATTTGTTCCGCGATTCGATTGCTTTGTTGGGTGGTGCTCAAAATCCTCATGTACTCGCGTGTACATTCCGGTTTTTGCGCTCCATCCGCCTCGCACTCGAACCGCTCACGACAATTAATAGAGGTGCCCTTTTTTAAATGTTCCGTTTTGACAAATCGGGATCGAAATTCTCACCCCGAAACGTCGGGAACAGCATGTTGATTATTGCGGAACATCATTCTTATTCTTCACTTCAAACGCTCATGCCAGACACCCGGCTTACGACGTTGATGAAAGAAGGAAACCACGAGCAGCTCATCAAGACTTGGGAGATAGATGAGCACGTAGGGAAACTTGCGAAAGAGCACCCTGCGGAACTCATCGCCTATGCGTAAATGCCCAAAAGGATTGCGAAGAGCAGATGCTATGCTGCGTCAGCGGCACGAGCAAACTCAAAGCCAAGCCCCAAGGCTTTTGATTCATACCAGGCCTGAGCCTCAAGAAACTCTTGCTCAGCCTCTGGACGGAGCACAACCAACATCAGGGTTTACCGGGAAACAATTTTGATCGGACCTGTTCCCATGGTATAGCCGAGGAAGGGTCCGCACGGTGTGCTGCAACGCGACGATGTAACTCATCAATCTGTGATGGCGACAACTCAACCGCTTCTGACGCCTCGGCAGCAATGCTGTCCCAGATGTCCTCAACGAGCTGAATGCGCTCGGAAACGGAAAGCTTCAGATATGCAGTATTGATGGAAGGATCAGGCATAGTGTAAATCGAGAACCATATTCAAGAAAAAGGATGCTTGGTATCTTTTCGATCTGTTTGAGGAAATCTGAGCTTCGGTAATCATGAGAATGATTCCTTGATATCATTGAGCGAATAGGGATTTGCTTCCTCCTCCATACCTCTCAACGCAGCAGAAAGGGAAAAATCTGCCCAATCCTTTATCTCCTTTTTTTCGGCCTTTAAACGAAGATATTGCACAAAATCAAGAACTTCTGCCTGTTTCGATTCTGACAATGCCTGTACATCCTTAATAATTGCCTCTGTTAAAGTCATAATGATACCTCCATCTTCAGACCCGATGATGCTTCTTCTTAAAAACTCACACATTTTCTCACAACGTCCAAAGCAGGCATAGCTATCAGCCGATGAGGGATTTCCTGGCAAAAATCGACGCTGTTTAAGCGGCTCCGTTCAAATCTGTTACGCTGTTCGATTACTGCGTTGGGAGGTGCTCAAAATCCTCATGTACTCGCGAATACATTCCGGTTCCTGCGTTGCCTTGTTCTCAAACCACTCACGACGATTTGCAATGACTTCAGTAAGTTTCGTTCATGCTAGGCATTTACTACGCCAAATAGGATTCGGGGTTAAAAATGTAGGCATATAAACTTTTATTGTAATCGGTTACCTACGCATAGGCAAAATTATAGTTTATTCATATCTATGTTAAACCCGATACCTTTCAACTCTTTCGCAACGTCTATATGCCAACGTTGCCGATCATCGAGTTCAAAGTTTACGTAACCTTGCAAATCTGATGGAATTTTCAACCCACTTGATAACAGAATAATCGTATTTTGACGGCCAATCTTTCCAATAAAATAGCCTGCCTCAAATACTACATTTTGTCTGGCCCGGACTTCAAGAACTTCATCATCTCTATATTTCCCAAGATCGTCGTCAGTAAACAACACGATGGCTGCTTTAACATTTGCATGTTTTTCAAATTTCTCAATTATAGTTTGGCCTTGATTGAGCTGTTCATGTAAAATGATTGGTTTCAACCCAAGTTTGAGTAAATAACTTGAAACTTGTGCCTTTGCGCCGTCATTTCTTCCGTGGACGACAAAAACATCGGGTGTATCACTATCAACAGCCTGCCCACTCACGATATTTACTGTCAACGATTCTTCTGAAAAGTCAGCTAAATAGTTTTTTAAATACAAGATAGCAGTCTCTAATCCTTTAAGGAACATCTCTCTTATTTTTGCAGGATTTTCCCGTATATCTCCTTGAACAACATCAATACAACTATAGAAATCGTAAAACCTAATTTTTCCGAATGATGTAACTTCATGTGAAGAGTCTCCATATTGCTTCTTGAGAAAGCGAATTACAGCGTCTTTCCAAGCTTTGAATTCAGGAGTTCCGGAAGAAGAGTTTCTGAGCAGTTCTGCCTTATCTAACAATTGATTCAATTTATGCGACAATTAGCATACTCCTTAAGGTAATTATTGTTACACACTAACATTGACTTCTCATAAACCAGACAGTCCGCAATATAAATGCCGTTAAAATAACAGCTTTTTTTTCTGCTAAAATAAATACAGCGGAAAAGGAACGGGATTGATCATTCATTCTCCACAAAATTCTCAATCCTGCGAGATTGAAGAAATGATTGGTTGGATGGACAGGCCATATCACTAAAGTTCCCAACGTGTCGGATACACGCTACCAATCATACTGCCGAATTCGTTTATCATGCAACACTGCCCAAACATAGGAAGGTCCACGCACAATGTGATTGATTTTCCCTGGACCGGTATACGGTACATATTTTAGTGCTTTACAAAAATCCGACTTTGCCACGTTGTACTTCGTTCGACTCGGACGGAAGATGTCTCCTCGGAGTGTGAACGTGAAGGGCAATCCCTTCTTCGTTGTGAAATCGTGTCCCTCAAAATCTTTGAGCCGACTCCAGACATCATCAATCGATACTCCTGACATATTCCCCCAACCCTTATTTTTTTTAAATAGGTTTATTTAGGCTAATCTGCCTAATTAATTAAGAAAAGTAATCAACATCTTTCTGTGTAAAGCTTTCCTTAATTACCGTAAAGCTACAGATATTACCGGCAAAAATAAAGGACGTGAAAGAGATGGGATTATTCAGGCATAAGGGAACTCCCCTACTGAAAACTGACGCGGGGCTTGACACCCAAAACCGCTCCGACACGGCGGAGAAATGCCAGACTGACGTTGCGGTAATTTCCTGATTCCAAGCGGGAAATAGCAGCTTGTGAGGTATGAGCCTGACGGGCAAGCTCTTTTTGGGTCAGACCGGCATTCAAGCGAAGATGGATAATCTCCCTGGCAACCTCGAACTCCTCTTCAAGAGCATCATACTCCTTTTTGAACTCCTTGTCCTTGAGATTCTCTGCAAGCAGATCATCAAAGTTTTTTGTCTTCATCGTGACATCTCCTCTATAAAAATCTTTCGCAGTTTTTGAGCCTTCTCAATTTCACCTTGATCTGTTTTCATCGAGTGATGATAGGCGCTTCCGGTCATCCAGATTCGCCTCAATCAACCGCCGTTCTTTTTCGATTTCCAGCCTGAGTTCCTCTTCCGTCGGAAGGAATTTGAGATATTTCGAGGCAAATATCTGTTTGCTTTCATGTAAAACAGAATATTTGGCAACCGCCTCACTTTTGTCGGAGCATAGAATCAGGCCAATGGTCGGATTGTCACCAGATACTTTAAACTGCTCTTCAAACAAGCGCACATAGCCGTCCATCTGCCCAACATCCTGATGGGTCAGTTTGCCAAGTTTCAGGTCAATCAACAAAAAACATTTCAGAATAAAATTGTAAAAGACCAGATCCACATAAAAATCATCATCATCAAACCTGATATGTTTTTGGCGGGCAACAAAGGAAAATCCTTTACCCAGCTCCAAAAGGAAAAATTGCAGATTACTGATAATCGCCTGTTCCAATGCGCTTTCATGCAGATTCGGAACATTTGGCAGATTAAGAAATTCCAGCACCATGGGTGATTTCAACACTTCAACCGGACTGAATGGTTCACCGGGCAACCGTTCGCGATTGCCCGCGATTAACCCTTGTTCTCCATGATGAGCAATAATTCTCTCATAGTATGAGGTTTGTATCTGTCTTTCCAGTTGCGTTTTACTCCAACCACACTCAATTGCTTCCCGCTCATAAAATTCCCGTGCCGGAGTGTTCGACACTCTCATCAGAGCGCGGTAATGCGACCATGAAAGCTTCGGTGAAAAGTCTGTAGCGAATTGGCCACCCGGCGGGTGGCTTTTTTGTTGGGCTGCCGATGCTCCTTCCTGTTGAAGAAGAATTGAGAGTCGATCCGGCCATGTCTGATATAGCTGCCTAAAATATTTAACATTGGTTAAAGAATAACCGGATCCATATTGATCAGTCAGTTGCCGTGAAAGCACCTCTATGACTTGTTTTCCGTACACAGCCCGCTCTTTGCCTTCCTGTATCTCAACAACAATTTCCCGACCAATCAGCCAATAAGCCGTGACCATATTGGTATTGACTGACTGCACCACATTTGAACGAGCTTGTTCAAGAATCTCGACAACTCGTTCAAAAAGGGTATCGCCGATAGTCATATCACGAGCCATAGTTATCTACTTAGATTGATGTCATTTCCATTTCAGGCAACAACGGCCTGTAGATCTATTTGACATTTATCTTCACAATCTGCATTTCTTCGATACCATATTTGATATCTATGTACAACTAGGCACAGTATAAGCGCCTTCGCGTCAATCATCAACCAGGAAGGGGGAAATCGCTCCTTTATTCACTCTCTGCCTTCCTGTTTGGGGCGCCATTGCTTTCCGGCAGTCCACCCTTCGGATGCTGAAACAACAGCGTCGAACTTTGGGATGTATGGTTTAATGTCCAATAGCGGTGTCTTGTTCAGGATATCAACACCCTCAACGAACAGAATATTGTTTTCCCGGCGTAGTAACTTGACGATAGAGAGGCCTATGCTATTTGGGCGACATGGATGTCTTGATGCGTAGATGCCGTGCGGCTCATCATCAAGAAATGTCGGACGTACCAGCTCTATGCTTCCGGCCCGGTCAAATAGATAGAGTAGATAAATATGAGAGAATGTCTCGATATCCTTCAGACCGGCTTCATAGTTCATGAATATCTCAACACGACCAGGCGAATCCGATGCATAAACCGTTTGCATTGGGCACTCCTTCTTTGACTCGAAGGGTGTATGTATGATTCCAATCGGTTCTATGTCCATTTTTTTTCTCGCTCCATCAGTTAGTGGTAATCAATTCGTCCCGGCAGCTTTGAAGGCCTGCGCAAGATATTCAGGAATGTGCTTTGAGTGGATCTCTTCCTGAGAAAGAAGCTTGATGTGACGGCGGAATTTCCCGTCACCTTCAAGCACCCTGTGCGGGTCAGGGAGTGCCGCGCCTTCGCTGAACTCAAGCGAAACGTGCTTTGCGTAGGAGAAAATACCGCAGAATGGTTTACCGGCAGAGAAGAGGAGACCGCCATATTTAATCTCCTCGGTAATCGAGTCGTCCAGAGCAAGCACAACTTCGCGCAATGCCTGCACAAGATCGTAGCGTTCCTCTCCATGAATACAGAGAGCTTCAAGAAATGTTTTGATTCGCTGAGAGCTCATGATGATGCACAAGAGTTACAGAACAAGAGAAGTGGACTCAAGTGGAAGAAGAAATGGTGGACTTAAGTGGACGCTGTGGACAGTATTGAAGAAAAATGATTGTTGAAAAAAAAAGTGCCCTGGGATTGCTCCTGGTCTTTGCTCTCCCTGAACTCCTTTTGGTCCTTTTTACACAAAAAGGGGAACCGTGAAATTGTCAGAGGGCGGTGGCCCGCCCTCTGACAATAAATAGCAGGTAAATCAGAACGACCGGATTGCCCGGACACGGTCAACGTGTGTTTTTGTGCCGGAGTACTGAACGCCGCTCAGGAAGTACTGACCCCAGGCTGCTTTTGATCCATTCTCGGTGGAGCTCCAGTAGTCGCTTCCGCCAAAACCACCGACCAGAACCCGGGCGGCAAAGAGCTGGTTCAACTGCTCCTTGTTTGGCAGGAACCAGTCGCTGAAGCCGTTCAGTTCAAGATTTTCACAACCTTTTTTGGCATCTTTCCAGGTAAAAAAGCCGTCATAGTTAATACCGGCTGAGTGACCCGGCAGATCCTGCCTGGCGGCAATCAGGCCATGCTCGCCTGTTTTATCGACAAAAAAGACAATACCTCCACCTGTCGCATCACCGAGAGCTGCCGCATTCGATAGCGTTGAAAACGTAACCATACTCAGTCCACTAAGCAGTAATACAATCCAGAGACGGACGATCTGTTTTGGTGCAATGAATTTCATGATGGATTTCATTGGGGGTTAATAAAAATGACCTTGTCATTACAGAAAAGGAATCCCCGGCAGAAAAACTGCCTGAAGAGGTTTCTTAAAGATAAAGGTAAAATTCATGATCATCAAATTTTACCACTTGCCTGAGTGTGATGCTCCCCGAGCGTTTCAGCGACTCAAGAGCAGGAAATCCGCACATACTTTTCAATAATCCTGCAAGTTTATGTATCTTCGCTCAAACTTTTTTCTTCAGTAACGCAAACGCATACACACACCATGGAAAGAACGCTTACCATCCTCAAGCCAGACTGTGTCCGCAAGCAGCTTATCGGTGCAGTTATCGACAAAATTGAACGCGCAGGCTTCCGGGTTGTAGCCATGAAAAAGACAAGACTCACCAAAGAGACCGCCGGAGAATTTTATGCCGTGCACC
The DNA here is from genome assembly GCF_000168715.1 of Chlorobium ferrooxidans DSM 13031. Lineage (GTDB taxonomy): Bacteria > Bacteroidota > Chlorobiia > Chlorobiales > Chlorobiaceae > Chlorobium > Chlorobium ferrooxidans. The sequence goes on along the minus strand of NZ_AASE01000013.1, from coordinate 41,635 downwards.
GTGAACGCCCTTTTTACGGCGAACTGGTTGAGTTCATGTCGTCAGGTCCCTGCGTACCGATGATTCTTGAGAAAGCAAATGCCGTCGCTGATTTCCGTACCGTAATCGGTGCAACCGATCCTGCCCAGGCTGATGAAGGCACGATCCGCAAGCTCTATGCCGACAGCAAGGGTGAGAACATCATCCACGGTTCCGACTCTGTCGAAAACGCCGCTATTGAGGCATCGTTCTTCTTCGCAGCCGAAGAGGTTGTCAGAAGCAACTGAGTGCATCACCCGCAAATACAACAAAAAAGCGACCACCGGGTCGCTTTTTTGTTGCTATTTTTACCGCTCTGCTCTGTTGACCTGGGCCGTTCATCACTCCCCGGCGGGCTTTTCGCCTTTAATCTCTGCAAGAAATTCGCTGAAGCTCTCGGCGTACATCTCCCACAGTGTAACAAAAAGCGCAGCGATAATGGGACCAAGAATAAAACCGAAAAGTCCGAAAAACCCGATGCCCCCAAGCGTGCTGAAAAATATCAGCAGCTCATGCATCCGTGTATCGCGCCCGATCAGGATAGGACGGATAATATTGTCAATCTGACCGACAACAATGCTGCAGAAGAGCGCAACGCCTATAGCTTGAGGATACTGTCCGGTTGCGGCAAGATAGATGACGGCAGGAACCCATACGATCGGAGGACCGAGAACCGGCACAACCGAAATGACCGACATGACAGTTCCCCAGAAAATGGCACTCTCGATTCCGGCAAAATGCAGGGCAAGACCGGCAAGAGAGCCCTGGACAACTCCCACGACGAGCGTCCCTTTGAGCGTAGCCCTCGTCACCGAAAGAAAGCGGTCAAGAAGCCTGTATTCATCGCTCTTGGTAAGGGGAAGACAGGCGAGAATCCTGTCCAGGAAAAGCTGACCGTCCTTTAAAAAAAAGAACATGGTGTAGAGAAAGATAAAGAGCAGAAACAGGTCATTGACCGCAGAGACGGTAAATGAGGAGATCGAGCTGAAAAGCAGTGACCCTGCCTGTGAAGCGAGCTCCCCTGCTTTTTTGAGGATCTCCTCGCGATAGAGCGCAAGTTCATCATAAAACGGCAGCGTACGCAGCTGCTGATCAAAAACCGCAGGCTCCTTGATCTGCTGCTGTATCAGGGGCAACGCGATACTGCTCAGGCGGACCGCCTGTGAAGCAACAACACCAAGGAGTGCCGCGAGAGGAAGAAAAACCACAAGAAGAAGCGTGACAATGGTCATGGCCGCACTAAGGCTCTGGCTTCCTCTGAACCATCTATTGAATCGGTTGAAAAGCGGCATGGCAAGCGCAGAAAAGATGGCCGCAAGAAAAATAGCCATGAAAAAATAGCGGATCATGGCAAAAAAGAGGGCCGAAATGAACAGTAATACAAGTAGAAGTATGATCTGATTGGCTTTGATGCTGTTCATAATTATGGTTGTTTGATTTCATTTTCTCTCTCCTGACCACCCCGAACCCTAAAACCACTCGGAGCGCTCCTCCCCAAGCAACCGGGTTCGAACCAGTGCAACCGCAAATATGCCGGCGGTTTCAGCCCTGAGAATAGTTCTTCCCAGCGAAATCTCACAAAAACCGGCGGTTTTGGCTTTCTCCACCTCACTGTCTGTAAATCCACCTTCACCGCCGATCATGAAAAGCGCCTTTTTCCCGGCAAACTCAACTTTCGGGGCCTCCTCCGAGGCTTCGTAGGGAATCAGCCTGAGATCATAGCCCTCCAGCGCTGAGACCTGGGCAAAGGTGAGCGGCTCACTGAGCGCGGGCAGATGGTAGCGTTTTGACTGACGTGCCGCTGAGAGCACAATGGTTTTCCACCGTTTAAGCCTCCCCTGGACCCTCTCTTTTGATGGCTGGGCGAGTGTGCGCGCCGTAATCATGGGAATGATGGACGAGACGCCGAGTTCGGTAGCCTTTTCGAGAAACCACTCGAACCGCTGCGGATTCTTGAGCATGGAGAGCGCGACCGTAACGCCGGTTTTCGGCTCACCGACAAGGCGATGGTCAAGAATCTCCGCTTCAAGCGACGATTTGCCGACCTCTGAAATCCTGGCCTCACAGCGAATGCCGTTGCCATCGGTTACAAGAATCACCGCTCCCTTCTGTTTTCTCAAAACACGCGCAAGATGATGAAACTCATCGCTGTCAATCACGATGCGCCCGGCATCAATATCGATATGCTCGCGTGATGTATAAAACAGTTCCATAGCCTCTTTACTCCTTTGCAGCCAAAGCAACTGCGGCAATTGAAATACGCTCAGCGCCTCCACTGCGGAGCGCGGCGGCGGCGGCAGCCATGGTCGCCCCTGTTGTCACCACATCATCGACAAGAAGCAGGTGGCGCACGGTGGGTGCCGGTAAAGCCTGAAATGCTCCATCTACATTCTTTTTCCGTGCCGCTGCCGAAAGTCCGGTCTGAGAGCGTGTATTGCGCACTCTCTTCAGCAGATCACGGCGAAGAGGCTTGTGCAATACCGCGGCGATCCCTTCTGCAATTTTTTCGGACTGGTTGTAGGATCGTTCGATTTTTTTCAGCGAATGAAGCGGAACCGGAACAATGCAGTCAATATCAGGGGAGTTACACCCCTCAAGCATCCACGCTCCCAACTGCCGGCCAAAACTGTTTGCGAGATTGAAGAGCCCTTCATATTTCATGGCATGAAGCGCCTGTTGCAGCGAACTCTCTTTGTGAAAGAGGTAACGGCACCATCCCTTTTCAAAATTGAAGGTTCCGCCGAACCGCGAAGCAATGGTATGACGAAGCATCGCGTCTGATGCCGATGGCGTTGAAAACGAGTCGAACTCCTCCATGCAGGAGCTGCAGCAATACTTTTCTCCGGGAACAAGTCCTTTTCTGCAGACAATGCAGACATTGGGGCAGAGAAGATGAAGCAGCTCTTCAAGCATGATCTCACCGGTTATGTTCCGCCGAAGCAGAGCGCTGCGGCACCATACACTCCTGCCTTGTTGCCCAGACGGGCTGGAACCAGCTCAAGACCCTCATGCATGGGAGGAAGCGTGGAGCGCCTGATCTGTTCCAGGGCAGGAGTAAACACAAGGTTTCCGGCAGCCGAAATACCTCCGCCGATGACAAATTTCCGGATATCCATAAGCGCCACGACACTGGCAAGCCCCACACCAAGAATTGAGCCAACCCGGTTCCAGACTGCAAGGGAGAGCTCGTCTCCTTCAAGTGCAGCTTTTTCAAGATGGCGGGGCGAAAGCCTGGTATAGTCATGATTACAGAGCAGGCCGACCGAGGAGCCGGTGGGGCTCGCTTCAATCATCCGGCGTGCAAGTGCCACAATCTGCTCTTTGCCGATAAGCCCTTCAATGGTACCCCGAATACCGGCATGAACGGCTTCCCCTTCGAAATCGATAATCATGAATCCGAGTTCGCCGGCGGTACCATTCGGGCCGCGATAGAGTTTCCGGTTCAGAATTATCCCTCCGCCAACACCGGTACCAAGAGTAACCAGCAGAAAATCCCGGAAGCTGTGGCCGGCGCCAAACACAGCCTCCCCCAATGCCGCCGCATTGGCATCATTTTCCAGAATCACCGGTATCTCAAGGTTTTCCTCTCTCTTCAGGCAGCTCTGCAATTCATCCCGCAACGCAAAGATGGTCCATCCCGGCAGATTCGGAGGATAGCTCAACACCCCTTTTTCAGCATCGACCGCGCCCGGTGCGCCAAGTCCGGTACCGGCAAACCGTTCGGGATCAAGAGTCAGCAGTGCTCCCCGGTAGAGATCAGAAATAATGGATGCAAGCTGTACCACAACCCCCGCAGGACCGGATGCGGTTTCAGTTGGAATACTCCTCTCGGTGAGGATTCCACTCTCCTCCATGACGACCGCAGCCTTGATCGCCGTACCTCCAAGGTCAATACCGATTGCCCAACGGGACATAATGCAGCACCCTCAAAATTAGTTGTTGTATGGCCTGATGAATTTCCGGCCGTATTGCCCCGAGGCAAAAAAGTCAAGAATCTCTCTGATCTCCGGCTCCTGAGGCAGTTCACTCTTCACCTTTTCAAGGGCGTTACCCAAAAGAAGCCCCGACTGAAAGAGAATCCGGTATGCATTTTTAACCAGCGTTATCTTCTCCGGCGTAAAACCCCGCCGTTTCAGACCGATAGCGTTCAGACCCTCATAGCGAAAAGAGTCATGCCCGCCTGCCATCACAAAAGGGGGAACATCAAGCGAAGCTCTTGCGATACCGCCTACCATAGCGAAGCGGCCGATACGTACAAACTGGTGAACTCCGGCAAGGCCTCCGATCACCGCATAGTCGCCAACTTCACAATGACCTCCGAACTGAACGGAGTTGGCGATAACAACGTTGTTGCCAATCACACAGTCGTGACCGGCATGCACATAGGCCATGATAAGATTATCAGAGCCGACAACGGTTTTCCCACTCGCTTTTGTTCCGCGGTTAAGGGTCACACACTCCCTGATAACCGTCCGGTCGCCGATATAGAGATAGGTCTGCTCTCCGGCAAACTTGAGGTCCTGGGGAGCGGTAGCAAGCACTGCACCGGAATGGATGCGGCAATCCCGGCCAATGCGTGCGCCGGATGCAATGTAAACGTGTGGCGCTATCGTGGTACCGTCACCGATTTCAACATCATCATCAATAACGGTGTAGGGCCCAATGGTGACCCCTTCTCCGAGAACGACACCCTGGCCGATCACGGCAGTTGCATGAACAGTGCTCTGCATAGGCTTATTGCTTCATTGTTTTAAATTTCTCCATAAGTCCAGGCTGACGAAGCTCGGTAGCAAGCCGGGCGATGATGCGATTGGCTTCATCCTCCCTTCCGAAATCGCGATATGCCCGTGCAAGCACATAAAAAAGTCGGGGATCGGACTCCAGAGATGACTGGCTGCGCAGTTTTTCAAGATATTTAATATACGAAGAGGCTTTCTGCTTTTCACCAAGACGGACATAGAGCGCAATGACCGAACCGGCAAGTTCAGGATTTAACGGGTACTGGGCGAGCGGCAGAAGCTGGGACGATTTGTCCAGAACCTCAAGGGCAAGTGCACCCCTGCGCAGCGTGCGCATGGAACCGTTTGCTTCATGGATGGTGATCTCTCCGGCAGGATCGGCAGCGAGCTCAAGGGCAAGCCGCACAAAGAGCGGGGTGTAGTTGCCGCAAAGCCGTCTTGCGGTCTCTTCAAGAAATACCTTCGGGTTATTGAGGTTCCGGTAGCGGTAAACGCCAACAAGATTGCGGTAGAGCAGCACCGGATCAACAAAGCTCATCGGGTCAGCGCTTTTAACCGGAACCACCCTGTAGGCAAGTCCGTCAAGACGGAGATAGTTTTCTATGCCGATCATGCTTTCAGGATCTACCGTCAGAGCGAAATAGATTGGCCGGGTGGAGAAGTTGTTCATCAGAATCTCATAGACCGCTATATCCTGGGGCCGGAGATAACCCTGACCGTCATAGGTCAGTCCGGGTTTCAGCAGCCAGGTCATGGTGTCCTGCGGTTCTGCGGGCAGCGAAACCCCTCGCTGAGAGGCGTCACGAACAAGCTGCTGGCGGGCCGGAAACGAAGGAAGAACAGCATCCACCGAATCAATCGGAACGTAGGTGATATCGGCAATCTCTCCATCACTCAGACTCAATGCAACCGGCTTGGCTCCTCTTGGACGGCTGTTTTTCAACTGATCGAGGTACCAGCCGGTATTGGCCAGACTGAGATTGACCACCCGCACATCGGTACGGATTCCCTCGACCTCCTGAAGGTACCAGAGCGGAAAGGTGTCATTGTCGCCATTGGTAAAAAGAATGGCATCCTTTTCACAGCTCTGCAGCATATTCCAGGCCCAGTCCCATGGCACATAGTTGCCGGAGCGGTCATGCACCCGGTAGTTTGCCTGCAGCATCCGGCCGTTGATCAAAAGAAACGCTGCGGCAACCGTCAGCGAGGCGAGAATTAACTGCGTGTTTCTGCCTTTTCCTTTCAGCCGATCGCTGGCCATCTGCCAGATGCTCTCCACCCCGATGCCTATCCAGAGGGCAAAAGCAAAAAAGCTGCCGACATAGCTGTAATCCCGCTCGCGCGGCTGAGGTTCAGTCTGGTTGAGATAGATAACAAGAGCTGCGCCGGTTAAGACAAAGAGCGCCGTAACGACAAGTCCCATCTTCCATTGACGCCTGAAGTGCGTGACTGCACCGACAAGCCCGACAAGAAATGGAAGGCCCCACAGCACCGACCAGTCGACTCCGGCTCCCTCCATATCATGCTCACGACCGATAAACTGCCAGCCGAAATAGCGGAAGTACATCTTCTGCATCTGATAGGTGAGAAAATAGTCGAGATCGCTCGAGTACTGCTCGTAAAAATACTGATGCACCGGCTCGGGTGACCACCTCCGCGGCCAGAGGGGCATATCTCCGTACTGGTCACGGTTCAGGTAGGAGAAAAAGACGGTCGGAGTCGACGGGTTATTTTCATTGATTGGCGGCCCGGCCTGTGCCCGCACAAAGATCAGCGCGTAGGAGGTATAACCGATAATAATAAGAAAGAGTGACACCAGAAGCGTGTTCAAAAGCGGCATCCGGTGTTTATGGCTATACCAGGTGCCATAGATGAGCAGGGCGAGAAAAAGGAAAAAACCGGGCCACGAGGTAAGCTGAAAAATTATGGGCAGCCCTTTGATAATACCGATATAGATCAGGAAAAAAAGCCCCGAAGAGGCCAGGCACAGCAAAGCAAACGATTTAACCGTAACCTTATGTTTTTTGAAATAGTAGAGGAGGGCGACAGGGAAAACCGCCAGCAGACTGAGCAGGTGAACACCGATAGAGAGACCGATCATATACATGACGAGCAGCAGCCACCGTTCATTGCCCGGCCTGGGCTCTTCTTCATACCAGCGGAGAATAATCCAGACAATAAGGGCAGTAAACAACGATGAGGCGGCATAGACTTCGGCTTCAACGGCATTGAACCAGAAACTGTCGGAAAAGGCAAGGGCCAGCGCTCCGATAACGGCACTGCCATAAGCCGATACCTTTTCAGCCATGCTCCAGCCTGCCGGATCGCTCTTTCGATAGAGCATAATAAGCCGGACAATGATGAGATAGGTCAGACTGACGGATGCTGCGCTTGCAAGAGTACTGATCAGGTTGACTCTGGCTCCGATATCAGTGAACAAGGGAATCATGGTAAAGAGGCGCCCGAGCAGAAGAAAAAGCGGTGATCCTGGAGGGTGCGGAATACCGAGTGTATAGGCTGTAGCGATAAACTCCCCGCAATCCCAGAACGAGAAAGTGGGAGCCATGGTGGCGAGGTATAAAATTTCCGCTGCAATAAAGAGAACTGCCGCAAGAGTACGATTAATCGTCCGGTGTGTCATAGATCTGAAACGTTGTCAATAAGCCTGTCCGAAAATAAGATCCCCGGCAATGAGATCGGCAAACAAAAAACCTTTTTCTGTCAGATAGAGCCTCTCCTCTGCAAGTCGTATCCACCCTTTCGCTTCGAATCGTGCAATGCGTTCTGAAAGGCGAAGCCCTAATTTATTGTCTTTTCTCAAAAACTCAACACATAGACCACTGTTTATTCTCAGCGCAAGAAAAACCTTTTCGGTAAAGATCTCCTCATCCGTCAGCTCCTCACGAAAAGAGCCCACTGCCTCCGGGTTCGCGATATAGCGGCTCAAAGCTGAAACATTTGCCGTGCGGATTTCACGTCCCCCTGAGCAATAAAAACTGTGTGCCGAAGGACCGAAACCGATGTATGGCTGACGCTTCCAGCTTGCCAGATTATAGCGGGAGTGATGATTACCGAGACAGAAGTTGGAAACCTCGTAATGATGGTAGCCCTCCTCACCCAGTTTCCGCCCTGCATACTCATAGAGGTCAGCCTGCACGCTCTCATCCAGAACAGTAATCGATCCGTTCATCAGATTGCGGTGAAGCAGGGTCTTCGGCTCCACAGAGAGCATATAGACTGAGATGTGCTGAGGCCGCAGCATAACCGCCTGCTCCATATCGGCCTTCCAGAGCGGCATCTTCTCTCCCGGAACTCCACAGATAAGATCAACACTGACCGAATCGAAATGCTTCAGAGCCCTTTCTGTTACCTGCATCGACTCAAGAGCTGTATGGGCACGACCAAGTGCACGAAGCTTTTCATCGGTAAAGGATTGAAGGCCGATACTCAGCCTTGTTATCCCGGCCGCACGAATCCCCTCCATTGCCCCTGCCGCAAGATCTTCCGGATTTGCCTCAAGAGCTATTTCGATATCGGGAGAAAACGTGCAGAGGGCGGCAACCTGCTCAAGCCATCCGGCAAGGTAGTGTACCGGTACCATGGATGGCGTACCTCCCCCGAAATGAATCGCGCTGATGGTACGGCCTTGCAGCATCGGGGCACGAAAAGCCGTCTCAAGAGCGAGAGCCCTGAAAAACGCTTCCACATGTTTTGTTGCGGTTACAAGATAAAAATCACAATAACTGCACCGGCTCCGGCAGAATGGAATATGGACATAAAGTGAAAGCATGGAAGAAGAAGAGCCGTCGGGCTGTTCAGAGGGAGTTTCAGACAGGGGCAAGGATATACTCCGTAACGGCCTGATAGAGATCATCAGCTACAAATTCAGGAATGATATTTTTCTTCAAGCAGAGATCTTCCTCATTATGACCGGTACGCACAAGTACAGGCCTCAGTCCGGCCCGCTGGCCGCACTCGACATCAATGGTTTTATCTCCGACAAAAAAAGAGGCACTCCTGTCGACTACAAGTCCTTCGGCCTGATAGTCCCGTATGGCATGCTCAACCATTCCGGTTTCCGGTTTCCGGCACGCGCTGTAACGGTCGTAGAGTGGATGGGGGTAGTCCGGATGGGAGGGGCAGTAGTAGCATCTATCGAACGCTGCACTCCGCAGGGAGAGCAGCTCATTAAGGTACCGGTTCACCTCCTCAACCTGTTCAACCGTCGCAATCCCCCGGGCAATACCCGCCTGGTTGCTGATAATAACGATCCTGAATCCGGCAGCCTTTGCCAGAGCAATAGCCTCATCGGCGCGCTCAATCAGAATCAGCTGCTCTTTCAGATAAACGTATGAACCGGTATCGCGATTGATGGTTCCATCCCGGTCAAGAAAAAGAACCTTTATGGTCTCCGACATCTTTTTTACGGCTTTTCAAGAAGTTTGCGATACAACTCGCCATACTCTTCAGCCGAGTTTTTCCAGGCAAAATCACGGTTCATAGCTTCACTGACAATCTGCTGCCAGAACTCCCCGTTCTGATAGCACTCAATGGCCTCCTGAAGCTTCAGGGTCAGAGCCTCTGCGGTATACTCATGGAAAATAAATCCGGAACCGTTGCTGCCTGAAAGTTCATCAATGGTTTCAACAATACCGCCTCCTGCATAGACAACGGGAATTGTTCCATAGTTCATGGCAAACATCTGGATCATTCCGCACGCCTCAATCTTTCCGGGCATAAGCAGGATGTCGAGTCCGGCAATCGCAAGATGGAAGAAGGTGTCGGAGTACTCCGTCTGAACACTCACCTGTTCGGGATGCTCCGCTGCAAAATCCTGAAATACTTTTTCATATTTCTTGTCACCCGAACCGTAGATCACGAGCTGGATATCAAGCGCAACAAGCTGTTCAAGACTTGCCTGAAGGAGCTCGGCGCCCTGGAACTCGTCAAAGTTGGCGATAACACCCACGACCGGCACGCCTTCACGATAGGGTAGTCCGGCCTCTTCGAGCAGCGTTTTTTTATTGTCCAGCTTGCCCTCCATATTCTCCAGACCGAAACGTTTTTTGATCAGCTTGTCGGTCGAGGGATTCCACTGACGGGTATCAATACCGTTGACAATTCCGTGAAAATTGTCCTGATGCTCCTCAAGAACCCGGCCGAGCCCGTAGGTCTGCACACCATCATGCACAATCTCTTCGGCATAGCGCTTTGAAGTTGTGGTAAGCAGGTCTACATTTTCAACTCCGGTATAGAGCATATTCACCTCATCGTTTTTGCGATGAAGTGCACTGGAAACCTCTTCGGGGAGCTGCTTCTGGAAAACCTTGAAGGGAAGAATACCCTGACGGTAGATATTATGAATGGTAAGAACCGTTTTTATCTCCCTGAAAAACTCATGGTCTGCATAGACCGTTTTCAAAAGGAGCGGAATAAGGCTTGCCTGCCAGTCATGACAGTGAATAATATCGGGCTTCCAGCCAAGCCGCTGGAGGGTCTCAAGCACACCGACATTGAAAAAAATCACCTTTTCTGCGGTGGCTTTCAGATCATTTTCGGCAGCTATATCGGTAAAAAGACCATTGCGCTTGAAATATTTCTCATTGTAGAGAAAATAGGTCTGGATCTTGCTTGATGGCAACGCCGTAACCTTGACGTTCAGCAAGTCTGTTTTCTCCTTGAGATGTACCTCAATATCGGACAGGCGCAGAACATCATGCAACCGGAACTTCCGGTCATTGATGGTGCCGTATTTAGGCATCATGATACGTGCCTCGAACCCTTCCTCCTCAAGCGCCTGGGGAAACGATGCCATAAAGTCAGCAAGCGCGCTGATTCTTACAAAAGGAGATACTTCACCGGAGACATAAAGAACTTTGAAATTTCGTCTGGACATCTATAGGTCAATCAATCTATTATTTTCTTCAAAAACTTTCATAGAACTACATTAGTTTTTAATTTACGAATTTTCACCGTCAGATACAATCAAGCCTCCCTCACCTCTGAACGGACAGGTTATTCATGCCGGGTAGATCACGCATCATGAAACTCTTCATCTCTCTGCTGATACTGCTATTGGCGGCTTGCGCATCGGACAGGCCGCCATCAGGAGGTCTTGCAGAAAGCGCCCCTCTTCAGGTTATTTTTTCCGACCCGGTACCCGAATCAGTCAATGTCGCAACAAAAAGCATCCATCTGACATTCAGCCATGAAATTTCAGCACGTCAATTAGTCAATTCGGTGCATTTTCACCCGGCTGTCGGCAACTATGATATTGCTGTGAATGGAAGAGAAGCGGAAATTATACTCCACACTCCTCTTGAACGCAACCGCACCTACACGCTCACTCTTGACAAAAATCTCCGGGATTACCTCGGACGGACCTTTTCTGCCCCCTATTCACTGGCATTTTCATCCGGTCCGGTTATGGAGAGCGGCAGAATAAACGGAGCGGTACTCAATGAAAACTGGTCACCGGGTACGAATGCAGTGGTACTTGCCTTTACTGATCAGCGGGAAACCGGCACCGGCGAAACAAGCCTGCTCAAGAGAGAGCCGGATTATCTTGTTCAGACAGACGCTTCCGGATCCTTCACCTTCAAGCATATCAAAGCCGGATCATACAGGATTTTTGCAGTCAACGACCGGAACCACGACCTTCGCTATAACTACCGCTCGGAGGAGACCGCTCAAAGCCGCACCGAAGTTGTTTCGTCCGGTCAAAAAGCTTCCGGTGATCTTGTTTTAAGAGTTACCGGCATGCAGCGCGATTCCGGCACCCTTGTATCATGCATTCCGGTTACCCGCGGGCAGATCGAAATCAGCTTCTCCCGACCGCTTCTGACCTCCTCATTTGACCCTGCAAATGTTGAGATCCG
>NZ_AASE01000013.1:0-22500 GCF_000168715.1 Chlorobium ferrooxidans DSM 13031 | reverse complement strand
GGAGAACTGGCTGAAGCCGAACAGCATCACCCGGAACTGATAATTGCGTGGGGAAGCGTTACCGTCACCTGGTGGACGCACAGTATTAAGGGATTGCACATAAACGACTTCATCATGGCCGCACGCACCAGTGCTCTGGAAAGCGATTAAGCTTGCTCTGGATCAGTCGAAGCTGCAAAGATGAAAACTTTAAAAGAAAGAAGGGGACAGATGGGTCAGCCAGAACGAATAGGACTAATGGAGGAGGGAAGAGGCATTTTCGGAAGAGCGCCTTAAGTCTTCCATAGGTCCGATAGGTCCGATAAAACGCTTAAAACATTTTCCCGTGAACGCAAAAAGGCAGCCGGAAAGCTGCCTTTTGCAAAATAATGTCCTGAAGTAATTACTGCCAGCCGCCGACCATGGCGAATATTTCACGGTCGCCGATCGGTACCGGTACTGCGGCAACAGGATTCTCCTGGATAAGGAAATCGGCAATTTCGTTGTATGGCTTGAGGCACTCGGGTTTGTCGGGGGTGTCATCCATCGCAAACATGGTTTTTCCGGCAAACCGGCTCTTGCGGATCAGTTCGTGGTAGGGCACTTTGGCAAGCAGCCTTGTACCGACCTTTTCGGCAAACTGGTCGAGCATGTTGGTGCCACCGCCGGTGGTGTAGTCAACACGGTTGGCAACGATACCGGCAAGCTTCACCTTGTAGCGGGCACTCTTCTGCTGGATGGCCATGCAGAGGCGGTTTGCAGCAAAGATGCTGTCGAAATCATTGGTGGCAATGATGATGGCATAGTCGGCATAGTTCAGGGGGGCGCTGAAACCGCCGCAAACAACGTCGCCAAGCACATCAAAGAGAATCACATCATACTTGTCATACAGGCCGAGCTCCTGGAGCAGGGTGACGGATTCACCGACAACGTATCCGCCGCAACCGCTTCCGGCAGGAGGTCCACCGGCTTCAAGACAGTCAATGCCGGCAAAACCGGTCTCTATAATATCCTCCGCGCTCAGCTCCTCATGATGAAAATCCACCTCTTCAAGAGCCTCGATAACGGTTTTCTGCAGCTTCCCGGTAATGGGGAAGGTGCTGTCATGTTTCGGGTCACAGCCTATCTGAAGTACCTTGGCGCCTTTCAGGGCAAGTGCCGCAGAAATGTTGGCGCTGGTGGTGCTTTTTCCTATACCGCCCTTGCCATATACCGCTAATACTAAACTCATAATGATTTCAGAGAAAATGATTGTTAGTTAAATACTTACCCGCCGAGTGACTCTTTTGCCTGGCGGAAAACCTCTACGGAGACCTGTGTTGCACCATTTTCGCGGGCAAAGGTCTCGGTGTTCTTTCTGACCTTCTTGCGGACAAAAAACGGAACTTTTTTCAGCATGGTTTCAGCATCGTCAGTCCAGATCATATCACCCTCACCGGAACCCTGTTCCGATTCAGAGGTAACGCCATGGGGTGCATGACCATTGCCTGTGGTAACAGCAGAGAGTGCTTCATGAGGCTCACCGGAAGAGGTGCTCTCCTCGTACTCCAGACCTGCATCACCGAAAAAGTCGATCAGGTGCTTTTCAAGACCGAGTTTGCATGAGAGATAGACTCTGTCGGCAATAACGTCAGAGCCGTCAAAACCGAAGAAGGGGTAATAACCGAGCAGATGATTTTCAATATGGGTCGGAGGGCAGATCACCATACAGGGGACATCAAGCTTGCGACATGCGTGGCGCTCCATCTGGGTACCGCAGACCAGGTCGGGCATCTCCTCATCAATCACTTTCGAGACATCCTGAAATTTGTCGGTCACCATAAGTTCACCGGGAAGATACCCTTCAAGCTCCTTGCGTACCCAGTCGGCATGCTGCTCCAGATAGGTGCCGGCACCGATAATCTTCATGCCGAGCTCGTCTTTCAGAAACTTCACAATACCGACCGTATGCGTTGCGTCACCGAAAACAAAGGCCCGCTTGTTGCTGAAGCTCTCCATATCGGCGGTTCTTGCAAACCATGGAACACCGCTCGGTGCGTTGATGCCGTCAAGCGAAAAGTTGTGCAGCTTCGGCATGGTTATCGGCGGCACTCCACGTTCAGCGCCTACCCTGTTGATCTGATCAATGACGGAGCGGAGCCAGGCAAGGGTAGGTTCAACACCGATAGGTGCCTCATAGATCGCCGGCATGGAAAATTTGTCGGCAAGATATCCGGCCGCCGTGGTACCGATTTCACGGTAAGGGGCAATATTGAGCCATGCCGCAGGGAGCTTGCCGAGATCATCAATTCCTGCACCCCAGGGAGCAACAACGTTGACCGTAACACCAAGGGTCTGGAGCATCCGGCGAAGAGAGGTGAGATTGGCTCGAAGGTGAAATCCAAGCGAGGTAAAACCGAGCAGGTTCACTGACGGCGCTGCGGTTTTTTCCTGCGGGGCGGCGTAGCGTTTGACCAGTTCGGTAAAGAGTCCATCGGCCGATTCGTTTTCCGAGACCCTGAAGGGGTTGAGTGCATAGACCAGCAGTTTCTCCTGCGGTACCCCGGAGTGGGCGGCAAGCTGGTGAAGATCTTCCTGGAGCAGCGCAGTACTGCAGCTCGGTGCTATAACCGTAAGCTCAGGATGGTAGTGGTGCTCAACCTGCTGCAGCGTTGAAGGAAGCCGGGATACTCCCTGGGCCAGATCCCGTCCTCGTACAACGCTGATGGAGAGTCCCGGGAATGCCGGTGTCCGTTCAAGCATGGTGTAGGTTGCCGTGATATAATCATCTCCCTGCGGGGCATGATAGACGGTGTGAACCCCTTTCATACTGTTGGTCACCCGGCTGATACCGTGAAGAGCCGTGCCCTCGTAAAGCCAGAAAGCTAAGCGCATACTTGTAAAACGTTTGTTATTGCATTTTCCTTTCGGTGAATCATTCAGCGCTCGGCATGACTCCTTCAAGCCAAACCTCTTCGTCAAACGCCGGCAGCAAGCTTCGGCGCTGGAGCGGTGATACAAACAAATTGGCCAGAGGAAAGACACCCGACCAGCTATGAATAGAGGTCAGCATGAACTCCATACTCCACTTCACAACAAATCCATGACCGACGAACGGGTTGGCGGTCATCAGGGAGGTAACAATCAGGTCCGGCTTGATGCGTTTGACATCCACAAGCTGTCGATGAAAGTTCGGCTGTTCGACAACGCGGACACCTTCAAGCGCCTCAAGTTCACGTGAATGAAATTTCTTGTTGATGTAGGCACTGCTGCACTCCACAACGTCAGCTCCGGCATTTTTCAGGAAACGGCCCAGCGGCAACTCCAGCATGGTATCAGCAGTCAGAAATACCTTCTTGCCCTTGAGCATATCGGTCTGTTTACGAATCTTCTCCCATGCGGCTTTTTCGCGGTCACGAAGATCGACCGTGATACCGAATTCCCGTGCGAGATCCTCCCAGAAGGCTCTGGTTCCGTCAGGACCGAAGGGGAAAAGCGAGTTAAGGACGCGGGCACCCCGTTCACGGGCAAGCTTGACGGCAACCCTTGAAAGGTATGGCTGGATCGGAGCCAGTACGGTATCAGGTCCAATCGCAGGCATCCTGTCAAAACGGGATTCAGGAAGAAAACCTCCTACAGCAATACCAAGCTCTTCGGCCTCAGCCCTGAGGTCATCGGCGGTGGCATCGTTGACTGATCCGAGAAAGACAACCTTTTTCTCTCCGGCGGGTGCTTCAGGGCAGAACGGTACCAGTGCATGAAGCACCGAATCCTCCGCCTGGGTAAAGTTATAGACCAGACCGCTGGCGGGCACAAAGAGCACCGGAACGTCCGGAGTGCTGAGATGGTGGGCAAGACCCTTGAAATCGACCTTCATAACCTCGGGTGTACATGACGAGAGCAGGAAGATCACTGAAGGGTGATGATCGGCCTTTATTTCACGGAGAATCTCCTCAAGGGTAGGCTCACTCTTGGAGAGATCACCCTCCTCAATAAGGGCAATGCCAAAACGGGGTTTGGCAAAGATCATCATGCCGAGAGCATTCTGCAGAAAATGGGCACAGGTATGTGTACCGAGAATGAGAAAAAAGCTGTCCTTGATCTTTTGATACATCCAACCGACACAGGCCAGGCCGCAGAAACTGTGTGTAACGTTATCTTCCTTGATTATCTGAACATCACCGGGAACCTGCATCATGAAGTATCTCCTCCTGATTGTTACTGGCCGCTGGTAACACCGCCTTCAGAGGGCGTAAAAAGGCGTTACAACGGTAAAACTTAAAGAAATTGAAGATAAAATATTTTCGGTAATCCCCCTACTCATCCAACGCCCTCTCTGAGGCTATTTTTGCTTTCACGGAAGCGGTTTTCTCACCAAGACGAACGGCCCGATCCCGGCGGTCATCAATTTTAATAACCGTGTAGACCCGCCTTCCTCCTTTGCTGAACGAATACTCATGGAGCTTCTGAGCCAGATCAAACAGGAGTGGTGCCGGTCCTTCAACCGTGGTCCCCATATCATGCAGCCTGAAGCTGCAGCCGCTTTCAGCCAGAAGCTCCTGAAGGCCGGCGACAAAGCCGCTCAGGCTCCCCTCCCTGCTGTCAAGGGGAATAACGGCAATATCCATCAAGGCCATGACAAACAGTTCTGAATGTTATCTGAAAACAGTCTCGTTTCGACCGGGTCCAACCGAAATAAAGGTAACCGGAAGCTGCAGTTCACGCTCAAGGAAGGTGACATAGTTTTGCGCTTCCGGCTGCATATCGGAAAAGGTGCGGGCATGCGCATTCGAGGCTTTCCACCCTTTCATTGTGGTAAATACCGGTTTGACTCTTGAAAGTGTGGGATGATCGGTCGGAAAATCATGGATCTCTCTGCCGTCGAGCATATAGGAGGTACACACCTTGACTTCGTCAAAAGTGTCAAGTACATCGAGCTTGGTAAGCGCAATTTCAGTAACACCGTTGACCGTTAGTGAGTAGCGCAGGGCAACCAGATCAATCCAGCCGCATCTGCGTTTTCGTCCTGTCGTGGCACCAAACTCATGACCGATTCTGCCAAGCTGTTCGCCGGTCTCATCATCAAGTTCAGAGGGGAATGCACCGTTGCCGACTCTGGTCATATATGCCTTGCTGATCCCAATCACCTTGCCGATATAGTTCGGAGCGATGCCGGATCCGGTACAGGCGCCACCGGATGTGGGGTTCGAGGAGGTCACATAGGGATAGGTTCCGTGATCCACGTCGAGCAGGCACCCTTGTGCACCTTCAAGCAGAACCGTTTTTCCCTCCCTGAGCTGACGGTTCAGGTAGAGCTGGGTATTGGTAACATAGGGGTCGATAATCTTGTCGAACTCCTGATACTCGCGCACCATCTCCTCAACATCAACCTCCTCCTTTTCATAGATATTTTTGAACACCTTGTTCTTGGCGGCAAGGTTCTCCCGGATCTTCTCCTCAAGCACCTGCGGGTTAAGCAGATCAACAACCCTGATGCCTTTTCGGGCAAACTTGTCCTCATAACTTGGTCCGATTCCACGACCGGTCGTACCGATCTTCTGGTCGCCCTGGGCGGTTTCGTGCAATGAATCAAGCAGTTTATGGTAAGGCATGATCAGGTGGGCATTGTGACTGATAAACAGCCGCCCTTTAACGGTGAAACCAAGCTCCTCGACTTTTTTAATCTCTTCAAGCAGCGCTACAGGGTCAATAACAACACCATTACCGATAACACAGACACACCCTTCGTTAAAAATGCCGGAGGGGATCAAATGCAGAACAACTGTTTTATTATCGAAACAGATGGTATGGCCGGCATTCGCTCCACCCTGATAACGGACAACGATATCATACTTGTCTGAAAGGTAGTCTACAAGTTTTCCCTTGCCCTCATCACCGAACTGTGTGCCGACTATGACGGTTGCAGACTGGGACGGTGTAATGAATTGATTTGGTTCCACGTCGATTGGTTTTAACGGATATAATGATCTAAATGAGCAAGCAGCTCGCTCTTCCCCTTTCCGGAAAAAGATGAATAATTTACAATAAATTTGGCTTTAGCCGCGCAACTTTCCATAATCCGCCTGGTCTTTGCCATCTCCTTTTGCGTCAGCTTGTCAAACTTGGTCAGCACAATACCATAAGGCCGCTCATGAAACTCAAGAAAATTGATCATTGCCCGGTCAGACTCCATGGCCGGATGACGGGAATCGAAAAGCAGCACAACCAGCGAAATGCTTTGGCGTTCTTCAATATATGATGAGAGCAGATGACCCCAGGCCGCTTTCTGTTCCTGGCCGACGGCCGCATACCCATATCCCGGAAGATCAACGAAATAAAACTCCTGGTTGATCAGAAAATAGTTGATCAGTCTTGTTTTTCCCGGTGTTGAGCTGGTTTTGGCAAGAGCTTTCAGCCCGGTAAGCGAGTTGAGAAGGGTCGATTTTCCTACATTGGATCGGCCCGCAAAAACAATTTCAGGAGTGGATTCTTCCGGCAGTCCGGAAAGAGCGGAAACACTTATGTGAAAGGCAGCACTGGTAATCTTCATACAAAAAGAGCAGTCAAAAGGGGTGCCCATAAAAAAGAGCAACAAAAAGGAAGCTAAAAACCTTGCGTTAAAAACCCAAATGTTTAACTTTCATCCGGCTTTTTACGTATTACATCAGGGCTCCTCTATAAATCGTCGTGATGCCCGATAGTTTCGGGAGATGAAAGTTTCTTTGCCGGCCTGCCGGAAGAACGAAGCAATCGAAGTACATCATAAATTTAGAGCGGTGCTCATCCTCAAAAAGGAAGAAAAGAGAGAAGATGTCACTCTTCATATACAACTCCCTCAGCAGAACCAAAGAGCAGTTTGAACCCCTGCACCCCGGATTTGTCAGCATCTATGTGTGTGGACCGACCGTCTATGGCCACTCCCACCTTGGTCATGCAAAAAGCTACGTCTCGTTTGACGTAGTCGTACGATGGCTGCGTCACTGCGGGTATCAGGTAAAATATGTCCAGAACATCACCGATGTTGGTCACCTGACCGATGACGCCGATGAGGGTGAAGACAAGATCATGAAGCAGGCCCGGCTTGAAAAAACCGACCCCATGGAGATCGCGCAGTTCTATACCCGCAGTTTCTATGAGGATATGGATCGGCTCGGCATACTCCGGCCCAACATTGCTCCGGCTGCGACCGCCCATATTCCTGAACAGATTGCACTGATTGAGCGACTGGTGGAAACCGGTCACGCCTATGAGGTCAACGGCAACGTCTACTTCTCCGTAGAGTCGTTTCCCGGATACGGCCGATTATCGGGACGAACCGACATGGAAGCGCAGCAGTCCGGCAACCGGGTGGAAGTGCGCTCTGAAAAACGGCACACATCTGATTTTGCGCTCTGGAAAAAAGCCGAAGAGAACCATCTGATGAAGTGGCGATCCCCCTGGGGTACCGGTTATCCCGGCTGGCACCTTGAGTGTTCAGCCATGTCGATGAAGTACCTCGGCGAAACGATTGACATTCACGGTGGCGGGATGGAAAACAAGTTTCCACACCATGAGTGTGAAATAGCCCAGGCTGAATCTGTCACCGGCAAACCCTACGTCAGGTTCTGGATGCACAACAACATGGTAACGGTCAACGGCATTAAAATGGGTAAATCCCTGAAGAATTCTGTCAACCTGAAGGAGCTCTTTTCAACCTTCGATCCGATTGTCATCAGATTCTTCATCCTGCAGTCGCATTATCGCTCACCGCTCGACTTCTCGGACGTTGCAATCCGTGCTTCGCAAACCGGCCTCGAAAAGCTGCATGAGACCTACCGGCGGCTCATGGAAACAAACTCCGGAAGCGGCATGTTTGCTGTTGAGCCTTATCTGGACCGCTTTAACGACGCGATGAATGATGATTTCAATACTCCGATTGCCGTTTCGGTTCTCTTTGATTGTGCAAAAGCACTCAATACGGCTCTTGACCGGAGTGAAGGCGTATCGGAAACCGCAAGAGAGGAAGCCGGGAAATTTCTGGCTATGGCGGGAACGGAGGTTCTCGGAATCCTGCAGCCCAGGGGCAGCTCCGGTGATAAACAGAGTGAAGAAACGGGCAAAGCACTTGAGGGTGTTATGGCTCTCATTCTTGAGCTTCGGGCAGAAGCCCGAAAGAACAAGGATTTCGCGCTCAGTGACAAGCTGCGTGACCGGCTGCTTGAAGCGGGAATCGAAATAAAAGATACAAAGGAAGGCGCCACCTGGTCAGTGAAATGAGTTGAATGAACAATATCGTCAATTTCGTCTATCAAATCCACCGCGTCCATTCTTCAAAGGTATTGCTGCAGCCCCTCCCTCCTCAGCACATCGGCTACCTCTTCTACACGATGAGAGAGCCCTTTGTTGCAGACCAGCAGTGCATCCTCTGTATCTATAATAATAACGTCACTGACACCTATGGTACAGACAATCTTGCCCGCAGGTTTTCTGACATAGATATTCTCACAATCTATCTGCACCAGACTTTTGCCGGAGTTGACTTCACCAAGCAGTGCGCGACTCCCCGCAACCTTCATCACCTCATCCCAGGAGCCAAGGTCGGTCCAGCCAAACTCACCGGTCAGCATTAACACCTCTTCAGCCTTCTCCATAACTCCCACATCTATTGAAACAGGGTGAATCCAGGAGTAGACATCCTCTATCACTTTCTTCTCTTCAGAAGTGCCAAGGTGGTGATAAATATTGAGCAGATCCTTGTGGAGATCAGGCATTGAACGTTCAAATGCCAGAGTGATGGCATCGATATGCCAGATAAAGACCCCGCTGTTCCAGAAAAAATCCCTGCTTTCCAGAAAATGAACCGCTGTCGTATAGTCCGGTTTTTCCGCAAACGCCTTTACCTTGAATAACCTGAAATCATATCCCCCCGATAATGCAGCCGGAAGCGGCAGCTCCTCATCGGCCTGAACATAGCCGTAGACCGTTTCAGGCCTGTCGGCGTTTATGCCAATTGTAACAAGAGCATTTTTGTCCCGCGCCATCTCGATGCCTGCGTCAACAATCGATATAAATGCATCTTCATCGAGTACAAGATGATCGGAAGGGAGTACAACGGTAATGGCATCGGGATCCCTTTTTTTTATGTGGGCGGTTCCGAGAGCTATACACGGGGCTGTGTTGCGGCTTGAAGGCTCAACAATGATATTTTCAGGCAATATCCCGCATGGCGTATCCAAAAGCAGCTTACGACCGTTTTCTCCCGTTATAACCAGAATATTCTCATCCCTTACTGAACGACGTATCCTCTTGACCGTTTGGGCAATCATGGTCCCTTCATCAAAAAGATCAAGAAACTGCTTGGGAATTTTTTTTCTCGAAACAGGCCACAGATTCCTTCCTGCTCCCCCGGCCATTATCAAGGCAAAAACATGATGAGTTGAACCGTCTTTCATGGATCCTGATTTCCTGTCGTGTTACTATTGCGGTGCTCACCGTTGAGCTATTTATGAAATTTACGATTATTTTCAGGCAAATGGATTGCTCTGGACGGGTGAAAGTCAGGTCTCATTTGTCATTCATCCTAAAATGTCGTTTTTTGGGGGTAAACCAATGAACAGAAGGATTACCCTGATGGAACAATTGCATGATGAGTTAACAACACTGCAGGCATTATGTGCAGAACACTCAATAGAACTTGACACCGAAAAGCTTGAAAAGCTGGTGCATTACGGCCACCTCCTCGAAGAGTGGAACCTTAAGGTAAACCTGATCAGCCGCAAGGAGGATTCACCGGTCATCATCAAACATATCTTTCATTCGATTCTGATAAGCAGCTATCACTCGTTCAGAAAGGAGGAGAGAGTTCTTGATCTCGGCACAGGAGGGGGACTGCCGGGAATACCGCTCTCCATTGCATTTCCCGATACCCGATTTCTGCTTGTTGACGCAACAGGTAAAAAAATCACAGCCTGCCAGGCTATGATCAAGGAGCTTGGCATTACAAATGCCATAGCGATGCATACCAGAGTGGAGGAGCTAAAAGGGGTGGTGTTCGATACCGTACTCTCAAGACAGGTTGCCCCTCTTGAGCAGCTTTGCCGGTATGCAGCAAGATTGTTGAAGCCCGATGGTACTCTTATCTGCCTGAAGGGCGGAAACCTCGACAGGGAAATTTCCAAAGCAATCGAGTCGAGAGAAAAAAACAACGGATTGCCGTTGACCGTAGAGCTGTACCCGATAAGCGCTGTCAGCTCCTTTTTCTCGGAAAAACAAATAGTCATTGCCCGGAGATAGCGTCTATCTGTCAGGCAATGACTACTATATTTTCAAAACAGGTCGGTGCAGTCAGACCTCTGTCAGGCTGTTGCTGCTGCTGCTGTTTCTTCTGTCTTCTTGGAGCCTTTAACACGTTTTGCACGATCCTGCTTGCCTGCTTTTGGCGCTGCGGGATAGGCTTCCACATAATCAACAAGCTCAATAACGGCCATTTTTGCTGCATCACCAAAACGGGGAGCAAGTTTGATAACCCTTGTATATCCACCGTTACGAGTGCCGACTTTGGCAACAATCTCTTCGAAAAGAATTCTTATTACCTGCTTGTCGCGGATATCCTTGAAGATTTCGCGCTGTGCATGAACGGTACCAACACGAGCTTTGGTAATGAGCTTTTCTGCTACGCGGCGCAACTCCTTTGCCTTTGCCTCAGTCGTCTCAATACGCTTGTGGAGGAACAGCTGTGTCGACAGGTTGCTGAGCGTTGCCTTTCTATGGGCAGCGGTTCTTCCGAGTTTTCTTGCCGGCTTAACTTTACGCATGACTTGTTTCTGTTCTCAATATTTCTAAAAATCGGTAACTGTACTTTTCTACTTCATCTGATACTTGGTAATATCCATACCAAATTTCAGGTCAAACTTTTCAAGCTGCTCCTTCAGTTCCGTCAGGGATTTCTTGCCGAAGTTTTTGTAGTTGAGCAACTCATCCTCCTTGCGTGAAACCAGATCGCCGATGGTATCGATTTCAGCAAGCCTCAGGCAGTTATGTGAACGTACCGAAAGGTCAAGGTCTTCGATCTTGGTGTGCAGCAGTCTGCGCATGGTCTCAAACTCATCATCCTGCTGTTTGAACTCCTCTTCGGTAAACTCCTCCTCGGTTGGAGAGAAATTCGCAAAGAAGGTTACGTGATCGGTGATGATTTTTCCGGCAAGACTGATTGAGTCATCCGGTGTTACCGATCCGTCAGTCTCCACATCAAGAATCATCTTCTCATAATCAGTACGCTGGCCTACACGGGTGTTCTCAACGGTAAACCTGACATTTCTGATCGGAGTGTAAATGGCATCAATAGCAATATATCCAATAGGCATTCCTTCGGGTCTGTTCTCCTCTGCAGGTACATAACCACGTCCACGTCCAACATAAAGGTCGATTTTCAGGGTTGCGCCGGCATTGACCGTAGCAATATGCATATCCTTGTTCAGTACCTCAAACTCGCCTTCCTGGGCAATAATATCACCGGCCGTAAACTCCTTTGGACCGACAATGGCCAGCGTGGTCTTGCAGTTTCTTTTACAGGTGGACTTGAAACGAACCCTCTTGAGATTCAGCACAATTTCCGGCACATCCTCGCGAACGCCATCAACTGCGGCAAACTCATGAAAAACGCCATCTATTTTCAGACCTGTTATTGCAGTTCCCGGAAGTGAGGCAAGCAGAACCCGTCTCATAACGTTCCCAAGGGTAACGCCGTAACCGCGCTCGAGCGGCTGAGCGATGAACCTGCCGAAACTGTCAGTATGATTGGCTTCGTCAACCTCTATTTTTGCAGGCATCTGCATCTGGTATATCATAGTATTTATACCTTTGAATTCGTTAAAATCACTTGGAATACAGCTCTACCACCAACTGTTCGTTATAGGGCTCCTGTATTTCCACTCTCTCTGGTACACTCAGGAACACCGACTTCTGATTAGCCTTGTCTACCTGTATCCATGTTGGAATACGTGACTCCGGTGCTTTATTGAGCGAATCCGTTACGGCATCCATGTTCTTGCTTCTCTGACGAAATTCAATCAAATCGCCCGGGGAGACAAGATAGGATGGTATGTTCACCTTCTTGCCGTTAATCAAAAGATGGCCATGTGTTACAAGCTGACGTGCACCTGCTCGGGAAGGAGCAAATCCGCTGCGGAATACAACATTATCAAAACGTCTTTCAATAAGCTTGACAAGGTTATCACCGGTTACACCTCTCTGCGATGCCGCACTTCATAAAGTAATTGCGGAACTGCTTTTCAAGAATTCCGTAAATATACTTCATCTTCTGCTTTTCTCTAAGCTGCAGAGCATACTCGGATACTTTCCCTTTCCGGGACTGACCGTGCTGTCCGGGAGGAAACGGACGTCTTTCGAGATATTTTTCAGCCTTGGGTGTAAGTGCTACTCCCAACCTGCGTGATACTTTTGTTATCGAACCTCTGAATCTTGCCATATCAATTGCTTCATTGAAATTCTATGAATATATAAAATCAGACCCTTCTGCGTTTGGGAGGCCGACATCCATTATGAGGAAGCGGTGTGATATCCTTGATGGTACGCACATCAAGACCTGCTCCCTGTAACGCTCTGATCGCTGCATCACGTCCGGCACCAGGGCCTTTGATAAAGACATTGACATGCCTCATACCAAGGTCATAAGCTTCCTTTGCTGCGGCTTCCGATGTAATCTGGGAAGCATAAGGGGTATTCTTTTTCGACCCTTTGAAACCGTTCTTACCGGCACTCGACCAGGAAACGGTGTTGCCCTGAAGATCGGTAATGGTTACCATAATATTATTAAAAGATGCCTTGATGTGTACGGCACCTTCCGGGGTAACCTTGACTTTCTTTTTCTTCCTGCTTATTGTAGCCATGAACTTACATTCTTTAGTCTCGAAGATTTATTGCCTGAACTCTACTACTTCTTGGCCGCCTTTTTCTTGCCGGCTACGGTCTTGCGCTTACCTTTTCTGGTCCTTGCATTTGTGGACGTTCTCTGACCGCGAACAGGCAGCGAACGACGATGACGCAGACCACGGTAACAACCGATATCCATAAGGCGCTTTACAGCGAGCTGCTGCTCACCGCGAGCCTGCCCCTCTACCTTGTAACTCTCAGCAATAATTTCTCTTATCGCATGCGCTTCTTCATCATTCAGCTCAGAGATCTTGCGGTCAGGAGCAATTCCTGCTCTCTGCAAAATGTTCTCCGCTGACACTCTCCCTATACCATAAACGTGCGTTAAAGCGATAACCGCATGTTTGTTTAACGGCAAATTTACCCCAGCTATCCTCATGTGCTTTTTAAAGTTCTATTGTTTTTCTGAAGATCAACCCTGGCGCTGCTTATGGCTTGGATTCACTTTGCAAATCACAAATCTCTTACCTTTGCGCTTGATAATGCGGCAGTGCTCGCAACGTTTCTTAATAGAAGAATATATTTTCATAATAAATCCGAAATGCAATAATTAATCCGACTATCCGAAATCTGAAAAGGCATGTAATGTAAATAATAAAGATCAAAGAATCAACATCAAGATCACTTATTTCGACACTTATTTGTATCGATAGGTGATCCGTCCTTTTGATATATCGTATGGAGATATCTGTACTTTCACCTTGTCACCGGGCAGAATCCTGATATAGTGCATCCTGATTTTTCCGGAAACATGCGCCAGGACTTCAAGACTGTTTTCAAGCTTTACCTTGAACTGCGCATTTGGAAGCGCCTCCAGAATTACGCCTTCAATCTCTATTGCTTCTTCCTTGGCCAAATTATTCTCTCCTTTGTTCTGTTCTGTTTTTTTGCCTCAAGCCCCTTCAGCATTGAGAAAAGTGCGGGTCAGCACTTCTGCTTTTCCCGGCCTGACAACTATCGTATGTTCAAAATGTGCAGCGTGCTTTCCATCCTCTGTCACAGCAACCCATCCACCCCTGCGGCTGACAGCTTTGCGTGAGCGGCCGAGGGCGATCATCGGTTCAATGGCAAGTGTCATGCCTTCACGAAGCGGCACTCCGGTATGCTTCTTTCCATAATTCGGTACAGCCGGATCTTCGTGCAATTCACTGCCAATGCCGTGCCCGACCATATTCTCTATAACACTGAACCCGAATGAACGGGCATAATCCTCAATAGCTGATGAGATGTCATGCAGGCGATTACCGGTTACTGCCATGGCAATCCCCCGTTCAAGACACTCCCGGGTAACATCCACAAGCTGCTGTACCTTCTCGTCAATAACGCCAAGCACAAATGTTCTTGCGGCGTCTCCGTGATAGCCACCTTTATAGGCACCACAGTCAACAGAGACAATATCACCTTCCCTTACGACACGCTTCTGGCTTGGGACTCCGTGTACAACCTCTTCATTGATCGATACACAAAGAGTTGCCGGATAGGGAGTCACATCGGGATCGCCTTTCGGAGCATAATTGAGAAAGCTTGGCACGCCATTATGGTCCCTGATAAACTCCTCCGCCATGGCATCAAGCTGCTTGGTGGTCATGCCCGGCTGTATTTCCCGCTCAAGAAGATCAAGAGCTTTTGCCACAAGGGCTCCGGACTCTCGCATCAACTCAATTTCGCGCTCGCTTTTAATCGTGATCATATCGTATATCCAGGCTTACCTGCCCTGTCGTCCGCGGGTTTTACCCGACTTCATAAAGCCGTCATAATGACGCATGAGCAGATGGCTTTCAACCTGCTGGAGAGTATCAAGTCCGACACCGACAATAATGAGAAGACTTGTACCGCCGAAAAACTGTGCGAATCCGGGGGTCACGTTACCGAACTTTGTAAGAAAAGTCGGAAGAATAGCGATAATTGCAAGCGATATGGCACCAGGCAGTGTAATACGGGTGAGGATATTATCAATAAAATCAGCCGTGCCTTTTCCGGGCCGTACACCGGGAATGAAACCACCCTGGCGACGCATGGTATCGGCAACCTCCTTGGGATTGAACGCTATAGCTGTATAAAAATAGGTAAAGAAAACAATCATGGTACCGAACATGAGCGCATACCACCATGAATCATAGGCAAATACCGTGGCAATTTTCTGCATCACTTCACTGTCAGGAAAGAACGAGATAAAGGTTCCGGGCAGGAACATGATCGACTGGGCGAAAATGATCGGCATGACTCCGGCGGTATTGATCCTCATGGGTATATACTGTGTGCTTCCGCCATAAACCTTGCGCCCGACAACACGCTTTGCATGCTGAACAGGAATGCGCCGGGTTCCAACGGTAAGGACAACAACAAATGCCACGATGGCGGCCATCATGGCGAGAATGATGACTTCGATAATCCAGTTCTTGCTGCCAAGTGAGACAGAACGCAGTTCCGCAACAAGTGACTGAGGAAATCTTGAGAGAATACCGATCATGATAATAAGCGATATTCCGTTACCGATACCGCGTTCAGTAATTTTCTCTCCGAGCCACATAACAAAAACTGTCGCTGAGGTAAGAAGAATGACTGCCGTAACCGTAAAGAAAATACCTGGTTCCGGTACAACGATCTTGCCGAATGATGACGGACTGGAGAAGCTCACACTAAGAGCCCAGGACTGAAGAGCAGCAATCAGAACCGTACCGTATCTTGTCATCTGGCTGATTTTCTGACGTCCATCCTCTCCCTCTTTCTGCAGCTTCTGAAAGTAGGGGGTAACTGCCCCGAGAAGCTGAACAATAATAGAGGCTGAAATGTAGGGCATGATGCCGAGAGAGAAGATCGATGCTCTTTGAAATGCTCCTCCTACAAAGAGATCAAAAAGACCGAAGAGATCGTTGGCATGGGAAGTTGATGCATTTGCTATAGCAGATGCATCAACACCCGGAATGGTAATATGAGAACCCAGCCTGTAAACAAATAACAGAAGAAGCGTATAAAGGATCCTCTGACGAAGTTCAGGGATTTTATTTATGTTCCTTATACTTTCAGTAAGCTTCATAGCGGCCTTTTAACAGATTCAGGGCTTTGTGGATTTTTTGGCTCTCTTGACCAGCCTAGCCTTTGGTTTCAAGAGGGCATCTTCTACCGAAAGATCCCTGACTTTTGATGCCTCTTCAAGGGTACGGAATGCTTTTACCGCTTTACCACCGGCGGCCGTTATTTTTTCCTCTGCACTTTTACTGAAAGCATGTGCAGTGATAGTAACAGCACTGGTCAGTTCCCCATTTCCGAGAACCTTGAAATAATCTGCGTTGCTGGCATGAAGAAGTGCCTTGAGATCAAGGACGGTAATCTCTTTTTCGATGAGTCCGTCTTCAATCCATTTATTGATCTGGGCAATATTGACCGTACTGACCGGCTTTCTGTCTATCGGTGTGAAGCCGAATTTAGGAAGCCTGCGATAGACAGGTACCTGTCCACCCTCCATAATCGGTCTTTTGTAGCCGCTTCTGGCCTGCTGACCCTTGTTACCTTTGCCCGCTGTAGTTCCATTACCTGAACCCTGACCGCGGCCGACACGTTTAGTTGCTTTAACAGCGCCACCTTTTGCTGGACGAAGTGAGCTTAAATCCATGGTTTCAATTCCCGACTTGCTATTAGTAAAATCTTAGACTTCTTCAACCTTCACAAGGTGCTGAACAACCCTGATCTGTCCTCTTGTGCAGGGATTATCCTGCCGGTCTACATGGTAGTTTGGTCTGCCAAGTCCAAGTGCCTTGATGGTAGCCTTCTGCTTTTTGGTACCACCGATAATGCTGCGCACCTGGGTAATCTTTATTTTTTTCTCACTCATGATCACACTCTTTCGTTTAGCTTTCAAAAACCTCTTTCAGGCTCTTTGACCGTCTCTCTCCAACATCATAAGCATCAGATATACTCTGCAAGCCCAGGATAGCTGCTTTAACCACGTTGTGGGGGTTCGATGAACCGAGCGATTTGGTCAGAATATCATGGATACCAGCCATTTCAAGGACAGCTCTTACCGCTCCACCGGCAATAAGACCGGTACCGGGTGTAGCCGGCTTCATGAGAACCTTGGCCGAACCGTACTTGGCAATGATCTGATGAGGAATTGTTCCCTTGACAATAGGCACCTTGATGACATTTTTCTTGCCATCCTCAACACCTTTTGCAATTGCATCCTGAACTTCGTTTGCTTTTCCAAGCCCGTAGCCGACATGACCTTCCTTATCGCCAACGACAACAATAGCATTGAATCCGAAACGTTTACCGCCCTTCACAACCTTTGCAGTCCTGTTGATATGTACCAGCTTCTCTTTCAGATTTAACTCACCGGGCCTGATACTCTTAGCAGATGTTTTCGCCATTTACCTATCTCTTTGAAAAGTTTTTAAAAGATCAGTCCTGCTTCTCTCGCGCCATCAGCCAATGCCTTGACCCTGCCGTGATAACGAAAACCATTCCTGTCAAATACTACATTTGTTATTCCTGCTGCGAGAGCTTTCTCTCCGATCTGCTTTCCGATGGTGCGGCAGCGATCAGATTTGGAACCCTGCAACCCTTTGTTCTCCTTCGACAAGGTCGAAGCGGCTACCAGGGTTTTGCCGTTCACATCATCAATCAGCTGTGCGTATATCTGGGAAAGGCTACGGTAGACACAAAGTCTCGGCTTTGCCTGTGATCCCTGGACACTGCTTCTGCTTCTGTCCTTGATTTTCTGCCTCCGGGAGGCTTTATCGATTTGACTCATTCTCTTGAACCGTTGTATAATGTTATTGCGTAAATTCCTGAACGCTTCATTCAACCCTTACTTGCCTGCAGCCTTTCCTTCCTTGCGGCGGATCACTTCACCTTCATATTTGATACCCTTGCCACGATATGGCTCAGGTTTCCTGAATGAGCGGATCTTGGCAGCAATCTGACCTACAAGAGCTTTATCAATACCACTGATAAGAATGGTTGTCTGATCCGGCACCTCAATTTTGATCTCGTCAGGAGCCTTGAAATAGATCATGTGTGAATAGCCAAGTGTGAGAGCAAGAAGATCGTTCTTCAGTTCCGCACGGTATCCTACACCTGATATTTCAAGCTTCCTCGTAAAGCCTTTGGTCACACCATCGATCATGTTGCTGATCAGCTGGCGATAAAGACCATGCTGTGCCTTGGCCTTCTTGCTCTCATCAATGCGCTGAACTGTAACAATACCGCCATCCTGTGTAACGATAACCTGATCGGTAAGCTGCTGTTCAAGAGCACCTTTTGGTCCTGATACCCTGACGCTTGACTCACTGATCTCTATCTTCGCCTGATTGCTCAGGGGTATTGGCATTTTTCCTATTCTTGACATGGTATTCTAATGCTCTTTGACTTATGAATTAATAGATACGGAACAGGATTTCACCACCAACACCCTGTACACGAGCCTCTTTATCAGTGATAACACCTTTCGATGATGAAAGAATGTAGAGTCCAAGACCGCCAAGATATTTTTTGATATCCTTTCCGTCATAGACACGACGACCAGGCTTGCTGACCCTCGTAATTTCCTTGATCGCCGGATCACCCTGAGCAGTGTACTTCAGGTCAACACGGATAAAAGGAAACTTTTCAGCGGTAATAACCGTGAAGTTCTTGATGTATCCTTTTTCAAGAAGCAGTTGCGAGATATTCTCTCTGAGCTTCGAATACGGGATATCGGTCGTTTTATTTTTTGCTCTCCCCGCATTTCTGATCCGGGTGATATAATCTGCTACAGAATCCGTTACAGGCATAGCTAACGTTGGTTACTTTCGAAAATGATCAAATACCTTACTTTTTAAAACAGTCCGGCTGATTTACCAGCTTGCTTTTTTAACACCCGGCAGTTTTCCTTCAAGAGCGAACTTGCGGAACATATGCCGGCACAATCCATACTTCTCATATACACCTCTTCCACGGCCGGTAAGCACACAACGGTTGCGAACCCTCGTAGCAGAACTGTCTCTCGGCAGTTTGCGAAGAGCTTCGTAATCACCGGCTTTCAGCAGCTCTTCACGAAGAACAGCATACTTCTCCACAAGCCTTTTCCTCTTTTCGTTCCTTGCTATAACGCTTTTCTTGGCCATCTGATTTCTGAATTATTTAGTTGTTCTTCTTTTTGAATGGCATTCCAAGTTCCGAAAGCAGCACGTACGCCTCTTCGTCTGAAGCGGCGGAAGTGACAAAGCTGATATCCATTCCGGATATTCTCGGCACTTTATCTATGTCTATTTCCGGAAAAATAATCTGCTCGCGAACACCGATGGTGTAATTGCCACGACCATCAAAACTGGTATCGCTCAGACCGCGGAAATCGCGGATCCTCGGAACGGCAAGACTGACAAAACGGTCGAAGAACTCATACATGGCCTTACGACGAAGTGTAACACGGCATCCGATAGCCTGTCCTTCACGAAGCTTGAAGTTGGATATTGCTTTTCTCGATTTACGGATCTGCGGTTTCTGTCCGGTAATCTGGGCAAGCTCCTGGATAGCGATTTCGAGCAGTTTTGGCTCGGAAGCAGCTTCACCAACACCGATGTTGATTGAGATTTTTTTAAGCCTCGGCACTCTCATTACATTCTTGTAATCAAAGCGCTCGATAAGCTTTGGTGTCACTTTTTCCTTATAGAAGGTCTCAAGCCTTGCTAATGAAGATCCTGCCGGTGTCGTCTCTTTGTTCTGGGCCATCGTATTCTTTATCTGTTTACCAGGATGGTCTTGGTCATCCTGTCTTTAGTGGAAAACTTAACTTTTCTTCACGTTGGAAGCATGAATAGGAAACTCGCGCTCTATAATTGCACCCTGCGGGTTTGACTGGGTCGGACGTGTATGGCGCTTGCGGATATTTACCCCTTCAACAATCACACGGGTTTTCAACGGGTAAACTTTCAGAATCTTTCCGCTCTTTCCTTTATCGTTGCCGCTGATAACGACGACTGTGTCGTTCTTTCTTACATGCAGCTTAACCTTTTTAATCCCTGTTTTCATTTTTCACTTGTATGATTGTATTCATAAAATCCTGAGCGGGAGACGAGACTCGAACTCGCGACCAACAGCTTGGAAGGCTGTGACTCTACCAACTGAGTTACTCCCGCCTGTGACACATCAGAGAACCTCTGGTGCCAGCGAAACGATCTTCATATACTTTCTGTCGCGAAGCTCTCTTGCAACAGGTCCGAAGATACGGGTACCTCTTGGCTCGCCCTGCGCATTGAGAAGAACAACAGCATTTTCGTCAAAACGGATATACGATCCATCCTTTCTTCTCTGTTCCTTGACGCAGCGTACGACAACAGCCTTGCAGACATCCTTCTTTTTAACTACACCACCAGGTACAGCTGCTTTGACCGATACGATAATCTGATCACCCAATGAGGCATATCGCCTCCCGGTTCCGCCGAAAACATGAATGCAACGAACCTTCTTGGCTCCGCTGTTATCGGCAACAACCAGATTTGTTTCTTTCTGGATCATCCTGTTTCAAACTTTGTTAAATGTATAAAAATCGACTCTTACCTGGCTTTTTCGATAATCTCAACCAAACGGCAGCTCTTTCTCTTGCTGAGCGGACGGCACTCGACAACCTTTACAAGATCACCGATTCCAGCTTCATTCTTCTCATCATGAGCCATGAGTCTGGTGGTTTTCTTGAAATATTTCTTGTAAACCGGATGCTGAACCCTGCGCTCGACAACAACGACAATAGCCTTGTCCATCTTGTCACTGACAACCTTGCCTAACCAGCTCTTTTTTCTTCCCCTTTCCGCAGCATTCTGTTCCATAGATGCACTGCCTGTTTTATTTTCTTCCATGTAAGTAAACAGTTTTTTGGTTTGCCTTGCCCTCAACCCTTGACCGCTTCAGCGGTTGCGAGTTGATGAAGCCTGGTTTTCATGCGCGCAATATCCCGCTTGGAATTGCGGAAAACCATCGGATTCTGCGGCTGCTCAATAACCTTATAAAAATTGATATCAGCGACCCGGTCTTCAAGCTCTTTGATCCGGTCGACCAGCTCCTGCTTGCCTAATGCCGCAATTTCATACTTTTTCATAATATGTAACCCTCTTGTCGAATTAGTTGCTCGGTTAATCTTCGTAATCAGGACGGACTATGAACTTCGTCTTGATCGGCAATTTCTGTGCTGCAAGTCTGAAAGCCTCGGTTGCTACCTCTCTTGGTACACCATCAGCTTCAAACATGATTCTGCCTGGCTTGACAACCGCTACCCAGAACTCGGGCGAACCTTTACCGGAACCCATTCGGGTTTCAGCAGCTTTCTTGGTTACCGGTTTATCCGGGAAAATTCTGATCCAGATTTTACCATCCCTCTTCATGAATCTGGTCATTGCCACACGTGCAGCTTCAATCTGACGGCTGGTAATCCATGCTGACTCAATAGCCTTTAAACCGAAAGAACCGAAAGTTACCAATGTTCCTCTGCCGGAATTGCCCTTCATCCGGCCTCTCATTGTCTTTCTATATTTGACTCTCTTTGGCATTAACATACCGGCGACTCCATTCGTTTTCTGATTTGTTGGTACTTGTAATTATGCTCGCTTGGTGCGACGACGGCGCTTGCTGTTGCGGCCATCACGATTTCTTGCACCGGCATCATTGCGTCTCTCCTTGATTCTCTTCAGCTCATCCTCTTCAATAGCATCAATACGCTGAACAAGTACCTCACCTTTGTAAACCCAGACCTTTATACCGATAGTACCGGCAATGGTATGTGCAGTGACACTTGCATAATCAACATTGGCACGAATAGTATGGAGCGGAATCTTGCCTTCCTTGTACTGCTCTGCACGGGCAATTTCAGCACCGCCAAGACGGCCTGCACAACGGATTCTGACTCCTTCAGCTCCGGAACGCATAGCCTGCTGTATAGCCTGTTTCATCGCCCTTCTGAAAGAGACACGGTTTTCAAGCTGATAGGCAATGTTGTCGCCGATAAGCTGTGCCTCGATCTCCGGCTTGACGACTTCAACAACATCAATTTTCACCTCTTTACCGGTGATACGGCTCAGTTCCTGTGAAAGATTATTGATCTCTTCGCCTTTTCTTCCAACCACTGCACCCGGACGGGCTGCATAGATATTGATCTTGACATGCTTTGTCGTTCTCTCTATAACGATACGGGCAATACCTGCTCTCTCTCTTTTCAGTCTTGCAATAACATAGTTACGGATAACATGATCCTGTTTGATCTTTTCAGATATAACAGGGCTGTCATCATACCAGCGTGAGGTCCAGTCCCTTATAATTCCAAGCCTGAATCCAGTAGGATTAACTTTCTGACCCAATGCGCTCTCCTTATTTTATTTAGTTACTGGATTTTTAACCTTATCAATGACAATCGTCAGATGATTCGATCTTTTGCGAATCCTGTATGCCCGGCCCATAGGAGCTGGAAGCATTCTTTTCAGTGTCGTTCCCTGATCAACAAATATAGCCTTGACGAATAGCTCCTGATCACTGACCCGCTCATCAGGATTCAGCTGCGCGTAATTGGCAACTGCCGACTTGAGCGTCTGCATAAGATTCCGTGACGCCGACTTTGTTGAGTTGAGCAGAATGCCTTTGCCAGATCGA
>NZ_AASE01000014.1 GCF_000168715.1 Chlorobium ferrooxidans DSM 13031 | reverse complement strand
CAGTCGGGATGAGGAGTTCGAGCACCGCCAGACAAATCAATCAAGTCGCGGAAAGGCTCTGCTATAAATCGTAGTGAGCGGTTCGAGGGCAAGGCGGACGGAGCGCAGAAACCGGAACGTACACGAGAGTACATGAGGATTTCGAGCACCGCTCGACAAAGCAATCAAATCGCGGAAAGGCTCTGCTATAAATCGTCGTGAGCGGTTCGAGGGCAAGGCGGACGGAGCGCAGAAACCGGAATGTACACGAGAGTACATGAGGATTTCGAGCACCGCCCAACGACGCAATCGAATCGCGCAACAGATTTATAGGAGCCTTATGGCATCCCGAGAAACCTGATGGCGGTATAGGCAAGCAGTCCGCTGCCGGTTTTCAGGGCAAGCTCTTCGGGATTGAAGGTCGGAGAGTGCAGGGTGTTCCCTTTTACCGGTTCCGGGGTTCCGGTTCCGATCTGCCAGAATGTTCCGGGGCAGGCCTGAAGATAGTAGGCAAAATCCTCCGCCGTCATGAGCGGCTCGCTTTCGATCACATTCTTTTTGCCAAGATACTCTCCGCAGAGCGTCATGGCACGGGTCGTAACTGCAGGATCATTGTACAGCACCGGATAGCCGTTGCGGATCTCCAGCTCGGCTGTTACTCCGAGCGCTTCCGCGGTGTGCATGACGGTCTGGCGTAGTCGATGGTGAAGCAGGGCCCGAACCTCCTCATTCATGGTCCTCATGGTGCCCGACATGGTCACCTGACTGGGAATGACATTGGTGGCATTGCCTCCGTGAATCGATGCGATGGAGACCACCGCAGGCTCATGCGGGGGAACCACCCGGCTGACAAGATGCTGAACTGCGGTAATGATATGAGCCGCAGCAAGAATAGGGTCTGCCGCCTTGTGCGGCGCGGAGGCATGCCCTCCCTGCCCGGTAACGGTAAAGTAGAGCTCATCGGCTGCGGCCATGAAACTCCCTTTGCACATGGCTACCTTGCCGGTTTGGACGTTCGGAAAACAGTGCTGTCCAAAAACCGCCGAAGGGTTGAATCGGGTAAAAAGACCGGCATCAAGCAGCGGTTTTGCCCCGCCCGGCGCTTTCTCCTCGGCAGGCTGAAAAACCAGCAGCACGTCACCCTCAAGCTCCTCCTTCATCTCCACAAGAATCCTGGCGGCGCCGAGCAGCATAGCCGTGTGCATATCATGACCGCAGGCATGCATTTTCCCCTTCTCCATGGAGCAGAAGCCATGCTCATTCGATTCCGAGAGCGGCAGGGCATCAATGTCAGCCCTCAGGGCAACAAGCTTCCCGTTTGCAGCCTTCTTCCCGCCTCGAATTACAGCTACAACTCCGGTTTCAAGCAGAGGAGGCTCCGGTGTAATGCCGAATCCGATCAGCGTTTCCGAAATCAGCGCGGTGGTTCGTACCTCTTCATAGGCGAGCTCGGGATGACGATGGATCTCGCGACGCAGTTCAACGACTTCCGGAAAGATCTCATTGGCACGCTGCTGTATCCTTTCAGCAATCACGGTTGAGCGATCTGCATTCATAAAAAGTAATTAACGGTTTAAGGCAGCACCATTGGCACTCTAAGCGGTAGATAGTATACCAAGGTACAAATATCAGCGCAAAAGGGAAACAACAGGCGTTATCTCCGGTGTCGGTTCAGAGGATCACCCATGCAAGGATCGCGATTGATCCAACCCCTGCCAGCACAGGGCCGGCACCTGAACCCCCGGAGTTATCGATATAGGGATCAGCTGTAGTAAAATCATAACTCTGAAGACCGTCCGGAGAGTTCCCCTCACGATCCGTTATCGATCCGGTATCGAAGGTGACGAAATAGTGTGTGCTGAATGCAAATGAGAGGTCAGGTTTTATCGTCAGCCGACTCTCCGAGATGGTGAGATTGGTGCTTGTTGAAACATCATAGGCGGGTTCAAGCAAGCTTCCGGTTGCTGAACCGAGGTGAATGGCAACAGTCCCACTGCCCTTTTGTATCACTTCACTGAAGGTGATGACAATATCATCCCAGTTCCCCGCATTCACGGCCCCGTCAGCCGGACTGAATTGAGTAACCGTTGGAACAAGAATGTCCGCTTTCACTGCATCGGCAAACTGGAACTGTTCAAATCCGCTTACCCGGTCCGACCCGTCACGATCCGCACTTTTGTCGGTAATCGTGTAGGTATCGGTTGCTCCATCATAGCTGATGCTGTAATCACTGAAATTTCCGCTGTACACCGCCTTATCCGTTCCGTCACCTCCATTCAGGATGTCATCTCCTGCGCCGCCGGTAACGGTATCATTACCACTGCCGCCATAGAGCGAATTACCGGCACGGTTACCCTTTATGGTGTCATTACCCGAACCGCCATTGACCATTTCAAGCGTTACTCCGAAAGCAATGCCGAGGTTATTGGAACCGTCATAAAGATCCGAACGGGTGCCGGTATTGATATAGTGAAGCGTTGAGTAACTGCCCGGTGTCAGGTCGATGGTACAATCCGTACTGAAGTTGGAGATATCGATGGTATCGGTTCCGCCGGAGTCCCAGATGCTTTTGTAAAACGGAGTGGCGGGATCAAAGGTGTAGGTCGTGTTCCCTGTCCGGTAATTATTGTTGGTTCCGTAGAGGTATTGGATAGCCTCTATATCATAAACCATCGGGGTTTCAGGAACAACAGCAATGTATTCCTGCAGGCTTGTATCGAAAAACCATGTCTGAAAATCATTGTAGGACATGACCGAATAATTCCGGTAATCAAGAGATGCCGGAAAATAGATTTCGGTACTGCTACTGCCCTCACTGTAATTCCCCGGATGTTTAAGCCCGAGTCCATGCCCGGTTTCATGAATCAGGGAGTAATAGTTGAAAGAGCCAGATGTCCATGAGCTTCCGGTTGCAAACAGTGGATTGATCCATACATCGCCTGCGCTTGCCCAGGTACTGTCAGGAAAATAACACCACCCCCAGTAGCCGTCCACGGCGGAAGAAAATGCCAAACGAAAATCACCGACACTGTCGGGGTCATCAGCGACTTCTGTGAAGTTGAGAAGGGCAACATCGGCCCAGGTTTGCAGTGCGTGATTGACTTCTGCGATTTGCGCGGCTGTCAGCCCGAAATGCTCTGAGGCCTCCTGCTCCAGCATATCACTGTATTCAGCCTGCCATACCGGTGTGGAATTAGTAGTCCAGGGAAAGCTGTAGGAGAGCGATACGGAGGAGTTGGAACCGGCACTCCATTTTTGAAGCTCGGTACTGAGCAGTGCATCAAGAGTGGTTAGACCGCTCAGAGAAAATGTGGTTGTGGCTGAAGAGGTGAAGGGGGTTGGCATAACGGTGTTACTTATTTAAACCGAATTGAATACACACCGTCCGGAGATCTCCCCTCTCTCTGACAAAGCCATAACCCTCCGCCACAACGAAAAGCGTGCATGGCCCCCATCCATGATCTGATTGATCAATTCCGGCAAACCCGACACACCATTACGCTTTCACAAAAACCTGTGATGGAAACACAAACATAAATTATTGTTGAAGTTAAGGAATCTTTTCGCGAAAAACACAGGATAAATACTCGCTCAGCATCACTCAGCCAGATCGCTCCCGTCGCCGGGATAGCGATAGTCGAGTTCGTCACAAAAAGGGTCAATAAAACGGTTTTGCGTTTCACGCTCAACGATGCCGATAATGCGTATTGCAACACCTCCAAGTGGCCCCTCTTGGTAGGTCCGACATGACGAATACTCCCTTGAGAGTGAATTGTATATCACTGTGAGATTTGATCCCGTTTACACGTATACCTGCAGCCAACTAATGGTGCGTTACGGATGGCTCTATTTTCAGCAGAGTCCGTATTCTTTCAAGCGTAGTTTTACCGGTAGTTTCCCCCCAAGGAGCATCTGACCTTGCAAATGCAGATACTGAAAAGCTTTAACAAGTTTACATAGTTATGAACGTCCCGGCTGCACCAAGTTGACGCTGTCCCGGAAGTGCATTGTCCGATAATGTAACCAGCTCAATTCGCGACGCACTGTGTCGCAAATTGGAAAAGCACGATAAAACCGGCGCATGTGGCGCTGAGAAGCCTCATCGATGTATGGCGCAGGGGTCATTTGCTCTCCTTCATGGTTTTCAGAAGATCGAATCCTCTCTCGGTAAGCCGATAGCGCTGATTTTTACTGCGCGGCCTCTCCGGAAAGGTCATTTCAATAAAACCGGCAGCAATGGCAGGCTTTAGATAGCTTCGCATAAAGTACATACGATCCTTTACACCAATTATTTTCATCAGTTCATCCCGATTTATCTCCCCAGGCAGACTTGAGACAACCTTCATAACATGAGGGCTAACATGAGGGGTTGACTCTGGCTGTCCGTTTTCTATCGTAACGCCGGAACGGGGAAAGGTAACGGTAAACCAGTGCTCCGAAACCTCAATCAAAGGCTCTGCAACACCATACTCCAAGCATTAATTCCCGATACGCCGGATTCCTGAGCCGATATGCTCTGCCACGACATCACCCAATTCATACTTGGCCTTATTAACATGGATGCGTCTGTTCCTTGCTTGTTGTCAGTCAATTCGGAGAGGAGTAAGTTGAGGTAGTCGAGAGCGCCCCGGAACCGCACGATCGCCTTCGCATAATTCATAACCTTTCACATAAAAGAAGGTATATGCTGATAATAGCAATAAACCCAGTAATCACTATATCGTAATAAAAACGCCGTATAACATCTTTATAGCCGAATACAAGCCCAACATACAAGTGGTTATTTAGAGTTATTTGACCTACAGATTTCGGTTGCTCTCTTATCTTATTTTTTTCCTGATATCTTATCATATTTGGGTTTTGATGAAGCTCAACCTCATTCATCAATAAATTTAATGCTCTCTTATCCGAAAAAGCATAAACAAAATAAGATATTAGGTTATACACTATCGCTCCAACAAGAATTAGCAATAAGTTTTGAGTATCTTTAATGATTATTTTTATTCCTAGTGCACTTATTTCGGTTGGTGCTATTTTAGCAAACACAATAGTTATCCCAAGAACACTAAGCAGCAAAAGATTTTTTTTTGTCTTTCTGGTTGTTACTGAAAGTGGGTCTTGAAGGCTCTGATAAAGCTTTGCATTTATTTCACCATATAGTTGATTCATTAATAAATATGCTTGTATGTTACGGATCTCTTCATAAAACGGATTCAAAGAAAGGGTGATCTTTTTAGAAATTGCTTATTCCAATCTGACTTATGGAGCAACCAGTGCTTAATATCAACACAGATGCTCCTATGACTGAGATAATCAGTGCTCTTTAATGTGGCTAAACACTTATAAATTGAATATTTTTTGCAAAAAATATATTCTCATAAACCAGAAACACCTCAAGAGCTTTTTATATTAACTAAAACAAGATAATCGAAGCCAAATAGATTAAATGATATAGCATACCCCAAGAACCTTTCCTGATGGAGTGATATTTATATCTCCTTTCATATCAATTGTGCGGAATCTCTCTTTTTCATCATCATCATTTTTATTAACTTTCAACCTTGCAGTTATTTTAACAGACTCGATACGACTTGTGTTGATATATTTACTAATATTCTCGAATTTTTGATTTATCAGAACATCAAATACATCATACATCATGCCATAAAAATAATAGCGACCATTCTTTAAATCAATTACTTCTCCAAACGCAAAATCACCTGCGGTTGACTTTGAATACATAGCTGAGAGGGGCAAAGCAATTTTATTTTTATTAACATCTAGCAATACCACTCCATCTAATTGCTCATAATCATAGGAATAGTATAGGGTTCTGATTCTATTGGTAAGATCAGAGAGCAGGCCAAATCTCCCCAACGTCCTTAACTCTCTGTAATAATAAGAAAGTCTTGCTATCAATCGATATTTTTCGGGAGACATATCGTATTTATCCCCTTCAGGGTCAAGTATCCTACATATCGGCATTTCCCCACATACATCAGAAACAGAAACAATTACTCCGATGCGAGAACTCTTTAAATTTGTCCTTGTTGCTTTTTCTATCTTTTTTTGTTCTATTTCTCCAGCTCGCCCAGAAACCTCAGATTTCCTATTTATATTTTTAACCACAGCCCCTTTAACTTCAACTTCAATAAACTCTTTACCATTTGATGCTATCTCAAAATCAAGGTCTTTTTTATTAGATACAGGAATTTTCTCCCAATCAGCTTCCGTCAGATCATACAATTTGCTGACAAGCGACAACCCACCGCCAATGCCTATTGATTCCGTAAGATGACTATCTCTATCGTCTGCTTGACCAAAATTAGAAGATATTAACCCATCATTAGTAGAAAAATACTCTTTAAAATTTGACAACCTATTGGGAATCTTTGATTTTAATTCTTGATATGTTCGCCAACCTTCATATCTTTTCTGTTCACGAAACAATGCATAACAATGAAATTCTTCTTCAGGAACAGTAAAACCGTTTTTAACTATTTTTTCAATTGCATCATAACACGAATAGCGTTCAAGTAAACGCTTATGTTCCTTATTATAATATTCGACCCTAAAACGGTACATAGTCAAAACAGTTTTTATTTACAACAATACGCTGAACTATAGATCAAACCCTATTTGTCCATTTATTTCTGTTTCACAGTCTCTTGCTTTCTCCGTTCTCTTTCCTTTCTTCTCCCATAATCCTTCCGCCACTTCCCGCTCGTGAATCTCGTGATTCAATTCAAGGAGGCGTTTGAGGATTTCTCGGCGGGCTTCGGGGTGAATGGTGTAGCGGATACGGTCGTTTTCGGGAAGATATTCTACTTCGTAGAAGTTGTGGCGGAGGTTGAGGTCTGACCAGCCGTAGGCTTCAAGGACAGCGTTGTCCATCTGGAGGTGCAGGTTACGAAGTTTCTGAATGTTTGTGACAGCTTCGTTAAAGGTGATGGTTCCGGGAGTTTTTGCGAGGTGTTTGCGCAGGTGTGCGGCATCTTTTCCGAGTTTTTTTTGAAGGGTTTTGTCGTCAATTTGTTCTTCTTCCAGTGTAATCGGGCGCAGCAGTTTGGCGTGGAAGAGGTTATAGGTTTTGGTGAGGCCGAGCTGTATGGCAAGCATCAGTTGTTTGCGATGTTCGTGGTAGCTCTCTCCGAGACGATTGAGTTGCACTTCCTGCGATTGAGTGAGGTTTTGGGGAAAGGGGAATGATTCAAACACCATCGACGGTGCATAACTCAAATCGGTTTTCATTGTGCTTGAATATCGCCAAGCCCATTGTACATGAATATTAGATTGAAGAATTGAAAATATATGATAGCTATCAAACGCAAAAATATTCAGTTTTGCATCTAACACTTTATTAGTAGTAGTGAAGTCAAATGCAGATGTTTTACTGACTTGAGCGATAACTAATACTTTTTCTAATTTGGCTATAGCTCGATAAAGAGCAATAGGATTTCTTCCATATTGCCACCAATATTTTTTTCTTCTTATCCCATCGGAATTGTTTTTTTGTAATTGCCTTTCCGGTTTCACTAACCGTAGCAGAATATCGTAACAATCAGGATAGTTATCCCTGCATACCTCTTCTGCCCAGTAAAAAAAGTTGATCACCCAACGACTGGGAGATTGATCTGGATTGGTGTTCAGATCATCACCATTGAGATAGGGAAAGAGCACATCCTTGTTCTTCGGATTTTTTTTGATCAGCGCTTCAGCTTCATGCGGTTCAAGCATAAAGCCTTTACCGAGGACAATGCTTCCCTGAAAGCTCTTGTCTTCATTCTGTTT
Organism: Chlorobium ferrooxidans DSM 13031; assembly: GCF_000168715.1. Taxonomy (GTDB): domain Bacteria; phylum Bacteroidota; class Chlorobiia; order Chlorobiales; family Chlorobiaceae; genus Chlorobium; species Chlorobium ferrooxidans. The sequence goes on along the minus strand of NZ_AASE01000014.1, from coordinate 56,202 downwards.
AAGCAGGAAAGGATTACCCAATGTTACAGAATCATCAAGATAGGGTGTGATGGTTGAAACCTCTTTGTTCGCAAGAATGAACTTCCCTGTCCATTTCTGTTTCGTGATGGTGACAAGTGCAACTTCCACTGCGGCAATTCCGGGCCATTTCATGCTTCTGACAGCATGGTTAATGGCTCCACCCTGACCAACAATCACATCAAGCCCTCCTTCACGTGCACTCCCTTGAGCAATGGTATTTGTAGAGATCAGTGACTGAAAACCCTTTTCTTTAATGAGCGTAAAAATGCGACGGAAGAAATAGGTGACCAGATCAACAGCACCTATCGGAGCATAGGTATGTTTCAGGTACTCCAAATAAGCAAGACCATAGGTTCCGCTCAGTTTCTGTCCACCAAGAAATGGCGGATTACCAAGAATCACATCAAATCCAAAATTTGCAACGCCATCACCCTTAGACTTCCCAGTAAACACTTCAGGAAACTCAAGGAACCAGTGAAAGAATCGATGAGAATCAGCTTGGTTAAAAACATCAACTTCAAAAGCAAACGGAACAGCCTGACCGCCACGAAGGTAACTGAAATAGGTTTTGTCGGTCACGAACGTCTCTTTATGCTCATTGGTTTTAGGCACAAAGAACTGCATAACCTGCATGTCGGCAAGAAGCTTCAGGGTATGTAGGATTTTTCCGTTCTGGAGGTTGCGATAGGCTTTTGCTTTGGCCTCAATCTCTTCCGGAGTCTCTTCCGGCAAAGCATTGAAACTTTGCAACTGCCCCATCAACTGCTCCATTTTGTGCATTACCTCATTGTTTGCGCCGAGCATCAACTGCAACCCGAGCGAGCCGGTTTCGGCTTCCCGCTGTTTGCGCTCTATCTTGTTGCGTTTGGCCAGAGCAGAGGCGATCAGTTTGTCGTCACCCGGAAGTGCCTTGAAGGCTTCGTCGGCTATACCACGGAAAAGCTCTTCCTGATGGGCAAGTCCGACAATGGCGTCGCCGCATTTGATGTGGTGGTCGAGAAAGTTAAGCGGTTCGCCCGGATTATGGGCTTCGAGCCAGAGCGCCACTTTGCAGAGGTTGACGGCGAGAGGGTTTTTATCGACTCCGTAGATACAGGTGCGGATGACATCGCGCAGGGCGTGGCGCATAGCGGTTGGTGAGGGCTGCTCTTCTTTGGTGCGTACCCTTGCAACTTCAATGGCGATCTTTCGGGCGGCAGAGAGGAGAATGTGGCCACTGCCGCAGGCGACATCGCAAACCCTTATGGAGAGAAGTGACTGTTCAGGGTTGGCTGCCTTGAGCCTCTCTTCGATGACGTAGTCGAGCGAGTATTTGATGAGCGGTTTGACCAGCTCTTCAGGTGTATAGTGGGCTCCTGATTCGCTGCGCCCTTTGCCCTCCTTGAAGGTGAAGTGCGTTATGCCGTTGATCTCCCTGAATTCGGCATCATACTCAAGCAGCCCTTCGTAGACCGAGCCAAACTCTTCGACATCGAGGTCAGAGTAGTTGACCCGCACCTGTTGCTTCTGTTCGTTCTCGAAAAAGGTGAGGCGGCGGATCACCTTCAGAAGCGCTTCGTTGCTGAGAGAGAGTGTCGGGAGTTGACCGAGAGCAACTGCACTGAAGATACCGGAGCCAAGTGGCTTGATGCCAAGCCTCTCACCGTAGAAGCCATCTTCGAAAAGGCGGAATGTAGCTTTGAGCCCCTGCCAGAGGTCGTGCTTTCGGCCATCAATGTAGTGGAGCTTGGCCGCCAGTTTACGCAGGCGTTCTATACTGTAGTAGTCGTAGTAGAGCTTGCGTTGACGCTGAAGCTCTTCATCCTTTGTTTCCGCATAGACAAGGTTGCGCTCTTCAATGACAATGAGAAAGAGTATGCGGTAGATAAGCTGGAGCTGCTCAGCATAAAAGTCAGCCGGTTTCATGATGCATTGTGCAATCCGCTGCCGTAACTCTTCATTGCCAGGGTGACAAAGAAAACCATTGGCAAGATCAAGTATGGAGTATTCAACCGCTTTGCTGAGGTTTGCCCGAATGCGTGAGCCGGTTGCAAGCGATTGCTGGTGGTAATATTCAATCGGCGAGTTCTCGGACTCATCCGGGCTTTTCGGCATTCTGGTGGCATGGAGCAGACGGAAGAGGATGGCAAAATCGGCATAGAGCTCCTCTTCCATCATTTTCTCAAGGTTGAACTCCAGATAGCTCAGCCTTACCAGACGGGTGGCATCCCGGAGCAGGCGAAGGAAGCGACCGTTCGTAACCAGAGCGTATGTGTGCTCGGTATTGTTCAGATACTCCTGAACCAGTGCATGAGGCCCAAGACGGGGACCACCCATTTCCCTGCGTCGATCGAGATCATCGTGCAACCCCATGATGTGGATTGGAAAACCGTTCAGGTTGGCTGCGTTATGGCTGATGGCATAGCTCTTTCCGGTATCGGGGTGGATGACAGCCTGTGCTTTTTCAACATCGTAGCCAAGAGTGCGAAGCAACGGGATCATCCATGAGTTGCGTGTTTCGCTTGCACCTGTATCGCCTTCATGGAGGCGGGCCGCACGGAGCGTAAAAGCGGTATAGTGGGCTTTTGCAGCGTTCCAGGCAACACCGATTTCATCACGCACGGCAGTCTTCCGGTCGAGGGCAAAATCCGCCGGTGTCTGGAATTTTTCATCATCAATACGAATCCTGTTGATGATCTCGGATGAGATGATGTTGCCTTGTATGATAATGCTGCTGAATGCCATCTCGTATACTTTTTTCCGTGAATGCGGTGAGTGCTGCTGTCAAAAAAGAGTTTCAGGAACCGGGATCAATACATAAACGCCTATGATATCCGGAGGCAATACCGGATAAACCGCTTCGTAGCGTTTGCCTCCAACCAGCTCCTTGAACCTTCCGTGTGCCTCAACAAGGTGTTCTGCCCTTAGTTCAGCTTCATCCTTGAATTGTCCGGCTTTTGCATGAAACACGATCTGCTCTGTTTCGAAAATGTTCTGCTGCATTTCGAGTGAAAGATTTGCCTTTGACGTGGCTTCAAGCAGCAGCTTTTTTGCGTCATCAGATGGAAGTACCTCGGAAGCCACATCGCTGCCGCGGTATCCCCAGAGAGAGATCTCTTCAGAAATCACCTCCCGTTTTCCGCTCACTTCCCTGATGACATTGCGAACACGGAACTGCACAAGGGTTGTTTTGATCGACACACTATCGGTTTGAATGACCGCCGCTCGTGCAACCCGCTTGTAGCCCTGCCTCGGTTCAAAGGCAAGTGAGAGCAGAAACTGGCTCAATTGTTCAACGAAAAGATGGTTTCTGCCGATATAGCGATAACCCGCCGGGGTCGGTGATGCAAAGCTTACTCTCACCGGCTTTGACGACGGGGATGAAAAATGAATTTTAAGATGTTCAGGCAAATTGGTAAGCGTGAGTAGATATCCGATTTTATCTCGCTGAACCGAACCGCCAAGATGCACGACCGCAGCAAGAACAAAGGATTCAACTGCCTGAGGGTCACCGATAGCCTCATCAATCTCCTCAAGGCTCTGGTTTATAGCATCTCGGTCAATGCTTTCATGGGCAAAAATCGTCCGAAGGTTTTCAGCTTTTTTTCTGGCAACTTCAATCTCATTGGTAAACAAATCGTCGGCAAAGAGGGTCATCTGCTGGCCATTCCTGATCGTTTCGGTTTCCAGCAAAACATCCCTGATGACCGCATCCATGATTGAGGTTGTATCGTCACCAAGAGAGATACTGACACCGGTGGTCTTCTGGATATCCCGGACTTTGCGGATAAGAATGTTCAGAACAATCCGGTCAATCGGGTTGTCATCACCCCAAAGCAAAAGGGTTTTAACCAGTTTAGCTTGCTGACCGAACCGGTCAACACGGCCTTCCCGTTGCTCGATACGGTTCGGGTTCCAGGGCAGATCGTAATGCAGCACAGCGGTAAAGAGCTGCTGCAGGTTAATGCCTTCACTCAGGCAGTCAGTTGCAACCATTACCCGCTGCGTGGAGTCTGCCATCAGGTTGATTTTTTCGCGACGCTGTTCATCGGCGAGTTCAGAAGTAACAACCTGCACATCAACCGATTCGGGCAGTCCGTTTTTCAGCAACGCTCCGATATAGTTTGCGGTCGCAATGTATCGGCAAAAAACAATCGGGTTAAAACCCTCTTTAAGCCAGGTTTTAATAAATTCAATAGCCTGCTTGGCTTTCCAGTCATGCTCAATTCCGGACAATTGCTCAGCTTTGACACAAAGCAGCGAGAGTGCCGATATCTCGTTGCTGTTCAGTTCAGCATTATCAAGCAGCTCCGTATTGCCGGTATCATTTTCATCACTGAGAGTTTCAATGAGCGGATTTTTCTCCTGTTCTGCGAAAAGCTCGCGCTCATCCTGATCGAGTTTTCTCTGTTGCCGGTTCTGAAGCATCTCGATTGCCGCCGCAGGACTTGACATCACTCCGCGAAGCAGCGCCAGAGCTGCCCAATACCGGATTCTTGATGAGCGATGTTTCGATCCATCCTTGCTTATTCCCCGGGCAAATTCAAGAATATCCCGGTAGAACTGCTCATATCGATCCGAAAGTTTATAGGCGAACTCCTTCGGATCACGCTCGGGAAAGGGTGTCTCTTCATCACCTGAATTACGGTGCCATCTGACTATATTTTCCCTTTTGCGCTGTATGAAATGACGGGCTATCCGGCGGCGCTTTGTCTGGTCAATCTGATCAAGAGCATACAATTCAAACTCCCGGTTCAGTAAACCGAGAATCGACTGAAACTCCACATCCTTTCCGCTGTGCGGTGTCGCGGTAAGCAGAACAAGGTGCTGCGACTCTTTCTTTGCGATCTCATGAAGCAGTCTGTAGCGCTGTTGCTGTGAATTCGATGTTGCCCCGGCAGGTTTGGCACAGGTGTGAACTTCATCGACAATAACAAGCTCAGGGCAATCATTCAGAAAAATCCGCATCCGGGTATCGGACTTGACATAGTCGATAGAGATAACCTGATATGGAATATGATGAAACACCGAACGGTCATCAGGCAGCTTGCGATCAAGAGCTGCCGCAGTGCTGGTTCGAATGATTTCAGCCTCGATATCGAGTTTGTCTTTCAGCTCCTGCTGCCATTGCTCGCAGAGGTGCGGCAGGCAAATTACCGCGAACCGTTTGATCTCTCCCCGCTCAAGCATCTCCCTGATGATCATCAAGGCTTCGATGGTTTTGCCGATACCGACGTCATCAGCAATCAGCAGCCTGACGGTATCCTGTTTGAGTGCCATCACCAGAGGGACTATCTGGTATGATCGGGGTCTGAATCCGAGCTTGCCCATACAGCGGAATGGACCGCTTGCATTTCGGAATAAAAGCCGGGTGGCATCAAACAGTAATTTTGCAGACTGAAAATCATCCAGATCGTCTTGACCCGGCTCAGAAAATGATGCATCACGTATATCATCTCCCGGCATCTGGAGCGGCAGGTACACTCCTGCAATTTCATCATCCGAACCACCCATTGGTTTTAGCATGAGCAAATCGGTGTCTGACGATGGAAGGACAATCCAATCACGGTCACGAAAGGTTACCAGTTTACCCGGTTTATATTCGGTCATGCTCATATCAGCGAACTTTTCTGAAAATATCTTTACGCCGCTCGACAAGGGATTCAATCGATTCCCTGTAATGCCATTCAATCACATCATACCCTGAGTCCCTGCAGGCCTGTCGTTTGCGCAGGTCTTCTTCCCTGACACTTTGCCCATCATGTACCGACCCGTCACAAAAAACAAGCGTGAAGCCTATTGCTGTTTTGTAGACAAAATCAGCACTGACATAACATCCCGGCACGTTGAACTGTGCCCTGTCAGGCAAGGCAATTCCATTTTTATATAAATATTCGATAAACGGTTTTTCAGTCGATGAATTAAGATCGTAATTATCAAGCAGATAGTGATACTGTTCATCAGGTGATTTGCCTCCCTGTTGATGATCAATTGTGCAACCCAACAGCCGTTCCAGAGCATCCTTTATGGCAAACCGGTCGAGTTGTTCATGATGCCGTTGGTTGTAGTATGAAAGCAGGTCATCATAGGAGGCTTTGGGAAGCTCCGGATTACAATCTTCATGAGTTTGAGGGTCAAAATGCATTGCCGTGTATGCTTCAAGAAAAAGCTGCTTGAGAGCCTGGGCACTTTCAATAAGCTGTGACAGAATACCAAGACTGCCCTCTGAAGCTTCATACACAAGAATATTTTTTTCTTCACCTCTTCCCATAATCCAGACGCCGATCTCCCCTTCTTCAATCTGAAACTGCCTTTCCAGAGCCCGCTTTAAAGCAAAAGAGAGGGATACTACGCCATCTTTATCAAGCCCAAGTTCCTTTACCGGCTGGATGTAGAGAATATCAGCAGTGTCCGTAGTGTATAAACGGACATTCATAACCGGATCTTCCGGATCAGGCTTTTCAAGTTCTTTTGTTCTCTTCCATCTGCCTGACTTTTTACCGATAGCAAAACCATCGTCCTTATTTTTGGAGATCTTCCAGCGTTTATTGATCTGAATCAGCCGTGCGGCCTGATCATAGATAACCTGTAAAAGCGGCTGACCTCCATCCCTGATGGTCACCTGTTTCGTCCCGGCTATCCCTTTGGCAAATGAGAAGTATTGCTCAATATCAAATCCTGTTGATGTTCGCTCCTCCTCTTCACAGGAAATTCGTTCCTGTGGGCGGGCTTCGGATTCTCCAAGTTCAAGCAGGTTATTGTATATGCTTACGTTATCCTGCCCTTTAAGCTCTTCGCCCGTTATCGGATCGTTATTGACACCCCGGCCCTCATTATCGAGCAAAGCATATCCGGTACTGTTTGAAATCTTGATTGCATGCTGGCTGGCATCGGCTTGCATCACCTGCATCCTTGTAATGCGGTACTTTCCTCCGTTATGGTAGATCAGGTTGTTAGGACCGAACTCTTTCAAGGCAACAAAGCGAGGGCGTGAAACAAATTCACCCTTGTCCATATGCCGATAACCAAGAAAAGCCCGTATAGGAAGACGCGTAAAATTATATCCAGGAAGGAACCCTTCGGCGGCAAGATAACGGAAGATGTAAAATTCGGAATCATTACCATAGGCTCGTTTGTTGTCATTCAGCAATAGACTGCGTTGCCGCATCCCGACATTCTCATCACGCTTGGCCTCATGTTTTTTCGGATTATCAGAGCCAACAGAAGGATCATCAAGAACAGCTCGGGACAAACCGATCAGATGATTAGCTCCCCGATAAAGCTCCCTCCAACGATTGAAACTATAATCAAACTGCTTTAAAAAACTTCGGCAATGGGCAATAAACCATGCATCAGAGTACCAGTAGGACTTTTCTATCCCGGCAATACCGGAGGCAAACTGCCTGAAATTATCAGTCCAATCAGCAGCATAAGCGTCAAGCTGTTCCTTGATATGAAGCGATACTCCTGCTTTTATGGGTATATCCGGGAGTTGCCGTACATCAAGGATATCTTCAACGGAAGAGCGCATGTCACTCAATCCGAGTTCCATCAGGACATATGCGTTGAAATGAGAGCGCACGAGCTCTTCATTGGTGAGATCGATATTTGGAGGAACAACCGCACCTGAAACCATTTTTTTGCTCTCTTTGAAATAGTTCCGGTCATGCGGAGAGCCATTTGAGCAATAGGTGAAAATAAGTGCCGCCTGACCGCTTCGACCTGCACGTCCGCTCCGCTGGGCATAATTTGCCGGGTTTGGAGGGACGTTCCGCATATGAACCACATTAAGCTCACGGATATCTATTCCAAGCTCCATAGTCGGAGAACAGAATAGCGCAGCTATTTCACCTTTCCGAAAACCATTCTCCCTTTCGATACGGTCTGTATGGCTTAACTGCCCTGTATGTTCCCTTCCGGTCAATGTTCGACCAAAAGAGCTGAAATCCTGCTGGTAAAATTTCTTGAAAAAGTCGTTGGGTTTCTGTTGAACAACACCATTATAACTTTGAATGCGTACTTCGTCGGGGAGAGTATCCTGACCATTTCCCAGTTCCCAGTAGATACTGTCGATGCGGAGTCGAAATCCGACACAATCACCTTTTGTACCGTGAACTTTTTCTGATCGAAGAAAGTTACCTCGCTCCAGCATTAAACAGATCGCTTCAATTGCATCCGAGAGTTCCGAGCCATGCAGCGAACCAATCGATTTTCTAGTTGATAACCGCCTGATATATTTACCAAGGTTACTCTGTGGGCCAACGCTGGCCGTATACATTCTATAATTGGTCTCACCTACGGAACGGGGCAAAAGGATGTATGGGGTATCTATCTTTTCATCCTGTTCGAGTGACCAGAGCTTGTTTTCATCAAGTTTTAGTTTGAGGCGCTCTTCAGTTTCAATCCTCTTGTCTGTCAGTTTGTAATATTCAAACGCATAGGAGGTTCTGAAAAAATTGAGTACCTGAAGCAAGACTGAGTACCTTTCTGCGGCGGAAAACCCGTCAAAAAAAGGTATGGTCTCAAAAAAACGATTCTGTTCTGAAAACTCCTGAAGTCGGCGATACCCGATATTCAGCAATGCACACTGTTCAAGGTTAGGGGTATTGTATCGCCACCCTCTTTTCAGATCGTAGAGTATTCGGATAAGGAGATAGTCTTTTATAGCCCTTTCGTTTTCCGGATCGGGCCACCCCGGGTCGGTAGAGGGGATTCGTGCATACTCATCTTCAGGAAGGTTCAACTTTTTGAAAACTTCATCACCTATTGTATCAACAGTGAGTCTATTTTCGGGTGCCGCTTTGAGTGCATGGTAGATTGTTGAACGCATCATACCAAGCATCATAAAGTCATTGAAATGACCAGCCTGCAGTGACGCGTCCTGTCTGTTATCAGTAAAACTTAATAGCTTCTGACTTTCAGCGGCAACCCGCTCTTCCTGAAGTGCCTTGATAATGCTGAACGAGATGATTGTGGTCGCCGTGCTTCTTCCCTCATTGCCAATCCTCATCAGTTTGGTGTTCTCGTTTGTTTTAGCATCGAAAACAACACCGGAGGTAGGATCAATCAACAGCCGTGCGGGAACATACCAGCCACATAAGGGAAAAGTATCCTCTGAGGAAAACGTCCCCTCAGCATCGAAAAACACTTTCCGGGGAAGTTGGTGTTCGTAATAGTTGTGTAGCGAGGATCCGGATTTATTAACGTTAAACCAGCTTTCCGGCAGGAGCTCAATTTGCTTTTCGCTCCATATTTCATCACCATTTTCGGGGATAATGAGATATCCTGAAGAAAAATCACTTCCCGTCAGCTCCCTTTTGGGCAAGCCAGTTTTTTTGTCACCCTTTAGGTCATCCCTCACGATCCTTTCAGGAAGATCATCCGGGTTTCTTGGCAGAAATTTTCCATTCTCTTTACGAACACAGATAAATTCATACCCTGAGTAGCGGCTGAATACAACAGGAAACAATGGTTTGTCCTGGCCACTTTTACGGATGTATCGGTTGGTTTCGAGCGTTATATCCCGTTCATCCCGTCCATCAAGCGTGACGTACACATTGCCGGTTTGAGCGATAAATTGATGGATTTTAAAGGGAAGATATGTATCCGATCGTAAAAGACTATCGGTATGAAGAGTATTAAGCTGTTCTATCCATTCAAGAAACCGGATAATCGAATGCCTGCAATTTTCAAAAGAGTCCTGTGAATCGTCTTTGAGTTTTTCAGCTATCTGCGCTAATGTTTGAGGATCTTCTCTTTCTACATGACCGTCCGGGTATCGCTTCAAGGCGACCCTGTTTTCAAGCCATATTGCAAGGGGGTTACTAAAAAATGATTCCGGAGTCAATTCCAACGGTAATGAACGGGAAATAGCCTCCTGAAGATCAAAACCTTTTGGAATGGTTCCTTTGTAGTTTGTACATGACCTTAGCTTTTCATTAACGATCTGCTCTGCGCTAAAGGATTGACCAAATATCTTTTCCGCAACAAGGGCAATTGCATTTTTCTTGTCAGCAGGTGAGCCTTTGCTTGCAAGGGTGGCAGATGTCCCGATAAAAACAAGAGGCGAATTGGCAATTTTACTTATGCGGCGAATAAGCATGGAAACATCTGACCCCTGCCTTCCGCGATACGTATGCAACTCATCAAAAACAAGATATTCAAGATGCTTCTTCAAGCTCTCCCTCAGCCATCGCTCACTAATCCTGGTCATGATGAGTTCAAGCATCATGTAGTTAGTGAGAATAATGGATGGCGGATCATCCTTTAACCTGTTGCGAGCCTCGTCATTTTCCTGACCGGTATATTTTGCGTATGAGATTGGAAACCGATGCTCTGTTTTTGTTTTAAGAACAGCAATGATTTCATCAAGACTTTTACCTGCTTCATCAAAAGACACTTCCTGACTCATTGACGACTTCAGGTAATTGATCTCGTATTTCTTTATCTCCTCTTCCTGTGAATTGATCAAGGCATTCATCGGATAGACAATAATGGCCTTGATACCTTGAGTACCGCTATTTTTCAGGATCTTGTTAAAAATTGTTGCAAGATAGGTCAACGATTTGCCTGAACCGGTACCGGAAGTCACAACAAAACTTTCGCCGTTAACGCCTTTTTTAATGGCCTCAACCTGATGAAAATAGAGGCTGTACGATCCAAATATTTTTTTCAGGTCTTCGTGGATGAGACCCTGCTTCTCAAGTTCCAGAAGCGATTCGCCAAGTTCAAAAGAGGGGTTGAATTGAAGCAGCGGTTCTGGTAAAAAAAGGCCCTTTTCGAATGCGTCCGTTACCTTTTCCTTGATGCGGATATCCCTGATATTTGTGAAGCTGTTGAGGTAGTTTTTGTAATCCTCAACAATCGCTTTATGAATTTTAAAAGCCTGCATCAGTTTTGAAGGAAGTTCCGGTTACAGAAAGGCAACTCACGAGTCAGTTCATGCCAAGAAAAACATTTCATACTTGAACATGGACAGCGGAATATTATGCAGCCACACGGCATACGCTAAATCTGAAAACCGTCCATCAGCTAACTCGTTACATAGTTTTCAAATATACGATTACCATGAAACCACGGCAAGAAATTCGGTCGTAATTATCTGGTAAATTTCAGGGTTGAAGAGATTTTGAATTTTGAATGCAGGATGCTGGATTAACAAGAAGAGGAAGAAGGGGTGTTGCGACTTTTTTTTCTACCGATATGCCGTCCCTCCGGGACTCAAGGAAAGCCCCGACCAGACGTGAAACACCGTCCGGGACGTTCATGATTTACTGTACTTGCTGTGTGTTCAGTGCGAACTTGAGGCTGGTGGAGATGAGAAGATTTTGAATGCTGAATACCGGATTCAAGCTTGTAGAGAAGAGGAATGGAAAAATGTAACGCATTAATACCTACCCAGTAGTATCGTAATCATCGAGTTCAGGATCTCGCCTGTTTCGGCGACATATGGAAGAAATATAGAGGCCGCTTAGAAGGTTTTTTTTTACGAGTTGAAAATCGATTCGAGCCATCCTATGGCTTCAGGATAATGATCTGTGTCAAAAACAAATTCCTGACCTATCGCAACACATTGCAATATCGCATGACCATCCGCCTTCGACCATCGTTTACTCACATTCGTATGGTAACTCAACGGTGGTTTATCAGCATCCGGATAAAACCATTCTGGCAGTTCCCACAGAGACCTCTTCCATTGGCCCTTTTTGGTTAGGCATAGTGGATTATCCTTGTAAGTTTTGAATACACCTCCCCCAGGTAATCCCCACTTGATATCACCTAACTGTAGCTGATCACTGGCAATATAAATACAATTTCCCTGCTCAACCGGTTGATCTAACTCACAATGAGGATGATATTTAGCCCATTCCGGTATAGCGTCAAACTGTGTTTGCGGGTGAAGTATTGATCCAACTTGTAACCAACCGAAAATGACGTGTTTATCCTCAGCACCTTTCTTGTATTCATATCTACCCGACTTATTCAGTACCTCCCGAAACCATCCAAAAAAAAGAAAAAGATCCCCAATACCGACACCCTGGTTCACAAGGTGACCCTGTGCGGCTCCGGATGTCCCAAACATTGGCTTCCACCCATCACTCCTTGAATATGAATCCGGATTTAGATCCGGGTCCAAATGCACATGACTATTCCCCTTTACATGACTATTCCCCTTTTTACTGGTCAAATCTTCCACAATGTTCGAGATTTTCGATCCTGAAGAGTTTTTTGAGCTTAAATGATCGTAAGTCAGCTTCGACTTTGCCGGAATTGGCAAAGAAAGCATTGATCCATCTTCAAAAATCGGACTTGGCACCCATCCATTCTCCGAATCGAAACCTTTTCTGCTCAATATGATTTTCACAATGAGTCCCTTATTGGTTTATCTGCCACTCTCGATCAATTCAATAATATACTGGCACTTATGACCTTTATCAAGAAATTCGGTCGTAATTATCCGGTAAAATCAGGAAGAGCTGAAGAGATTCTGAATTTTGAATTCTGGATTCTGGATTGAATAAAAAAGAATGATAGGGGTGGCGACGACTTTTGTTCTACCGATATGCCGTCCCTCCGGGACTCAAGGAAATCCCCGACCAGACGTGAATGATGGATTCCGGATTGGGTGAAACTCCGGGACGCTCTCGACTAACTCTACAAAAGAGAGCCGAGGGGACATCCTATATTGAAACTACCAAACACATAGTTTTACCGTTTACACAATAATCCCACCGGTGCTGTTCACAGCACAAAATAAAAAGGCGGGTTGCTCACTTCTGTAGAATCTCGTACCTTATCGTTATCTGGTATTCGACATGCTGATGAACGGCTGTCAAGCATCCTTTGTCCAGGTTACGAGATTCGAGTGAGAGGCCCTAAGTGTCCCGCACGAGGTCATAGCCTCAACGTTCGTATGAACAGGCACTCCCGCCGAATCCCAGGCTTTTCAGCTGTTTGTCAGCTGTTGTTTAGCTGATCATAGGTAAACATCTCTTTTTTCTTCATCAAAGTCCAGGCTATTACCAGCATCTTTGCTGCCAGTTTCACCCGTACGACCATGTAGATCCCTTTTTCACGTTCTCTGCCCTGTAGTTTGCTTGCAAACCATGTGCTGAACAGGCTGTTACTGTTTGAGGCTACTAAAGCCGCATGACAAAGAGCAAAACGTAGATCAGCCTGTCCTCGTTTGGAAATCACCGGTGCGGCGTTGGCTGCTGGTTTTCCGCTTCTCGATGCACTCAGGTCAAAACCAGCAAGCTTGAGCACCTGTTTGGCATGATCGAACCGGCTTGGATCACTGACATAAGCAAGTATTTTTGATGCCGTGTCCGGCCCAATCCCCGGAATACTGAGCAGGTACGGGTACTCTTCAATACCAGCGCACAAGGTCAGGATAACCTTATCAAGCTTTTGTATTGCTGCTCTGATATCCTGCAATTACTTGATCAGAACCGTTCCTTCGTAGACGGCCGCAACTCCAGCGTTGCAGCCAATCGACCCTTTAGCGCTTTGCCAGATCTGGTATAAATGCTCCTCCTGTTTCTGCGTTCTTCGGGCACAGACAACGGTATTATAAAACGTGTCATACTCCATTTCGGCGATCATCACAGGATCACAACAGTTGCCGATAACCGATAGACTGTCCCGTTGACAAGTGTTGATATACTGGTCCATTTCAGGAAAGTAAAGCGCCAATAAATTATTCCTGATTCGAGCTTTAAGGCCTTGTTCCTCTTTTTTAAAGCGTTTTTTCAGGCTCAGCAGCTCACGAAGATCACGAATCGATTCCGGTGGATAGTCGTAGAACTGGCACTTACCTTGAGCAATCAGATCCGCAACATTGGCTGCATCTTTACGATCATGCTTGTCCCAGCGATTGTCGAGTAACTCACGGTTCTGTTTAACTGCGTTTCCTGATACCTGTACCAACTGTAATCCCTGCCGGATCAGATGCTCTGCTAATGGTTTGTGATAGTTTGCCGTAGGTTCTACCCCGAAAACCACGTGTTCGCACTGGTGAGTCAATCGTAACAGTTCCACTCTTGAGGTCAGCAGGTCAAAACCCTCTTTGTTGTTCTGAAAAATCAATTGCTTGCATAAAGTCGTGCCGTTAGCCGTACCCATGAACGCATAATGCTTCTCTTTGGCAATGTCTATTCCGACAATCAGATGTTTGTTCGAACCCCGAATCTCGGTTCGCAATTGCCGGTAAGCCGCCAGTCTTTCGGATTCTGATTGCATAACATCCTCCATTTCAAAGGGTTACAATTCAATTGGCTCCCTTTATAATTACCACAGGATATTATGAATCGTGCCCATCTGAGTTCAAGCACTATATAACGTTCATGATTTACTGTACTTCCCGTAGATACCGATAACAATCCCCCTGCGTGCAGAGCTTTCACTGTTTTTACTGCTGCTTATAACGGCGCCCTGCGTTTCAACCATAACGCTCTTGCTTATGCATTCTGCGAAATAAATCCGTAAATTACCCTTAAACACAAAATCATGAGCCGTCAAATTAACAGCCATGCCAACGATTAGAGAGCTGTCGAATGGATTTCGATTCTTTTTCTTTAGCTTTGATTGTAACGAGCCAATGCATGTACACGTGAGCAAAGGAAACAATATCTGTAAATTCTGGGTAGAGCCTCTTTCATTGGCCAATAATCATGGCTTTGCTTCAAAAGAACTCAATACGATCTACAAGATTATTCGGATTGAAAGCAACATCATAAAAAGTTACTGGTATGAACACTGCGGTCAATAACGAGCCAAGAATCAGGGCGGTTAAAATCACCCGAGAAGTAATTGCAGCAACACTTGATGACGGGCGAACGATCAGCGTCCCGCTGACATGGTCATGGCGCTTATCGGAAGCTTCAACGGAGCAGAGAAACAACTTTGAGATCATTGCTGACGGTATTGGCATCCATTGGCCAGAAATCGATGAGGACATCAGTGCTGAAGGAATGCTGTATGGAGTCCCGGCTCAAAAGCCTAAAAGAAGAGTCTCAGCGTAAACCTCTCCGCCTGCATGGCATCAGATTCGTTTCGTTGCCTCAGAACTACCTTGAAAACTTCATAGTGGCGTGTCGAAGGGACCAGGACCGTTTCGATATCCCTTAGCGGCCCGGCAAAAATATCTGCATTTTGCCCATCAGCAAAAAATTCAAGCAATCTCCTCCTCCCTTTCAACATCTCTCGATATACCCTTAAGAAATCCCCGCATTGTGGATATCTTTTTCTGCGGCACCAGCTCAATACGATCGCCATACTGTATAACCTGCAGCTTCTGGCCAGGTTTTAACTTCATTGACTCCCTTACTCTCAAGGGAATAACCACCTGGTATTTCGGTAATAAGGTAACTTTGTCCATACTATGATTTCTATTGATTGACCATCTGAAATACGATACGACCTTCGATTTCAATCGCCAATAAAAAACCGATACAAAGGCACCAAAAAACACTCTATTGTGCTACGGGATGTTCTCGACTAACTCTACCAAAAGGCATGAGGAGATTCTGAATATTGAATGCTGGCTGATGGATTAAGGAGAAGAGGTCGGAGAGGATTCGGGAGGCGGGAGAGAGGAAAATACTCGGTTTATAGTGATTTATTCTAAATTATTATCGATATTCCGATAATAGCCGCGGTAATTTCACAGACTCGCACAACCATGGAACAAGTTTGCTCGCTCGGTACCCGCATCAAATCGGTGCGTGATCACTTCGGTCTTCGCCAGGAGGAGTTTGGCGAAAAAATAGGGCTCTCCGGCAACAGGGTATCTGAAATTGAAAATGACAAGGGCGGCACCAAAGCCTCTGTTTTGATCTCAATATGCCAGGAGTTCCCCCTCAATCCGGAGTGGCTCCTCTCCGGGGAGGGATCCATGCTGAAAAAACCTGAAGAGAGCGGGATCTCCCCTGATGAATTCAGCAGGAGAATCACCTTGCTTGAAAAGCAGATGCAGCAGTTCGTCATCAACACGATCGAGCCTGAAAGTCCCTCTCTTGCCAAAGTACCGCTCTACAGCTCTGCGGTTCCGGCAGGGATGCCTGATCCCGCTTCGGATGAAATCGAAGAGTACCTTGATATGCCGGCATCATGGGCCCAGGGTAAAAAGAATATCTATGCCCTGAAGGTCAACGGTGACAGCATGGTTGATATCGGCATCATGCCGGGAGATCTCCTTATGGTTGAGGCGAGAACGACCGCACGCGACGGCCAGGTGGTGGTTGCCTGCATAAACGGTGAGGTAACCGTCAAAACGCTCTGCATCAGCAATACCGGCACCATCTCCCTGATGCCTGAAAACAAGCGCTATCCTCCCATAGCCATTACCGCTGATATGGACTTTCGCATTCAGGGGGTGGTGATGGCTGCGGTGCGCCACTACGCTTAGGCATCTCTATTACTTTGTTCCGAAGTAACGATAACGCAAGATCAGGAGACTGTCGTTAGTGGCCCATCGCTGTATATGCAAAAGGGCACCGCTAAAAATCGTCGTGAGCAGTTTGAGTGCAAGGCGGATGGAGCGCAGATACCAGAGTGTACTCGTAGTACATGAGGATATCGAGCACCACCCGACGCAGCAATCACATTGCGGAACAGATTTATAGTTGTGCCCTACATATCCATGAGACGGATAAACTCCAGTGCCTTCTCTCTCATTTCATCCTCGCCCTCATCGGAGAGCGGAGTTGAGTAGCGGATCGAATAGCCGTATTTCCCCATGTTCTGCACCAGACGGAACCAGTCGTGCGTCAGAACCCTGAAGGTGACGATCATCCCCTCCCCCTCTGAATCGGCGTGGTAGAGGCCACTGCTGAGAACGGTGGCATCATTTTTCTCAATCGAGGCTATGACCTCGGAGAGCTTCAGGCCGGAGGAGGGCACGTCAAGCTCAAGCGTCAGGCTCTCCTCTCCGAGATGAAACACCTCTGCAATTTTCTCAAGAACCACCTTTTTTTCAATCGTTCCGGCGTAGCTGCCATCATCACGGGTAACCGGAATTATCGTTCCCGGAAAGAGGAGCGCTCCCGGAAAAATGTCAAAGAGATGCTCATGAACTCCGATACCGCCCTGCTCCGGCAGCGCGAGATCGCGCAGCGAGAGCGCAGCTGTTTTTTTCGACTGGACTGCCGTCACAAGATCCGGAATCGTAACCATTGCGCAGACCTTGCCCTCATGGAGTACCGGCGCAGACGCAAGCTCCCCCTGACGCATACGGGCGTAAACTTCAGACGCCGGAGCATCATCCGTGAAAAACGGATAGGTGGTATCAAGACGGCGCTCTATACACTCACTCAGCAGCATGGCTCAATTTTTTCAACTCTGCGTTCATGGCGTCCCCCCTCAAATTCGGCGGAAAACCAGTTCTGAAGGCTTTGTTCAATGGTCGCTTTATCGGAGAAGCGGGCGGAAAAACAGATAATATTGGCATTGTTATGCTGCCGGGCAAGGGTTGCAAATTCAGGGTTACAGGCAAGGGCGGCACGAATTCCCTTGACTTTATTGGCAGCTATGGAAACGCCGATTCCTGTTCCACAGAGCAGAACACCCTGATCAAACTCACCGGCTGCAACCCCTTGTGCAACTTTACGGGCAAAATCCGGATAGTCGACAGACTCTTCATTATACGGGCCCATATCACTGCACGCATAACCATGCTTTTCAAGCCATGCGACAACGGTTTTCTTTGACTCAAAACCGGCATGATCACTTGCAACTGCTATTTTCATAATTCTTTAGCTTTAAATTTGAATGATGTTTTTTTGATGGTAGATCGGCTTAAAAAGAGTGACTGACTGTTGATTTCCGGCGCATCATTATCAACAAGCGAGTAGGTACCGTCGGCCTGCATCTGCCAGGCCTTGACATTATCAGAGAGAATCAGGTCAAGATCGGATTTAACAGAACGGATGCATGTTTTGTCAAAGACCGGAAAGAGTGTCTCGACCCGGTGATCAAGATTTCTCGGCATAAGATCGGCACTGCCCAAAAAGAGTTCCGCCCTGCCGCCATTTTGAAAATAGTAGGCCCGGCTGTGCTCAAGAAAGCGTCCCGTAACACTGATAACGCGGATATGTTCACTGACTCCCGGAATGCCGGGCTTAAGACAGCAGATACCCCGGATAATGAGATCAATCTTCACCCCTTCACAGGATGCTTTATAGAGTGCGCGTATGGTCTGCGAATCGACCAGGGCATTCATTTGCATGATGATTCTCCCCCTGTCCGATTTCCGGCTCCACTCTGCCTCCCGCTCAATCAGTTCAATGATCCGTTTTCTGGTGTTGATCGGTGAGACAAGCAGCTTTTTATATCCGGTGTGCCGGGAGTACCCGGTCAGGGCGTTGAAGAGTTCGGCAACATCATTGGCAAGACGCTCGTTAACCGTAAAGAGCGAGTAGTCGGTATAGATTTTACCTGTTACCGGATTATAATTTCCCGTACCAAGATGGAGATAGCGTTTCAGGCGGTGCTGCTCACGGCGCACAATCATGGTGAGCTTGGCATGGGTTTTCAGGCCGGGAAGACCATAGACAACATGCGCACCGACATCTTCAAGTGCCCTTGCCCAGACAATATTGTTCTCTTCGTCAAACCTGGCCTTCAACTCCACAAGTACAGCTACCTGTTTACCCTCTTCAGCCGCCTTCATCAGTGCCTTGACAATCGGAGAGTTGCCGCCTACCCGGTAAAGCGTCTGCTTTATGGAGAGCACATCAGGATCCACTGCGGCCTGGTTGATAAAATCAACAACCGGCTGAAATGAATCATAGGGGTGATGGAGCAGCTGATCCTTTGCCTTGATGGCTCCGAACAGATCCTCTCCGTACTCCTCTTCAATCCGGTTATAGGGAACAAACGGTTCATCCTTGAGTTCAGGCCTGTCAATCTTCAACAAATCAATGAGACAACCCAGACCGAGCACTCCGCCAATTTCGTAAACATTGCGCGAAGTCACCTCAAGATTTTTCATCAGCAGCTTTCTGACCGACTGCGGCATATCGGGAGTGATATCGAGCCGCACAACCTTTCCATACCTGCGTGACAGCAGGCCCTGCTCTATGGTTTCAAGAAGATCACCTGCTTCATCCTCCTCAATTTCAATATCCGCATCACGAATCAGCCGGAAGAGATGTGACTGGATAATCCTCATTTTCGGAAAGAGCTGTTCCAGATTATTCTCAATGAGATCTTCAAGCCAGATAAAGCGGATGATATCGTCTCCCGCTTCAAATCCCTCAATATCATTCAGGCGGAGCAAGCGCGGCAGTATGCTCGGAACCTTCACACGGGCAAACTTCAGCGCCCGGTTCTCCTCGTCCTCCAGCTCGATGGCAAGATTCAGTGAAAGATTGGACATGAAGGGAAAGGGGTGCCCGGTATCGAAAGCGAGCGGGGTGAGTACCGGAAATATCTCCTTTCGAAAATAGTGACGCAACACCTCCTTCTGGGATACAGAGAGTTCGGAAAAACGCAGAAACTCAATACCCTCGCGTTTCAGCGCCGGAATGAGGTCATTGTAGAAGCACTCATTTCTCTGGCTGAGCTGCTGCAGGACCATTGTCCGGATCTTTTCAAGCTGCCGTGCCGGAGTAAGTCCGTCAATGGTTCTGTCCTGAATGCCGGCTTCATACTGATCCTCAAGACCGGCAACCCGGATCATGAAATATTCGTCAAGGTTCGAGCTGAAAATCGAGATAAATTTCACCCTTTCGAGCAGCGGGTGAAAATCGGGTTGTAACGCCTCTTCAAGTACCCGCTGATTGAAATAGATCCAGCTCAGCTCCCGATTGACATAGTATGCGGTATCAAAAAAATCCGGTTGAACCCTCTCCGGTCTGCTCACCTCACTCCCTTGAAGCATAATTAGCCTGAAATTATGTAAATCTGATAAATCCTTCTTCATGAACAACTCCGTCAAGGGGCTCATCCCATGAATCATGAGGCACGGTGTCAATCATCTGCATACTGAAAGCAAGTCCGATACGCAATGGGCGAAAACCCTCCAGAGAGAGCCGGTGAAGAAACCGGTCATAAAAACCTTTGCCATAACCAAGTCGATATCCGCTTCTGTCAAAAGCAAGCAGCGGTATAAGCACAACATCAAGCATCGCTTCATCAGCCTTCACCAACACCTCGGGTTCCGGCTGGCCGAATCTTGCACCCCTCAGGGGCTCCCCTTTCCGGTAGAGCGCTGAACAGAGCTCCTGATCCTGCACAACCGGAACAGCAAGCTGTTTATCGAGGAGTGTCAACGCTTCAACAAGCGGCCAGGTGTTCACCTCCGGGTGTGCCGGCAGAGGAATATAGAGAGCAATGAGACGGGCACTCATAACCTCCGGCAGAGAGAGCACATGAGCGGAAATAGTTTCGCTCATGATACGCCTGCGCTCTGCAGAGATCGCTCCTCTCCTCTCGGCCATCAGGGCTCTTGTCGCTTCTTTTTCTGCTGCTACAGCGCTCTCCCGACAACCGGGAGGGGTCCACCCCTCACTCCTCATGATTCTTTTCCAATAATATGGAACAGATCAGCTACATTATAAAATGTAAAATAATAAAATCGTGTTCTTTCCTGCATGCCGTACTCCCCAGGAAAGGGCGTCCGGAAAGCCATAAACAATAGACAACAGCATCACAATCCCAACCTGGTGAACGCGTGGAAAACCTGATCCTCCGAAACTCCATTCATCCCGGCGCAATCTATTGTGTCGGGAAAAACTATTCCGATCATGCCCTTGAGATGCAGCAGCTCGAAGCAGCGGCAATGATAGCTCAGAGCCGGCAAAGTGCGGAACCGATTATCTTTATGAAGCCCCCTACTGCCCTTGAAACTGACGGCGTGATTACCATGCCTGTTTTTCATGGCAGACCGCTTTCTGAAAACATGCATTATGAGGCAGAACTGGTGCTGCTTGTCGGCAAATCAACCGATGGCTGCTCCATTGAGGAGGCTGTAACCTGTATCAGCGGATTTGGTGCAGGACTTGATATGACCCTGCGTGACGAACAGCTCTCGGCAAAAAAATCGGGCAACCCGTGGCTCAAAAGCAAAGGGTTCCGCAAAAGCGCCCTGATTTCCGATTTTGTTCCCTTCACCGAGACGCAATTTCCTCCCGATCTTGAAATTTCGCTGGAGCTGAACGGCAAGCTGGTACAACAGGGGGCGGTTTCAGAAATGCTCCATCCCCCGGCCATGCTTATTCATTATTTGTCGTATCTTTACGGATTAAGAAGCGGTGATCTTGTTTTTACGGGGACACCCGCAGGAGTAGGCGCCGTCAGGCCGGGTGATGCACTGAAATGCCGGGTTTCCCGACCGGGAGCCGGAAGCCGTGAGGTGGTTGCCGAACTGCAAGCCAACGTTTTCTGACACCAGTAAATAATTGAACCGGAACCATGAGTTATATTTTTCAGCAGGCCCGTCTGCTCAATCCTCTTGAAAAGCTTGATCGCACCGGAACCATAAAGGTCTCCGATGAGGGGATCATTGAAGCGCTCGCCTTCGATAATGAGACGCTTCCCTCTTCACCCGAAGACCGGATTGTTGACCTTCGGGGCCAGATTCTCGCTCCGGGCCTTTTTGATATGCACTGCCATTTCCGGGAACCCGGTCAGGAGTACAAGGAGACGCTTGAAAGCGGTTCGGAAGCCGCTGCGGCCGGAGGTTTTACCGGAGTCGCCCTGATGCCGAACACAAAACCGGTGATAGACAGTCCGCTTGGCGTCGCCTATATCCGTCATCACGCCGCAAATCTGGCGGTAGATCTTGAAGTTGTCGGAGCAATGACTGTTGAGAGCCGTGGCGAGCATCTTGCCCCCTTCGGAAAGTTCCGGTCCTATGGCGTAACGGCCATATCCGATGACGGAACGGCTATTCAGAGCAGTCAGATCATGCGGCTCGCCTTTGAGTATGCATCAAACTTCGATCTCCTCATCATTCAGCACTGCGAAGACAAATCCCTTACCCAGGGTGCGGTTATGAATGAAGGTGTTTTTTCAGCACAACTCGGCCTGAAAGGTATTCCGGACATATCCGAAGCCATTACCCTCGGAAGAGACCTGCTGCTGATGGAGTACCTGCAGAAGCACAAACTGCATGAACCGCTGAGAAAACCGCGCTATCATGTTGCACACATCAGTACCGGAGCTGCGCTTGATCTTGTGCGCAAGGCAAAGCGCGATGGACTGGCTGTGACCTGTGAAGTTACACCCCACCATTTCACCCTCTGTGATGAGTCGCTCTTTCAGGCTGAAGATAAAGGCAACTATCTGATGAAACCGCCGCTCGGCTCCAGGGAAAATCTTGAAGCCATTCTGCAGGGGCTGGCCGACGGAACAATTGATGCCATTGCCACAGACCATGCCCCGCATGCATCACATGAAAAAGAGTGCCCCCTTGACCAGGCGGCGTTTGGCATTATCGGACTTGAAACATCGGTTGGCCTTACCCTGACAGAACTGGTGGAAAAGAGGATTATCACCATCTCTCGGGCCATTGAACTGCTCTCGGTCAACCCGCGCAGAATCATGAAGCTCAAACCGATTCTTTTCGCGCCGGGCGAAGTTGCCAATTTCACCTTCATCAATCCCGAAAAGGAGTGGAGATGCACCCCGGAATCGATTCGATCCAAATCATCAAACACCCCCTTTCTTGATCGCACCATGAAAGGAAAAGCCAGCGGAATATTCCACAAGGGGAGGCTTCTCTTTTCGGAACCGGAACTGCACTGATTCCTTTATACAGATTACTTGCTTCCGGTTATTATTTTCATTACTTTCTTGTTCATTTTTGGAAAAATCTTTTAGTACCGAGTATTAACAACAAGAACTAACGCACACGTCATGGCAAAGAAACAAACGTTTGGAGATAAAGGTAAAAAAACCGGTGTCAGCGACTTCAAAATGGCCAAGCTTGTTTTTTCCGTAAAATCAGAAAAGAGCAATGCCTGGAAATTCGTTGAAAAACATGTCAGAATCCCGAATGGCGAGAATGAACAGCCTATTCTGGCAAAAGCCATCAGCGATTACGCAAAATAATTGTCCGGCAGATCAGTTCAGGGCATTGCACGTGATGCCCTGCACTCCCTCCTTTTCCCGTCTCTTTTTTCACCGCCATACCCGAGAGTTCCGATATGCAGGGAACAGAAAATCCATCAGCGTGGTTCGAGGAGTGGTTTAACCATCCCTTTTACCTTCAGCTCTACAGTCACAGAAACAGGGATGAGGCCGAACGCTGCATCCACACCATTCTCTCTCTGACAGAGCTTGACCGCAAGCCCTGTCACTCGGTTTCCGTCCTTGATATTGCCTGCGGAGCCGGCCGTCACGCTCTTGAATTTGCCCGTCTGGGCTACACGGTAACCGGAAACGATCTCTCCCCTTTTCTGCTTGAAGAGGCCAGAAAAGAGGCGGCGAACGGCTGTCTCAACGTGCAGCTTACCGGCTGCGATATGAGGGAGATCAAGGAGCAGGAGCGGTTTGATCTTGTGGTACAGCTCTTCACCAGTTTCGGTTACTTCACGGCCAAAGAGGAGGACATGCTGGTTCTTCAAAGGGTATTTGACGCGTTGAAGAGCGGAGGATGGTATGTGCTCGATCTGATCAACCCCATCCATCTTGAGCGGACGCTTGTGCCGCATTCATGCAGGATGGCTGGCGATCTGACGGTTAATGAGGAGAGGAGTCTGGAAAACGGAAGAATCACCAAAACCATCACCATCACCTCCCCTGCGGAAGAGCGGCTGAACTTCACTGAATCAGTGAGAGTCTATGCAAGAGAAGAGATAGCGTCGATGCTGAGTGAAACGGGATTTTCACTCAGCACGATTGCCGGTGACTATGAGGGTTCCCCGTTCGAGGCAACAGTTTCGCCGAGAATGATGCTCTTCTGCCGCAAACCCTGAACAGGCAAATCTCTACAGCAGATTCCGATCGCGATACCATTCATAGGCATTGCGAATACTGTGTTCGTGCGGCTCAAACCGCATGTTTAGCTCACGAATTGCCTTGGATGAATCAAAATAGAGATACTCGGAGGCAACCCTGAACATGGAGAGGTTGAAGAGCTTCGAGATACTGTTTTTATTCTTGTACAGATCAAGAATCGACTTCAGTATCCTCGCCATCCAGAAGGGCAGCGGAAAATGGATTTTCGGCGCTCCGGTAATTCTTGAAATCGTGTCGGCGAGCTGCTTGTAGGAGACATTTTCCCCCCCGATAATGTAGCGCTCGCCCGTTCTCCCTTTTTCCATCGCCGCGATGATGGTCTCGGCCACAATTTCAACATCGACAACACAGATGCCGCCAAGCGGGTAGAAAGGGAGTTTCCGGTTGTAGACATCCTTGATTATACGTCCGGCATTAAAGTTGATATCACCGGCTCCGAAGACGAATGCGGGATTGACAATAACACAGTCAAGTCCTTTTTTGACGGCAGTCGCCACCTCAACTTCAGCGATATGTTTTGTTCTGGCATACTCCAGGCTGATGGAGTCAAAATTCCAGACAACCGATTCGTTCACCGGTTTTTTGTCAAATGCTATGCCGACGGCCGTTATGGAGCTAACATGAATAACCCGTTTCACTCCGTTAGCAAGGGCAGCGCGCAGAATATTTTTCGTTCCGTCAACATTGATTTTGTAAAGCAGTGCGTTTTTCTTGTCGCCCATATAGGTAAGGCCCGCAGTATGATAGACAAGATCAATCCCCTTCATCGCCTCATTAATCGAGTCGCTGTCTGTTATATCGCCATAGATAAGATGAATGCGGTCCAGGACATCAGAGAGTGAGGTCAAATCAGAGGTTTTTCTGACAAGGACAAAGATTTCATCAGATGAGGCTGCAAGCTTGATAACAAGACGGGAACCAATAAAACCGGTAGCTCCGGTGACCAGAATTTTTTTATTCACGAATCAAATGCTTCAAAATAATTAACAAACCTTCATTTCTCTGTTCTGCACATTTCTGATAACCGGCCAGTCCGGAGCCGCTCCTACTGTGCCGCACCGTTCTCATCAACTGAAATTTCGCCGCTCACGATTTTATTACGAAGAGTCTCTACTTTTTCATGATTTGCCGCTCCGATCAGAGCCGAATTCTTCTCATTGTAGACGTAATCGGTATAGCGATCGGCCAGACCGAAAACAGCAACCGATCCGCCTTTGAACGAGCCATCAAGAGCACGCTCAACCGTTTTCAGAACAGCACGATCGACAGCCTTGATCATGCTGCTCAACACAAAACCCGGAGCATCCGGCTCCTGATCCCTGTCGGTGCAGATAACAAGCTTCCTCGTCTCTCGGGCAGCTTCAATGACGCCAAGACCGCTCGCTCCGGCGGCTTCATAGATGATATCGGCTCCCCTTGCAAACTGGCCGAGAGCCAGCTCTTTTCCCTTTGAGGGGTTGGCAAAGGCGCTCCCGGTCATACCGATATAGCCGGAAATAACCTTGACACCTGGATCAACCGCATGAACACCCGCAATAAAACCGGTCTCGAATTTTTTAATAACCGAAGACTCCATTCCGCCAATAAAACCGACTGTTTTTGTTTTGCTCGCCAGTCCCGCCAGCGCGCCTGCGAGGTATGAGCCCTTCTTCTCCTCAAAGACAATTCCCTGGAGATTAGGAGGAATAACTGCTCCGGGCTTGCTGATATAATCGATGCATGCAAATTTCTTGTCCGGGAATTCAGCCGCAATCCTTGTGATATCATCACTGAAAAGCAGACCAACACCGATTACCAGATCAATATCCGGATCCGAAGCCATCTGGCGCAGCGCTGCTTCACGATCAGCGCCCTCCCCCTGTGGTTCAACATAGAGAAAGGTAATGCCATGCTTCTTTTTGGCCATTTCCAGACCATTATAAGCTGAATCATTGAAGGATTTATCCCCTCTTCCCCCGATGTCAAAAACAAGCCCAACCTGCAGTTTATCACCGGATGAACTCTCTTTCCCCTGTTTATCATCTGTTTTACCGGAACAACCGGAGAGAAAAAGAAAAAAGGTGAGCAGATAAGGAAGCAGATGTTTCATTGGAGTGGATGAAAAAAGGTTGAAACTGCTATTAACTTGCCGTTTTCATGGCTTTGAAAATATGAAATTTTATCTCCATTTAAAACCCTGCAGGAACGGATCTCTGTTTTGATCAATTCATCAGCCCGGCCTGCATCCCTGACTATCGGGCGGTTGACTTCGCCATACCGACCATGAGCTTCAACAGGGTAAACGCAAGCGGCCGGTAGCGGAGCTCTCCATCATGGCCTCTTACATCGCGGATTTTCGGCACCAGTACCGAGGCAACCCTTTCCGGCTCTTCGGCAATGAGTTTCAGAATACGCTGCGACGAAGCCGGAGCATCGATGAGCAAAAGATCCGTCAATACCGGACCGGGGCTTAATTCATGTACGCCGATACCTGTTTTTCCTGCGCTTTTCAACTCTTTGACAAGAAAACGGGTCAACTCCGCCACCCCCCTTTTCGAGGCCTTGTGAGGTACAGCACTTCGGGAAAATGCGGCTCCGGGAGAGGAAAAACCCATATTGAAAATATGATAGCGCGCCTCAACTGAAGGGGGCTGACGATCCATCAGGCGTACCGCCTCAGCACAGAGCAGAAGCGAACCGCTCAGATTGGTTGCTGAGGTCTCAAGGATATCGGACAGCTCCAGCTCCCATAACGGACGCTTCAGGCGGCCGGCAGTTCCGGCATTGTTGATCCATCGGTCTACCTGACCGAGGCGCCCGGCGGCAAACCCGGCAAAACTTCTTACATCTGCCGGATCGCCAACATCACAACGGAACCCGTAAACCTCACGTTCCGGGAAGGATTTGTTCAGCGAGCAGAGTGCACGATCCAGTCGCTCCTGATTGCGACCGCAGAGAACGACCCGGTCTCCGGCCGAAAGAAACGCTTCCGCAAAAGCATAGCCCAATCCTTTGCTGCCTCCGGTGATGACAATACCGAGAGAACCCGGTTCTCTCTTCTCTTTAAACATAGCACTGATCCCTGTATCGCATAGCGTTTCACCTGTTACGCCCTGATCGCTCCTGTCAGGCAGACACACGCCTGTCGCCGATCAGGAGTTTACGTCGTTTTGCTCTTTTCGGATAACGAAAAGAGGGTACTATCCATTCATGCCGCATCTTTTTTTTGTTCCGAAACCCCTTTCCCGTGTCGCTCCCGCCCGGTCGGGCCTCCAGCTTCTGTACTCCGCTCTTTTTTGTCGGGCTGCTCACCGCTATGAAAAGCGATACCCTTTATCGGAACAGTTAAAAAATATTCCTCCGCATGCTCTAAAACGTTAGAATCTTTGCTGATATATGCTTATAATTAAAAATATGCACTTTATCAGCAAGACAGCCGCATCTTAACCTAAAATAAAAGGCTATCGCGTATGCCACCTGAACAGAGTAAGCGCTCACCGTTTCGTGTGATTTTCCCCCTGAACAAATTCTCCAGATTACTGCGTATTGCTCTCCTCAGCGTCACCGTTGCCGCTGTGCAGCTGCCGTCAACGGCTCGTAGCGAGGTCACTTCCGACATCGCTCAACGGCAGGTGCCGGATCAGAAATGCGAGCAAACCTGCAGGATTTCGAGTTCCATGCAGAAATTTTTTGTCCATGTCACCCAGTATTTCGGAACCCGCTACCGTTCCGGCGGTCAGACTCCCGCAGGTTTTGACTGTTCGGGTTTCGTTCGTTTCATGTTCAGCAAGGTCTTCAACATGGAGCTCCCCCGTTCTTCAAGAGAGATGGCCGCAATCGGCAATAAAATCGCAAAAAATGAGCTGCAGCCCGGCGATCTTGTGTTTTTTCAGACATCCGGCAGCCGTATCAACCATGTCGGCATCTTTATCGGCAATGATACCTTTGTTCACTCCTCCCTCACCAAGGGGATTACCGAAGACCAGCTCAAACAGAACTACTACGAAAAACGGTTTGCCGGCGCTGTTCGCCTGTTTGATGCCTATTCGGGCATAAAGCAGAAAAGCGCGGAGATCGATAGCGAGCCATCCTGATATCCCCCTTTTCATCCTTGCGGGGATATCGGCTCCCGAGATTACCGCGATGACCATGAGGTAAAGCCAACAATACTCATCTTTCAAACATAACCGTTACGATCATGAAAAAAAGAGTGATGAAACGGGCAGTGCTTGTGAGTCTGCTCTCTGTATGTCTCTCTCCTTCTGCATTCGCCGATACCGGTGATGTCGCCGGGACACTCAAAGGCGGAACCTTAGGGCTGGGTGCTGAAGTCACCATCGGCCTTACCTCCTCCATCAATGCAAGGGCGGGATTTAACGCCCTGAACTATGACGGAAGTAAAACAGAGAGCGATATCAAATATGATTACACCCTGAAGCTGCAATCCATTCCGCTGCTGCTCGACTGGCATCCGTTTGATGAATCAGGATTCAGACTCTCATCGGGTGCCGTAATCAACCGCAACAAGGTGAATGCTACCGGCGCCCCCCAGGGGACCTACACCATTGGAGGAACATCCTATACCGCTGCGCAGATTGCCACACTCAGCGGTGATGTTACCTTCAACAACGTTGCTCCCTATGCCGGAATCGGATGGGGAAATGCTGTCGGCCCGGACAGCGGCCTCTCCATAGCGCTTGACCTTGGCGTCGTCTTTCAGGGCACCCCGAATGTTTCGCTTGCTGCAAGCGGCCCTATTGCCACGGACGCCACCTTCAAAACCAATCTTGCCAAAGAGATCACCGATCTTGAGAGTAACATCAAAAGTCTGAAGTACTACCCGGTTATCTCGCTCGGATTGGCCTACAAGTTTTAACGTCAGTTCCGCTCTCAATGCATCAGAGGAGATCGCTTCCCTCTGATGCGTTGAGACGCTCTGCCCTTCGCTCCTCCACCAGCCCGGTATCCCGTCATCGAATAATGAGCTGCTTCACTTGCTCAGATACCCCTTGAAATGGGCCAGCTGTTCAATAAATGGTTCAGACTTGACCCTGATGATCCCCTGGTAAGGATTGTCAAACGCAACAATCACCAGCAGTACCAGCGTAATGATACAGGCAAGCGCGCCGACCATCAATGACTGTGCCATGGAGTTACTTGTGCCGAAAAGAAAACTGAAACCGATGGTGACTATACCGCCGATAATCATGACACTCCACATAAATGGCGGAATTACCCCCTCCTTTCCGGCCAGAATTCTCTGGTTTCTTGCATCGCTGAAATCATTGAGGTTTGAAACAATCTCCCGGTACCAGATGCTCTCATATTCATTCTGCGGTCTGAGCTGCAGAGTGAGATCAAATATCCGGTGAACGGAGCGGAGTGCTTCAGGACTTGAATTGCCTTCAGCCATCATCGGCCACTCCTCATTGATAACCCGTGTAGTGTAGGCGATGATCTCCTCCTGGATCGCAACAGCCTCCGGCCTTCCGCTGAAAGCCCTTACATCCCTGAATACCGATGCCATGTAGCGAACCTCTTCATGCACCCTTGACTCTGCATCCCGATACAACTCCCACTCCACAATCACAACAAAAGCCAGAAGAACCGCATAAATAACCCCGACGACGGAATAGATAAAACCTGCGACATCATTATGCTTTGAGAGTTCCGCCTCCCCGAAACGCCAGCGGACCATCATCATGCAAAAGATCGAGCAGAACATGACAAAAGCTGTAATGCCGGCAATAAACAGAATGTCGTTCATCTCGCGTGATGTTTATTGTTGAGAAAAAAAGCGCACTCCTACATGTCATCATCAACAACCGTTTCCACTCCTTACCCCTTTTCCGCATGCAGGAGCGCATCGGTCAGTCCCGAGTTGCGCACACTCTTTTGGCTGACGGCTGAAGTAAAAAGCGCTTCATCTCCCCAGATCTCTACACCGGATCGCGCCCTTGTTATTGCGGTATAGAGCAGCTCTCTGGTAAGAATATCGGAGAGTGCCGGAGGGAGAATCAACAGAACCCTCTCGAACTCCGAACCCTGGCTCTTGTGAACGGTCATGGCAAATGCGGTCTCATGCTCCGGAACTCTTACGGGAGCCAGCTTTCGCATTCCCCCCTCAGCCGCGGGGAAAAATGCACGCAGCTCACCCTGACTCTCCGGATCGGGAAAAAGAATTCCGGTATCTCCGTTGAAGAGCTGAAGTCTGTGATCATTAGCTGTAACCAGAAGAGGCCTGCACCGGTAGTCCGGTCCGGTAGCGGAAATCAGATTCGCACGGTGAAGAATCCTCTCAATATCCCCGTTGAGGCCGCTGACACCAAACGGACCGTCGCGAAGCGCACATACTATCCTGAAACGTTCGAACCGCTCAAGCGCCTCTGCAGGTGTCGTTGCTTCGGTGTAGCTTCGATATCCATCAACAACCTTTTCGGGCAGCGCTCTGTTCAGCTCTTCACGGGAGGTGAGCTGTTGCCATGAGAGCGTACCCGGTGGACTGCTTTTCAAGAGATGCATGGCATCCTGCCCTCTGCCGGCATTGATCAGGCGGCTCAGCTCTCCAATGCCGCTCTTCTCGCTGAAGCGGAAATTTTTTTCCAGCATCACCATTGAGCGGCCAAGCGGCGAAGCAGCGTTCATCTCTCCGGCAGTGCAGATATCACCAAGCACGGCCCCCGCCTCAACCGAGGCGAGCTGGTCCCTGTCGCCAAGCAGGATGAGGCGGGCTCCCGGCCTGAGTGCGTGAAGAAGAGCATGCATCAGAGGCAATGCAATCATGGAGGCCTCATCCACGATGACAAGATCATAAGGGAGACGGTTTGAGGCACCATAACGGAAACTGTGCGAACGGAAAGCTGTTCCGAGAAGACGGTGAATGGTAACAACACTCTCGGGGATGGCACTCCTGACACTCTCGGAACAGTCAAGATTACGACGGATATCGCTCACCGAAGCCCTGAGTCTTGCTGCGGCCTTGCCTGTAGGAGCAGCCATGGCAATGCGCAGATTCAGCCCCCCCTCCTGCATAAGCAGCAAGGCAAGAATCCTGACCACGGTCGATGTCTTGCCGGTGCCCGGTCCACCTGAAATAATACAGAGCTGCCGACGAAGGGCTATTGCTGCGGCTGCTTTTTGCCGGTTATCCTCCCCGGGCAGGGTGTCAGTGAAGAGTCGCCCAAGTGATTCTGCAAGAAGCTCCTCATCGACACTCCCTGCCGTGCCTGCCGCTTTTTCAAGAAGTGCAACGGCAAGATCATGCTCATATCGCCAATAACGATAGAGATAGAGCCGATTTTTTGTGTCAAGTATAAGAGGACGGAACTGCCCCGGAACCCCTGTTGTAGAGGCATGCATCAAGAGCTCTCTCAACCCGGAGAGCGCGGGAAGATCACAGCTTTTCCCCTCAAAGGCGAGGCTCTCTCCGGCAAGATCTTCAAGATTGAGGCATATATGACCGTTTCCGGGAGCATTGCTTGCCATGGAAACCAGCAGGGCAAACAACTCCTCATCGTTTCCGGCAATACCAGAGATAAACCGGGCAAATTGGCGGTCAATCAACCGTTCATGAAACTCTCTGTTCACCGTTCATCCTCCCCGTCTTCAATAAGAATATCCGTCAATGCCTCAATCAGCCCGGCGGAGGGCAGGTCCCGAAAAAAGCCGGCTGACTCCCCCTCTTGCGGGCTGACCCCGCGCAAAAAAATGTAGATGACCCCTCCGAAATGTGACGCATAGGTGTAGCCTGCCACCCGGAGAGCAAGATAACGGTTCAGCGCTACGATATAGAGCAGATACTGGAGCGGATAGAGATTCTCCTGCATGGCTCTTCTCAAGGAGTCGCTGCGGTACTCTTCGACACTATTGCCAAGATGGTTCGATTTCCAGTCAAGCAGATAGTAGCGTCCGTCTTGCTCGAACACCATATCGATGAACCCCATAAGCATCCCCTTGACCTCCCTGAAATCGAGCACGCCTGCAACGGAGAGAAGATCAACGCCTTCTGAACAGGCGCCATAACGCTTCAGCACTTCACCGAGCGTTTTGGCGCTCACCTGTCTGAGCGGAAAGAAAAACTCCAGCTCCGTTACCCAGCTTCGGGGTTTGAGAGCGCCCAGCGTGAAAAAACCGGTTCCCGAAGAGAGCGGAGTGTTGAGGGTGTCGGTGATCATCCGTATAAGAACAGGGAGCCACTCCCCTGCAAACCCGTGCCGGGCGAGACTCTGCTCGGCAAGAAGCGCTATCGTCTCCCCGGTGGGTGAGGCAAAATCAAGCTTTTCAAATATTGAGTGCATCATGATCCCCGCTCCCGCCCCGCGTGGAAACGAAAAAATGCTCCGCTCTCCATTCAGCTGTGGCGCGGCCTGCACCATTGCCCCCTCCCGGTCATCCCGGTCAGGTAGTTCAGCCGCTTTAGGCTCATGACGGCTGAAGGAGGTGAAACTCGAAACCCGCCATAGACGTTCGATGTGGCCCCTGAAGGAGTGTACCACAGGAGTAAAAATCTCCTCTTCACCAGGAGCTGGCAGGTGCTTAATGGGTGGAGCTTCAGCCGCTTCAATCGTGCGAACCCCTATTGAACCCCCGGAGGCTTCTGCAAGCGCGGTGAGCTGCATGGCCATCTCCCCGGCACCGAGAGCACGTACGGATTCGGTTACCGCCCTCACAAGCCCGGGCGAACGTTTTGCCTCTTCTGAGGCGTGAAACAGATAGGTCAAGGGTGAGAGGAGTGTGCTCTCTTTTTTCCGTCCGTCAACAACTCTGGCACTGAAAAGATAGCATCGGTACTTTGCCCTGGTCAGTGCAACATAGAGAAGCCTGAGGTTTTCAGCCAGGGTCTCTTTTTCGGCAGCACTCCGGTTCTCAGCAATGGTGCCTGAACCGAAATCCTTTACCAGCTTTCCCTTTTCATCATGGAACTGTACAACATCCTTTCCGGCATTGATCCCGCCGAAGAGGAATGGCGCGAACACAACCGGATACTCAAGTCCCTTGCTCACATGAACAGTGACAATTCTGACTGCCGCCTCATCGCTTTCAAGTCGTATCTGGTACTCGTCGGCACTCTCCCCTGCGGCAATCCGTTCACTGAACCATGATGCAAGTGCTTCAACACCAAGCCGCCGCTCCTCTGCCTCCCGATGCAGCAGCTCAAAGCAGTGCAGCACGTTGGTCAACCGGCGTTCACCGTCGGAAAAGCGTAAAAGACGGGCGCGAACCGCTTCATTACTCATGAACTCACTGGCCATTGCCATGAAACCCCGTTCAAGCCAGATTCGATGGTAACGGTGAAAGCGCTCCAGACAGGGAATCCAGAGGGTCTCATCACGATTCAGGCGGTCAATATCGTTACCCGAGAGGCCGAGGATATCGGTCACCAGAGCCGTCCGCACAAGGGTTTCAGCGCCGGGATCGGAGAGTGCTGCGAGCAAAATACGAACCTCCTCGGCCTCGCTTGAAACAAAGATGCTCTCGTCACTCCGCATTACTCCGGAAATTCCCCTTGAGCGCAGTGTTGATTGCACCATGCGAGCCTGACGGTGCGTACGGACAATAACGGCAATGTCACCGGCATTCAGGGCGCAATCCGGAGGAAAGGAGCTCCCGTTGAAACCGTCAGAGAGCAGTTGCTCAATTTCAGATGCGCAGGCCTCGGCGGCAAAACGCTCCGCACTGCCGGTCGTAAAGGTGCCGCTCTCATTTCCGGGATCCATCAGGCAGATCTGCATCGGCCGCTCCACGGCACCCTCCCGGCGCTCAACAACACCGGACGCCTCCCGGCTCTCTCCGGGAGTGAGCGGATGATAGACAATGCCCTCAAAAAGAAAAGGGAGGCGCTGCTGATGAAAAATGGTATTGAAGGCATCAAGCAGTGAGGAATCGGAACGCCAGTTTGAGGTCAGGGTAAAGCGCCGCTTCTCCTCTACCTCTTCGGCGGCCCTCAGGTAGGCAAAAATATCTGCCCCCCGAAAGCTGTAGATCGCCTGTTTGGGATCGCCAATCAGAAAGAGCGGCGCACCGGAACCACCGTAGATCTTTCTGAAAATCTCATACTGAACCGGATCGGTATCCTGAAACTCGTCAATCAGGGCTGCCCTGTACTGCGTGCGGAGTACCGAGGCCAGCTCTTCGCTGTCGAGCGCATGATAAAGGTCAGCAAGCAGATCATCGAAAAAACGAACATTCCTTGCCCTCTTGCGAAGCGGCATATTCTCGTGATAAAAGGCTATCAGCTCGAACTTCAGGGCAACAAAGCGCTCGAAAACCAGCGCACTCAAGGATTCGCATAGCTGAAAAAGAGGGTGCTGAGGTGCACTGCCTTTGGGTTTGGTGCCTCCCGCAAGCCCGCTCTCTGTGAACTTCCCGAAGCCGGTGAAGAGGTCATAGGGATTTGCAGAGCGTACAAAGCGCTCCATCGAGTCAAAAAGCTCCGGCAGCAGATCGGCCCGATAGTTATCTGCCGAGCGGCTGAGTCCCTTGTCGGTCTGAAGCAGAAGCTGCACATTCTGCGCCTCATCCCGCCAGAGATTTGAAATCTCGTTGAAGCGCTGCATGCATCTCTGTTCGATCGACAGAATCTCCATCGGAGTGAATTGTGGAACAATCTCACCGCCTCCTGAAGCGTGCACCCCTTTGAGGAGTTTCATGAAGCTCTCGGGAGAGCTCTTCTGCTGCAGGGCAAAACCGAGAAGATCCGGAGTGTCAGAAAAAAAATGGTGACGCCAGAAGTCATCGACAATCTCCCGCAACAGTTCACTCTCATCAGTTACAAGTTCGGTGTCGTAGAGTGAACCGCTTTCAAAGGCATTCTCCTGAAGGGCTCGCAGGGAGAAGCCGTGAATGGTAAATATCGCGGCCGTATCGAAAGCGGCAAGAGCCTGTTCGAGCACCCCCTTCTCCCTTCCGGTTCCGGCCTCCCGGGCTCTCGTTGAGAGCTCGGTCAGGAAGGGATCACCGGTGCCGGCTCCCTCCAGAACATCCAGCGCCTCGCGTATCCGGCTTCGAATCCTTGAGCGAAGTTCCTGCGTAGCGGCTTCGGTATAGGTCACCACAAGGATCTGCTCCGGCAGCAGCCCGGACTCCAGAAGAAGGCGAAGATAGAGCGATGCGATGGCATAGGTCTTTCCTGTACCGGCACTGGCTTCGATAAGATTCATTCCGGCAAGTTCAACACTGCCGAGTTCAAGCTTTTTCATACTCATGCCTTTTCTCCACTGGCCAGCATGGGAAGAAGCAGCTCATCGGCGATGGTTCTGAAACGATCAGTGAACGGGGGCTCGGAACCGAAGCATCGCTGAATTGCCGGATCGGCACCCTCACCGCTTGAGAGGTAACCCGCACTCCATGCCGTATCAGCCGCTTCAAACCGGATGGCATCATCCTCTCCATATTTTCCGGCCCATGCAAGCGATGCCCCCGGAAAAAATGGGAGCGGATCTCTCTGACCCTCCCAGAAGTAGTCGAGCACTCTCTCAAGAAGCAACGGGGCATCCTGAACCGATCGGTATCGTTTTGCCTTATCCTGCATCACCAGCACACTCTCATGCGGGTAACCCTCCGGTGCAACGACATTGAGCACCAGATGTTCAATCCAGCTCCGTATCTGATCTCTCGGCTTCATGGATGCACAGCGCACCTGCATCCGGCAGGAGGTGGAAAGCCGCTCAAGAGAACCGGTGAGCCGGAAAGTACCAAGCTGAAGCTCTGCATTGAGCGGGGCAAGAGGCGCTCCTCCTCCGGTTTTCTGTCGCACCACTCCGCCAAAGGCCTTTACCTCATCAACCATCTTCCGGAACACCATCTCGCCGTGCCGGGCAGGAGGAAGGAGACCCCTGGCGCGAAAAATCGGCAGCAGACGTTCGGGATTGCCTCCCTGAAGCTCCTCGTCGAGCAGCTCCTGCTTCATATAATAGCCGTCAAGCCCGCCGACAGAGAAGGGTTCCCGCTCTTCAAGCGGCTTGATTGACCCTCCGAATCGTATCCCGAGGCGTTCGGAAAGAAAAAACGCCGCCGGGTTATCATAAAAACGGATCAACCGGTCAAGGGAAACGGTTTTATGCTCTTCGGAGAGCGCCTCTATCGGCTCATCAATAAAGGGAACGGAGCTACTGCCTGCTGAAGCAAAACCCGCAAGCGCCTGAAAGTTCTCCCGTGAATAACTGAAAAGAGGTGACCCCTTGGTAAAATATGCCGCATTGAAGGCCTGGAGGCGATGGCGGACAACAAGGCGCTTTTCAGCACGCTCATTGCCGGAAAAGAGAAACCCCCGCTCTATGGCATCGAGCAGTTCGCTTATGAGCACAGAGGGAGGAATTTCACTGTTATCCCGAACACTCTGACCCACATAGCTCAGGTAAAGCCGATCACGGGCGGAAAGGAGTGTTTCAAGAAAAAGGTATCGGTCCTCGCTCCGTTTCGAGCGATCCCCCCGGCGGGGCTCCCTGGCGATAAAATCGAAGCCCGGAGAGCGATCCTGACGTGGAAATGCCCCGTCATTCATGCCCAGCATGGCAATAACCCTGAAAGGAATGCTCCGCATCGGCAGCATGGAGCAGAAGGTTATTGCGCCGGTCATAAACCCCAGACCGTGCTCCTCCTGTTCAAGATTCATCCGCAGCCAGGAGAGCATCACCGCAGGCTGAACCTCCCCTGTAAAACGGGATTTCGGGCCAAAGTCGCTGATTGTGTTCACCACGCCATGAATGGCCGCAAGTTCTCTTTCGGACTCCTCATCGGCCTTGATAAACTCATTGAGCATGGCAAGGAAGAACTCCTGCCACTCTTCAAGAGTACGCGCACTCCTGATCCGGATTGCAAGCCTTTCAATGGAATCGATAAAACCGGCAAGGATTCCGAGCAGTTCAACAGCCCCTCCCTCCATATCTTCACAGGGAAGAATTCCAGCAAACAGCTCGCCACTCTCCGGCATGGCGCAGCCCAGAAGGAGACGGTCAAGACCGGCCCGCCACGAGTTCTCCCGGTATGCGGGAAGATCCCTTGCCTCCCGGTCCGATTCGTTGATACCCCACCTGATGTTCGTTTCCTCAATCCACTCCCGTATGGTTTCCAGGCCGCTCTCTTCAAGGTTGAATCTTCGGCTCACCGGTGGAGTGGAGAGCAGGTCAAAGAGCTGCGGCGCCGTCATGCGGCTCCCCTCGATATCGAGCAGTTTGAGCATCGATGAAGCAATCTCACCCTCATTGAGAAACGTGCGATCGGCGATGGTGTATGGCAGAGCCGGAACCCCCTCTCCGCTACGGCCAAAAACCGTTGAAATATATGAAGAGTAGGCTTCAACATCCGTCAGCATCACAAGGATATCTCTGGGTTTGAGACCGGGCAGTTCGTCAAGCATGAACAGCAGGTTATCATGCAAAACCTCAATCTCTCTGAGCGGGCTGTGACAGGAGTGAATATGCACGGAGCGATCCGCTGCATCAACCTTACGCCGTACGCCATCCGATCCCGTATCAGCGAGATTGAGCATATCTGACTGCACGAGATGGAGAAGCGAATCCTCTCCCGGATCAACATAGAGCTCCTCCTCAACGACGGCATCATCGTTCAGCTCAAGAACCATCCCGGAAAAATCGCGGCCAATGGTGCCAAGTGAAGCAAGCAGCGGATTGCCTTCGGTATGCAAAGCCTTTTCGGCAGCAGGCATCCCGGCAACCCTTCTTCTGGAGACAATATCACCCCAGTACTCCTTTGTCGGGCTCAGGATAAAAAGATTGACGTCAACGATTTCCGAAACCGCAGAGAGCATCTCCAGATAAAATCCGGGAAGAGAGGAGATACCGAAAAGAGCGATCCGTTCAGGAAACCGGGCAACGTGACCCTGGCGGCTTCTGATCTTTCTGCAGAACTCATCCTTCAGGCTCCCCCGGTGTTTTCCGGAAGCCTCATCCACCAGCTTACGCCACAGTACCGCCTGCCACTCCCCGGCCCCGGAATCCTCCATCGCCTCCCAGCCTGAAAGCAGGTCGGAGCGAAAAAGGGTGTACTGGTCAAAGGTATCGGCAATTTTACCGGCAAGCTGGAAGCATTTCAGACCGTTCCGGTCATCGGCAAGATAGGTTTGAAGCGGCCTGAAAACCTCAAGCTCTGTCATCTCCCCGAGAAGACGGATAATTTTCCAGGTCATCACCTCCTTTGAAAACGATGAACTGTCAGGTTGATCGAGCTGCATACACTCAAACAACCCGGTAACCATTGCATTTGGAAAGGGATAGTGACCATTGGCCCAGACTCCGAAACGACTGGCAAGCTCCATTGAAAGCCAGCGCTGCATACCCCTGCTCTGCAGAACGATCATCTCGCTCTGCAATGCAGAGGTCAACGGCCTGCAAAGCGTATCGCCAAGAGCAGCAACCAGAACTTCCATCCGGTTGCTTGTGTAGAGATTAAGTGGCATGGAGCAGGTTCAGGGGTTTATCAGTTCAGAATGCACAGTAACCACTCAAATTCATCTCTTCTTGACCTTCAGCATTAAACGGCAGTTACCGTAATGCGATACAGCAAGGGAGGAGGAGTATGTCAAACAAAATCTGCTCATTGCCCGGCCATCTCACTCCGCTTGTATCAGCATAAAAAATAGATCACTTTGCACAAAATTGATGCTGAAAATATGGTCTGTATAACAATATTTATGGAAAAGGTATAAAATAATGGCAGGAGCGGCGTATTGGTTGCGTATAACGACAGCGTGAACTTTGAAAGTTTATATATATTTTGGTTTATTTTATAATCAGCGAGCAAAATCACAGCATCAATGACGCTGCCGCTCCTGTCTCAAAACCGGTTTTGCAACAAACGAGCAGCGGATTATGCTCAGGGAAAGAGGATCAGCCTGCTCCTGCACGTTCATAACAGAGGTACTGACGCAATAGGTAATCACCAATTTGACCTGATACATACTTTTTCCTTAACCCTAAAAATATACACCCTATGTCTAAAGCCGAATTGATCGAGAAAATTGCCGCGCAGGCCAAACTGACCAAAGCAGATGCTGACCGGGCTCTCACGGCCTTTATCGGTATTGTAAAAGCCTCATTGAAAAACGGTAACGATGTGCCACTTGCCGGTTTCGGCACCTTCGCAACTGTAGACAGGGCTGCTCGTCAGGGACGCAATCCCCAGACCGGCAAAACCATAACCATTGCCGCAAAAAAAGTGGTAAAGTTCAGACCCGGGAAATCGCTGAAGGATGAAGTTGGCGGCTGACAGAAGCGTTTTGCAGTTTTTATAAAAAAGTCCATCATGCAACGAGGCATGATGGACTTTTTTTTTGCGGAGTTCAGCGCTCAGGAGGCAATGGAGATCTCCTTGACATACCTGGCCTGCAATCTCTGCTTGGAATCATCAAGCTCAAAATCCACTTCAGCATCCTGATTGAGAAACTTGAAGCGGTGTACGGAATCAATGGTGGAGTAGTGAACAAAAATATCCTCTCCCCCGTCAGGATTGACAATAAAGCCGTACCCTTTTTTGCCATCAAACCACTTTACGACACTTTTTGCCATAAGAGTACTATTTCAGATTGAATGAAGTCTATTGAACCAGCCCATACCCTGCAGGTATATCCCGCTTGCTCAACGAAGAGCGAGCTGAAACAGGAGCTGTACGATCTGCTGCGGGAAAAGAGCGCGTGAGCATACCGGATGCTCCTCATACCGCCCGCTCTGGTGCTTCAGCACGTTGTGCGTAACGTTGACCGCTTAAAATTGACGATAAAAACAAAAGAAGTAAATACCGGCAATACGGCATATTGCATACCATATTCATTCAGTAGAGCATGGGCTATTGAGGATAAACCCCGCCCATCATCAACAACGAGAGTGGTCACGCTATAGCGAAAAATACGATTTACGCCATTATCGCGCAAGCTTTACGTACTCACACGACTGTAAAAAGAGCTATAAACAAAGCCTTTCGTGATGGAATACCCTGTCAGCAAATGACGCGACTGAATTCTGACGTACTACCCGCCAAAGGGAACGTTTAGTGGCGGATTCTTGTAAATTATTGTAGTACAACGAAATATATGTTGAACTAATTTATTTGGATCAAACACGTTAAGAACGAGAAAATAATCTATATTGCCCTGCCTTTCATTCACCCTTTCCGCAGGTACGTTATTTTTTGGAAAGCTTGAGGGCTTTCAGAGAAATACTCAGTACGAGAGCTGAATTCACCACATTTACCTTTAAATCTTCACAGGAAACCCGGGTTCCTGAACAAAATGAACTACTCCAAAGAGTCAATTGCACTGCACCTCAAATCAAGAGGTAAAATCGAAATCCGATCAAAGGTCAGCCTTAAAACCAAAAACGATCTCTCTCTGGCCTACACTCCGGGAGTTGCTGCGGTCTGTACTGAAATCGGTCATGATAAAACCAAATCCTTCACCTTGACCAACCGGGCCAATCAGGTCGCGATAGTCTCTGACGGAACGGCTATACTGGGTCTGGGAAACCTCGGGCCTGAAGCCGCCATGCCGGTAATGGAAGGCAAATCCATAATCTTCAAGTCATTCGCGGATATTGATGCCATCCCCCTCTGCATAAACTCTACCGATGTCGACGATATCGTAAAATTCTGCAAGCTTATCGAGCCCAGTTTTGGAGGCATCAATCTGGAGGACATTTCCGCTCCGCGCTGTTTTGAGATCCTTGAACGGCTTGAAAACGAACTCTCCATTCCGGTTTTTCATGACGACCAGGACGGAACAGCCATTGTCACCCTTGCGGCAATGATCAATGCCTGCCGTGTAACCGGCCGTAATCTGAATGAACTCCATGTGGTCATCAATGGCGCCGGTGCTGCAGGTATTGCAATCGCAAGACTCCTGATCTATGCCGAAGTCAAGGATGTTGTGCTCGTTGATACCCAGGGCGCTATCTACGAAGGCCGGCCGGGAATGAATCCGATCAAACAGGCCATTGCCAGAGTCAGCAACAGGGCGAAGCATAAGGGTGATCTGCAGAGCACCATGACGGGTGCCGATGTTTTTGTCGGCGTATCAAAAGGAAACATCGTGACCGAGAGCATGGTAAAAGGGATGAAGAGTGAGCCGTTCATCTTTGCCATGGCAAATCCTACTCCTGAAATCATGCCTGATCTCGCATTCAGGGCCGGAGCATCCATTGTCGGCACCGGCCGATCCGACTTTCCCAATCAGGTCAATAACGCCCTGGTCTTCCCCGGACTCTTCAAAGGATTGCTGAAGACGGGTATCAAACAGGTCACTCCGGAGATAAAAATGGCGGTGGCCTCCTCAATCGCCTACTCCATCAAGCCTACACACGACAAGCTTATGCCGACAGCTTTCAACAAAAAGGTTGTCGAGAATATTGTTGCCGTCATTTCTGAAATCTCGCTGAACAGCGTCATTGCTCCGGCGGCCTGAAAACAATCCGGAAGAGGTTCTGCTTGCAGACTGTCGTCACCTGTTCAGATGACCGTCTGCAGTGAACCGGTTATGCGCAACCTCGGAATATGTGGTGGGCATAACAACCATACATATAGTCGAAGTTACCATAACGAACAATTGAACAATTATTTACCATATGCAATTTCACTCTTTGGACATTATAGAGCCAATTTTAAAATCGCTTCAGGAAGAGGGGTATACAACCCCGACCCCGATACAGGCCGAAGCGATTCCGATTGTACTTCAGGGCAATGACCTTCTTGGCTGTGCCCAGACAGGTACAGGAAAAACAGCGGCGTTTGCCATTCCGATTCTTCAGCTGCTGAGCGAGAGCCATAGCAATGAGAAAAAACGGAAAATCAGAAGCCTTATTCTCACCCCGACCAGAGAGCTTGCCATCCAGATCGGTGAAAGCTTCAGGGCCTACGGTCGTCATACCGGACTGAACAATACGGTCATCTTCGGAGGGGTCAATCAGAACCCCCAGATTTCAGCCTTGAGAAACGGAGTCGACATTGTTATTGCCACTCCGGGCCGACTGCTTGATCTCATGAATCAGGGATTTCTCAATTTGCGGGATGTTGAAATATTTGTGCTGGATGAAGCTGACCGCATGCTCGACATGGGTTTTATCCACGACATCAAAAAAGTACTGGCCGTACTGCCAAAGAAGAAACAATCCCTCTTCTTTTCAGCCACACTACCGCCGGAGATCGTCAGGCTTGCGGGCACCATACTGCATAACCCTTCCGAGGTCTCGGTAACCCCGATATCGTCAACCGTTGATATCATTCAGCAGCACATCTATTTTGTTGACAAGGGAAATAAAAACAGCCTTCTGGTTGATATTCTCAAAGATCAGAGTATTAAAACTGCTCTGGTCTTTACCCGCACAAAACACGGGGCTGACAAGGTCGTTAAATTCCTGTCGCATCATAATATCCGTGCCGAGGCCATTCATGGTAACAAGGCACAGAATGCCCGCCAGCGAGCGCTGTCGAACTTCAAGAACCAGACTACCCGTGTTCTGGTGGCAACGGATATCGCCGCCCGCGGCATTGACGTTGATGAACTGGAGTATGTGATCAACTTTGAGATCTCAAATATTGCTGAAACCTACGTCCACCGCATCGGAAGGACAGGAAGAGCCGGAGCAAAAGGCACGGCATACTCTTTTTGCGATGCCGAGGAGAAAGAGTACCTGCGGGATATTGAAAAACTGATCGGCAAAAAAATCCCCGTTATTGACAATCACCCCTTCCCCCTGATCGATCACAATCCGGTCAAGGCACCGAAACAGAACGGGAGAGGAAATTCAGGCCACCCCGGCCCGAAACCCCCGGCCAAAACTGCGCCGAAACGCTGGTCATCCAGACCGGGACGCACCAGGTAACCGGGAACACTGTAGCTCTCCTCCCTCAATTGAGCAGCAATCCCCGGTATCGAATTTTCCGAAATCAGATGCCGGGATATCTCTTCTCCCCCACCCCTCTCCTCTCTGTCCTAATGCCGGTCTGACAGCAGGTGCATGGTCTTCAGGCACCATCTCCATAAAAAAAGGGAAATAATCCACTACATTTGGTATTATTGAATTAACATCCTTGCGTCACCTCCCGAGGAGCCTGAATACCCGTTCATGAATAAAAAGAGAGTCACTGCAGAGCCATCATCAGAACTCCGGCTTCTTGCTGAACAACGACTGCGGGACAAGCTGAGTATTGATCCTGATGCATTGACGTCACCCCAGGATATGCGCCGTATTATCCATGAGCTCTCGGTTCATCAGCTTGAGCTTGAGATGCAGCAGGAAGAGCTTATGCATTCAAGAGCCGAACTTGAGAGCTCTCTTGATCATTACACGTCGCTTTATGACTTCTCCCCTCTTGGCTATCTGACTATTTCCAATAAGGGCAAAATCATCCAGGCCAACCTGACCTCATCCCGAATGCTCGGAGTGGAGCGCACCAGGTTGATCAATGAACCTTTCCTGCGCTTTATTGCTCCGGAGTACATTCCTGTATACAGAGCGCTCTTGGAGAGCATCTTCAAGCTGAAAGCACCGGGCTGCTGTGAAATAGTACTCCTGTCAGCTGAAGGCATTCCGGCTGCGGAAGCTCAAACTCCTCCACAGGGTCACAACGTTCGTGTGGAGGCTGTGCACCTCAGCAAGAGTGATGAATGCCAGCTGATTCTCTCCGATATTACCGAACTTCAAAAGCGGAGCCGCGCACTTCAGGCTATCAACAACTGCAATCAGGCTCTGCTGCATGCCCAATCCGAAGAGGAACTCTTGCAACAGATCTGCACCATTATCGTTGAAACCGGAGGGTACCGCATGACCTGGGTGGGTTATGCACTTGATGACGAGGAAAAAAGTGTTCTGCCTGTAGCCAAAGCCGGTTACGATGCGGGTTACCTTGAGACGCTCAAGGTCTCCTGGGGAGATAATGAACATGGACAGGGGCCCGGAGGGAGTGCTGTTCGCACCGGCAGGCCCTTTACCACAAGGAACATGCAGGCCGACCCCCGTTTCGCTCCATGGCGCAAAGAGGCTCTGGCGCGCGGATATATCTCCTCACTGGGGCTTCCCCTGAAAACTGATGATCATGTATTCGGGGTGTTGAATATCTATTCTGACAAGACCGATGCCTTTAACGATGAAGAGACGGCGCTGCTCTCCTCCATGGCCGACAA
Organism: Chlorobium ferrooxidans DSM 13031; assembly: GCF_000168715.1. Lineage (GTDB taxonomy): Bacteria > Bacteroidota > Chlorobiia > Chlorobiales > Chlorobiaceae > Chlorobium > Chlorobium ferrooxidans. Next base: position 12,131 of record NZ_AASE01000014.1, on the reverse strand, counting down.
TATGGCCTACGGAATCACGATGCAGCGAAACCGCAAGGAACGTGAAGAGGTGGATCTCAAAATAAAGCAGAGTGAAGCCCGCTACCGGAGTCTCTTTCAGAACAAACATACCGTCATGCTGATTGTGGATCCGGATAACGGCAGCATTATTGATGCCAATCCTGCCGCCGTCTCCTACTACGGCTGGACGCTTGAGGAGCTCTGCCGGATGAATATCAGCCAGATCAACTTACTGAGTGCTACCGAAATTCAGGCCGAAATGCAGCGAGCCAAAAAAGAGGAGCGTAACTATTTTATTTTCCGCCACTGCCTTGCCGACGGCTCTTTCCGTGATGTTGAGGTTGTAAGCGGCCCGATTACCATCCAGGGCAAGTCCCTGCTCTATTCGATCATCATTGACTTCACCGAGCGCAAACAATTCCAGGAGTCACTGATTGCCATTAATGAGCGGATGCATCTCATTATGTCGGCAACCAATGCCGGCACCTGGGAGAGTATGCTGGAAACCGGTACCAACATCTGGTCTGAGGAATTATGGAAACTCTTCGGACTCGAACCGCACAGCGTTGAAGCTACCATTGACAACTGGCTGGAGACCATCACTCCGGAAGACCGGGAAAAGATACAGATGGAGTACCGAGACGCAATAGAGAACGGGAGTGAATTCAACAGCATCTGGCGTACACGTCAGGTTGACGGCTCCTTTCGATGGCTCATGTCAAGGGGAACGCCATACAGGAATTCCGGGGGAAAGGTGGTCCGTTTTGCCGCTATTGTGATTGATATTTCCGAGAGGAAAAAGGAAGAGGAAGAGAAAAACATGCTTGAGTCGCGACTCCGCAAGTCCCAGCGCCTTGAAACCATAGGAACACTTGCCGGCGGCATTGCCCATGATTTCAACAACCTGCTCACCCCGATACTCGGATATGCAGAGATGGGTATCATGAACCTGTCGAGTGAGGAGCCGTTGCACGAATATTTCAATGAGATCATGATGGCGGCCGAACGGGCACGGCATCTGGTATCGCAAATCCTCACCTTCAGCAAGTCTCAGGAGAGCACTACCGCAATCGTAAGCGTTCAGGCCGTTATAGAGGAGGCCCTGAAACTTCTCAGGCCATCAATCCCCGTGACCATCGGAATTGAGCAGCACATTGACACAAACTGCCGCAATATTCTGGCTGACTCATCGAAACTTCATCAGGTTATTGTCAACCTCTGTACCAACGCCTTCCAGGCTATGGAAGCGTCCGGCGGAGTGCTGACCATAGAGCTCAGGGAGATCATGCTTGACAACAATACGCAGAGGCTTTTTCCGAAACTTGATGCGAAAAGGTGTCTGCAGCTCACGGTTTCAGATACCGGCACCGGCATGGATGAAGCTACAATGGAGAGAATCTTCGAACCATTCTTCACCACAAAAATGGTCAATAAAGGAACAGGTCTCGGCCTCTCGGTTGTTCATGGCATCATCAAAAGTTTCAGGGGGGAGATTGCTGTTGAAAGTCATGTAGGAAAAGGAACCTCTTTCAAGATTTATCTTCCGCTGGTTGACGAAAAGAGCGAAAAGAGACAAGCAAACAGCACACACGCCAATGGGCACGGAACCATTCTCCTCGTTGACGATGAACAGGCTGCCCTGAAGGTGATGTCGCTCATGATTACAAAACTGGGTTTCAATGTAGATGCCCGGAACTCCCCGCTGCAGGCACTTGAAGTGTTCAGGCGGCAGCCCGAACAGTTCGACCTGCTCATTACCGACCTTACCATGCCGGAAATGACCGGGTTTGAGCTGGCTGAAGAGATCCATAAAACAGATCCGAAACTCCCCATAATCATGATTTCCGGCTATGGGAAAAATGTGCATGACCTCTCGACCATCAATCGGGTCGGTATCACCAGGACACTGAATAAACCGGTTCAGATGGTGCAGATAGCATCAGCAATACATGAAGTGCTGCCGGTCACTCAGGATCCTGCTCCCTGAAAAACAGGACTCTACCTCGAAAAATGACGGAACGGGAAGTATCGAGCCCTCACGCTTCCAAAACGCCCGAACAGGAGGGAGAAGAGATAAAATCCCCCCAGTATCAGAATTATGGAGGGTCCGGAAGGGAGATTCCAGCTGAAAGCCATGATAAGGCCGAGCAGTGATCCGCTGACAGCCAGGGCAACAGCGAGAGCAAGCATGCTTCGCATATGCTGTGTCCAGAACTGTGAAGCAATAGCCGGAACAAGCATAAGTCCTGCCGACATCAGCGTCCCCATCGCCTGATAGTTCGCGACCATATTCAGTACGGTAAGGGTAATAAAAACCGCATGCACCACTCCTCCGTTTCCCCGTACGGTGCGCAGAAAAACAGGGTCAAATGACTCGACAACAAGCGTACGATAGATCAGAAGAAGCGCCAGAAGCGTCAATGCACTGATAACGGCCATAACGGAAAGGATCTGTTCATCCAGTAACCGGGCATCACCAAAAAGAATATCCTCCAGATCCTGAGCCGTCCCATGCAGCGAGATCATCAACACGCCCGAGGCCACGGCTATCAGATAGAGCGCTGCAAAAGAAGCATCTTCACGCAAGGCGGTAAAACGCGATACCACCCCGGCCAGCAGTGCAACCGTCAACCCCGCAGCCAAACCACCGATACTCATTGCCGGAATCGACATGCCGAAGAGAATAAAAGCCGCCGCAACACCGGGCAGAATAGCGTGCGCCATAATGTCACCGAGCAGACTCATGCGGCGAAGGACAAGAAATACACCCAGCGGGGCACTGCTGCATGAGACCAGAATCGCTCCAATCAATGCCCGCTTCATTGCAGGATCCTGCAGAAATTCACTATGCACTCCGCTCCTCCTCCCCGTTGATTTCACAGCGTTCAAGTGACTCCTGCCAGCTCCCACTTCGTTCAAGCGCGGCGTCAAGATTTTCCTGAGTGAGCACATCGGCAGTATTACCCCAGGCAATAAGCTCTCTGGAGAGCAGCAGTGATTGAGGAAAATGGGCACGAACCAGATTGAGATCATGCATGACACAGATGATCGTAACACCATTTCGACACCACTGTTTCAGCTGCTGCATTAGTTCAAGGGTTGTATGACCGTCAATTGCCGCAAAGGGCTCGTCAAGCAGAATCAGGCGTGCGCGCTGCACAATAATGCGGGCAAAAAGCACACGCTGCCACTGACCGGTGGAGAGCGAAACAACAGGTCTGGAGGCGAACGCTGCCATATCAACCTCGGCAAGAGCATCCAGAGCCTCTTTTCTGTGCAATTTACCCATAGGTGCAAAAGCGCCGGTTCTCGACCAGTTACCAAGCAGAACGACATCAAGAACCGAAATCGGAAAGGTACGGTCAATTTCAAACTGCTGCGGCAGATAGGCAATTTCATCAGGCTTGACGCCGCCAAAATCAATACGGCCGGTCATCAAGGGAACAAAGCCGACAAGGGCTTTAAGCAGGGTGCTCTTCCCGCCTCCATTCGGCCCTGAAACCGCCGTGAGTGAGGCATCAGCAAACGAACCGCTGAGGTGATGTACAACCGGATGGCGGTCATACCCTGCGGTTACATTGTTTATTGTTATGCTCACTGGCAGACGGTATAATTCATGGTTCAATGTAAAAGCATGCCTTAAGGGGCTCTCCCTGAACGGTATTGCAATAAAGTGGTGCCGGAGCGATTGCTAAAAAGATAAAGTGATGGTAATTTAACAGCTCTGCACTCTTTCATTGCAAGCGTATCACAGACTCAATTTTCATCCAAGGGAACCAATGAACAAAAACATAGGGAAATATGACAAAGGCATCCGCATAATCATTGGCGTGTCGATTATGTTTATCGGCATCATAAACCAGTCATGGTGGGGAGCGATCGGCCTCATACCTATTCTGACTGCACTTGCCGGATTCTGCCCCCTCTATACGCTCCTGAAAATTTCCTCCTGCAACTCCTGCACGGTCAGTGAAAAACCGGCAAAAACAGGCACACCCAAACCCTGACAAGCATAACTACACGGCCTGACCCCTTTTTTTCATCGATCATAACGCACTCGATTCAGCAGTTAAAGCCGGTTATCGGCCCGGTTTTAACTGCTTTTTTATCAGGCTCCCGACCATACCCCTGAAAAAGCCTGGCTCACACGAGCGCTCTTCAGACTCTCTGTACACCTCTTCATCTGCTAAATGTTCATAAGTCGCTGAATATCAAGCAGTTGTTCATCAATTCGGTGGCAAAGTTTTACTGCGATTTTAAAGGGTACCTGTACAATTTTATCCCTGGCAATTCCGATCATGATATTTTTTTCTCCGGCAAGCAAGGCCTCAATAGCCGCAACACCCATTCTTGTCGCATTTATCCGGTCATCAGCTGTAGGGTTTCCTCCTCGCTGTATATGGCCGAGAATGGAAACCCGGACTTCCAGCTCGGGATGATCCAGGCGCACACGTTCGGCGATTTTCATGGCGCCACCGGATTCATCACCCTCTGCAACAATGACAATTCCGCTGCTCTCCTTGTTTTTATAGCCGTGTTTCAGAAAATCATGCAGCTTTCCCCCCTCCGCATTCGACTCGGGAATCAGTATCACCTCTGCCCCGCAGGCAATTCCGCTGTGCAGAGCAAGCTGACCGGCCTCCCGACCCATCACCTCCACAAAAAATATCCGGCCATGCGAGCGCGCTGTGTCCCTTATTTTATCGACCGCCTCCACTACCGTGTTCAATGCCGTCTCAAAGCCGATGGTGTAATCGGTACCATACATATCATTGTCTATGGTGGCCGGAATACCGACAAACGAAACCGGATACTCCTGTGACATCTCCTGAGCACCTCTGAATGAGCCGTCGCCGCCGATAACCACAACGGCATCAATAGCAGCATTTTTCAACTGCTCATAGGCCCTGCTGCGGCCTTCCGGAGTTCTGAAGGCATTACTCCGGGCCGTTCGAAGCATGGTTCCGCCCAGATGAATTATACCGCTCACATCCGAGGCATAAAGGGGCTGGAAATCCCCTTCAATCATCCCCTGATACCCCCGGCGGATGCCGATTACCTCAAGATTGGCGGCTATGGCGGCTCGCGTTACCGCCCGAATGGCGGCATTCATTCCCGGTGCATCACCGCCGGAGGTAAAGAGTGCAATCCTGCTGAGTGCCGACCGGTTCATCTTTTCTGCTGTTTTCATCGCTTCTCCGCTTGACATCTATTTTGAGTACCGCCGCTCATGAAGGGGTGCGGCACGGTGTTGTAAAGCCGCCCGGCGGCTCCTTATTTTCTGGCGCCTGCCGATCTTTGTGCCGCCGAGAGTTTCCCGCCATAATGACCGAGCAGCACCACCACCGGGAGCATGGATACGAGCAGTGCAATATAGAGCCAGTGCAGCATACCCTCCTGATGCATCACCCCGGGCACGCCCAGACGGATAGAAACCGTCGTGGCACAGAGTATAAAAAGCAGAATGGAGAGGCGTATTTTTTTTATAAATATGGGCGCTTTTGCCGCCTTGTACTTCGTTTTCCAGTCATAAATGCCGGAAACAAAGGAGACCGGAATGGCCATCAGCACGATAACAAGCAGGTGACTGACGGTATGCTCAAAATAAACATCGCCTGAAGAGAGTGAGAGCAGAAGAAATAGCACGGCAACAGGAATCAGACCGTTGCTGAAATGGGCAGCAATGGCATGAGGAAACAGGGTCTTTTTCATCTCCAGGAGAAAGGCTTTGAGCATAAAGGCATTCGTTTGAAATGAAAAGAGCTGCCGCCGGCAAAAGAAAAGGTGTTGAACAGCCTCAGAACATGGAGTGCTCACCGAGCTCCTGGCCTGCAAGCCCCTCCTGAAGTACCCGCTTGTAAAAATCGCGCAGGGTATCACTGCCGTAGGAAGGGGTGATCTCTGCATCGTACTTGCCGGTAACCGGGTTCAGCACCAGCATGGACTCCGAACAATAGTATTTGCCGATACGGGCAAACTCGGCCTTGTCCTCAAGTTTCGGAAAAATTCTGGCCAGCAGGGTCATCACAGGAATGATAACATCAAACATCTGTATCGGCATATTTTTGAACTTCGGCACAAGACCAAGAAGTTCAAACAGCAGTTCGCCCTGCTCCCTTGCTGTAATAGCCCTGCCCGGTCCGCCGATGGGGAGAATCCTGTTTTGCTTTGAGGGATCATCAAGACAATCGGCAATAAAACGGGCCAGATCCCGCTCGCTGATCGGCTTGCAGGCGGTCAATTCACCGTTGCCGAACACAACATATGGTTTTCCTTTTTTTACCGCTTCAACCTGACCGGCTATGGATTTAAAAAAAGCGGTCGGTCGCACAATTGACCAGGTCAGCCCGGACTCCTGTAGCTCCTTCTCGAACTTCAGCTTGGCTCTCTGGAACTCGAGCAGCGGCTTCTGGACACAGATCGCCGAAAGCAGCACAAAGTGCCCTGCTCCGGCAGCTTTGGCTGCATCAAGTGCATTGCGGGTTGCCTGATAATCGATATTCCATGAATCCTTCACTCCCCCGTTGCGAGAGGTCAGGCATGAGACCACAACATCAAAATGCTCGCCCCGGATACCACTCTGCATGAGGGAGTCCAGGCTGCTCACGTCACCGAACCGTACTTCGGAGCCCTTGAGCTGCACGCGAAGCTCATCAGCTTTGGTCATGGCTCCGACCCCCGAGCGCTCCCGGGCAAAACTCACCACCTCATAGCCTCTCGATACCAGTTCACGGACAACAAATTTGCCGATATAACCGGTGGCACCGACAACAAACACACGTTTTGGAGTTACTGCCTGAGAGTGGGATGAACTATTCACGTACAGGAGATGGTTTTTTAATTCATTGCAGGAAATTTCCCCGCAAGCGAAATGCAATAGCTGAAAATACGGCTTATTATCCGCTCTTCAAACCCCCATTGCCCCGTTAATGCCAACTCATTCCACTCTTTCGGCAACAGAGCCCGATGAGCTCGTTCCGGATTCTCCGAACGAGATCCGGTGTAAAGGTGCAATCAATAGCGGGTAAAGAGTGTTTGATTTCATGAAAACCGGATTCATACTGGAGCGGCATTGCCCTTAAATGAACATCCGGAAAAGAGAAAGCATGCGCACAACTCGTTTAATGTGAACAACCGGGGAGATGAAAAAAGCACTCCTGATTACCACCCTTATCCTGGGACTCCTTGCTTCGGGTCTCTACTATCTTTTAAGAAAGAATAGTACTGCGCCTCCTGCTGCGATCAATGAAAAAATCATTATCGATATTCCGCAATCCACCTTCAATATTCCGATCATTATTGAGATTAACAGCCTTGCCGACTACCTCAACCAAAAAATCACAGGGAAGTTCCTGGAGACTACCCTTATTCTTCAGGAGTCCGAAAAAGAGCAGATCCTGCTCACGCTCACCAAAGCCGGCAGCATCAACATCACCTCCACCGGCCGGGAACTGCTCTGCACCCTGCCCTTGACCGTTGATGCCACCCTGCTCGACAGCCGGTTCGGCAAAACGCTCTCCAGGCTCGTCTCCCCCTTTCACACCAGCATTATCCTCACGCTCTCAACACCCATCGATCTCGACAGAAACTGGAGACTGAAAACGAAATTCACCATGAGGGAGCATCAATGGGTAAGCGAACCGGTCATCAAACTGGGACCATTCAAAAAAAACATCCGGAAGCAGCTCGATGATGCCATAAGCCAGAACAGCAAGAGCCTGACATCAATGGTTGACCAGGAGATCAACAAGGCCGCCTCACTGCGAAAAACCGTTGCCCATGTATGGCATGACCTGCAAAAGCCGATTCGCATCTCCAGCTACCCTGCTCCGGTCTGGATACGGTTTAACTGCAGCGATATCAGTGGCAATATCAAGCTGCAGAAGAGCGCCATTGTCTGCTTTGCCAGTGTAAAAGCAAAAATGCTTCTTGTAACCGACACAACCGCACAGGCAGCTCACCATCGTCTGCCGGATTACAGAGAGCTGGCCACCCGGGAGAAACAGCCGGAATCGGATCTTTTCATCTATGCAAGCACCTCATTTGATGAAATCAATCAGCAGTTAAACCGGATGCTGCACGGAACTGAAATCCTCTCCAAGGGATACCGCATCTCCATACTTGATATCCGCGCCTACACCTCGACGGAAGGATTAACGGTTGCGGTAGATACCGGAGGGGATCTGGATGGCCGTTTTTATCTGAGCGGTCATCCGGTTTTTGATATTACGACACAGAGGCTGAACGTGCAGAATTTTGACTTTACCGTGAACTCAGGCAGCCTGCTGGTAGAGAGAGGGGATGAGGTGCTGCACGATCTGTTGCGGGAACGTATTGCATCGAAGCTTAACCTTGGTCTGGATACCCTGATTATGAAATTGCCCGCCCTCATCAACCATGCCATCGCAAAGGGAAAGACCGGGCGGACGATAGACCTCAGGGTTGAAAATCTGGATATCAAAAAGTGCGACATCCTGATGGGGAAGGAGATGATCCACTTTATCATCAACGCGGAAACCGAAACGACAATCAGGCTGAAAAAAATCAAGGCCGGCAGGGCAATAAGGATCCACTGAAAAGAGGCCGGCCGGGTTCACAATCCCGGAAATACCGGAGCCTCCCACTCATCGCACAGATCCCAGTCCCTCCCCTTTATTTCGCCCGGCGGGGTTCCCCTCAGATAGAGAGTGCGGGTTGCCGGATCCTCTCCGAGCCACTCGCAGGGCATCTGCAATCCCCCATGCAACCCTTCATACACACAGAGATCCTTCCACTGCCGTACGCCATCCTTTTCGGTGTAACACTCAAACCCCATTTTCCACCAGGCTTTGAGCAGCGCATCCATCGCACCGGGGTTCATGGCACCATCACGAAACAGATGATCATCAAACCAGACCCTGCCACCGATCGCCCTCTTGTGATCGCTGAGGCATTGTTCCCACCCTCCGGGATACTTCTCTTCAATGATTGCAACAGGTACAATCAGATCGATAAACTCGGTCATGACAGCCATAACAGTGATCCTATACTTCTTCGCCGTTAATAAGCAGGATTACCGGCCGGTCATCACCCAGCAACTCCGTCACCTCCTGTGACCACTCACGGGAAGCAACTTCAAGTGCATCAATCACATAGTCCTCAAATTCATCAAGGAGTGTTTCAGCCCCGTTAAACTCTTCGGGTGAAGTAACCTCGATGAGAATACTCGGCTCGGCTTCCTTGCCCTCGCCATAGGAGTCAAAGAGGATGACCACGTCACCATCCTTCGAACCCGTCAACGGAAGCAGCTTCCCCTTTGCGATAATCTCCTGTCGTATGCGCTCCAGATCGGCGGCTACGGTGGCAAATCTCGGATCTTCATGAAGATTTATACTGTCACTCATTTTTTACGCTTTTACATTAAAATTAATAATCAATATTCTGTAAAATAACCATTTACGGCCTAAAATCTATTGCAGGAGGAATATTGGATCAAACCTTCCCGCAGAATCAGCCCCTTCTCGCCATGAGTCAGTACAACCTTGATCGATAAATATATATGTCGTAACTTTATAATAATATATATGTGATATACAAATCATCGTTTATCCTGTTTTAACAAACATTCATGGAGGAATTATGAAAAAAGGATGGAAAATTCTCACCGGCATTGCTGCGGTGATTGTCCTTCTTCTCGCTGTAGTGATGTTTGCCACGTCAGGAATGAGGTCAACTGCCAATGACTTTTTCGGTGCCGTGAAACAGCAGGATATGACAAAGGCCCGGACCTATCTCTCCGAGGAGTTCAAGGCAAGTACCAATGAAGAGACCCTGAAAGAGTTTCTGTCAAGAAGTGCCCTCCTGAACTTTAAAGAGGCTAAATGGGCCGAGAGCAGCATAAACGGCGGCAGGGGTGAACTCAACGGCACCATTACCACTGAAACAGGCGGCAATATCCCCATCAAGCTTATGTTCATCAAGGAGAATGATGAGTGGAAAATTTATGCCATGCAAAAACCGACCGCCGGTCTTCAGCCATCTGAAACTTCAGAAGCCTCGGCAGGAACCACACCGAAAAAATCGGCGACAACCGTTCCCGGCAAAACTGAGCAGATAGCCCTCGCCAGACAGTCCATGCATGACTTTGCGCTCTCGATAAAGAGCAAAAACATGGCGCACTTCAGAAGCACCATCTCAAACATGTGGCAATCACAGTTCACAACCGAAAAGCTGAACGAAGGCTATGCTCCGATAATCAAAGCCGATATCGATCTGACCGTACTTGATCCCCTTGAGCCGATCCTTGACCAGGAGGCATCAATCAATCAGGACGGGGTGCTTATCATCAAAGGCCACTACCCGACAAAACCAAGTGTAGTCTCATTTGAGTCCAAGTATATCTATGAAGGTATTTCCTGGAAGCTGATCGGATTTTTCCTCGATATCAAATGATCCATCCGGCGATCTTCTGAAACACGACATTTCCGCTATCTGCAAAGCCGTCCGTTGCGTTAACGGACGGCTTTCCTGTTGTTATCGATCGCTCCACAAGAGCAAGAGAGTTATGACAGCTCAGCGTGTGTATCGATTTTTTCAAATCTGTTGTAGGCAAAGGTGATGCCGATGGCAAAAAGCATTGCCCCGACACCGAGAAGCACATCAATGTAGGGCGGAGCGGTAAGTGCAAGCCGTACAACCACCGTGGCCACGGCAAACCCGGAGTTACGAAATACAATCTGATAGTTTGAACTGTAGCGGAGCGAAACCAGTACCAGCAGCACATCGCTGAAAACAAGAATTGTGTAGAACAGTGCAAAAAAATCAAATACAGGCTCACCGCCCAGATAAAGGAGCGCATCGGCAATACCCATTCCGCTGAAAACACAGAGAAGCAGAAGGGATACAAATTTTTTTGAGGAGATAAACTCGGTTGTAACGGTGATGCTTTGATTCAAAACTCGGTGTTTCTGGAGTTTGTAATAGAGTCCGAGCAGGAGGAATAACAAAAGCGCGCCGCCGGCATAGGAGAGGATATGCATAACCGGCTCCGGGGTCTCTGCCCAGATAAGCGGCTCTTTAAAGTAGATGATCTCCTTGAACGAGTGTCGCAGCAGAATAAGCGAAAGAATCTCGAACTGTTTGCCGACCGAATCTGAAACCGAGTTCGCAACGCTGAATACCAGAGCAAGTACCTCAATGGCAAGCAGCATGGAAAAGGCAATATTGATGGCATAATAGTGGCTTGTGGGCAGAACTGAGGCCAGGGCATCCGGCAGCCAACCCTGACGGCGAAGCTCGATCACGACAAGTGCTCCTAGAAAGGTGATAATCAGAAGGTTGGCCGCAGCCCGTTCGGTGCGCTTGTGCTCCCAGAAGTGCTCCAGACTGTCAAAGAGAATGTCAACCCGATTCAGAATTGTGATCATGCCCCTCTCCCTGTTTGTTGAATCAATCGGTGGCGCCCCGTCTCATTGTCCTTACCGCATACCCTGTATGCCCGCTTTACCGGTGAACAACCTATCGATAAAGCTTCTGCTATTCCCCTAAACCTCCATTGCACGATCCATAATCGGCAGAAAAAAAGTACTCCGGGCAATAATCAGTAAATAAATAAACGGACTTTTCGCCGNCAAAACAACACAACCCTTGCAAGCCGGAAGATCATTTATAGTATATTTACCCTGATTGCTGCATGGCACTTTTATTTTCAGGGAGCTGCCAGCAGTTTTACACCAATTTTTTTCCGGTACAACTCCCCTCATCAACATAAACAACCCTTCAACTATGGCAAACGAAAACGGCGGCGTCTTTTCCGACCTCTTCAATGCATTCGGCGCTCTGGTACAGAGTCTTGCTGACACCCTGACCAGCAGCGTATCTTCTGCATCGACGGTCGTCCAGTCATGCACAGAGCTCTGTGTCAACATCGTCACAAACACGGCCAACACGGCCCTGCAGCTTGTCCAGAATGTAGCAAACGGCATCTCTTCGGCCATCACACCGAAAAAGTAAGCACGTTCACATTACCAACAAACGCCCTTATCCTCACGGTTCAGGGCGTTTGTCTTTTTGCGGCGCATAGCGCATAGTTCATATCGTTCTGCACGCTCTCTTAACCGCTAAAAACCTCCCCCTGCTGCATCCCCTTGAGT
>NZ_AASE01000015.1 GCF_000168715.1 Chlorobium ferrooxidans DSM 13031 | reverse complement strand
GGTGCATTATGCGTAAATCTACTCCTTCTCGGTGAGCCTTTGCGGTTTCAAGCTCCGGGGGAACTCACTATCGGGTGACGGGTCCCGATACGATCAGGAGCCGAACAAAGGAATTGAATCGGAGGAAGAAATTCATTGCACCACCGCTTTATGAAAATGAGAAGGTGAGGGCAAACAGCTTGCAAATGACAGGACAACTCTCTTTATTGATCTCTCAACCTCTATCCTCTTTTCACCCTCTTTGAAATGAGTCCCGTTATGATCGAAACGAACGCCATTGCCGATATCCGGGCAACAATCACAGAAAACCGGCTAATCAGCAGCGATATCAGCATCATTACGCTGGAGTGCCCGGAAATTGCCGCCGCGGCAAAACCGGGAAACTTTGTCAATATCAAGGTCAGTGAAAGCACACAGCCACTGCTCAGAAGACCCTTCTCCATCCACAATGTGAGGGGCAGCGCAATTGATATCATGGTCAAATCAATCGGGAGCGGCACCGCCATCTTCAGCAACAGCGTTGCGGGAACTTCCATGATGGTACTCGGACCGCTCGGAAACAGCTTCAATACCTCCGGTCAAAACTTTGATACCGCTATCCTTCTGTCGGGAGGAGTAGGCACTGCACCGATGCTCTTTCTGGAGAGAGCACTTGCCCTTGACCAAAAAACGGTAATCAATCTGGTGGGAGGTCGAACAAAAGAGGATCTGATAGCCCCCGGACTTACCAACCTGATGTTCGCGACAGATGACGGTTCAGCCGGCTTCCGCGGGAATGTGGTTGAGCTGCTTGAGAGTGTTCTGCCCACTCTTGAAACAAAAGGAGGACTCAAAGTGTTTGCCTGCGGTCCCAATCCGATGCTGAAGGCACTTGCCGGATGCTGCCGGCAGCATCACATCCCCTGTGAACTCTCCCTTGAATCGGTTATGGGCTGCGGCATAGGTATCTGCTACGGCTGCAGTGTTGAAATCAATACTCCTGACGGAAGCACACGCACTCTCCTGCTCTGTAAAGAAGGCCCCGTCATCGATGCTGAACTTTTTGTACTATAGAACACAGAGATATATCTTCAAAAAACATGGGAAAGGCATTCCCGAAAGCTTTTTTCAATGAACCCCGAAACACCATGGCAAGAGGACTCAATAAAGTAATGCTCATAGGCCGCCTTGGCAAAGATCCGGTTAGCCGTCAGGCTGGCAGCAACACCGTATGCAACTTCACCATCGCCACAAGCGAAACATTCAAGGATGCCCAGGGCTCGAAACAGGAACGGACCGAGTGGCACAACATTGCCGTATGGGGACGACTTGGCGAAATATGCCAGCAATACCTGACTAAAGGACGCGAGGTCTATATCGAGGGGAAACTGCAGACACGAAGCTGGGATGACCCGAAAAGCGGCGAAAAGAAATATGCAACCGACATTATCTGCACTGATATGCAGATGCTCGGTGGACAGAGGGATCAGGGTGCCGGTATGGGCGGATACCATGAAGGCGGGGCATCGAATTACGAACGTCAGTCGGACAAAACTCCGCAACGCGATTATTCGCAGAGTGATTCTGACTATTCGGCCCCATCTGCTCCTCCTTCTGCACCCCTGCTTGAGAGCGACAAGGATGACCTTCCGTTTTAAAGGGAAAGTGCTGAGTGCCGGGTTCTCTGCGCCCGGTGCTCAACACCTGCCAACAGGGCGATCACGCAGGATTTCCCCTACAGCAATCAAAAATTCAGAATTCAAAATCCATAATCTCTTCTTAAATAAATGGATGCACTGAAAAAGAGTATTCGGGCCGGAACGATCGCGCCGGTTTATTTCCTTTACGGCCCGGAAAGCTACCTGAAGGAGGAGGTTGCGGAGATGATAAAAACGGCACTCTTTCCTTCGGAGATCGATGCTGCCGCCAATACGCATATCCTTTACGGCCCGGACCTCACTCCGGGAGAGCTTGTATCGAAAGCATCCGAGTACCCGATGTTCACCCAAAAGCAGCTTATTATTGTACGGCAGTTTGAAAAAATCAAAAAGCCCCCGACAAAAGAGCTGCAAAAACAGCATGAAGAGAAATTCAGCCGGTACATGCAGAATCCGGCAGATTTCACTGTGCTTGTTATAGATGCCGACCAGATCGAGAAAAAGGAGCAGGAAAAACCACCGTTCAGCACGCTGAAAATGTACCGCAAAGAGTTTCCGGTCATTAAAAATCCGGATCTCTTTGCTTCCGACAGGGCCAAATCCTCCGGTTGGGAGTTCGAACCTGACGCGCTCAAGGCATTCACCGCCTATATCCAGCCATCCGCACGGGAGATCTGCCATGAGATTGATAAAATCATTATGTATGCTTCCGCACGAACCGGCCTGAAGCTTATTACCGCTGCCGATGTGCTTGACTGCGTGGGCATATCACGCACCTACAATGTCTTTGAACTGGAAAAAGCTCTTGCGGCTCGCAATCTAAGGCTCTGCAGCGGTATCTCTCTGATGATTATGGATCAGGAGGGACAGAAGGAGGGACTCGGAAACATCGTCCGGTATCTCGCCACGTTTTATATTCGTCTCTGGAAACTCTCTCTGCCCGAAGTCCGACAGCTGCCCCAGGCTGAAATCGCCAAAATTCTCGGCATGTACGGCAAACAGGAGTACTTCGTAAAAAACTACCTGACCTACACCAGGTCGTTTTCACTCTCCGATACCGAGCGGGCAATATCCGCCCTGAAGGAAACCGATGCCGCACTCAAAGGACTGCTCCCCTTTCCGGATGAAAAATTCCTGCTCCTGAAGCTCATGCAGAAACTGCTGGGGTGAAAAGAGAAAACTTAAAAAAGGACAAAAAGGACTTCAAGGACAACAACGACGAAGAGGAATATCAGGGTAACCTTTTCATCGTCAAAGAGGGCGCGTGCAACCCGCCCTTACATTCACATCTCTTCCTCTTTTTTCGTGTAATTTCGTGTATTTCGTGGCCAAAAATCTTCTCTTCCTCTCGGCACTCAGCACTCGCGACTCAGCACTTTTCTACATCCACCCTTTTCGCCGGTACCAGTCTATGGTTATGGCAACGCCTTTTTCAAGGGGGGTACCGGCAATAAAACCAAGATCGCGTTCAGCCTTTTCCGGTGAACAGACCCAGTAGTCCTGGACAAGTTCATTGGCCTTATCGCGATTGATGAGTGGCGATTTGCCGATCAATGCACCGGCAGCACCGAAAAGGGTTCCGACAAGAAAAACAAGAGGAACCGGAAGGGAAACGTTATAAAGCCTCCTGAAACCAAGTACCGGTCGGGCAGCAGCAATCACATCATCCCAGCAGAACGAACAAGGAGAGGTTAGATAATAGAGCTCGCCAACTGCTTTTTCAGCGCGGGCTGCCAGCAAAATACCTTCAAGAAGATCGTCAACATAGATCATGCTGAAACGCTGCCTCCCGGTTCTGCCCGCAGATATGAGCACCCCTTTTGCGAGCATCTGGAATATCTGCAGAATATCACGATCACCCGGTCCGTATACGGCGGGAGGGCGAATAATGGTAACAGGAATATCCTTTGCATACTCCATACAGAGCTTTTCCGCCATTAACTTGCTTCGACCGTAGGCACTCACAGGGTTGCATTGCTCCGACTCCCTGACACCGGAAAGACCATCCTTTGCCGGACCGGCAGCAGTAAGGGAGGAGACAAGCAGAAAGCGCTTAAGCCCGGGATTATGCCTCCTTACTGCCGTAAGAAGGTTCCGGACCGGCATAACATTTCCGGCTTCAAAACCGGCAGCATCAGCTGCTTTGGTAACCCCGGCAAGATGTACAATCCGGTCAGCACCCCTCACTGCACCGGCAAGCGCCTCATCATCAGTGAAACTGCCCCGGACAATCCCGATATTCCCGGATATGGGTGCTCCGGCACTTTCGGGACGAAGAAAAACTTTTATCTCTGCCCCTTCCTTTTCAAGCAGACTCAACAGCCTCGAACCAATAAAGCCCGTTGACCCCGTCACTAATATTGTTTCACCCATATCCGCTTTTGTTCATTTTTATAAAACAGTTACGCCCATTACACAGCTCTTTCCTGTCTGACAGGAAAAAAACCGGATCGTGTTTTGACAAAAAAAATAAAAAATTTGATACATTTCGGTTCAAGGCTAAAAGCGCCCTGATGAAACCCGGTCACCGACAGAAAAACAAAACATTACGACCGTAAGAACAAGAAATTCCGGCTTTTTTTGTTACAGCTGAGATAAATTTGCATTCCTGTGGAGAAAACAAAAGATTTATTTAAAAAGTGCGTTGAGTTTACCCTTGCCGATGAAGTAAAGGCTCAGGGTGTATATCCATTTTTTCATCCGATAGACGAAAATGAAGGGCCGGTCGTCTCCTTTGCCGGGCGCAAGCTCGTCATGGCCGGATCAAACAACTATCTCGGCCTGACTGCCGACCCAAG
This sequence comes from Chlorobium ferrooxidans DSM 13031, assembly GCF_000168715.1. Classification (GTDB taxonomy): domain Bacteria; phylum Bacteroidota; class Chlorobiia; order Chlorobiales; family Chlorobiaceae; genus Chlorobium; species Chlorobium ferrooxidans. Next base: position 59,170 of record NZ_AASE01000015.1, on the reverse strand, counting down.
GGTCAAGGCAGCTTCGATCAAGGCTATCAATAAATACGGAACAAGCTGCAGCGGTTCGAGATACATGACCGGAACCGTCAATCTTCACATTGAACTTGAAGAAAAGCTGGCCGACTTTTTCGAGAAGGAGCGCTGCCTGCTCTTCAGTACCGGTTACCAGACAGGCCAGGGCATCATCCCTACCCTTGTGCAGCGCGGCGAATATATTGTCTCGGACCGTGACAACCATGCAAGCCTTGTTGCTGCCTCCATCATGGCGCAGGGCGCTGGCGCAAACCTTGTCCGTTACAATCACAATAATATGGAGGATCTGGAGCGGGTTCTTCAGAAAATCCCGGAATCTGCCGGACGACTGATTGTTTCCGACGGAGTCTTCTCGGTATCCGGTGAAATTGTGGATCTTCCCGAACTTGTAGCTTTGGCGAAAAAATACAATGCCCGCATTCTTATTGATGACGCCCATGCTGTGGGAGTTATCGGCAAAGGTGGTCGGGGCACCCCGTCGGAGTTCGGTCTGGTTGACGAGGTGGATCTCATCATGGGAACCTTCTCAAAAACTTTTGGTTCACTCGGAGGATATGTCGCAGGCGACCGCTCCGTCATCAACTATATCAAACACAACGCATCATCGCTGATCTTCAGCGCTTCGCCCACACCCGCAAGCGTAGCTGCCGTATTGGCAACTCTCGAAATAATCCGCAATGAGCCCGAGCTCACCGAGCGGCTGATAGCAAATACCGATTACGTTCGCCAGGGACTGCTTAAAGCCGGCTTCACGCTCATGCCCTCACGGACAGCCATTGTGACCGTGCTGATCAGTGACCAGATGAAAACACTTCTTTTCTGGAAAAAGCTGTTTGATGCCGGGGTTTACGTCAATGCCTTTATCCGCCCCGGGGTTATGCCCGGCCACGAAGCACTGCGAACAAGCTTTATGGCAACCCACCGCAAGGAGCACCTCGACAAGGTTATCACCGAATTCTCCACCATAGGCAAGGAACTCGGGGTCATCTGAGCTGCAAGTACATAGTTTATTTGAGTTATCCCCGGCCAAAACCGGGGGTTCTTTATTCCTCCCCTCTCCCTGATTTACGACACTTTCACCTGCACTTTTGCACATTTCCCTTTTTTTTTAATAAATTGCGGTTACTATGGCCATATGAAGAATTATGCCCGGGTTATCACCGTACTGATTGCAGATATACTGTGTTGATGATTATTGCAAAGCTGACAAAGATTAACAAATTTTTATCCTGTTTTTTTTCGTTCGTATCATTGCAACCAGACAACACACAACCATGAAAACAAAACATGCGCAGAAGTATCGCGTGGCCCGTTTTGTTCTGTCGGCATTTTGCCTGACGGCTACACTGATGCCGCTCCCTGCCCTCGGAGCTGACTACGGCATAGTAAAAGGTAAAATCACCGATAAGGCAGACGGTGAAGGCGTTTACGGAGCTTCGGTCAGTATTGCCGGCACCTCTATAGGCACCACTACTGACATGAATGGCAACTTTACACTCCCCAGTGTTCCCGCAAAACAGCAGAAAATCTCCATCTCCATTGTAGGTTACGCCCCGGCAAGCCAGGTTGTAACCGTTGCTAACGGCCAGACTTACCAGATCAACCTGCAGATCGGCCAGACCACCATTATGGCTTCCGAAGTCGTGGTCGGTGCTTCGCTCTACAAGCAGAACCGCCTTGATGTACCGGTAACCGCCAACGTGGTCTCACAGGAAAAGATCAAGCAGCAGGCCAACCCGACTCTTGACAGAGTGATTGAGGATGTTCCCGGTGTTGTGGTAACCCGCGCAGGCGGCCAGACCTCCTCCGGTGTTCAGATCCGCGGTTCCAACACCTATCAGGGTGGCGGTATCGGCACCCGTGTGACCGCCCTGTATGACGGCTTTCCCATCAATGCACCGGAGTCCGGTGAAGTGGCCTGGTCTTCGGTCAACATGAATGCCGCAGACAAGGTTGAAATCCTCAAAGGTGCTGCTGCAACCCTCTACGGTTCAAGCGCCATGGGCGGTGTTGTAAACGTTTTCGGTCACCTTCCGGACAAACTCGAAGTAAAAGCCGGTTTAAATGGCGGCTTCTACGCTCAGCCCCCGTCAACCGACCAGAGTGTGTTTTACAATGACAAGCATACCCCATGGTTCTGGAACACCTATGTCGGTTTCGGCAACAAGAGCGGAAAACTGAACTACAACATCCTCTACACAACCAGCCGGGATGATGGCTACCGCCAAAATGCCAATACGATACTTGATGATATAAAACTAAAAGTTCGTTACGATATCGATGCCAGCCAGTATCTCCTGCTCAGCGCCTTTTACAATCAGACTGAAGGCGGCTATGCCTATGAGTGGTATACCGGAGACAGCTTCACGGTATTCACCGCCCATCCTGAACGTGGCTATGATATCAATAACAACCAGTACTATTACGATGACATGATCAAGCGTAATAATGCACTGGTCGGTCTGAACTATGTCAACCTTATCAGTGACAATCTCAGCATTGATACCCGGCTGTTCTTTACCCATAACGGAACCAGATATTTGTACAATACAACTACTGCACCACAGATTTCTATACCTTTCTATAATAAAGCTGTGGGCGATTTCAACGAAACCTATTCCAATCGTTTCGGTGCAGGCACAAAAATCGACTGGAGAGCAAACGACAACAACAGGGTGCTGTTGGGTGCCGAGGGAAGTACAACCGATGTCATGACAACCCAGCTTACCGCCCAGTGGCCGACAGCAAATGTCCTTGGCGATATCAGGGAAGACAATCGGGCTCTCTTTGTTCAGGATGAGGTGAAGGTGACGGACAAACTGACCTCCCTGCTCTCACTTCGCTATGACTGGAGCGGTATCAATGCCGATCTGGCACAGTCATCAGCAGGTGGCTCCTATGTAGCGATTGAGCACAAATCAGTCGATGCGTTCAGTCCCCGTGTTGCACTCAACTTCAAAGCAATGGATGATATGTCCCTGCGAGCTTCATGGGGCAAGAGTTTCCGTGCGCCTACCCTCTACGAACGCTTTGTTCGCAGTGCAGGACCATACACCGGATCACCTAATCCGGCGCTGAACAAGGAGACCATGACCGCTTATGAGGTTGGCATGTTCAAGGAGTTCGGAGACCAGCTCTCACTGGATATAGCAGGATTCCTGAACAACTATAATGACCTTATCGAGTCGGTCATTACCCAATCAACCAGAGCGTTTCAGTACAGGAACATCACCAAAGCGCGTATCTTTGGCGTGGAAACCGGTCTGAACTACAGACCCTCATCCGACCTGGCATTCAACGCGGCATACACCTACATGAAGGCCAAAAACCGGTCCTATGTAGCAGGTGCGGATGCGACGAACGACCTGAACCCTGATCCATACTGGCTTGCATACCGTCCTGAGCATACCGCTTCTGCCGGCGCAACATGGAAACCAACCGGCAAGCTTTCGCTTAACGTGAATGCTCGCTATGTATCTCTTTACAAATCGGTTACGTCACATCCAAACGCAACCAGTGCCAACTATCCTGGTGATTTTGTGATATTCAATACCGGTCTGAAGTATCAGGCTGCTGAAACCGCTTCGGTGAGCCTGCTTTGCAAAAACATCGGCAATACGCAGTATGAAGAGGCCGAGTGGTTCCGTGCTCCCGGACGCAGCTATGTTGCAGGTGTAGATTTCACCTTCTGAGAAATCCACAGGCACTTTAGCTATCACTTCTGACGCCAGCCCCTCCCCCGGAGGGGCTGGCTTTTTTAATCGTTAGCATTCATCAAGGGATTTTATTACATTTTCAATCCTGTTACAACCACATCAAACGCACATCTTTTGTAATTCTATGCATGATAAAATCAGAATTGCCGCTATTGTCGGGATGGAGCAATGCAATCAGCGGGTATGGCGCGAGGTCACGGCTAAAATTTCCGCACATGCCGAATTGACCCAATGGACCGATCAGGACCTTGAACATCAGAACCCTGAAACGGCTGAAGCCATCCGCAATGCCGACTGCATTTTCACCACACTGATACAGTTCAAGGGACAGGCTGACTGGCTTCAGGAGCAGATAAAACAGTCGAAGGTGAAAACCATCTTTGCCTATGAGTCTATGCCTGAAGTGATGCAGATGACAAAAATAGGCAGTTATGTCGTCTCCGGAGACGGAAGCGGTATGCCCGATATCGTCAAAAAGGTTGCCAAGATGCTGGTAAAGGGACGCGATGAGGATGCGCTTTACGGCTACATGAAGCTGCTGAAAATCATGCGCACCATGCTGCCCCTCATCCCGAAAAAGGCAAAGGATTTCAAGAACTGGATGCAGGTTTACACCTACTGGATGAACCCGACCACTGATAATCTGGCATCGATGTTCAACTACATCATGGCAGAGTACTTTGAAGCGGGAGTCAAGGTTGAAAAGGTGGTTGAGGTCCCGACGATGGGCTTCTATCACCCGGATGCACCGGAGTACCAGAAGGATCTGCACCACTACGAAAAATGGCTGCACAAGCATAAGAAAGGTTCTGAGAAAAACAGAAACATCGGCCTCCTCTTTTTCCGCAAGCATCTGTTGCAGGAGAAGGAGTATATCGACAATACAATCCGGGCTATTGAAGCAAAAGGACTTAATCCCCTGCCGGTTTTTGTCATGGGTGTTGAGGGTCACGTTGCTGCCAGGGAGTGGTTTACCCATAACAATATCGACATGCTCGTCAACATGATGGGCTTCGGATTTGTGGGCGGCCCGGCGGGCGCAACCACACCGGGCGCATCATCAGCCGCGCGTGACGAGATTCTGGGCAAGATCAATGCACCTTACGTCGTTTCACAACCGCTTTTCATACAGGACGTTGCCTCCTGGAAATCGCAGGGCGTGGTACCTCTCCAGTCTGCGATGACCTACTCACTGCCGGAAATGGACGGTGCCGTATGCCCGGTTGTACTCGGAGCGATCAAGGATGGCCGTCTTCAGACTGTTCCTGACCGTCTTGAGAGGCTTGCAGGAATCGCCAAAAAATTTTCCGAACTGCGTCAGCTTCCGAACAAGGCCAAAAAGGTTGCCCTTGTAGTCTACGACTATCCGCCCGGCATGGGTAAAAAGGCAAGCGCAGCTCTGCTGGACGTACCGAAAAGTATCTACAATATTCTGTTGACGCTTAAAGCTGAAGGGTACAATGTCGGCGAACTGCCGGAATCACCGGAAGCCCTGCTTGCGATGCTCGACAAAGCTACCGATTACGAAATTCAGGCACATGAGCAGGAGTGCTTTGCCATTGACCGCGAGACCTTCAACAGCATCACCAGTTCAAGAGAGCGTGAACGCATTGAAGGGCGCTGGAGCGGCTTCCCCGGCGAGATCGGGCCGATCAAGCCCGACAAGCTCTTTATCGGCGGACTCACACTCGGAAACGTCTTTATCGGTGTTCAGCCGCGCCTCGGCATCCAGGGCGACCCGATGCGCCTGCTCTTCGACAAGGAGAATACACCGCACCATCAGTATATCGCCTTCTATCGCTGGATCAGCCGCGTCTTCGGTGCGAGTGCCATGGTACATATCGGCATGCACGGCACGGCAGAGTGGATGCCCGGTCTTCAGCTCGGTGTAACCGGTGACTGCTGGTCTGATGCCCTGCTCGGTGAGGTACCGCATTTCTATATCTACCCGATCAACAACCCGAGCGAGGCTAACATCGCCAAGCGTCGCGGCTACGCCACCATGATTTCGCACAACATTCCTCCGCTTGCCAGAGCCGGGCTCTACAAGGAGTTGCCTGCCTTCAAGGAGATGCTCAATGACTACCGCGAGCGAGGACTTGAAAAGATTGTGGATGTCGAAACCGAAGAGGTCATTCTCACCAAGGCGCAGCAACTCAATCTGACTGATGACTGCCCGCGAATTGAGGGCGAAAGCTTCCAGGACTATATCAGCCGTCTCTACACCTACATGATGGAGCTTGAAGGACGCCTGATATCCAACTCGCTGCACGTCTTTGGCGAAACACCGAAGCTTGAAACCCAGGTAACAACGATCACCGAATACCTGAAGGTACGCGGCAATGAAAAATCGCTGCCATCCATCATCATGCAGGCTATCGGTGAAGACAAACTCTTTGGCGATTATGCCTCGCTCGCAACCCGCGCCCGCAAGGGAGAACCACAGGCCATGAAGGCCCGTGAACAGGTGGACGATCATACTCGCGAGTTTATCCAGCAGACCATTTTCGGCAAGAGCAATCCGGCAACTGTCTTTAACGTGCTTACCGGCGGAGCAAAAATTTCGCAGGAGATGGGTGAAGCCATAAACACCGCACTCCAGGAAGGAGTTGCTCTCAAGCGCGCTCTGGAGGATAACAGCAATGAGATGAAGGGATTCCTCCGCGCCCTTTGCGGCCAGTATATCCCTTCGGGCTCAGGTGGTGATCTGGTGCGTGACGGAGCAGGGATTCTGCCGACCGGACGCAACATCCACGCCATTGACCCGTGGCGCATTCCTTCGGAACTGGCCTTCAAGCGCGGAAGGCAGATTGCCGACTCCATTATCAACCGCCACGTTGAAGAGAACAACGGCGAGTACCCGGAAACTATTGCACAGGTACTCTGGGGACTTGACACCATCAAAAGCAAGGGTGAAGCTGTTGCCGTCATCATTCATCTCATGGGCGCCGAACCGGCTTACGATGCGCAGGGCAAAATCAGTCACTACAGCCTCGTTCCGCTCGAAAAGCTCGGCCGTCCGAGAATCGACGTCCTGATCCAGATCAGCTCGATCTTCCGTGACACCTTCGGAGTCCTTGTCGATCACCTTGACAAACTGGTCAAGGATGCCGCAAAAGCCATTGAGCCGCATGAGATGAACCACATCAAAAAGCATGTGGATGCGGCACTTAAAGCGGGCAGTGATTTCGAGAGCGCAACCTCGCGTCTCTTCACCCAGGCACCCGGCGCTTACGGTTCACAGGTTGAGGAGCTTGTTGAAGATTCCGCATGGGAGTCGGAGGAGGATCTCGACAACATGTTCATCAAGCGCACCGGTTTTGCCTACGGCGGCAACCGATACGGTGACCAGCAGACCGATATTCTCAAAGGTCTGCTCAGTACAGTTGACCGGGTTGTCCAGCAGGTTGACTCGGCAGAGTTCGGCATTACCGATATTGACCGCTACTTCTCCTCATCGGGAGCACTTCAGCTCTCGGCCCGACGCCGCAACCCGAAAGGTGACAATGTGAAACTGAACTACGTAGAGACCTTTACGGCCGATGTTAAAATCGACGATGCCGACAAGGCTCTCAAGGTGGAGTTCCGCAGCAAGCTGCTCAACCCGAAATGGTTCGAGACCATGCTGGAACAGGGTCACAGCGGAGCAACCGAAATCAGCAACCGGTTTACCTACATGCTGGGATGGGATGCCGTCACCAAGGGTGTAGACGACTGGGTCTACAAGGAGGCTGCTGAAACCTACGCAATGGACCCGAAAATGCGTGAACGCCTGATGAAGGTCAATCCAAAAGCCTTCAAGAACATTGTAGGTCGTATGCTTGAAGCAAGCGGCCGAGGAATGTGGAGCGCCGATCCGGAGATGATCGAAAAACTTCAGGAGATCTACTCCGATCTCGAAGACCGTCTGGAAGGCATCGAGGTGTAAGCTGCATCACACAAAGATCATTAAACAAAAAAGCACGGTTCACCCCGTGCTTTTTTGTTTTAAAAAAAGAGAAGTGGACGTAAGTGGACGAAGAAATGGTGGACATCTAATGGACAGAGTGGACAAGAGTGAAAAGATTTTGTATAGCGGTCGCGGAGGCCGGGAAGTACAGCACCTGTATGACTTACAGGACTTATGGGCGATTTAAGGACCTGAAAGCAGGTTTAGCTTGAGTTGATTGGTTGCACTGATATTTCTCTTCGTCGTTGAAGTCACTATTGTCCTTTAAGTCTTTTTTTTTGACAAATCTTCTCAGCACCCGGCACACCCAAGAAAGCCCGTTTCATTATTACCTCCCCTTTTGGTATATTACTTCTAAAACAACCCCTATGAACAAAAGGCACTGCAATATAGCACGCGACATCTGGCGTTCAATTGAGGTGTTCATCTTCTTCGTCGTCTCCGTTGTCGGCTTTAACCTGCTTGTCAAGACTGGGTCATTCAACTCCAAGTCAAAAACGAACTCTCTCTCTGAGGGGATTGTAGCTTCCGGAGACCGTTCACTTCCCGGTATTTCACTGCCCCCCGGTTTCGGAATTGATCGTCTGAGCGGGTTATTAAACGCTTCTCTCGGTTCAGAGAGATCCCATCCTTCGTTTCCCGGATTCACATCCATAGTGCATATCCCTTATCATACCCTTCAGAACTGCATCCATATTCCGAATAACCGGATATTTTCAACACCTTCATCTCTCGGTAAACCCTCCAACCTCTTCCAGCAGAATCGTATCCTGCTGATCTGAAACCTCTTTACGCTCCCTGCTCTTCAGCTGCCATTACAGCTATCTGGAAAGAGTAACGCTTCACGATGCCGGACACCTCAAAAGAGGGTGTAAGCGTTTGGCAATCACGTTCGATAAAGAGGTTTACCCTATGCGTTTTGTATTTCTGACCATGGAAGCCACCAATAACAGCACCCTTAAAGCGGCTGCCGGTGTGCTTAACAGGAAGTTCCAGCTCGATCTGGAGGTTTCTGTCTTCAGTCTCGGACTCCATAACAGCGTTAAACTCTGGGAAACGCTTGAAACAGCCTTGCCAAATGCCGATTTCGTGTTTGGTTCAATGCTCTTCAGCGAGGATATTGTTCGCCCCCTCGAAAAGATGCTGAACACACTCTCATGCCCGGTCTGCATGATAACAAGCAATCCCGCCCTGGTTTCCCAGACCCGGCTTGGTCGTTTTTCGCTTCGCAAGCCAAAAAAGGATGAGTCGAAGGAAACCGGGATATTCCAGAAGTGGGCGGCAAAGCTGAAACCAAAACAGAGCCACGGTGAGAGCCAGCGCCAGCTTGCACTGGTACGAAGTGTGAGTAAAATCATGAAGCACATCCCGGGGAAGGCTCGTGATATCCATACCTTTATTGCCGCACACCAGTTCTGGCTGAATGGTTCACAGGAGAATCTGGAACGCTTTCTCTCTCTTCTGGTTGACCGGTATGCTCCCGGATGGAAAGGCAAACTGCCGCAGGAGGATCCGCTCTTTTATCCCGATGCAGCCATCTGCCATCCCGAAGCGCCCGAACCATTTTTTACGGCTGCCAAATTTCTCGACTGGCAGCAAAAAAAGAGGCCTGACCTCAAGCTCGGCCCTGTAGCAATCCTTGCCATGCGTTCAACCGTACTGAGCAAAAACACGGCGCACCTCAACACTCTGGTTCGATCGTTTGAGAGGAAAGGGATCAACAGCTTCATTGCCTACAGCGGCGGGCTGGATTTTCGCCCGGCACTCGAACAGTTTTTCAATCCTGAAACACCCGGTTCACTGAAACCCTCACTCCTGGTAAACGCTACAGGGTTTTCTCTGGTAGGGGGGCCTGCGGAAACAAAAGCTGCTGAGGCGGTTGCCGTGCTGAAAAAACTTGATATCCCCTGCTTCAATCTCATACCGCTCTCTTTTCAGCCCATCGAGCAGTGGCGTGAAAGCATGCTTGGCCTGACACCGATGCAGACCGCACTGAGTGTAGCTGTGCCTGAACTGGACGGCACCATAGAACCACAGGTCTATGCCGGTACAGAAACCGGAAGTGAACAGACCGTTCCGCTTGTGCAGGAGATAGAGATTATTTCCCGCAGAGTCCAGCGACTGCTCAACCTTCAGCAGTCACCGCTGGCCGACAAAAAAATTGCTGTCGTTCTCTTCAATTTTCCGCCAAATCTCGGCAATGCCGGAACGGCCGCATATCTCAATGTTTTCGAAAGCCTGCACCGCCTGCTCCTCGAAATGAACACAGCAGGATATACTGTAGAGGTACCGGAAAGCGCTGAAGCGCTTAAAGATCTGCTGCTTGAGGGGAACCGGCTCATCTACGGCACTGACGGAAATGTGGAGGCTCATCTCCCCCTGGAAGAGTACCGCAGGCTCTTTCCGGCCTATGAGCGTATTGAGCCCTTCTGGGGAGACGCTCCGGGCGAGATCCTGAACGACAGAAGCCGTTTCCATATTCTCGGCTGCTCACTTGGCAATATCTTCATCGGCCAGCAGCCGAGTTTCGGTTACGAACGCGACCCGATGCGTCTTCTCATGGCCAAAGATGCCGCACCGAACCATGCGTTTGCCGCCTTCTACACCTGGCTTGAACACTGCTTTAACGCTGATGCGGTTCTTCACTTCGGCACCCATGGAGCACTTGAGTTCATGCCCGGCAAGCAGACCGGTCTTTCAGCCGCATGCTGGCCAAAACTGCTCATCGGCTCACTGCCTAACTTCTACTGCTATTGTGTAAACAATCCAAGCGAAGGAGCCATTGCCAAACGCCGGGGGTTTGCCACACTGTTGAGCTACCTCTCCCCTCCACTCGAACATGCCGGCCTCTACAAGGATTTGCGAAAACTGAAGGATCTTGTTGCTGCTTTCCGCACGGCATTCTCCCGGGAGCTGCTTCTTGAGATCAGGGAGCTGGCTGCCGCTCTTGAGCTTGACACCGCCCTGAACGAGTCAGAGGCCGAAGAGTATGTCACACGGCTGCTGAATGAACTCTACACTATCGAGGAGCGGATGATTCCGCTCGGATTGCACATCATGGGCGAAGCGCAATCGCCAGGCAGCCTCATAGAGCATCTCGCTCTTCTCTCGGCACACAGCCGCCCTGAACTTGACGGAATTTCACTCAATGAACTGATATGCCGTCACCTGCACTATGACTTCCATCAACTGCAGGATATGATGGGAAGTGAGCGCGATGCACAGGTAAAATGGCAGAAGGTTTCCGCAATCGCCCGTGAAGCCGTCAGGCTCTTTATCGGACACCTCGATCCGGAGAATCACCCCGATCTGCCGATAGCAAGACTGCTTGAAGGAAGCCTTGCTGTCAGAATCACGGACGCTGATAACTATCTTCGCCGTGAAACCGGTATCAAGCCCGCAGAACTCCATCGACTGTGGCACTTCCTGAACACGGTACTGATCCACCTTGCCGACAACCGGGAACTCAAGGCCGTGCTGCACGCGCTTGAGGGGAAATTCACCCCTCCATCTCCCGGCAATGATCTGGTTCGCAATCCGGAGATTGTCCCGACAGGCCGTAACATTCACAGTCTCGACCCCTACACGATCCCCTCCTCATTTGCACAGCAGAGCGGTAAACGGCTTGCTGAAGAACTCCTTCTTCACTACCGGGAGGAGAGCGGTGAACTGCCGGAATCCATCGCCCTGATCCTCTGGGGAACGGATAACCTCAAAAGTGATGGCGAGGGCGTTGCCCAGGCACTCGCACTCATGGGAGCAACAGCCAAAACCGATGAACTGGGCAAGATCAGCGATGTAGAACTTGTTCCCCTCAGCGAACTTGGTCGCCCGCGCATTGATGTCGTCATGACCATCAGCGGTATTTTCCGCGATCTGCTCTCCGTGCAGGTGCGATTGCTCGACAGGGCGGCACGGATGGCCGCTGCGGCTGATGAGCCGGAAGAGATGAACTTCATACGCAAGCATGTGCTGGCTGAGATGCAGGAGAGTACCTGCTCCTTTGAGGAGGCCTCGAACCGGGTCTATTCGAACGCTCCCGGAAGCTACGGCGCAAATGTCAATCACCTGGTAGAGAGCAGCAGCTGGGAGGAGGAGAATCAGCTTGCCGATGCCTTCGTCAGTCGCAAAAGTTTTGCCGTAACCCCGGCCGGAGAGTGGCAGGAGTGCCCTCAGGCCCTACGCGCCGCACTGAAACATGTGACCCTCACTTTCCAGAATATTGACAGCTATGAAATCGGTATTTCTGATATTGATCATTATTATGAGTATCTTGGCGGAGTTTCAAAAACCGTGGAGCAGCTTAGCAAGGCAAAACCGAAGGTGATGGTGGGCGATATCAACGGTACGGGTAAAAAGCAGAGAATCTGTTCGCTTGAAAAAATGGTCTCGCTTGAAGCCCGCACCAAGCTGCTCAACCCGAAATGGTACGATGCCATGCTGGAACACGGTTATGAGGGAGTTCGAGAGATTGAGTCCCATCTCAGCAACACCTATGGATGGAGTGCTACAGCGTCAGCAGTAAAAAACTGGACGTACGATCAGTTCAGTGAAACGTTCCTCCAGGATAAAGCCATGCTGGAACGCCTTACCGCTCTTAATCCGCATGCTACCATATCGATGACCCGGAGGCTGCTTGAGGCACACTCTCGTGGATTCTGGGAAGCAGAAGAGGGCACGATCGAAGAGCTGCAGGAGCTCTATGCAGACCTTGAAACAAGAATCGAAGGGGCTCATCAGTGAGTGCCTGCAACGTTTATTAACTACATCACGAAACATCAAAACTTATACCATGAGCAGTTCCTCTTTCAATGCTGAAGAGCACAAAAAAATGCTCCGTTCGTATTTCAATGGGCAGGGCTTCCAGCGCTGGGCCTCCATATACGGGGATGACAAGCTCTCCTCCGTACGCAATACCGTCCGTCAGGGTCATGCGGTCATGATGGACAAGGCATTTGACTGGTTGCAGAAACTTGGACTGCCGAAAGGAGCAACCGTGCTTGATGCAGGATGCGGTACAGGACTTTTCAGCATCAGACTTGCAAAAGCCGGTTATAAGGTAAAGTCTGTAGATATAGCCTCGCAGATGGTAGGAAAGGCAAAAGAGGAGGCCATAAAGCAGGGTGTTGACGGAAACATCGAGTTCGAAGTCAATACCATTGAATCGGTCAGCGGCACCTATGATGCTGTGGTCTGTTTTGACGTGCTGATCCATTACCCGGCAGAAGGATTTGCCGAGGCCTTCCGGAATCTGAGCAGCCTGACAAAAGGGTCGGTTATTTTCACCTATGCACCATATAACAATATTCTTGCCTTCCAGCACTGGATCGGAGGCTACTTCCCGAAAAAGGAACGGAGAACAACCATCCAGATGATCCGCGATGAGGAGATGCAGCGGGCAATGGAAAAAGCCGGCATGCAGGTGAAAAGTCGCGAAAAAATCAGTTTTGGTTTTTATCACACCATGCTGATGAATGCATCGCACAAGTAGGTGCGGTTTATGCTAAAACCATAAGAGATTTTTCCAAATAAATTGTAAATTAAAAGTCAAGGGATTTTTTTCTGGCAGATCGGCGTTCCCGTTACCGCGAAAAGAGATTCCTATTTTGTAAAAAACATATCTGGAGGGTGAAGACTGATGAAAATACTGATGGTTCAGCCAAATTATCATTCAGGTGGAGCTGAAATTGCAGGTAACTGGACGCCAAGCTGGGTTGCCTATATCGGTGGTGCCCTGAAACAGGCAGGATTTGACCAAGTGCGCTTCGTTGACGCCATGGCCGACAATCTTGAAGACGATCAGATTGAAGAGATCATCAGAAAAAACAAGCCTGATGTTGTGATGGCCACCAATATTACCCCATCTATCTTCAAGGCACAGGATATCATGAAGGTCGCCAAAAAGGTCGACCCGAAGATCAGAACCATCATGGGCGGTATTCATTCCACCTTCATGTACCCGCAGGTACTGAGCGAGGCACCGGAAACCGACTATGTGGTACGCGGTGAAGGCGAAGAGGTAACCGTCAACCTCATCCGGGAGATTGCCGCCGGTACCGACAGAGAGAACCGCGCAAACATCACCGGTATTGCCTATCTTGATGACGAGGGCAAGGTTTTTGCAACCGCAGCACATCCGGTGATCGAGGACCTCGATACCCTTACCCCCGACTGGAGTCTCTACGACTGGGATAAATATATCTACACCCCGCTCAACTGCCGTCTTGCTGTACCGAACTTTGCAAGAGGATGTCCCTTTACCTGTACCTTCTGCTCACAGTGGCAGTTCTGGCGCCGGTACCGTGCACGCAGTCCGAAACTTTTTGTTGACGAAATCGAGGTACTGGTCAAAAAATATAACGTTGGATTCTTTATCCTTGCCGACGAAGAGCCGACCATCAACAAGCAGAAGTTCGTTTCACTCTGTCAGGAGCTTATCGACCGCAAACTCAACGTCTCCTGGGGTATCAACACCCGCGTGACCGACATCATGCGTGATGCCGACCTGCTTCCCTTCTTCCGCAAGGCGGGCCTTGTGCACGTCTCGCTTGGAACCGAGGCTGCAAGCCAGATGAACCTGAACCGGTTCCGCAAAGAGACAACCATTGAGGAGAACAAGTATGCCATCAAGCTGCTTCAGAAAAACGGTATTGTGGCCGAAGCGCAGTTTGTGATGGGACTTGAGCATGAAACTCCCGAGACCATTGAGGAGACCTACCAGCTCTGCAAGGACTGGGATCCCGATATGGCAAACTGGACAATCTACACTCCATGGCCATTCTCCGATCTCTTCAAGGAGCTTGGCGACAGGGTTGAGGTTCGCGACTACTCCAAGTACAACTTTGTTACCCCGATCATCAAGCCGGATAACATGGAGCGTGAGGATGTGCTCAAAGGCGTGCTGAAATCATATGCACGGTTCTATGCACGCAAAACCTTCTTCAGCTACCCCTGGATCAAGGACCCCTATGTGCGCAAGTACATGCTCGGATGCCTGAAGGCATTTGCGCAGACAACCATTACCAAGCGCTTTTACGATATCGACCGCGTCAAGACCAAGAACAACAAGATTGAAATCGATCTTGGATTTGACAAGTCAAGAATCCTGACACAGAATGAGGTCAAAAACCTCAAGGAGCTGCGTCCGGAGATGGTTGCCGACATGAGCTTCGGTCTCAAGGAGGCTGGGTATCAGCGTGAGCATGACGAGCATAACTGGGATGAGTTCGATGAAACCACCATCAAGGACCGCACCTCATCAACCGTGCGCAACTGCTGATTCATTCCTGACCGGTTACAACAAAAAAACCCTCCACACCGGAGGGTTTTTTTGTTACACATGCTGTTTCCTATTTGATGGAAATCTCCTTGCCGGTTTTGGGCTTCGGTTCCGACTTGGGGAGAACGATCTTCAACACACCGTTATCGTAGGATGCCTCGATCTTTTCAGCATTGATGTTCTCTCCAACAGTAAAACTCCTGCTCAGGCTTCCCCACGAACGTTCAATGCGATGATATCCCTTCTTCTTCTCCTCCTCGCTCTGGGTTCTTTCCGCAGTGATGCAAAGCACATCATCATCCATTGAGACCTTAACATCCTCTTTCTTGACGCCCGGAAGATCGGCCTCGATATTGATGACATTTTCATCCTCACTGATATCAACCTTGAATGAGGGCGCGATCATAGAAGAGAAAAAAGGTGATACCTTGTCGTTGAAAACATCCTCAAACATTCTCAACGGATCCCTTCCATAAAGTTTGAGTGACATGACTGCATCTCCATCTTTTAAGGGTTTTAAAAGTCGAATTTGAATCTATCACAACAGGAAGAACAAGAACACATCCACAATGAAAAAAATTCCCGGCGGGCATGGAAGAAGAAGCCAGGTGTCAGGGGTCAGGGGTCAGGCATAAAAGATAGCACCTGTCCCGAGAGAAAAAAGGACCCAAAGGACTTCAAGGACTACAGGGACGAAGAAAAACCCCAGGGACTACCAACATCCGCCCCTACAGGGCTTAAAACCTAATACCTCTTCACCTATCACTTAGCTCATTCTTCTCAGCGTATCGTTTCAAGAAAGCGCTCGGTATCAACCGCTGCCATGCAGCCGGTTCCTACGGCTGTAACAGCCTGGCGGTAGTTAAAGTCCTGAACATCACCGCAGGCAAAAACACCGGCCACACTGGTTTCCGATGATGATTTTTTGGTCTTGATATATCCGTAGTCATCAAGATCAAGCTGCCCCTTGAACAAAGCGGTATTCGGAGAGTGACCGATAGCCAGAAACACCCCGTCACATGAGTGCTCAACAAGTTCGCCGGTCTTGACGTTTTTCAGACGGATCCCGGTTACCTGCATGCCATCTCCGAGAATTTCATCAACGACCTCATTGAGCAGCATCCTGATTTTTGGATTTTTTTGAACTCTCAGACTCATGATTTTTGATGACCGGAACTCTTCCCGACGATGAACAAGCACTACTTCCGAGGCAAATTTTGTAAGGTAGAGCGCCTCTTCCATGGCCGTATCACCGCCACCGATAACAAAAACCTTGCTGTCACGGAAAAAAAATCCGTCACAGGTTGCGCAGGCAGAAACACCCTTCCCGCGATAGCGGTCTTCCGACTCAATACCGAGCCATTTGGCACAGGCCCCGGTTGCAACAATGAGTGCGTGGGTAAAGAGTTCACGACCGTCTTCAAGCTGAAGAGAGAAGGGGCTTCTGGAAAGATCAACCTCGGTCACGCTCCCTGCAAGAAATTCCGCGCCGAACTTTGCTGCCTGCTCACGCATTTTAGACATCAGTTCAGGCCCGCGGATCCCTTCAGGAAAACCGGGGAAATTCTCGATTTCGGTGGTGATCATGAGCTGACCGCCCGGCTGCAAACCTTCAATAATAAGCGGCTTGAGATTGGATCTTCCGGTGTAGATTGCTGCCGTATATCCCGCAGGCCCGGTGCCCATGATAACGATATCACGCACTTCTCTTTCCATATTGGTCATGATGTTGTAATTAATAAAACTCTTTACCCACTTGCCTGCTTCTGCATAATCATGCGAGATGCAGATCCATTTTCCTCGAAATCTGGTTTTTCGGTATGGCTCCGAGCAACTGATCTACAACCTGGCCGTTCTTGAAAATAAGCAGGCTCGGTATACTTCGGATGCCATACCGGGCTGCTGTGGCAGGATTCTCATCAACATTGACTTTTGCTACTACCGCTCTGCCGGCATACTCTCCGGCAAGTTCATCAATAACCGGACCAAGCATCATGCAAGGACCGCACCAGGTTGCCCAGAAATCAACCAGAGCCACTTTATCCGACTCAAGAATCTCGGTTGTGAAATTCTGGTCCGTTGCCGCAAGATATTTTTCGCTCATCTCTCTTTACCGTTTAAGTTAAAAACTACAACGATTTTATGATAACCATTGCATCATTAAACCGCTCTTAAGAAATACTTAAATTTCGCTTATAAAAAGAGAAAAGGGCAGGCGATAATCATTGCTTCTTTCGACCGGCATGTAGCTCGGTAACAGCACTCTTCCAATCTCTGACGGTCGTGTGAGAGGCGCGAGATGCCTGATGCAGCAAACATCGCAATGGCATCCGCCGTTACGTCTCAGAGAAATCCTCAGGCAAGTATACGCATAAACGGCTACGGAGCCGCAACTCCTCTCCAGGAGTACCGGACAGGGTTCAGGCTATGCATTGCATACCTTCATGCTGGAATTTTCAGGGTGGTTCCAAAGCCAAGTCGGTCGGCAATATTGGCTTCAGGATCGATAAACGGCCTGATAAGCGGCGAAGCACAGGTCATGAGCGTAGTAACCCCCGGCCCATGACCGGCTTCCATGCAGTCGCTGTGTACGACAATACCGATAGAGATTGCGCCCCTCCGGTATGCTCTTCCATAGCGATTATCATGATCCTGCAACGCAACAAAATCACCGAAACGGATTTTGTCAATACCATACTCCCTGACCGTTTCACCGTCACTCGTCATAATATCATAATCACCTTTTGCAACATGTGCGGATCCGATACCTGAACCCATGCAGACAGCAGGAATAACGGTGGTAACCGGAACTTCAAGCACACCACCGTCAAGTTCACGGATCTTCAGGGCCTGAAGCAGGTCGGGATCAAGATTGAACAGGGTAACAGCCGGATAATCCGTGAGCTTAAGGCCCTGACCTTTCCCCCGGATTATAATGGTATCGCTGTAAAGCAGCTTCTCCTTGACCTCACGCGTGAAATCGACAATCACATGCTCTGACCCTCCATGATGGCCGAGAACACGGCCTTCCGCCCCTTTGGCCTCACCGGTGACAACAGTGGCAACATTACCTGCACAGGAGTAAATCTGCACTCCTACGTTGGGATGTTCGAAAGGTTTCTGGGTATCGGCAGTACAGCTTACTCCCGGCTCTATATGATCCCCCTGCCATCCGAATGCAGGATCTCCCGCCTGAACATTCAGGGTAATGCCTCCGATTGAAGGAAGAATAAACGGCGTGCCGTGGTGGTCAACCTCCCAATTACCTCTGGTTCTCGGCTGCCCCGGCTGACACTGCAGTAAAAACTCCACTAAATGCGGTTCGTTTGTTTTAAGCATGAGTTCTTAATAATGGTTATAGGCACATACAGTTATGCATCAAGACCCGGTCGTACAAATGACCTTGCTGCAGGAAAAACAACCTCAACTGAACGGCGAAGCCGGTCAAGATGAACAAGAAGAGAGAGCGTACTATCCTCCTGTGAGGGTAATCCGGTATAAAGCAGACTCCATGCGGCAAGTGAGCGATCAATAGTAATAAGAGCAATTTTGGCCGTACCGTTGGCATCATTATCCGGTTCATTGATCCCGGAAGCGATATCGTTCATTCTGCCTTCAACAGCACGGACAATTTTAGGATAAATAAAATACTGATAGTGCCTTATAATCTCAACAGGTTCTCTGAAAGAGGGCTGATTAGGGTTCATGAGCAGAGACTCCTCCTCGAAAATATCATCAGCCGCAGCAAACCATTCATTGACCATACCGGCATAGAGAAGAGCTGCTGCAGAACAGGGATGTTCACGGGCATTACGATACTTACTGTCCGGCGGTTCGGAGAGCACGGTCTCTTTTTGCAGATCATCAACACCAAGACCCTGCTTTATGGCCATTTCCCGAATGTAACGCATAGCATTGACAAGAGCTTCACCCATCTCCTGCCAAAACCCGGCATTCAGTGCATCAAACTCGTGCAGAGCACTGCCGCTCTTCTGCTCCCCGGATTCAACCTGAAACTGAAGACAGCGAGCGGTAAATGCACAACGCTCACACCAGCGGTCACAATAACTAAAAATACCCGGAATCAGGTCAGCTTCACCGGCCATGGTCATACAGTTTAGTCATGCATACTATTACTGAGCGATCAAACAGAAGGTTCCGTCAGTTGGAAAGAGTGCCTGAAAGTAAAACAGGGGTTCAGGAAAATACAAAAAACCCGAAAGCCTCCAATCAAACGAGCGTTTGCAAAGCTCTTTATCGAGTCTTTTCAAACATTCATCCATCAAAACACCGTTACGGAGTAACGTGTATAGAGCAACGGATTTTACTGCCGGGTAAAGCGTATTAAAACCCCACTGGAAGCACAAATCGTCTCACAATATGTCTCATCAAACGGATCGTGGCACCAAAAACGAGACGTATCACCTCTGAATACCGTTATGGCCGGCTCGTTTTCGCCGGGTATATGTCTCAACTGCAAACAGGAGCATATTTATCCGCAAAACCATACAATATGAAGAGATATCGTCAATGAAAGAACGTTCATGCGAACCGGTTATGAACTGTTTTCAGCCATTTGGCACGGTAGTTGATGCATTATATACAGAATCAGAAACACAAAATTATCAACTACGACCAAACAGGATACGATCATGAAAAGCAACAAAACTCTTCGCACCCTTGCTCTCGGAGCCGCACTTCTCGGTCTCTCGGTTATGCCCTCAACAGCTATGGCAACACCGGTCTCCCAGTCAGGAACGACCACCACGACCGTGACGATGCCTGAGTACCTTGTTCTGCACTACTACAGCGCGGTTGCCCTGAACTTCTCGGCCACCTCGTCAAGCGCATCGCAGACCGGTTCACCGTTATCGGCAACATGGACAACCCTCGGTGATACCTCAACAACTCTTGCTGCATCGGCAACAGAGGTCGGCCCGACATCCGCCAACATCACGCTGAAGAATGCCTGGGCGATTGCCGGTCTGTCAAGCAGCGGAACCGCAACGGTATCGATTACCGGAACTGATTTCTCGGCAACGAGGGTCGGCTCGACCTCCAAGATCGGTGTAACCGGATACGGACTTGCTTCAACCAATGGTGTAAGCGGCGCGGTTACAGGAGCAACGGTTACAACACTGCTTCGCGGTGTTACCGGCCAGACCCAGACCGTTGGAGATGTCAAGATGACACTCAACTTCTCGAACACGACAGAGTCCGGTGCCCATGCAGGATCGTTCACGATTACCGCACAGACTATCTGATAGTTAAAACATCAAACCCGAAGTTTCCTCAAGGAAAAGCGGATGAAAAGCAAGGCTCAAAAAACGGGGCCTTGCTTTTTTTATGTATGAGGCTTGTAAGTAAAGAGTAAAATGTGGAAATTAAAAAATAAAAATTACATGAAATGCGACGTGATATGCCGTCTGATCTGAGGAGATGATGATGGCTTCTCGTTCCATGTGCTTTACTGATCGAGTTACAGTCATATTCGGTCACGAAATCAGCAACCCCAGGCCTTTACAGAGAGATATATGCAGCCTGAAAGAACTGAATTCATGGTTGAGCGAGATATTCTGATTTACAGGAAAAAGCCTTTTTCCTGTGGGCTTGATGCTGTTATACACCCTCCCTGTTACTTGCTTCAAAGGGATGGTTCGACTTTGCATTATTTAACAAAAGGCAAGAGATGGGCCTATAAGATCAGGGCGCCATAACAGGTCAGGCCAGACAATTTATTTGTGAGGTATCAATAACAGACAATCAAAAACCTAAAATCAGGAGCGAATATGTCACAGATTACTGCTATTCAGGCAAGTCTAAAAGGTACAGGCGTCATCTGTACAGGGTTGGAAAGAAAAAGTGCAAGAATCAGAAACGGAATTGGAAGCACAATAGCAGATGTTCTTGGATGGGATGTTATTGTCAGGGGTGAAGATGGAAGCTGCTATGGATATTATGCAGCACAGCCACCATTGATTGGATTGACCCAGCCTCAACCCGTTACTTGTCCGCTTGGCATAGTGCCTTTTGATGGATATAAAATAGATATTGATGAAGCTATAAAAATTTTTCATAGTCAGAACGGTGGAGATCAATTTACAGCAATAACCCTTTCCTGGCCGCTCACTTATCCGGAAGCACCGGAGCCCTACTGGCATTTCAGAACCAATCTGGGTGATACTGTGGTTATCGGTGCCAATTCGGGTCAGTGTTTAGGACATCCTTCATATCGTCTTCTTTATGGAACTCCGCCTGTTCCTCTTTACCAAGCTCCTTCAAAATAAACTGTTGTCAGACAGGCCGGGAAAAGGGTTTCCCGGCCTGTTTATTTTAATAAATAGAAATCATGATGAGTAGAAATAACTACACTCCGAAAAATTGCGTTTGGGAGTTGACCCTGCAATGCAATATGAACTGCATTCATTGCGGCTCCCGTGCAGGGCATAAACGTGAAAATGAATTATCGAATGAGGAGGCATTACGAGTGGTGGATGAGCTTATAGCCCTTTCTTGCGAGTATGTTACGTTTATAGGGGGAGAAATTTTTCTCTATAACGGTTGGGAGAAGATTGCCCGCAAACTGTCAGATGGCAGGGTAACGGTGAATTTGATCACCAATGGATTTCTCTTTGGAGACAAACAGGTAGAAGAGGTGCGATATGCCAATTTATCCAATGTGGCTCTTTCTATAGATGGTATGGAAGAAAATCATAACAGGATCAGAAATAAGAGCAATTCTTTTCATCGGGTAAGACAAACCATGGATCGCCTGAACAAAGAACATATCCCGATAGGAGTCAATACGACACTGCTGGATAGCAATTTTGATGATCTTGAAGAGCTGTATCATTTTCTGCTTGAGAATAATGTGCTGACATGGCAACTGCAACTTGCTAACCCGATGGGAAATTTAAGCCGCAGTAAAGAGCAGATGATTTCCATCGAAAACATCAGGAAGCTGACAGCGTTTATCAGAGAGAAGCGTGATGAAGACAGAATGCACGTTTATACCGGCGATAATATCGGCTATTACGGGGAAAACGAAAAATATATACGTGGTCTGCCGGGTAATATCAACTACTGGTCTGGATGTCAGGCTGGTTTATGCGTTGTTGGTATCGACAGTATCGGAAACGTAAAAGGATGCGAGTCTCTCTATGATGATATTTTTATAGAAGGGAATCTTCGTAAAGAAACACTCTCTGAAATCTGGTTTAACGAGAACAACTTTTCCTATAACCGGAAATTTGATCCTGCATTATTGGCAGGAAAATGCAAAAAGTGTGATATGGGAATATTCTGCAAGGCCGGTTGCCGAGGTGCCTGCTATTTTACCAAACAAGATTTTTTTGAAAATGCCTACTGTATCTATGAAATGAGTTCAAATCATCAAACCGGAATCGTTTGAGTGAACGACACCATTCTGAACAGTATCTACTGACAACATGTGTTGTTTCTGCTTTTCTTCTGTCAGTTTTTCTGTACCCCTTCATTTACAGCTTTTGATGTCTGATATTGCGGGCGATCTGTTCGACAATGAGCTTAAAGCGTGAGCCTTGTCTCTGGCGAAATCAGTGCCTTTATCCCTCAGGTTAATCGGGTAATCCGACGGTCAGTTGCCTCTCCTATTTCGGGCGCAGGGCTTCAACCGGATTCAGGTTTGCTGCTTTCCAGGCGGGGAAGAGTCCGAATGCCATGCCGATGGCGGAGCAGACGACCATGGAGACGGTTATCCAGAGGATGGGAAAAATGGGCGGGAGATTGAATTTAAGTGCTAAAATATTACCGGCCGAGACGCCGACAAGTACGCCGATCAACCCTCCGGCGATGGAGAGAAAGAGTGCTTCAAAGAGGAACTGGCGGAGAATCGTGGTTCGTGGAGCTCCGATCGATTTTCTGATTCCGATCTCCCGGGTTCTCTCGGTGACGCTGACAAGCATGATGTTCATGATGCCTACTCCGGCGGTCAGCAGTGCCATAAAGCTGATAATGAATGCCCCGGTACTGATAGCAATCTTGATATCGCGGAAGGAGTCGATGAGCGATTCGTTGGTTCTGATTTCAAAGTCGTTGACATCCTTTATGGTGAGCCCCCGGGCGAGCCGCATGGCGCCGATTGCCCGGTCGATGGTCTGCTGATACTCTTTGCGTGACAGCGCTTCAACCGTTATGCTGAGGCTGCTGTTTTCATTGATATGCTGAAGGAAGCGGGTTATGGGGATAAGCACAAAGTTATCCTGGCTCTGGCCGAACGCAGCCCCTTTTTTTACGAATACACCGGCAACGGTGTAAACTTCGCCGTTGACCTTGATAAATTTGTTCAGCGGGTTTTCTCCGGAAGGGAAGAGGGTTTCGGCAAGCTCGCTGCCGATGACGGCGCTGTTTCTTGCCGTACGGATATCATTTTCCGACAGGTTTCTTCCGGCTGCGATTGCGAAGCCGTTTGATGCAGCAAAGTTTTCATCACCGCCGGTCATGGCAACATCGGGGTTGGTGGTGCGGTTGGCATATTTTGCCAGATTGGCAGGTCTGACAATGATGAAGCCGATATTGCGGACTCTGCCTTCCATATATTTCCGGAAGAGGAGCGCCTGCTTGTAGGTGATCTCTTTGCGGTTGGCATAGAAGTTCCTGCTGTGTCCGCTGCCGAATACCATTGCGGGGTCTTTCTGTATCTGGAAGGTGTTGGCTCCGAGGCTGGTGAGGCCTGATTCAACGCTTTTATCAATGGCATCCAGGGCGGTCATGACGGCGATGATGGAGAAGACGCCTACGGCCACCCCCATGATGGTCAGCCATGAGCGGAGCTTGTTGACGGTCAGGGAGGTGATCGCCTGGATGACCGTTTCACGTAATAGCATCAGGGTCCCCCGGAAAATTTATTATCCCGATCTTGCGCTGAGCCCGCTCTCGGCCGTGTGCCGAGGTTTGCGGTTTGTTATTCATAACGAAGTGAGTCTGCCGGGTCGAGCTTTGAGGCTGTTACAGCCGGAGCGAGGCCCGAAACAATGCCGGTCAGTACCGAAACGGCAAGACTTGCCATGACAAGGTTCAGTGAGAACTCAACGGGAAAGTCAGGCATGATTTTTTCAATGGCAAACGTTAAGGAGAGGGAGGTGACAAGCCCGACAAATCCACCAATGAGACAGATCATCACCGATTCAATAAGAAACTGCAAAAGGATGGTCTGCCGTCTGGCTCCGAGTGCCTTGCGCAGTCCAATCTCCCTGGTGCGCTCCTTGACGCTGACGAAGGTGATGTTCATGATGCCGATGGCGCCGACAAAGAGCGACATGCCGGTGATGAAGATACCGGCAACAGCAATGCCGTTTTTAATAGGATCAAGCTGACTTTTGAAGGCCTTCTGCTCGTTGATCGAGAAGTCTGCCTCTTTTCCTGCCGGAATTCTCCGGATGCGTCGCATAAGCCCGAGCAGCTCCTCCTTAGCAGGTTCGACCCGGCTCTGCTCTTTTATTTTGACCCTGATGGTGATGAACATATTCTTTCCGTAGATCCGCTCAAAGGCGCCAAGCGGCATGATGATCTGGTTGTCAAAACTGAAGAGCCCGAGAAACTTCCCCTGTTTTCTGAATGTTCCGATAATACGGCACTTGCGGCTCTTGAGCTGGATCGATTTACCGAGTGCGGACTCATTGGGAAAGAGCCCGGTTGCGATATCATCTCCTACAACACAGACCATTTCACTTCCGGCGGACTCTGCAGGGGTAAAGAACCTGCCTGCCGAAAGCGCTCCGGATGCGGTTTGCAGGTAGTCATGGGTGGTGCCGAGGGAGAAGACCTGCTCAAGGTTCCGGTCCCGGTATTTTGCGGTTGCAATATAGGTTGACATCTGCGGCACGGCAATGGAGAGCTCGGAGCGCGGATCATCGGCGATGATCCTGTTGAGCTGGGCGGCATACTCTGTTTTCAGGTCGGGACGGTTGCGGTAGAGCCACCACTGGCCCATGGTGCTCCAAGAGGATTTCTGTACATAGATGACATCGTAACCGAGCATGGCCAGACTTTTTTCAAAACCGCGATCAATGCCGTTGATTGCCGTTCCCATCATGGTTATGGCGACAATGCCGATAATGACACCGAGCGCAGTCAGAAAGGAGCGGGTTTTATTTGCCCTGATTTGGAAGAGGGCCATTTTCAGGCTCTCTGCGGTTTCGTACCGGAACTGTTGGTAGTTCAGGTTCATTGGGGCTTGTCGCTCTCTATTTTTCCATCCCTCAGCCGGATGATGCGGCGCGTGTATCGGGCAATATCCTCCTCATGCGTTATGAGGATAATGGTGTTGCCTGCCTCGGAGAGTTCGCCGAAGATCTTCATGATCTCATGGCTGGTTGCGGTATCGAGGTTTCCAGTGGGCTCATCGGCCAGAATAATTGAGGGCTTGTTGATGAGCGCCCTCGCGATGGCGACCCGCTGAATCTGTCCGCCGGAGAGCTCTGCGGGTTTGTGCGTTATCCTATCGCCGAGGCCTACCCTCTGGAGCGCTTCTCTTGCTCGGGCCTCACGCTCTTCAGGAGAGACACCGGCATAGATGAGCGGCAGCTCGACATTGCGCAGGCAGTTGAGGCGGGGAAGGAGGTTGAAGGTCTGGAAGACGAAGCCAATTTCGCGGTTCCTGATACGGGCGAGTTCATCATCATCCATCTCGGCAACCTGCTGACCGTTGAGCTCATAGATGCCGGAGGTTGGAGTGTCCAGGCATCCGATGATATTCATGAGCGTTGATTTTCCGCTGCCGGATGGTCCCATGATTGCCGCGTAGTCATTCAGACCGAAGTCGAGATCGATCGAGTCAAGAGCTTTTACAACCTGGTCGCCCATTTCGTAGAATTTGCAGAGCGACTGCATGGAGATGATTGATGGTGTCGGCATTCCTGGCACTATTGCTGCTGCTTTTTGACAAGGCGGCCATCCGAGAGCTCTGTGGTAATGGCGGTGTAGCTGCCGGAAACCACCTCCTCTCCTTTTTTAAGCCCCCCGGTGACGATGATATGGGTGTTGTCCGTTGTACCGGTTTTGACCGGGCGGAACCAGGCTTTGCCACCATTGATAACAAAGACACCCTGCCGGCTCTCCGGAGCCCTGGTTTTAGAGATTATGGTGATGTCGCTTTTTTCAGGCTTTACCATTTGTGCAGCGGCACCGCTGCTTCTCATCGTTACGCTCTGGATGGGAACAACGAGCGCATCTTTTACCCGTTGAGCCTCAATATCCGCAGTAGCACTCATACCGGGTTTCAGGAGCCGGTCATGATTGAAGATCCGGATTTTCACCGAGAAATTGGTGACCTCCTCCTGGGTTCCGGCGGCTTTCGAGATGGCTGAATTGGATATTTCATGCACAATGCCCCTGAAGATACGATCCCCGTAGGCATCAACCGTAATTGATACGGGATTGCCCGCTTTGACATTCACGATATCGTTTTCATTGACTTCAACCTTGACCTGCATGCTGTCGAGGTTTGCCAGTCGCAGTACCTCCGTTCCTGGAAACTGACCCGTTCCGACCACCCGCTCACCGGGCTTGCTGTTCAGGGCGATAATGGATCCGCTGATCGGAGCCCGGACAATGCTCTTTTTAAGGCGGTCCTGGTTCTGGTCCAGAAGGCTTTTGTTCTGTGCTATGGTATAGAGCGACGACTGGTAGGTGGCCCGTGCGGCCTGTGCATTGGTTTTTGATGCAATGAAGTCGGACTCGGAGATCAGTCTTTCCCTGTAGAGCAGTGAAGCCTTGCGGAAATCATCTTCAGCCTTGAGTTTCCGGGACTGAGCTTCAAGGTTCTGTGAGCGGGCCGCATTAAGCTGTGCAAGGCTCTGTTCAACCTGGTTGATGTAGATGTCGGGCTGAATTTTGAAGAGCAGATCGCCCTGGCTCACACTTTGACCATCCTTGACGGGAAGTTCAATAATTTCACCCGAGACGTCGGGCGACATGGCAACAACAAGCTCAGGTTCTATTTTCCCGGTTGCCGTAACAAGATGGACAACCTCTTTGATAAAGGCTTTTTCGGTTGTTACCACTACCGGCTTTTCCCTGAGCCGGATCACGGCAAAGAGCACACCGCCGGCGATTAACAGTGCGGCACACCCTAACAGTATGTTTCTTTTGTTTAAAAGGGATTTCTGTTTAGTCATTGTTATGCTCTGCTGAATTCATGTTGGTTATTGCAGTGGTATGCCTGATCGGTAATCAAGCACACTTCTCTGCAGTGCAAGGTTGTAGGTGGCCTGGGAGAGGTTGGAGCGGGCACTGAAACGTGTTGCTCTTGCCGAGCTGAGTTCAATAAAGCCTGCCGCACCGAGTTCATGCTTTCTTTTTACCCCTTCATAAGCTGACTCGGCAGCGGCCATACTCACCTTTGCAGCTTCAATCTGAGCGAACGCCGAGTTGTATTCACTTGCGGCCTGCTGGAGATCAATAATGATATTGAATTTAAGATCTTCAGTGTCGAGCTCACGGTTCAGATAGTTGATTCTGGATGACTGAACGTTGTAGCTGGTCTGAAATCCGTCGAAGATCGCCCAGGAGAGGTTGAGCCCTATGCTGTAGCCGATTGTCTGCCGAAGCTGATCGGAAACAGTGGGAAATGTTGATTCATAGATTCTGCCGCCGATGTTCTGGCTGAGAGAGGCGGTTCCGGAGCTGCCTGTGGTGATATTCAAATCAAGCTTGGGATACCAGGCGGCTCTGGCGCTGGTGATCTGCCATTTTGCTGCTGATGTCTCAAGCCGGCTGCCTTTCAGGTCCATGCGCTCTTCAAGGGCAAGGTTGATCAGCTTGTTGATATCGGGTTTGCTTTCGGGCGGTTTTTTCAGTTCTTCGGGAAGCGGTTCAAGGATAAAAACGGTTTCGGGATCGATCTGCAGTCTGCGCAGCAGTTCAAGCCTGCTGTGCTGGAGGCGGGTTTGGGCTTTGATGACCGAAAGGTTGCTCTGTGCGGCCTCAGCCTGCTGCTGGTAGCGATCGATCATGGATTTCAGTCCAATCTGAAACTGCCTCTCGGTAAGGGTCAACTGGTCCAGAGTTGAAAGATGATTCTCCTTTGCGATTTCAAGCAGCTCACGGTCAAGCAGGAGCTGATAGTATGCCTGGGTTACATCAAATGCGACAGTCTGGATGGCACGCGACAGGGAGTACTCGGAAGCGCGCTTCCTCTGCAGTGCGGCCTGCAGTGAAGCATAGTCCCTGAAGCCGTTGAAGAGGTTGAGAGAGGTCGAGAGCGTCATGCTGACGGTTTCACTCTCTGTCCTGATTTTCGATATAGGCTCTCCGGGGAAAATTTGCGAATAGGACTGGTTGAGTGAATAGGGAGTGTAGTTGGCTGAAAGGGAGAGTTTCGGCAGAAAACTGCCGTAACTTCTCAGCACATCGGCACTCTGGAGCTTTACGTTATTTGATGCTTTAAGGGTTGATGTCGCATTTTTCAATGCTATCTCAATGCATTTGGAGAGTGACAACTTTTTTTCAACGACTTCAGCGCCCGTTGCGGTTACGGGAAGAGCTGAAAAAAACAGTGCAAAAGAGAGATATAACAGGAGTCTGGAAATCAAGTGACTTGGCGATGACCCGATTGTGTGTCTGGAGCAAGGAATCTTCATAATGTGTAAATGATAGAGTTCTATACCCGTAAGGCCGCGTTAATAGTTCCATGCAGACGGGTTTGGTCGAGTCTCTTCAGAGCCGTTCAAGCAGCGAATCGATCTCCTGCTGATAGTGCTCAGCGTTCTGCGGCTTGAGCAGGATGAGCATGGTATAGATCCGGATTGCTTTTTTGTAGGCTCCCTGGGCAGTGAAAAGGGTTGCAAGTGTCTCTGTCGGAACGGCAATGGCCATATCGTCTGAAAAAGGTTGTTTCTGCTCCAGAAGCGGAGTCGGGTCGGCGTTCTCGGTGGTTTTTACCGGCTCGAACTCCATGAGGGCGGCGGTGAGTTTTTCAAGCTCATCGGTGACGGGGTCAAACATGGTTTCCGGAGTGCCTGGATCCTGTGCAGCAATGATAGCCTGAAGCTCCACAAGCTCCTGCCATGCCACCTGATTTGCCGGGGCAATGGTGCAGCATTTTCTGAGATACTCACCGGCAAGCGCGTAATTTTCGAGGCCTCTCTGTGCTTTGGCGTAGAGCAGGCAGAAGAGATAGGAGTCCGGAAAGTGATCGATATACGGCTGGAGTTTTTCAATACCCGACTCGCATCTTCCCCGTGAAATGTCCAGTGAGACCTCTGCAAAAAAAAGGTGCGGATCGCTCATCATGGCATGCTCATTTGCAGGAGCGCTGTCGTAATCGGAAAAGGTCATGAGCGTTTTTCACTGCCTGGGTTGCAGGGGGTGCTCCCGTTCATAGCCAGTTCCAGCAGCCGAGTGGCAAGTTCGGGGAACGGGATTCCACTGGCCTCCATCAACTTCGGGTACATGCTGATATCGGTGAAGCCCGGAATGGTATTGACCTCGTTAAGTATGATGCTTTTGCTCTCTTCATCAACAAAAAAATCGATTCGCGACATGCCCCGGCATCCGAGAGCCTTGAATGCCCTGAGAGCAAGCTCTCTGACTTTTTCCTGGAGCACGGAGGGAATGCGGGCAGGAATGAAGGTTTTTGCGCTGTTGTGAATATACTTGTCCTCATAGTCATAGAAGTCGCTGCCGGGCTCGATCTCTCCGCATACCGATACCTCCGGTTGCGCATTGCCGAGAACAGCCACTTCAATCTCTCTGCCTTTTATGGCCTTTTCGACCAGTATTTTTGTGTCGAGCGTGCATGCGGTTTTCAGGGCGAGAGGGAGCTCTGCCGGATTATGCACTTTTGAAATACCGACAGAGGAGCCGAGGTTTGCCGGTTTGATGAAGAGGGGGTACTCAAACTCTCTGTCTATACGGGTATGAAACGAATCCGGGTCGGCAAGGTAATCACTGCTTAAAAGCGTTATTCCGGGCGCGACAGCTATGCCTGCATCGGCTACGCACAGTTTTGTAAGGGCTTTGTCCATCGTCACAGCCGAGGCCAGAACCCCGCATCCGGTATAGGGAATGGCGCAGGTGTCGAGGAATCCCTGGATCCGTCCGTCCTCACCATAGGAACCATGGAGCACCAGAAAAGCTACATCGATTCCGGTAGCGGTGAAGTTGCGGTCGAAAGGATGCTGCCCGGACTCCTTTGTCATGCGACGGAGGGTTTTGCCGGCGGCGTCAAGTGAAGAGCTTCTCAGCAGCGTTGCAAGGTCAAAGTTCAGAATATCACGGGCAATGCCATCCAGCAGCCACTCTCCGTCATGCGTGATATAGATCGGGATAACCCGGTAGCGGTCAGTATTGATGTTTGCAGCAATTGATTTTGCTGATATAATCGAGATTTCGTGTTCAGCAGATCTTCCACCAAAAATGATTGCGACGGTTACAGGTGCCATGTGGAGCTATAAGGGTTTAGTGATAACGTGATTGATGTTCTACAGCGATACAGCGGTTTTCAATAACAAGCAGACCTGCTTCGCGTGCTTTCCCGGCGGCCTCCATGTTACTGATACCTGACTGCATCCAGATAACCTTTGCTCCGATTGAGATCGCTTCATCAACTATTGGCGGAACATCCTCCGCTTTACGGAAAATATTGACAATCTCAATTTTCCCCCGGATCTCCGGCGGCATCAGCGAGAGAGAGGGGTAGCAGCGCAACCCAAGAACCTCTTTGACGGTGGGATTGACAGGATAGATGGTATATCCATGCTCCATCATATATCTTGCAACCTGGTAACTCGGCCGATCGGGTTTCGCAGATATTCCCGCAACAGCAATGTGGCGAAATGATGTGAGGATGCGCTCTATAATCGTTCTCTGCATGGATCAGACGGAGACATTGGATATTGTGTAACAATGATTACTGAAACAAAATACCTGTCTGGCTTGATACAAACAATCTACAGTTAAAAAATAATAGGAAAATAAGGATGGCTTCGGCTTCTGTGCGCTGTATGAGGGTGGTGACGGAGAGATTACAGCTAAAGGAAACGAACTGAAAAATTGATTCGTTACCTTTGATTGAACGGGTTGATAAAACAGAGTTGCTTTTTCAGGGAATTCTCATCGGAGGGCTCTTGTCATGTTTTCATTCCGCATTACGGCAATTACCGGATGGTGCACTCTCTGCTGCCTGCTTCTGCTGAGCGGCTGCAGCAGTGTCTATGTCTCTTCAGACTTTGATCCATCCATAGACCGGTCACGATATGTTACCTATAACTGGTCCTCCGGGGAGGATGTTGTCAATGCGGACAAGGTTTCCCTGGAGATCTCTCCCTTTGTTTACAATCGTACCCGCCGCTCGGTAGATCGCGAACTGGCAGCCAGGGGGTATCTGCTTCAAAAAAAGGTCAGGTTGATTTTCTGGTCAAAATTCAGCTGCAGAAAGCCGTTGTGAGCTCAATGTATCTTGAGCCGTATTATACCCCGCGCTATCTTTCAGGGCTTATCGTAACGGGAGTCGCTATTTTGCCGAGCCGTTCTGGCCACCCTATGGTTCAGCCGCCTGGGTTCGTTACCATGAAGAGGGATATCTTGTGATTGATATCATTGACGCGCTCTCCGGTGCTCCTGCCTGGAGGGGTTCATCCTGGGGTGTAATCAGGGATCGTCAGGATTCAGAGCTCATGCAGCAGGATATCGACCGGATGGTCTCACCTATTCTTGAAAAGTTTTCTCCCCTGAAAAAAAAGAGGTGAATGCCTTTTGAGCCGTGGTGGCGCAAGCAACACGGTTTACTCGCAAGGAAATAGTTGCGGCTGCGCGCTCTTTTTTGTTGCCATATCCTTTTCAGCTATCTTGAGCAGTTGAATATGGCGCTTGCGATGAATCCCGTGAACTGTTTTACAGCTTGTGAATCCTCTTTTTTCAAAGGTTTATTGTGTTGATACCGGTTTTCATACCGGCGAAGAGAACATGGCGTTCGACCGGATGATGATGGCGGCATTTCTTGATGGACGGTTTCAGGCGCGTTTCGGATACGGGAGTTGTCTCTGGCGTTTCTATGCATGGAGACCATTTGCCATTACACTGGGCTACAATCAGCGAGAGTCGGATATTGATATGAGAGCCGCTGCGGCGGCGGGTATTGATGTTGTCCGGAGGCCGACCGGCGGCAGAGCGGTTTTTCATGCTGAAGAGTTTACCTACAGTTTCATTACTGATTCATTGGCAGAGAACAGCACCCACTACCGGATGGTCCATGAGGTGATCATGCTTGCTCTTGAAGCGCTCGGCATCAGGGCGGAGTTCTGCCGTTCCACCCTTTCCGGGCCGGATCAGGTGCCCGGCAGCGGGTCGGTCAGCTGTTTTACGGCTTCTGCCCGCTATGAACTGCAGGTAGATGGTCGTAAACTTGTCGGGTCGGCTCAGCGCAGAACAGGGGATATTCTGCTGCAGCATGGCTCGCTTCCTCTTTCCGTCACGCACAGGGAGCTTTGGCGTTATATTGCCTCACCGGCTGGGGATGCTCGCGAGCGTGTCAGCAACGAGATGGAGCAAAAAAGCACCACGCTTGAAGAGATTCTCGGCTACATTCCGCCATATCAGCGCATTGCAGAATTGATGCTGCAATCGGCAGGAGTAGAGCACCGTCTGGAGCCGGTAGTGCTTCAGCCCGACGAATTATCGGATTTTCTTGAAGGTTATGATTATACACAATCCATTAAGCAGCAAGCATCATGAACAGACGCGTTCAGCATAAAGCAGCTCATGTAACGACCAGAAGACTGCTTGATATGAAGCAGGGGAAAGAGAAAATATCAGTTCTGACAGCCTATGACTATACCATGGCCAGAATTCTTGATCGTGCAGGAGTTGATGTTATTCTTGTGGGGGATTCTGCAAGCAATGTTTTTGCCGGGCACAGTACGACCCTGCCTATTACCATCGAGGAGATGATCTATCATGCAAAAGCGGTGGTCAAGGGGGTTCAGGATGAGAGCAACAGGGCAATGGTGGTGGTGGATATGCCGTTCATGAGCTACCAGATTTCAGGAGATGAGGCCCTGCGCAATGCCGGAAAGATTATGAAGGAGCATGAGTGCGATGCGCTGAAGCTTGAGGGAGGCATGATCATTGCCGATACGGTGAAACGAATCACTGATGTCGGTATTCCTGTCATGGGTCATCTCGGGCTCATGCCGCAGTCGATCTACAAATACGGAAGCTACAAGGTGAGGGCAGAGGAGGAGAGGGAGGCTGACCAGCTTCTTGAAGATGCACGCGCTCTTGAGGAGTCGGGTGCCTTTGCGGTTGTGCTTGAAAAAATCCCATCGGCGCTGGCCGCTGAAGTTACCCGTTCACTGACCATTCCGACTATCGGAATCGGTGCAGGTGTAGAGTGTGATGGTCAGGTGCTTGTCATCAATGATATTCTTGGTCTCAACAGGGAGTTTCATCCACGATTCGTCAGGCAGTATGCCGACTTGAATACGGTGATTGAAGATGCGGTCAAGTCCTATGTTCATGATGTCCGAGAGCGATCTTTTCCTTCAGCGGATGAAAGCTATTGAACGGGAGTGCCCGGCAACTCTTTTCTGTTTAAAAGCTTGATGAACGATTGTACTTTTCATATCAACACCCATTCCAAGGCGTATTGCTGGTTTTGGGTAATTTTTTCCCGGATGCTGGATATTTCTCTTTATGGCTGATGCTGGCAAGAAAAAGGTTCAAAAACGCTATCCTCCTTTTCTGAAAAACAGCTCAAAGTGACCTGGTTACAACTTGTTTCCTGTTTGTTTCGCGTTCGTTTGTCCATCGGTTTTTACCTTCATGAACATGGTCAGCGGCTACATCTCGATTGTCATGTCGGGTGAGTGGAGTTTTGTTGCCGCCTGCTGGTTTATCATTCTGGCCGCTTTTTTTGATACGATAGACGGTCTGGTTGCAAGAGTTACCAAAGGGACTTCCGATTTCGGTTTTGAGCTTGATTCGCTTTCAGATCTTGTCTCTTTCGGTGCGGCTCCGGCCTATCTGGTTTACAAGTTCGGTCTTGAGGGATTGCCGGGCATGACCGGAATTTTTGTCAGCTCCCTGCTTATGATCGGCAGCGGGCTTCGACTTGCCCGCTTCAACATCAGCATGATTGATTACAAGAAGGAGTCCTTTTCCGGTCTTCCGACTCCTGCCCAGGCTTTGACCATAACCGGATTTGTGCTCTGGATGACCGGGGATCCGCTCTTTCCCCTCAATATGATGCAGAGTGTTCTGGCATGGCTCTCCACCGCTCTTGCCCTGCTCATGGTCAGCAAGGTCAACTATGATGCACTGCCCAAGCCGACGGTGGATTCCTTCCGCCGTAAACCTGTACAGATGTCGCTCTACATTGTGGCAATGTTTTGTGTTCTTGTCTTTCACTCGAAAGCTTTTTTTCTTGCCATGTTGTTGTATATTCTGCTCGGTATTGTACGGTCAATTTCACTGCTGTATCGTCAATGGCAGACCTGATTTATTTTCATCAACCATCCGCGTGATAATGCCCTATACTGCAAAAATTAAGGTGACCCTGCGCCAGTCCATACTTGATGTTCAGGGCAAGGCTGTCGAGCATGCTTTGAAAAATCTCGGATACCAGAGTGTTGAGTCGGCAAGAATCGGCAAATATATCGAGGTAACTATCAATGAACAGGATCCGGTTCAGGCTGAACGCATCGGCAACGAGATCTGTCAGAAACTCTTATCGAATCCGGTAATGGAGAATTACTCTCTGGAGCTGGAAAAAGTAAATTAATTACCACTCTCAACCATGGCTGATGTAACTGTAGGGGTCGTTGTATTTCCGGGTTCAAACTGTGATCATGATACCGAGCATGCTGTTGCCTCCTTTGACGGTGTGCGGCCGCTCATGCTCTGGCATAATGAACATGATCTGCAGGGTGTGAAGGCGATTATTCTGCCCGGCGGCTTTTCCTATGGCGACTATCTCCGAGCCGGATCAATTGCCCGTTTCTCTCCCATCATGCAGGAGGTTATAGAGTTTGCCCGCAAGGGGTTCCCTGTGCTCGGCATCTGCAATGGATTTCAGGTGCTGCTTGAGAGCAAGCTTCTCGAAGGTGCGCTGTCGCGCAACCGCGACAAGAAGTTTCTCTGCACACAGACCACCATCAAGGCGGTGAACTGCTCGACCATCTTTACTTCGCTCTACAGCGAGGGTCAGGTTCTGAGAATTCCTATTGCGCATGGAGAGGGAAACTATTTTGCGCCGGCCGAAGTCATTGAAAGCCTTGAAGAGCATGAGCAGATTGTGTTCAGATACTGCGATGCCGAAGGCAACGTGAGTGACGGGAGCAATCCGAACGGTTCGGTGAAAAATATTGCCGGTATCATCAACCGTCAGGGCAACGTACTCGGTCTGATGCCGCATCCCGAGAGAGCCAGTGAGAAGCTGCTCGGCTCGGATGACGGACGCTCACTCCTTGAATCACTCTTTCACCATATTGCCGGAGTCTGAAGGGTTCACTCCATTCACTCACAAGTTAAACCGGAACCTGTCGTGACGCAGAAATACAAGGTGTTCTCCTGGCTGCTTTTTGATTTTGCCAATACCTCTTTCAGCGTGATGATGGTGACCTTTGCTTTTCCCCTCTACTTCAAGAATGTCATCTGCGCCGGGGAGCCTTCCGGCGATGCGCTCTGGGGCTTCAGCGTCAGCCTCTCCATGCTGCTTGTCGCGCTCATTTCGCCAGTGCTCGGTGCTGCGGCGGACTATTCAGGAAAACGAAAACGCTTTCTTTTCGTTTTCACCCTCACCTCGGTTGTTGCAACGGCCCTTCTTTTTTTTTCCGGACCAGGCACAGCGCTTACAGCTGCCGCACTCTTTATTCTTGCCAATATGGGATTTGAGGGCGGTCTGGTTTTTTATGATGCCTACCTCAAGGAGCTTGCCTCCGACAAGAGTCTCGGCAGGGTATCCGGCTATGGATTTGCGATGGGCTATCTTGGCGCCCTCTCCATCCTGCTGCTTATGAAACCGCTTCTCAGCGGGGGTATTGTGCTCTCCAATGCATCGAATATCCGGCAGAGCTTTCTCTGGGTGGCACTCTTTTTTGCCCTGTTTGCCACACCGCTCTTTCTCACGCTCCGTGACGGGAAGAGGGAGGTGCGTTCTCCGCTCTCTTTTGCGGCGATCGGTCGTTCCGTCAAAGAGGTGCAGTATACGGTTCGCCATATCATGAACTATCCCGATCTTGCCCGCTTCCTTCTGGCCTACTTTTTCTATAATGACGCTATTTTAACCGTCATCGCATTTTCGTCGATCTATGCCCAGAATACCTTCGGTTTTACAACCGGGGAGCTGATTGTCTTCTTTATGCTTGTACAGACAACCGCAATTGCCGGTTCGGTTGTTTTCGGTTTTGTTACCGACAGGATCGGGCCGAAACGTACCATTGTTATCACTCTTTTTATCTGGTTTGCGGTTGTATTGCTGGCTATTCTCTCCGACAGCAAGGAGCTCTTTTTTTATACCGGGATGCTTGCCGGTCTCTCGATGGGCTCCTCCCAGGCGGCTTCCCGATCCATGATGGCCCGGCTTACACCGGCGGAACATGTTACCGAGTTTTTCGGTTTTTATGATGGCACCTTCGGCAAGGCTTCGGCCATAGCCGGTCCGCTTGTCTTCGGTCTTGTCTCTGCACAGGCAGGGAGTCAGCGGGTGGCTCTCGGCTCACTGCTGCTCTTTTTTTTAACAGGCCTCCTGCTTATGACCAGGGTGGGATCAGCCGGAAGCAGGCAGGCTTTTGAAGCGTGAAGGGGTTCACAGAGGCAAATGTTGATCAAGATGAAAACAGGAGAGGAGAGATTGAAACTGCAGAATGGTGGCCATTTTGGAAGTGCCGGCTATCTGCGGGCGTTTATTCCGTTTTTCTGGAAAAATCTCATTCATGACCGGATCTTTCTCGGTGCCGGTTCTCTGGCTTTTCAGACGCTGCTTTCCATTGTGCCCTTTCTTGCCGTTGTGCTCTCCATATTGAGCGTATTTGCCGTTTTCACTCCCCTCAAACACAATATTGAGGAGTTTCTTGTCCAGAATTTCATGCCCGGAGCAGGGGGTATTCTCAATCACTACCTG
The DNA here is from genome assembly GCF_000168715.1 of Chlorobium ferrooxidans DSM 13031. Classification (GTDB taxonomy): domain Bacteria; phylum Bacteroidota; class Chlorobiia; order Chlorobiales; family Chlorobiaceae; genus Chlorobium; species Chlorobium ferrooxidans. The sequence goes on along the minus strand of NZ_AASE01000015.1, from coordinate 22,103 downwards.
AACGATTTTATCGGCAAGACTGCGACGGTTCCTCTGCTTGGCGGACTGTTTCTTTTTATCATTGCGCTCTCGCTTATTTCCACAATCGATCATACGCTCAATGAGATCTGGGAGGTCCACTCTCCGCGAAAGATGTTCCAGGGTTTTACCCTCTACTGGACGGTACTGACGCTTGGTCCTGTGCTTATCGGCAGCTCTCTTGCGGCCGGTTCCTACGTCTGGTATACGGTATTTACCGAAGGACCGATGCTTGAGGTGAAAACCAGGCTGCTCTCCTATCTGCCCTTCATCAACTCGGTCGTTGCGTTTTTTCTTCTCTACATGCTTGTGCCGAACTGCCGGGTGAGGTTTCTGCATGCCATATCCGGCGCATTTGCTGCTGCCGTGCTTTTTGAGCTGTCAAAAAAATGGTTCAGCTTCTATATCGCAAATGTTGCAACCTTCGAGCATATTTACGGGGCGTTATCGGTTATACCGATGCTCTTTTTCTGGATCTATCTCGGCTGGGTTGTCGTGCTTACCGGTGCGGAGTTTGTTTTCTGTCTCGGCGCCCTGAAACCTGCCGGAAATGCGCCGGAACCCTTCAATCCCCTGCGGGGTATTCCGGAAATTCTCTCGGTTCTCGCTCTTGTCTATGCTGCGCAGAAGAGCGGAAGCTATATGAACATGAAGAAGATTCTTAAAAACCTGCATCCGGCAATGCCCTCTTTCCTGAAAGAGATTGTTGATATGCTTCTGCAGCATGACGTTATCCATGTCACAGCCGGAGGCGATCTGGCAATCAGTCGCGATCTGCATACCCTGAAATTATATGATCTCTATGAAATAATTCCTCCGGGGTTTGGCGTCATGGAAAACGGTCTGATGGATTTCGAAGGTAATAGCTTACATTTAGGAACGATAAAGAGAGCTGTATCGGAGAGCCTGAGATGCAGTATGGATATTCCTCTTGTCACCTTGTTAGAGGATAATAATCAACAGCAATAATGAGTTACCAGGTTATAGCCCGTAAGTACAGACCGAGCAAGTTTGCAGATATTACGGCGCAGGAACATATTACCCGCACCATCCAGAACTCGCTTCGCATGGGACGGCTCGGCCATGGTTATATTTTTTCGGGATTGCGCGGTGTCGGTAAAACCACTGCGGCAAGAGTTTTTGCCAAGGCGGTCAACTGCCAGAGAATGATGGAGGATCCGGTTTATCTTCAGGAGGTGACCGAGCCCTGCGGAGAGTGCGAAAGCTGTCGTGATTTTGATTCGGGTACAAGCCTCAATATTTCGGAGTTTGATGCGGCTTCCAACAACAGTGTTGACGATATCCGCGCGCTGAGGGAGAATGTCCGCTACGGCCCACAGAAAGGGAAGTACAGGGTCTATATTATCGATGAGGTGCATATGCTCTCCATTGCGGCATTTAATGCATTTCTGAAGACGCTTGAAGAGCCCCCGCCTCACGCCATATTCATCTTTGCCACAACAGAGCTGCACAAGATTCCGGCGACCATTGCCTCCCGCTGTCAGCGCTTTAATTTCAAGAGGATACCGCTGCCCGATATCCAGAAGCAGCTCCAGACGATATGCGATGCTGAAAAGATAACGGTTGAAGGCGATGCGCTTCAGCTCATCGGGCGCAAGGCCCAGGGCTCGATGCGCGATGCGCAGAGCATTCTTGACCAGGTTATCGCCTTTACTGCCGAAAATGATCATGAGGGGAGTATCAGTTACCAGAGTGTGGCCGAGCTTCTGAACTACATTGACGATGAGCACATGTTTGGTGTGACCGATGCGGTTCTGGAGCGTAACCATGCTGCTATGCTTGAGGTTGCGCAGTTTGTTATCCGCAACGGTTATGATGAACAGGATTTTCTTGAAAAGCTGATTGAGCATCTGCGCAACATTCTCGTTGTGCTCAATTTGTCTTCCACCCGTCTTGTTGAGCGTCCTGATGCAGTTCGAGAGCGTTATCAACGGGATGCAACCAAATTCTCACCTTTTTCGCTTATGCAGATGGTTGAGTTTCTCCTGCAGACCCAGAAAGAGCTGAAGTTTCAGTTTGAATACCAGTTCCGTTTTGAGCTGGCCCTGCTCAAGCTTATTGATATTGATCAGATAGTGCCGGGTGCAGGTGTTGCGAGTGTGCAGCCGCCGCAACTTGTGCAGCCTCAAAAAAAAAAGCCTCTGACAAGCCTCTGACTCCCGTTCCGCCATCCGCTCCACCGGCTTCAACCCCTTCAGTTTCTCCAAAACGACAGGGCGCGGCTGATCTTGATCTCGGCTCCTGGCAGAAAAAACTTTCAGGATTTGCCACTGTTCCCGATCTGCGGGAGCGCCGGATGCATAAGGAGCTCCAGAGCTCGACAGAGGGGCAGGCCGGAGCACCTGAACAGCTTGCCAGTCTTGATGCGTTACGGGTTGAGTGGCGTCAGTTTCTTGACCATCTTGCCCGGAAAACGCATAACTTCATGGCAACCCATCTCCAGTCATGTGAGCTTGCCTCCTGCACTCCCGGAGGAGTTCTTGAGATGGTTTGCTGCCGGAAGTTCTCCTATGAAGAGCTGCTCCAGGATCGTGAGCTTCTGCAGCGAGAGCTGTCGGAGTTTTATGCGATGCCGCTCCAGCTCCGTCTTCGCTATGACGCCGAGAAGGATGCCTGTACACGGGAGAAGTCGGTTTTTACCCTCTTCCAGGAGCTTTCACAGACCAATGAAGTTCTCCGCTTTCTCATCAGGGAGTTCGGAGGTGAACTGGTATACTGAGAGTGCTTTACAAGTTTTATAAATCATGAAAAATTCCCCATATTCACTCTTTTAATTTTCTCAATGCCAAAGGACGATAGCATCACTATGAGTATAGCTGCAGGCCGAACAACGCATGCTCTTCAGAACCGTTTCCGCTCAGAATATTGCGGTTTGTTGAGCCCTGAGCTTGAGCACAGCACCGTCAGACTTGGCGGATGGGTTCACAGAAAACGCGATCACGGCGGACTTATTTTTATCGATCTGCGCGATCATACCGGAATCAGTCAGCTTGTTATCCAGCCTGAGCAGCACGATCTCTTTGAAGCTGCCGGTCAGCTCCATTCAGAGTCGGTTATCTGTATTGAGGGTGAGGTGGTTCTCCGGAGTCCCTCCACGATCAATCCAAAGCTTGCATCGGGTGAGATCGAAGTGGTTGTCAGCAGGCTTACCGTTGAGAGTAATGCCCAGCCCCTGCCCTTTCCTGTAGCCGATGAGGTGCAGACCTCGGAAGAGCTGCGCCTTAAATACCGTTTTATCGATCTTCGCCGTGAGAAGATCCACGAGAATATTATTTTCCGCAGCCGCCTTACCGCTGCGATCCGCCGTTATCTTGAGGAGAGGGAGTTTATCGAGATACAGACTCCGATTCTTACCTCAAGTTCGCCGGAAGGTGCAAGGGACTTTCTTGTGCCAAGCCGCCTCCACCCCGGTAAATTCTATGCACTGCCGCAGGCGCCCCAGCAGTTCAAACAGCTTCTGATGGTTTCGGGCTTTCCCCGCTACTTTCAGATAGCACCGTGCTTCAGGGATGAGGATGCCCGTGCCGACCGCAGTCCCGGCGAGTTCTATCAGCTTGATATGGAGATGGCCTTCATTGAGCAGGATGACCTCTTTGCCATCCTTGAGGGGATGGTTGAGCATCTGACGCGCACCATGTCGGAGAAACGTATCACGCAGTTCCCTTTCCCCCGCATCAGCTACAAGGATGTCATGAACCGCTTCGGAACGGACAAGCCCGATTTGAGAATTCCGATTGAAATCAGTGATGTCACCTCGCTCTTTGTGAACTCCTCATTCAAGGTTTTTGCAAGCAACACCGTGCCGGGCACCTGCGTCAAGGCGCTGCTGCTCAAGGGGCGCGGCCATGAGTCGAGGCTCTTCTACGACAAGGCCGAGAAGCGCGCCCGCGAGCTCGGTTCGGGCGGTCTTGCCTATATCCAGTTCCGCGAAGAGGGGCCGAAAGGTCCGGTTGTGAAGTTCCTCAGTGAAGAGGATCTGGCAACCCTGAAATCGCATCTCGGTGTTGAAACCGGCGATGTGGTCTTTTTCGGAGCAGGGAAGTGGGAGCAGACTTGCCGGATCATGGGCGGCATGAGAACATACTTCGGCGATCTCTTTACGCTCGACAAGGATGAGCTCTCCTTCTGCTGGATTGTGGACTTTCCGATGTTCGAGTATAATGAGGAGGCCAAAAAGATCGACTTCTCCCATAACCCCTTCTCCATGCCTCAGGGGGAGATGGAGGCGCTTGAGACGAAGTCTCCGCTCGACATCCTTGCCTACCAGTACGATATCGTCTGCAACGGTATCGAGCTCTCCAGCGGAGCTATCCGTAACCACAGGCCTGACATCATGTACAAGGCCTTCGAGATTGCCGGATACCCGAAAGAGGAGGTTGATCTCCGTTTTGGTCACATGATCGAAGCCTTCAAGCTCGGCGCTCCTCCCCACGGAGGCATCGCTCCCGGTCTCGACCGCCTGGTGATGATTCTGCGCGACGAGCAGAACATCCGCGAGGTTATCGCCTTCCCGATGAACCAGTCGGCGCAGGATCTCATGATGTCCTCCCCATCCGAAGTCACCCCCCAGCAGTTGAAAGAGCTGCACCTGCGGGTTGAACTGCCGAAAAAGGATGAACCCAAGAAATAAATGAATGCAAAAGAGGCTGACAGTGTCAGCCTCTTTTTGTTATGATATTTCGGTTCAGTTCATTCGTCCCGGCCATTCCATCCGGTTTAATCCCAATCGGGCGCCAGTTTGATAACCCTCCCTTCGCAAAACCATTTGAAAATTGCCATTCATTTTGTACAATAGGGTTGTACGTTAATAGATAAATGGAAATATAATGGCGACCATTGCGGTGAGTGAGTTGCGTTCCAACCTGAAAAAAGTGATGCAACGCGTTGAACATGGTGAAACCGTTGAGGTTACCTCAATGGGCAAAGTAGTTGCCCATATTGTACCTCCAGTAAACACCCAAAAGATTGCACGAATGAAACTGAAGGAGATTTCCGGAACGGCGGTTCTGCACGACGTGCTTTCACCTGTTGATGAACAATGGGAGGCAGGGAAAGAGTGATCACCGTTGATACGCACATAATTCTATGGGATGCCCTCCAGCCGGAATTGCTGAGCAATAAGGCCAAATCTGCATTACAAAAGGCCAATGATTCAGATGGGATACTTTTCTGCTCAATTTCCTTGTGGGAAATTGCCATGCTCATGAAGAAAAAGAGAGTTGAAATCGATTTATCGTACTCTGAGTTGATTGATTTGCTCAAGGCTGCAAATAACTATGTTTTCCAGGAAATCACTCCGCAAATTGCGCAGCTCTCTGTAACCCTTCCCGCAACAATCAACAGTGATCCCGCAGACAGAATCATCAGCGCATCTTCTCTTGTGACAAAAACTCCGCTGGTGACCGCAGATCGTAACCTCCGGGCCGCCCCGATGCTTCATACCATCTGGTGAATTCAGAAAAGCGCTGTCAAATTAATACACTCTTCAGTTGGGAGCTGTGCTTCGTTTACGTCAACCAGCCGGCAATTCCGATGTCTATGCAATTGCCCTGATTGCGTGTTTTGATTTGTCTATACAGTAATTATACGTAATTTTAGGTAAAAAATTCGGTATAGGTGCAGACGTATTGTGTAGGGGCGAATTGTAAGGGCGAAAAATTTTTCGCCCCTACACCCCAATCCCAATAAATTATTCGACATCGCATCATCCATGAAATGCGATCCCACCCAAAATCTTCACCGCCGTTCCATCAGGTTATCGGGATACGATTATTCCCGGTCGGGAGCCTATTTCATAACCATTTGTACCCACAATCGTTTTTCGCTGTTCGGTCAAATTACCGATGGCGAAATGCATTTGAACGATTCAGGCAGGATGATTGAACGGTGTTGGAATGAAATACCTGTGCATTTTCCACATGTTGAATTGGATGCATTCGTTGTTATGCCCAATCATGTTCACGGGATTGTGGCTATTGCCGATTCACCAAACCCGCCCAGAAAACCACCAATAACGCCCATACAGCCCAGTGGCACATCAAAAACCATCGGGTCAATTGTTCGTGGGTTCAAAATCGGGGTTACAACATGGATGCGTCAAAACACAAATGTCCATGACGTCTGGCAACGTAATTACTGGGAACGCATCATCCGTAACGAACCGGAATTGAATCGCATCAGGGAATATATCCTCAATAATCCGGTCAACTGGGATTCGGATTCATTGTACGTCGTAAACCCTCAATGCAACAGGTAAAGGTCGGTTCCGCACATTTTCTTCTCCTCCCGCCAGAAATCCCTCAATAGTAATACTCGGTTGAGAGCTTTTTGGTGAAGCGGTGCATCATGTAGTTGACAAACCAGACCCAGTTGAGCGGTTTGCCTTTCATGCGCTGCATGATGGAGCGGCCTTTGTATACCTCTTTCTGGAGCTTGACAAAGTTTGAGAGCAGCTTTTCGCCCGACATTTTGCTCGGTTCGAACATGTAGTGATAGGTGTCGTACTTGTCCCAGTCGAAGTGGCGGATGCGGGGCTTCATCTCGTCGAAATAGGGGGTGCCGGGGAAGGGGGTCACCAGCGAAAATACCGGGAACTCGATCCGGTTCTTCATGATGAAGTCGTAGGTGAGCTGGAAGCTCTCTTCGGTATCGTTGTCAAAACCGAACATGAAGTAGCCCTGGATGGCAATGCCGTTCTTGTGGAGATTGCTCACCACGGTCTCATAGTTGCCCAGGCGGTTGGATCCCTTATGGACACTTTTCAGGGTTTCGGGATTGAGCGACTCAAAGCCGATGCTGAGCAAATCGCAGCCTGAACGTCCGGCCAGCTCAGCGACTTCAGGCTTGTCGAGAAAGTTCATGGAGATATTGGCGTTCCAGTGCACGCCGAGTTTTGCCATCTCTTCAAGCAGCGTCATGAAGTACTGCGGGCGGAAGCTGATGTTGTCATCCATGAAGGAGAAGTTGATCTTCTCCTTGTTGAGCCGTTTCTGGTGGTAGCGCATCTCGTCAAGCACCAGGTCAAGCTCGCGGTAGCGGTAGTTTTTGCCGTATATGGTCGGTGTGGTGCAGAAGTTGCATCCAACAGGGCATCCCTTTGTTGCCAAAATGGGAATCAGGGAGCTGTATTTTTTTGCCGAAGGTGAAGTGAGGGCGTAACTGAAATCGGGGTGGATCATGCTGCCCATCGGCTTCAGCTCTTTGGCCCGGTAGATGGGCTTCATTTTACCGGTGAGCACATCGGTGGCCAGCTCCGTCCAGATCGACTCTATTTCGCCGTAGACCACGCTGGTGCAGTGCGCAGCAGCCTCATCATGCAGCATGGTGGGATGAACCCCTCCAAGGATAACTGTCTTGCCCTGACGCAGTGCGGCGTCACCGATCCGGTAGGCCTTGGTGGCGTTCAGGGTGCGTGAAGTAATGGCAACAACATCGAATCCCGAAAGATCTTCAGGGACGCTATTACCGAGCCGCTCATCAATAAAGGTGACATCAAAGAGCTTGCCGACAAGGGTGGCAACCATGATCAGATTCAAGGGCATGCTCACCGATCCTGAATCCACCATCATGCTGGTGTTGCTTATCGGCTGGACAAGAAGCCACTTTTTGCGTGATTTCTGCTGTGCGGCAAGCTGATGAAGAACTTCCTCTGAGATATCTGAGGCGGGTTGAAGCGGAGAGACGACAGTATCTGATTGTATGGTCTGCATACCCTGTAATCTGCAATAGGTGTGTAAAAACTTTTACTACGAAAGGTACAAGGTATGAAAACTTTTCAATAAAACTGACCGCAGACCCCAAAAAACATCACTGTGGCAGCGCTATTTCATTGCCCTGTGGGGTTTGGGGGTGAGACGACGATCTCCGGGATTCAGGCTGTTGGTGCTTTTTTCAGAACAGCAACGGTAAAGCGGCTTACACAAACCAGTTTACCCTCATCACTCTTTATTCTGATATCCCAGACCTGCGAGCTTCTGCCGAGATGGAGGGGGGTTGCTCTGGCATGGACAAAGCCGCTTTTGACCGGTCGGATATGGTTGGCATTGATCTCCTGGCCGACAATGTAGAACTGCTCGCGGTCAACAGCGTAGGATGCTGCAATGCTTCCAACAGTTTCAGCCAGGGCAAGGGATGCGCCTCCGTGCAGAATACCGATACGCTGGATGGTGCGGTGGTCAACGGGCATTCTGGCGGTCATGAAGTCCATGCCGATTTCGGTCATTTCTATGCCGAGATGACGGGCCATCTGGCCATCAATGATCTGGGTGGAGTTGATCTCCTCAATGGTGACAGGTCCCTGAAAAATGGAAGATGGTGTCATGAGAGGGGGAATAAGAGTTGTTCCGGTAGATGAGCGGGTGACGAGATTCGAACTCGCGACATTTTGCTTGGGAAGCAAACACTCTACCAACTGAGTTACACCCGCTTTACCTTGGTGGTGAGAGAGGGAGTTGAACCCTCGACCTCAGGGTTATGAATCCTGTGCTCTAACCAACTGAGCTACCTCACCATTTTCCGGGCTGAAAATATACAATAGCAGTAATCAATAAACAAGCACTGTGTGCTTTATTTGTTCTTTTTCCTGTTGTTACCTGCCGCTTGTAATCTGGCTGTAAATCGCTTCGGCAACCGGGATATCTTCGGGAGTTGTAATCTTGATGTTGTGATAACCGGTCTCGAAAATTTTGACAGGCTGCTCAGGAAAAAACCGCTCAACCAGTGCGGCATCGTCCGTTGCATACCACCCTTCAAGCAGCGCCTGTTCATGAGCCTGAACGAGCAGTGATGAGCTGAATCCCTGGGGGGTCTGTACCTGGAGCAGCCTGCTGCGCTCAAGCGTTGCGCCGAAAAACTCCGGATCGGTTCCGATATACTTGATGGTATCCTTGGGGCGGTTTGCCGGTACACAGGCGCCATACTGCATGGAGAGCCGGGCTATTTCATCGATCTCTTCCGGCTGTATGAACGGCCGAGCCCCGTCATGAACCAGAATGGTATCCGGAGCTGTGCCGGAGGTGCGCATTTGGCCTTCAATCGCCTTGATACAGTTGTAGACCGAATCCTGCCGCTCCTTTCCACCCTCAATAACCGCTTTCAGCTTGGTGAATCCTGATTTGGCAGCCATCTCTTCAAGTGTAGGGATGTTCTCCTCTTTTGTGGCAATATAGATCGCCGTGACGGATTTGGCCTGCTGAAAGGCACGAATGGTATGATGAATAACCGGATAGCCTCCGATCGAAAGCAGCTGCTTGCTCTGCCCCTCCTTGAGCTGCATTCGTTTTCCTATACCGCTGGCGGCAATAATGGCAAAGGAGTTCATGATAAAGAGGGAAGTACTTCCGGTTAATGGATGAACATGGCATCTCCATATGCCAGAAATTGATAATCACCCTTCAGTGCTGTTTTATAGGCCTCCATCAGCAACCGGTGTTCTGCAAAGGCGCTGACGGCCATAAGCAGAGTGGTTTCGGGCTGCTGAAAATTGGTCAAAAGCGCATCGGTTACCTTGAACTGGTAGGGCGGGTAGATGAATTTGTCGGTCCACCCTCTTCCGAATTTGATCTTGCCATCAACCGTGGCATTGGCTTCGAGCACACGGCATGTCGTGGTACCTACAGCAATGATCCGGCCGGTTTTGTTGACCTTGGTCTCATTGATCTCCATTGCAGTCTGGTAGGGAATATTGAAATATTCCGAATCCATCTTGTGTTTCGATACATCCTCGACCTCGATGGCGTTGAAGGTGCTCAGGCTCGGGTGGAGGGTGATGGGCAGGATTTTAACGCCGATTTTCTGGATTTTCTGAAGGAGGGGCATGGTGAAATGGAGCCCGGCCATCGGTGCTACAACGGCTCCTGTCTGGCTTGCATAGACGGTCTGATAGTTCTCCTTGTCCGATTCAACCGGTGGACGGGTGAAGTAGGGCGGCAGGGGGATGTTGCCGATCCGTTCAACAAGGCTGAAGACATCGATCTCCGGATTGAGAAACCGTATGGTTCTTCCCCTGGAGGTGGTGTTGTCAACAACCTCGGCTACGACATCCTCCTCGAAATAGATTTTGTTCCCTACCCTTACCTTTCTTGCCGGATCAACGAGTACGTCCCAGAGTCCGGCCTCCTTGTTAAGTACCCTGAGCAGAAAGACTTCGATCTTGGCATCGGTTTTCTCCTTCTGACCGAATATTTTTGCCGGAAATACCCTGCTGTTGTTCAGAATCAGCAGGTCGCCTTTTTTGAAATAGGATACGATATCGTCGAACATCTTATGATCAATATCCTTTTTTCTGCGGTTCAATACCATCAGCCTGCATTTGTCTCTGGGCTCGGTCGGCTGATCGGCTATTTTTGTTTTAGGCAGGGTATATCGAAAATTGGACAGGCGCATAAGGGGTCAGGCAGTATGTCATCGATTATGAAACGAATCAAAAAAAGAAAATAAGGCTTTTTCAGAGGCAAAAAAAACAATTACGGGGAGCGGTGCTTCCGCCCCCCGTCAGGTTATCATTTCGCCGAGTGGTAGGCAACTCCTTTTTTCAGGGTGATATGCTCTCCTACAATGCAGGCGGGAATTGTACTCTCGGCTGCGTCAATCAGGGTTACTTCGACATTGTTTCTTGAAATGGCGATAGTATAACTGTTATTGCGGAAACAGACATTCAGGGTCAGTTTTTTCCACTGGTCAGGCAGGTTGGGATGGACATTGAGCTTCTCGTTGTAGAAGGAGATACCGGCAAAGTAACGGGTAACCGTATCAAGAGTACCGGCCATGACACCGCAGTGAATACCCTCCTGGGTCGTGCCGCCCTGGGTATCCTCAATATCGCTTTTCAGGGCTTCGGCAAACCATTTCCATGCCATCTCATGGCCGTCCTCAAGGTAGCTGGAGATAATGCTGTGGACAACCTTGCTCAGGGTGGAGCCATGACTTGTTCTGGGCTCATAGTAGGCGTAGTTGTTTCTGACCAGCGTAAAGGAGTCCGGCAGCCGGTAACCGATCTTTCCGAGCAGTTCGGCTACCTCGCCCGGTGAGAGGGTGTAGAAGGTCATCAGGACATCCGGCTGTTTTGCAACCTTGTAGAGATCGGGAGAATCGCCCTCGGCTTTCAGGATCCTGTCCATCCGGTGGATGTTGCCGTATGTGGTCCGGTAGTGTTTCCAGTCCAGCTCCTTGAGGCCCATGTAGCCATCGAACTGCTCGATAACCCCCGCTTCATCAATCAGGATATTGAGGTTGTTGCTGATATCACGCCACTGCTGCAGTTCGTCAAAGCCGAGATGGATTTTCTCAATCAGGTGGCGGAGAATTGCAGGGTCGATGGTTTCACCGATTTCAACAGCTTTTCCGAGGAGCCATACCGTCATGATGTTGGTATAGGCATTATCCTTCAGTCCCTCCTTGCCGCTTCCGGGAAGGGTTTCATGGAACTCGTCCGGTCCCATAACGCCTTCGATATGGTATTTGCCGGTCTCGGCAGAGTGGTGGGCGATGGAGGCCCAGAACCGTGCAATCTCAAACATCAGCTCGGCACCGCAGGCATTCAGGAAGTCGGTATCACCGGTATCGTAGATGTAACGCCAGACGTTGTAGAACACCGCAATCGATACGTGGCGCTGCATACGGCTGAGGTCGGGTCCCCAGTGACCGCTTTTGGGATTAAAGTGGATGATCTGCGTATCCTCATGGCCGTCATCGGCGGTCTGCCAGGGGAACATCGCTCCCTTGTAGCCGTTCTCACGGGCATACTCCCTTGCGGCATCGAGCCGGTTGAAGCGGTACATGAGCAGCGCTTTGGAGATCTCGGGGAAATGGCGGTTGAAGAAGGGGAGAATAAAGATCTCATCCCAGAAGATATGACCGCGATAGGCTTCACCGTTAAGGCCCCTGGCCGGCATACCGGCGTCAATTGAGGGGTTGTGGGGTGATGCGGTGCAGAGCATATGATAGGTATGCAGACGGAGCAGTTTCTGACTGTAGCGGTCGCCTTCAATCTGGATGTCAGCCTTCGCCCAGATTTTTTTCCAGGCAGCGGTACTTGCTTCAAGCAGAGCGTCGAACGAGACCTCTTTTTCAACGGCAGCTCTGGCGGCTTTCAGTGCGTCTGTGCTGTTGTGGTCGAGAGATGTATGAATGGTGACCAGTTTTTCAATGGTGCAGCTTTTTTCGGGCGTCAGATGGAGCTGGAAGAGTTCGCCGATGTAGCGGCTTTCGCTGATTACCGTGCGTTTGGGCTCAATCTGCTTTCCATGCGACAGAACCCGTGTTCTGGCTGCCGTTACAATTTCATAGTGAGAGACATTGGTACGAACATGCAGCAGCATGCTTTTCTGATCAGCGGCAGATCCGACGTGATCAAGATGGTCACAGGAGAGTTCGCTGTAACGGGCAACTCCCTTGTTCTGGATCCTGCCATCAATCGAGGAGCGGAACTCGACGGTTGCACTGTAGTTGACCGGTTTCAGGGTGAACTTCAGGGCGCAGCGGTGCGGGTCGTCCATGCTCGCAAACCGCCTGCTGGTGATTTTGGTTAGTCGGCCGAGATTGTCCTGTATGACCAGCGTTCTCTCCATGGAGCCGTCGGAGAGTGACAGGTTCTGATGATAGCTGAGTATTTTCTGCTCGAAAGGATCGATGAACTCACCGCCGCCGATTCTGAACTCTATCGGCAGCCAGTTCGGTGTGTTGACAAAGTCGTTGTTGAAAATGGTCTGACCGTGTACATCGGAGGGGAGTTTATTGAAGATTCCGGCAATATAGGTGCCGGGGTAGTGATGGTGTGATATTGATGAACCTTCGTAGGTCCCCCTGACGCCAAGGTAGCCGTTGCCGGTTGATGTGAGTGTTTCACGCAGCTTTTCATCCTTGGGGGAGAACTCGGTGTAGGTCAGGTTCCACCCTTCATGTTCAAGCCCATCGGTAAACCACTGTTCGATCTCCTCAATGGTTATTTCAGCCAGATCCCTGACAACAATATCGGCGCCGTTTTCTTTCAGCTTTCCGCCTTCAATATCACGGGCAATGCCGAGTACCATGCCGAAATTCCCTCTGGATCCCGCCTGAACACCCGAAATGGCATCCTCAACCACAACGCACTCATGCGGCTCAAGACCGAGATTACGGGCTGCGGTTACAAAAATATCAGGGTTGGGTTTGCCTTTAAGGCCCATCACAATGGAGACCTCACCGTCTACACGGGTTTCAAAGAGATGTTCAAGTTTTGAGAGCTTCAGGATAAGCTGGCAGTTGCGGCTTGAGGAGGCTATGCCGATTCTGACCCCTTTTGCGATCAGATTGTTGATGAGCTCAACGGATGAGGTGTAGACTTCCGGTCCCTCCTTGATGAGGATTTCGGTGAAGAGGCTGTTTTTGCGGTTTCCGAGGCCGCAAACCGTCTCCTTTTCCGGATTGTCATCCAGTTCCCCGAAAGGCAGTTCGATGTCGCGCGAGGCAAGGAAGCTTTTGACGCCCTCCATGCGGGGTTTGCCATCTACATATTTGTGATAATCGTGAGCCGGATCAAATGGAACGTACGGTTCGTTGTTGATTTCGGCATGATTTTTCAGGAAAAAATTGAACATGGACTCCCATGCCAGACTGTGCACTTTTGCGGTGCCTGTGATCACTCCATCCAGATCAAAAATCGCGCCTTTGAAGAGGTTGCTCATACCGTTGAAAAAAAATTAGGTGATTATAATGAAAGGAGCCCGAGAATAGTCAGAAGAATATCAGGGTAGGGGACGGTAAAGCTGTTGGGACAGATATCGGCAACGGTCTGCCTGAGCTTCTCATCCCTGGTTACAAAAACAGCCCAGACATCATCAAACATCTCCATCGCCTTTTTCAGCATGGGAATGTCCGAAGGGGTATCGCCGCAGACAAGATGCGGGCCTTTTGTGGTGGCCATATCCAGTTTGCTGCAGATAAAGGCAAGGCCGTCTCCCTTGTCAAAATCCTTGATCGGTGCCTCTGCAGAGGAGCCATCAATGGTCAGAATGATCTCTATATCAAGCCCGGTATCCTCAATTCTGAAATTTCTGCCGCTCGGATCTATTTCCCGCACTACACCTTTGACCCTTTCAAGAAAAGCAGCTGATTCATCATCCTTGATTGAACGGCTGATATCCTGCCGGGCGACCGTGGTCTGGCCGAACTTGATCTGCAGGGCGGAACCGATAAAGTTGAATTTTTCGAAATTCGGATCCTGCAGCAGCACCAGCATCCGGTCGTTCAGGAGGCGGATCAGTTTCTGCTTCTGTTCATCAATGGGGAAGCTGTTGAAATCTTCATTGAGATCAATAAATTCGCGTCCCTTTGAGCCGGCATAGACAAAGGTATTGCTCGGATTGATCGAGACGTTGAGGATGCCGAAATCTTTAAGCGGAGCTGAGGTGATGATGATAGGGTAGCGGCAGCAGTTTTTGGCAAAACGGGTAAGGAATACCGAGTTATAGATTGGCTGAACCGAGGATCGGTATCGTCCGCAGTAGTTGTTGGTGGTTCCGTCCCGATCGGTAATGAACGCGTTGAACTGTTTTCCCCTGAGAGTCCTGACTCCGTTGTTGACATAGGAGCGGAATTCCGGCATGAACTTGGCCAGGTAATCGATAAACTTGTCTTCACCGTATTCCAGATAGTAGATATCCTTCTGGAGCTCCCTGATCTCATAGGTCAGATCAACCTCTATCTGCTTCATGCCGTCAAGTCGAAGCAGGCGGTGTCCGGTGTCATCATCAATATAGATGGTCTCCAGTGAGTAGAGCGCATTTTTCAGTGACTCTACACAGGTCTGCCCGACAACCCTCTGCTTGATGATGTTTTTGACAATCGGTTCCCGCAGTTCGCGAGTCTCTGCCTTGAGCTGGTAAAGCTCTTTCAGCGTTCTGATATCCTGCAAGGTAATCGAGGATGTATAGGTGCTCAGATGACGCTCTTTAAGAATACTCTCGTGCATGCGCGACCGGTATAAGGAGGTGACGATTTTGTAATCAAGTGTATAGCAATCTAATCAAAAATCCGCTTAAAATCTTCAGAAAACTTTGATAAATAACACTCCGGTAACAATTGAATCCTCAGGCATTTGATCGGTGCCAAAGTACGCGTTCATGTTTGCAAACGCTCATGCAGCAGTGCGATTATACGACGGTGAATCTCTTCGGGTTTCTCAAGGGCATTCAGACAGAACATGCGTCCGTTGCTCTCTTTCAGGATATTGAGGTAACCCTGACGGACATTTTGATAGAATTGCAGTCCCGAGCGCTCCATGCGGTCCAGTTCACTGCTGTCGAATGCGAGAGGAATCGATTTTGCGGAAAATTTTCTGCTGAGGGCCTCTTCCGGCTTGATATCAAGATAGAAGGTGATATCGGGGGTTATACCGCATGTTGAAATCGCAATAATAGAGCGGAGCAGCTCGAGGTCGATACCGCGTCCATATCCCTGATAGGCGGTTGTGGAATCAAAAAAACGATCGAGAATAACAATTTTATTTTCTGCAAGTGCAGGTTTGATGACCTCATGTATGAGCTCGGCCCTGCTTGCCGAAAAGAGCAGGAGCTCTCCGACGGGGCTTATTTCGTGGCGGCTTTCGAGAAGTATGAGACGGATTTTTTCAGCAACTTCGGTTCCTCCCGGTTCCCTGAGGGTCAGCACCTCCCGGCCACTGTCGGCCAGATAGCTGACAAGTTTTTTTATCTGTGTTGATTTTCCTGCACCGTCGATCCCTTCAAAGGTTATCAGCATTGATGTTGATGATGAATTGGGTTTTTGATTTAATTCGGCTGACCGGTCGGGCGAATAAGGATTTCATTGACATCGACATGTGGTGGCTGGCTCACGGCATAGATGACAGCCCGGGCAATATCGTCGGGCTGAAGTTCCGGAGTATCGGGTTTCTGGATGTTGTCCCAGAAGGGAGTGTCCACAACTCCCGGTTCAACCAGCGTTACGCGGACTCCTCTTCCCGCCATTTCGTTGCGGATAGCCTGGGCCATACCGGTGACCGCCCACTTGGTGGCAGAGTAGAGGTTTCTGATGGAGGTGGTACGACCAACCACTGAGCCGGTAAGAAGAAAGTGACCGCCGGTTTTTACCAGTTCCGGCAGAGTCAGGCGGGCTGTGGCAGCGGCACCGAATACATTGACCAGCACCATCTCCTTCCACTCTTCAGCCTTATCTTCACCGCCGAAAAAGGTTGAGCCTTTGGAAAATCCGGCGTTGGCAAAGACCACATCCAGTCGTCCGAACCGTTCGAGAGTCTCTTGCAGCATCTTCTGCTGGGATTGCCAGTTGGAGACATCGCAGGTGACGGCAAGCGAGCGGGCGGAGCCGAGTTCGCTCTGAAGCTGCTGAAGCTTTGCGGTGGAGCGGGCAGCTAACACAACAGTGAAGCCGGCTTCAACGGCACGCCGGGCGGTCGCTTCGCCGATACCGGTTGACGCTCCGGTGATGAGAAAGACTTTGCGGTTCATGGCTTCTCTGCTTATCGGTTCAGGTTGTTCAGGGCGCTGTGCTTGCGGCCATAGAAATAGTAGATTACCATGCCGATAAGCAGCCACACAATGAGTCGTATCCAGTTCTCGGCGGGAAGAGAGAACATGAGGGTGAGGCAGGTCAGAATACCTGCAAGCGGTACGAATGGCACCAGGGGAGCCCTGAAGGGGCGTTCAGCTTCAGGATGTTTTTTTCTCATGATAAGTACTGCGCTGCAGACAACAACAAAGGCGAAGAGCGTGCCGATATTGACCAGCTCCGCAAGAAGGCGCAAGGGGAGCAGCGCACCGAGAAGGGCAACAAACGACCCGGTCAGGATGGTGGATTTCCAGGGTGTTCTGAACTTTTCATGAATGGCGCCGAAAAATGATTTCGGCAGGAGGCCGTCCCGGGCCATAGCCAGAAAGATTCTCGGCTGGCTGAGCATCATCACCAGAAGCACCGAGGTGATGCCGGTGATGGCTCCAAGGGAGATGACAAACTGGGCCCAGCCGATGCCGACCTGCTTGAAAGCGTTGGAGACCGGTGCGTCAATACTGATAAGGTTGTAAGGGACCATGCCGGTGATGACGGCTGCTACAGAAATATAGAGAATGGTGCAGATGACGAGTGAGCTGATGAGCGCGATCGGGATATCGCGCTGGGGATTTTTAGCCTCCTCGGCATGGGTTGAAATGGAGTCGAAGCCGATATAGGCGAAGAAAATCATGGCCGCACCGGCAAGCACTCCGACCGGTGCTCCTTCAGGGCTCGCATCGCCGAGAATGGTCTTGCCGAAGATGGAGAGACCGGAATAGCCGAACGGAGCGAAGGGCGTCCAATTTTCAGGGTGGACGTGCATTGCCCCGAGTACGATGACGAGCAGCACGATGGCAACCTTGACGATAACCATCCCGGCATTGAACCGGGCACTCTCCCTGATGCCCTTGACAAGGATAACGGTGACGATAAAGGTAATGAGTACAGCCGGAAGATCAAGCCAGGCACCGGTAAAACTCATTACCCCTGTTGATGGATCAAAGTCAAGCGGTGCCTTGGCAAAGAGCAGGGGGACCCCGAGGCCGAATATACCGATGAAATCCTGGAAGTAGTGCGACCATCCGTGTGCAACGGTTGCCGAGGCAACTCCGTACTCCAGAATCAGATCCCATCCGATAATCCAGGCAAACAGTTCACCCAGTGTTGCATAGGCATAGGTGTAGGCTGATCCGGCAACCGGCACCATAGAAGCAAACTCGGCATAGCAGAGTGCGGCGAATATACAGGCCAGACCGGCAAGGGCAAATGAGAGCGTTACCGCAGGTCCGGCTTTATCATGAGCAGCAACACCGATAAGGACGAAGATTCCTGTCCCGATAATGGCGCCGACACCAAGACTGGTAAGGGCAACCGGCCCAAGCACCCTGTGCAGCCTGTGCTCACTTTTCATCTCCTCAAGCAGCAGCGAGAGCGGTTTTTTACGAAAACTGTTTTTCAATGATGAACGGGGTTATAATTGAAATTGCTTTGAAAAAAACGGACTGAACTTCCTTGATGGGCTCTTGTTGCATCTATAAGTCCTATAGGCCCTATATGTTGTATAGGACCAATAGGAAAAAAGTCAAAATTAATATTACGAGTCCCGGCGGTTCATGATGGAGAGGAAGTAGACAAGCTGCATGATGGCCTGGGCAGCGGCGGCAACATAGGTAAGCGCGGCAGCATTCAGTACGGCGTTGATTCCTTTCATCTCGGCACTTGAAACAATTCCCTGAGAGACAAGAAGCTCTTTTGCCCGGCGGCTTGCATCGAACTCCACCGGAAGGGTAACCAGAGCGAAGAGTGCAGTTGCGCCGAAAAGGGCTATCCCGGCCCATGCAAGAGTGGTGCCGAGTGTACCGGCAAGGAAAATACCGGCCATGAAAATAATCGGACCGAGATTGCTGCCGATAGAGACAGCCGGAACCATGATTGAACGCAGTTGCAGCGGCATATAGCCTGTTTTATCCTGAAGTGCATGTCCAGCTTCGTGAGCGGCAACACCTACCGAGGCTATACTTGCCAGACTGAAAACCTCTTCGCTCAGACGAAGAGCCTTGTGGCGCGGGTCATAGTGATCGGAAAGCATTCCGTGAGTGGCTTCAACCGTTACATTACCGACTCCTCCACGTTCCAGAATACGCCGTGCGGCCTGTGAGCCGCTGACACCGCTCTGGGTTGGTACCCGGGAGTATTTTTTAAAAGCGGATTTTACCTTGAACTGGGCCCATAACCCGAGAAGCATCGGAGGGAGGGCAAAAACAAAATAGAGAGGATCTAAATACATAGTGTCATTAATAGTTATCAGTTACAATTAGTTATCAGTTACAATTAGTTATCAGTTATCATTTACAATGCAAAAAAACAATAAAACCTCAACATAAGTTTCTTGAGTCAAAATAGTGACTGAATAGGCAACTGTCAAGCGTTATTGAAATTGAGCGGCAGGAGTATGCTCTGCACCCTGTTCATAAATGATGCATGAATACGGATAAAGTTAATAATGGACGGATCGCACTTTTTAGCACAGGAGTGTGTTGCTAGATATTTAAATTTCAATGTTATCGTGGAGGGAATTATCTTGAAGCGCGTCAGGTCATGTTCATCGTTTTATCCGGTTACCTGAACGCTTCCTTTTATGCATGACGCTGTGTTATGCGCTGAAGAAGCTTAACATCATCAAAGAAACTCTTGAAACATGATAAAAAAATTACTGCTGCTTGTTGCCCTTCTCTCTTTTACTGCGGAAGCAGGATCAGCTGCGCCTGTAAAAACCGTTGTACTTGATGGTTCGACTACTGTCGGCCCGGTTGCAAAATCATTTGCGGCATATTTTACAAGAAAATACGGGGTTCGAGTATCGGTCAGCGAGTCGGGAAGCGGCAACGGAGCCAAAAGCCTGATCAATGGATCGTGCACGATTGCAACACTCTCCCGACCAATGAAAGATGCGGAACTTGCCGCTGCAAGAAAAAAAGGTGTAAATCCGGTTGCAACGGTTGTGGCAATGGACGGTCTGGCAATTGTTGTGCATCCCTCCAATCCGGTTCGGGCAATGACAAAAACCCAGATCAGCAGCATCTATAACGGACGCATTACCAACTGGAAGCAGGTTGGCGGTCCAAATGCAAATATTGTGGTTATTCAGCGCGAATCAAACAGCGGTACGGCGGAGTCATTCAGGGATCTGGTTGTAGGCAAAGGTGTTCAGATCAAAGGGAGTGCCGAAACCCAGTCAAGCAATGGTTCTGTTAAAAGCAGAGTCAGTTCAACTCCTACAGCCATTGGTTATCTCGGTCTGGGCTTTGTAGACCGTTCGGTGAAAGCGGTTGCTGTTAATGGAGTGATGCCGGATGTTAAAACGGTCAGGAGCGGCAGCTATCCCGTAGCAAGACCGCTCTACTTCTATACCAATGGTCAGCCGACAGGGGTGGTCAAACAGTTTGTCGATTTACCGAAAACGGCAGATGGCAAAGGTATGATCAGTGAGCTTGGTTTTGTTAATCGCTGATTATTAAAATGGTTAGTCAACTCCCTTTCAATACGCCGGTGTTCATCAACGATACCGGCGTTTTTGTTCCGCATAGCTTTCCAATTGTTGCAAATTTGTAACATAACAACCTTTGGTTCCTTGCATGAAACCCCATAGATTAGGAGCTTTCAGGAGCAATTGGCCGGTGAAGACGAATTATTAGTCAAGCAAACAGACGCAACAGTTATGGCTGAAGAGAGGGGCGGGGAGCGGAACCGCACAAACACCTTTGTGGTAAGCAGCCGCAAGCGAACCATACAGAAGGCAGTAAACAGGGCAGGAGAGCTTCTTCTGCTGGTACTGGCCTCTTTTGTGGCAGTTGTCGTCCTGTTTATCTTTTATTTTGTTGCCCGCGATGCCATCCCGTTTTTTGAGCTGAGGGGCTTCAGCGAATTCTTCACAACTTCAGAGTGGTATCCGGCTGATGAGCCCGGGAAATTCGGTGCACTATCAATTATCTATGGCAGTCTGATGGTGACGCTCGGCTCGGCAATGATTGCCGTTCCGATGGGTATAGCTGCTGCAATATGTTTGAGTGATATTCTTCCGTTTTCCATACGCCAGTATGCCAAACCGGTCATCGAGATGCTTGCCGCCATTCCCTCGGTAGCGTTCGGTTTTTTCGCTCTTGTTGTTTTCGCTCCGCTGCTTCAGGACAAAGGAGGCGCTCTGTTGATGTGGGCCTGGTGGATTCTGGCAGCTCCCTTCACGGTGCTCTTTGTTATTGTCCTGTCCGACCTGCTGACTACCCGTATTAAAGACCCTGCGCGGCGTAAACAGCTCAACCTGTTATCGGTACTCCTCTTCGGCCTGCTTTCCGCCGGGCTTCTCTATCGCGTAGGCACCCTTCTGCATGCCATCGAGATTCTGACCGGTACCAACGCCTTGAACGTCTCCATTATTCTGAGTTTTATGGCACTGCCGACCATTGTCAGTGTTTCCGAAGATGCCCTTCAGGCGGTCGGGCGAGATATTCGTGAGGGCAGTTACGCGCTCGGAGCCACCAGGGCCGAGACAATTGTAAAAACAATTCTTCCGGCAGCCAGCAGCGGTATTCTTGCGGCCGTCATTCTCGGCATTATGCGTTCACTCGGTGAAACCATGGTGGTCTGGATGGCATCCGGCAACTCGGCCCACATTCCCGAGCCCTGGTTCAACTACCTTGAAGCAATCAGAACCCTGACCGCTACCATTGCCGGTGATATGGGTGAGGCCGACCAGGTTACCGGTTCAGCCCGCTATCACGTCCTGTTTGCCATGGGACTGCTTCTGCTTGTTATCAGCTTTATCTGTAATCTCGTCAGTGAAAGAATTGTGGTGCGCCAGCGCAGAATCCTCTCCGGCCAGTAGGTTCCGGAGAGTGTAGCTGCCGCATTTTGCTCATTTAACCCTGTTGTTATGAATCTCGGAACCAGGAAACTTCTGGATCGTTCGTTCACCTCTGTCGGTATCGGTTCAATTGTCATAATGGCGCTCGCCCTGATGGTCGTGCTGGTGCCGATTGTAACCAATGGGCTCGGAGCCGTGTTTTTTACCGGTACGGTTGAGCACCGCAAAATGCTGCTGAGTGAGTTCAACCGGGGTGACAGCCGGGAACTGGAGACAGCGATCGCATCGTCAGATCGATACCGGGCAAAGGTTTACGAGATGCTTTCCGGATTCGAGAGTGAAATGGCCGCGATGACGCCTGAGCGCCAGGATGAGTACCGCCCGAAATACGGGCAGGTCAAAACGGCCGTGCAGGCACTGCTCGGCCCTCTTCCGGGTGACCCTGAACCGATGCTGACCCGCTTCAAGTACGGTCAGACCCGGTGGGAGAAAGCCGAAGAGAAGCTGCACGACCTGCTCTATGAAACGAAATGGGATAACTCCGATCCCAATGCCATGTCGAAAGAGTACTTTGCAAACCGCAGTGAGAGCTTTGCAGGAACCTCCCTTGTCAAACTCTTTCCCTACGTCAGGGAGAACATGTCAAACATGCTGCTTCCGGAGTTTACGGTTTACTGGGGATTCATTACCGACAGCTCGG
>NZ_AASE01000016.1 GCF_000168715.1 Chlorobium ferrooxidans DSM 13031 | reverse complement strand
TCATAGTAGCTGTATCGTTAATGTATATAAAAAAAGGGTACCGTTTCCGGTAACCCTTTTTGGTTTCAACAGCCCATACTGCTGTTTGATCACAGATTGCAGCTCAACTGGTAGATCTCAATCATTTTATCTGCATAGGCCTTGCCGAAATCGATGCATTTTTCAAATTCAGGCTCATGAGGTTTGAACTTTACCATGACATTCTGTTCAAAAACTTTCAGCTTGAGCAGTGAGAAATTTGTTTCAATCATTTTTGCTGCCTCACCGCTCCATCCATAAGAGCCGAAAGCGGCGCCGAGCTTTCCCTTGTCACGGATCGGGTTTATGGCCGCGAAGAGCTGATAGATTTGCGGCAGTATATTCTGGTTTATCGTAGGCGATCCCACGATAATTCCTGAACAGTGGGCGATCTTGTCCTCAAGTTTTGAAAAATGCATAGACTCTATGTCGCAGATCTCAATATTGAAATCACATGACTGGCGGAGACCCTCTGCTATTTTATGGGCAAGCAGAGTGGTGTTTTCATAGGCAGAAACATAGGCAATCAGGATATTTTTTTCCTGTGGCATCGCAATGGCCGTAGTCGCATATTTTAAAGAGAGATCTACATATTTTTTCCAGTTTGATCTCAGAATAGGACCATGACCGGGACAGATGGTCTGTATGTCAAGAGCTCTGATTTTTTCTACCGCCTGAATCATGTATTTACTGAACGGCCTGAGAATAGCATCAAAATAGTAGGTAAAGGCATCGTCAAAATCACCCACAAGGTCATCAAACATCTCTTCATGCGAGAAATGGGATCCGAAAGAGTCACAGGTGAAAAGAATCCGGTCCTCCTCAAGCCATGTATAGATGGTGTCAGGCCAGTGAAGATTGGGCGCATTGATGAAATGAAGCGTTTTATTGCCAAGATCAAGCGAATCTCCTGTTTTTACAACAAGTGATTTAAAGTCATGGCCGGTCTGGTCGCGAAGAAATTTGATCGCGTTACCGCTGCCGACGACGGTTGCATTTGGAGCCACGGCAAGCAGGTTTCGGACATTGCCTGAGTGATCCGGTTCCGTGTGGTCAACAATGATATACTCTATCTCAGAAGGGTCGGTAACCTGTTTTATTTTAGAAAGATATTCAGGCCAGAATTTTTCCTTTGTTGTCTCTATAATGGTCTTTTTCTCCGCATTGATGAAATAGGAGTTATAGGTTGTGCCATATTTTGTCTCCATTACGATGTCAAAGGTAATAAGACCGGGATCGAGCACACCGATCCAGCTGACATCACTTGAAACAGGAAGTACTTTATTGTCTGCCATGTTAGTATCAAAAAAATAGTTAAAAATATTGTCCAATAGCCTGTAACACTACAGGGAAAAAGGATATATAGTTCCTCAAAAGAGGATAAAAAGATACAGTATATACAAACAAAACCGAAACAGGCTTTTCATAATGCAAGGTCACTGCCGGGGTTGTAGCTCTCGGTATGGCGGATATCCCTTATCAGCTCAATCCCCTCTGCAGAAAATGAAAAGAGCGTATCATCAGAAAAAAGCATGCTGAAATCCTGCGGCTTGAAAAAAGGAAGAAATTTCTGGCAGTGCTCATCAAGTCGTTTAAGATAGAAGTGCGTGTTCTCGTCAGGTTTCTCTTTTTTCCATTCCGTGGAGAGCTTGCCTTTCTCATACGAGGCACTGCCCGCTCCTGTTCCGGAGATATAGTAGGTGATCCGGTCCCCTTTTGTTACCCGAAGGCCGTTCTTGATAGCGATTTCATAGGTTATTGCTTTTGAGCGTTTACCAGATTTCACATCTTCGGCGTATTGTTCAACGGTGCTTTTCAGCGATTCTGTTTTTGTAAACTCGGTAACATCAAGTTCATGGTTTAGAATTTTATTACGGTACTCGGTGAAAAGATTGTGAAGTCCTTCAATATCTTCGCTGAGAAGCTTTTCAAAGCCTCTGCGGACAAAATCACGCCCGAACTTCTCGCCGCTTCTGCTTGTAAGCGAAGATCCTTTCAGAATCATGACGTTCTCATAGCTGAGCAGCGCATAATTTTTTTTCATGTAGGAGATCATCTTTCTGTACCGCCCGTCAAAACCTATTTTAATGCCTTCCGGCATAAGCGCAGAAACTTCGCTGACAAGCAATCTTTCATCAGTTTCACGTATCACTTCAGGTGGTGGAATAAACAGAATACCATCCGTATCAACCTCAATAACACGGCATCCTCTGGCTTCAAACTCAACAATCATTTTTTTTGCAATACTCTGTCCGGTTGATGTCACTCTGTCCGCTTCTGCGAAATCATTGAATATCCCTCCGCTGAAACCAAGATAGCCGTACATGGCATTGATAACTATTTTGAATGAGCTTTGCATCGCATCAAAATTATCGGCAAGCGACTTGTTTCCGCACTCCTTCTCTTTGAGTGATCGATCTTTGGCTTTGAACCGCAGCTCTTTCAGATCATTGAGCACACCCGGAAAGACCTTCAATTCATCACTTTTTGGACATATATCGTAAGAGAGCATGATAGAGGGGTAGAGTGACTCAACATCAGCATAGACAATAGGGCCGAGAATCCCTTTCAGGAAGACTTCTGTATATCCTCCGGAGTGCTGTTGACCGGCAGTGGGCCTGGGGATAGAGTGTTTAAGGCGGAGGTATTCGCGGACCAGAAGAACCTCGATCTTCGCAGCCTGGCCTATGCGGGCGGTCATTGCATAGGTATACGGCAGCATTTGTGAGAGATAAAAATTGCTGGCAGAAAGTAAAGAGGAGAGAGCCCTTGTTTCGCGAACATCATCAAGCGCATAGGCAAGAAGTTTTGCATGATTATTTTCCCAAAGCGCGGCTATATCCTTGTAGTCAACGTAGGTTCTGTCGGGTGAAGCAAAACCAAAATGTTTAGCCACGGCTTTCAGACCGTAGCTCTGCATGGAGCGCTTCGAGATATCGTAACTCTGCACCAGGAAAAGAGTATCAATAACATGCCTCCCCGGGATATCATAAAAGGTGTAATCAATACTCCGTTCAGCGAAACGAATGCTTGACGGGTATGTTTTAGGCGGAAGGTTGTTTCTGCCAATCGAGAAAGGAATCCCATATTTTTCGCATCTGCGCTGCAGATAGGGAAGATCAAAGCTGAATATGTTGTGCCCCTCGATAACATCAGGATCTTTTTCACCTATAAGAGCCACTGCCGCTTTAAGCAACTCCCGTTCAGAGCCCATTTTTGAATGGAGAACGGCCTCCCATCCACGATTATCACAAAAAGAGACAATAATGATCTCATCAGAACCGATACCGTTTGACGCGCCATCACGTTTTTCAGGATTGTAATTCGTCTCAATATCAAGCTGCATGCGGTAGAGATCATCAAAGATCATACCCTTGAAGAGGGTTTTGCCGCTCTGAAGAAAGTACTGAGTGACGGCGTCGCCTTTATTATATATGTGTGAACTGTTCTCAATTGCCGGACTCTGGATACCTTGATCGGCACTCTCGCCAAAACGTCTGTTGTTTAAAGAGTCAAGAGCTCCACGATAGTTTCGCCAGCTTTTGAATATTGCAAGGTATTGATAGTAATTCGAGCCGCCGAGTTTTACCAGCCAGAACTTTTCGTCACCCTCCGGAACAAATCCGTCAAGCAGGGAGCTGTCAGAAAGGAAAAAATAGGGAAAAAATGTATCGTCATGGTGTGTTACCGAGTCGCCATTACGATTGAATACTCTTATTTGTGTGTCGCTCAGCTGGTATGCGCCAACTATCCCCTGCTCTTTATCTTTTCCGAACAGCAGATCATTATTGACAATGTCACCGATGATACTTTCCATGGAATAAAAATATGAATATCAGGTCTGATGCTATAACTGGTGTTTCACGTGAAACAATATGGCTTGCTTAACGGCCAAGGCGAACGGTAAGAACTGAAATATCTGAAGGGGAAACGCCAGGTATTCGTGAGGCGACTCCAATTGTTTCGGGCTTGTGTTTTTTCAGCTTCTCTTTACCTTCGTTTGAAAGCCCGGATATCCCGTCATAGTTGAACCGGGGCGGTATCCTGAGTGATTCCAGTCTTGAGATCTTTTCAGCCATCAGAAGGTCACGTTTAAGATAGCCTTCATACTTAAGGTCAATATCAACCTGTTCATAGATTGAGCGGTCAATGGTTATCTGATGAACACTGTTTCGAAATGCTTCTGATTCAGCAAGAATCAGCTCAAGAGTGATTCCCGGCCTTTTCAGTAATGCCGCCACATGATGGCTGACATCTACATGGGCGTAGCCTGATTTTGCCAGCATGCGGTTTATCTCTTCGGGTTGCAGTCTTGTGTTGGCACATAATGCCTTAAGATGATTAATCTTCTCTATTTTAGAAAGGCACAGATGATAGGTTTCATGTTGAACAAGCCCCGCTTCATATCCAAAGGTCACAAGGCGCACATCCGCATTATCATGGCGAAGGTGGAGACGATGTTCAGCAGAAGAGGTAAACATTCTGTAGGGCTCGAGCGTCTCTTTTGTGATGATATCATCAATCAGGACGCCGATATAGGCCTCTGAGCGCCTGAGATTGATAGGGGGTCGTGATCTTGCTTTCAGTGATGCGTTTATGCCGGCCATTAATCCCTGGGCGGCAGCCTCCTCGTATCCTGATGTCCCGTTGATCTGCCCGGCAAAGTAGAGGTTTTCTATGAGTTTCGTTTCCAGCGTGCCTTTTATCTGGTACGGAAAGAAGTAGTCATATTCAATTGCATATCCCGGCCGGATAATTTTTGCATTGCTCAGGCCGGGGATGGATCGCAACCCCTCTTCCTGAATATCCTCCGGCAGTGATGTCGAGAATCCATTCACGTACATCTCATTGGTATCAATCCCTTCGGGCTCAAGAAATATATGATGGCTCTCTTTGTCAGGGAAGCGGCAAATCTTGTCTTCAACAGACGGGCAGTATCTCGGGCCGATGCCCTGTACTTTTCCGGTGAAGAGCGGGGAGCGGCTGAACCCTTTTTTCAGAATATCATGAGTTTGAGGCGTTGTTTTTGTGATGTAACAGCTTACCTGTCGTCGATTGCGGTCAAGTGATTTGCTGAACGAAAATGCCGAGGGCTCCGCATCCCCCTGCTGGCTCTCCACCCGGGAGTAATCCACGCTGCGCGCGTCAATTCTTGGGGGTGTTCCGGTTTTCAGTCGGCCGGCTACAAAGCCGAGTCGCAAAAGATCCTCGGTTAATCCGCGGACCGGAGGCTCCGCCGTTGTTCTCCCTCCGTCATAATGGTTCATTCCTATATGGATGAGGCCATTAAGAAATGTTCCGCAGCAGAGAATTGCGGCTCCCCCGGCAATGACTCTCCCCGACGAGATTCTTGCCCCTTGAAAGACGCCTTCATGTGATTCGATTCCTACTACGGTGTCCTGCAGCAGGTCGATATTGGTCTCGCGCTCAATAACTTTGCGCATATAGAGGGAGTACATCGCTTTGTCTGCCTGCGCTCTTGGCGAGTGCATGGCAGGCCCTTTGCTGCGGTTAAGCATTCTGAACTGGATCCCGTTAGCGTCTATAGCTCTGGCCATCTCTCCGCCAAGGGCGTCAATTTCTCTTGTGATCTGACCTTTGGCTACACCGCCTATGGCGGGATTGCAGGACATTCTTGCAATCGACGAGAGGTCTGTCGTTATAAGCAGGCAGGAGCATCCGGACCTCGCCGCAGCAAGCGCAGCTTCGCAGCCTGCGTGGCCGGCCCCCGCAACGATAATATCATACATGTTTTGAGGATTGTTTCACGTGAAACATTTTGGTTACCGTTTGTTTATTCCTTGCTCAAGATACGCATATTTACAGGTATCTGTCGTACGGGAATGGCTACAGGCGCGTCCTGCGCCCCTGCTGCCGATTGACCGAAGATTCTCGAAGAAAGGAGTAATAATTAAGTAATAGCGGTTTTTCAACAAGCGCTGTTCGATTATAGCTGTTATCACGGTCATCGCAAGGGCTATAGAGACAAAATTGTACTCTTATGGTAATAAAAACAATCGAATGATTACAGCTTATCAGTTGGAAAGCATGCCATCACGCTGTTTATTCATGGATCCAATCCTGGAGGAGGGTTATGTATACGTAAGGGGTTGGCTTTTTGCATTCAGGGTGATAAAAAGTCTTATCAAACAGCCGGGTGTGATTATGAAGGGCCAGGGAAGACCTTCAGCCAGGATTACAAAAGGGGCAAAAAAAATAACAGCCATGTATTCCGCTGATGATATGGATGGGCATTCTGAAGATGCGGCAGGCGGGTGGGATGGCGGGTAATAGATGATTAACAAACAAGAACCATAGCGTCAGTAACAACCGGGGGAAACGCCGATAGGGACCTGTTATGGGCCCCGAGCAGATTGTTAGCTAATCAATACCCCATTTTATATATTGGCTGAATTATTTCTTCTGAGCGCAAAGCGATGTCATCAATGAAAAATAAACGTTTTAATCTTCTTCTGATTGCTCTGGTCACTCTTGTTGCGGTTTGGTCATTATGGCCTACCTGGAGTGACTACTCCCTTTCCCGGCAGCTTAACAGTTATAGATCGGCTCAGGATAGTCTCAAATATGCGCTGAGTCACCGTGAAGAGCTTGAAAATGCGCGGAAAAAGAGTCTTAAACTTGGTCTCGATCTCAGAGGGGGAATGCATCTGGTTATGGAAGTTGACC
Organism: Chlorobium ferrooxidans DSM 13031; assembly: GCF_000168715.1. Lineage (GTDB taxonomy): Bacteria > Bacteroidota > Chlorobiia > Chlorobiales > Chlorobiaceae > Chlorobium > Chlorobium ferrooxidans. Next base: position 55,130 of record NZ_AASE01000016.1, on the reverse strand, counting down.
AGATTGATCTCTTTGAGCAGAAAGCGTGGAACAAGGATGCAAAGTTTACCGAGATCATGAATTCGGTAAGAGCAAAGGCCGCGAAAAGCGATGCGAGTGTGCTTGAACTGATCGTAGCCGAGTTCAAAATCGAGAACATTCGACTGAGCCGCTATTTTTATGATATACGCAACAGTGACCGAGAGATTATTTCGAAGCTTGAAAAGGAGTCCGATGATGCCCTGAGTCGGGCCAAGGAGATCATCAGGAACCGTATTGACCAGTATGGTGTAGCCGAACCGGTCATTACCACCCAGGGGAGCAGAAAAATCATCATAGAGCTTCCGGGTATTTCTGATCAAAACAGGGTGAGAAACCTGCTTAAAGGTACGGCGAAGCTTGAGTTCAGGCTTTTGAGGGATCCTGAGGTTCTTGTCAGAACGCTTGACCGGATCAATACCTATCTTGTCCAGAACGGTACCGCACCACCGGCAGCCGTTTCTGACTCCTCGGCATCAAAGCCGGTATCAGCATCATCGCCGCTCCCTGGAGCTCCTGCCGGAGCGGCACCTGCGGTGTCATCGGTTGCGCCTTCAGCGCCGGCGGCTCCTGCGACTGCGGCAACTCAAAACACAGCGAAACCGCTTTATAATGTAGTCGGCGTTTCTGAAAACGGTAACGCTTATACCTCGGAACAGTCAAAAGAGTTCGTGCTTTCGCTGCTCAAGCGAAGCGATATCCAGGCCCTGCTTCCTCTGGATACCGAGCTGCTTCTGGCCGCCAAGCCTGATGTCGGTCCGAGCGGAGAGAAGCTCTACTCGGTCTACCTTGTCAAAAAGAGCCCTGAACTTACCGGCGGGGTCATAACCGAAGCCAAGGCAACATTCGGCTCAGAGGGTGTACAGCCGGAGGTGACGATGTCGATGAACTCTGAGGGGACGTCGAAATGGGCACGCATTACCGGCGCAAATATCGGAAAGCGTATTGCTATAGTGCTTGATGGTGCGGTTTACAGCGCTCCCGTTGTGCAGTCAAAGATTCCCGGAGGGAACTCCGTCATTAACGGTATTGAGAGTCTGGAGGAGGCAAAGGATCTGGAAATTGTGCTGAAGGCCGGCGCTCTTCCCGCCCCGGTCAGAATTATTGAGGAGCGTACCGTAGGACCGTCTCTGGGTGCTGATTACATTCGAGCAGGGATGCTCTCCCTCTCCTGGTCATTTCTGGCAGTATCCGTATTTATGCTGCTCTACTATAAAAAAGCAGGCATTGCCGCCGATATAGCGCTTATCCTTAATATTCTCATCGTGCTTTCGGTTCTGGCAGGTTTCAGTGCCTCGCTCTCGCTGCCGGGTATCGCAGGTATAGTTCTGACCATCGGGATGGCGGTGGATGCCAATGTTCTGATCTATGAGCGAATCAGAGAGGAACTTGATGCCTCCAAGGGGTTGACCTCCTCCATAGAGTTGGGTTATGATCGGGCATTCTCCTCGATTCTTGACTCGCATGTTACCACAATGGTTGCAGCATTTCTGCTCTATACCTATGGTATCGGGCCTATACAGGGTTTTGCCCTTACACTTATGATCGGTACGGCAGCGAGCCTGTTTACCTCGATAGTTGTGACAAAAGAGATCTTTTCGTTTCTCATGGGCAAGAACCTTTTGTCTGAAAAAAGTTTCGGTTAATTTTCAAGATGTATGACCAATGAGGATTTTTCACAAGACAAACTTTGATTTTATAGGATTCCGTAAAATTGCCTACGGTTTTTCACTGATTCTGCTTGCGTCCGGCCTGATCTCCCTTGCGGTAAAAGGGCTGAATTACGGTATTGACTTCCGGGGCGGATCGGAGGTACTGATCCGTTTTGATAAAAATATTGATGTCAGTGCGGTTCGTGCTGTGCTTGATGAGGCGGGTATTTCCGGATCGCTCAAGCAGTATGGTCTTGATCGCTCGTTTCTGTTCAGTACCGTGTTCAGCGGAGAGACCAATGAACTGAAATCCCTTGTTTCAGGCGCGTTTGATGCCCGGCTCAAGAATAATCCGCATGAAATTGTCCGTATTGATGCCGTTGGCCCAAGTATTGCCTCCGATCTGAAATGGTCAGCATTGAAAGCACTGCTGGCTTCGCTCGTTGCGATTTTGCTCTATGTCGGTATCCGTTTTGAGATAAAATTTGCAACCGCCGGGGTAATTGCCATATTCCATGACATTCTTTCAGTTCTCGGTCTCTTCAGTCTCTTGGGCGGGCTGTTTGATTTTATGCCGCTTGAGATGGACCAGAGCATCATTGCTGCTTTTCTTACCATTGCCGGTTACTCGATTACCGATACCGTCGTTGTCTATGATCGTATCCGGGAACGGATTCGCGGTCAGAAACCGGCGGACTATGAGAGAATATTCAATGAAAGCATGAACCAGACGCTGAGCCGCACGATTATTACCTCAGGAACCGTTCTGCTCTCTGTTTTTGTTCTCTTTATCTTTGCCGGTCCGGCCATCAGAGGCTTTGCTTTTGCTGTTTTTTGCGGCATTCTTATCGGAACCTACTCTTCGATCTTTGTTGCTGCACCGCTTGTTTTTGACTGGCTCAGATTATCTAAAACCCCGGTGCATCTGAGAGGCAGCAAGGTTTCCTGAGTCTGTTTGCCTTTTCCGATTTACGGATACGCTCGTTATGTTGCTGTTACTGTTTTGGTGTCTGAACAATATTTATAAGTCAGGATCATTGTAATGAAAAAAATATCAGGGAAAGCAGTACTGCTCTTTCTTGCCGGTTTGGCATCAATCACCACCCCATCTTATGCCGAAGTCGCCGACCGGATTGTCGCTGTGGTTGGTCGCGAGGTCATCCTGAAATCGGAAATTGACTCCCGGGCACTTATGGCTCGACTTCAGTCCCCTGAACTGGCTAAGGATACCGGCTTATCCCGCAGGATACTTGACGGTCTGATAGAGCAGCAGATTATTCTTTCAAAAGCAAAAATTGACAGCGTTAAAGTTGATGAAAACGCTATTTCTGCTACAGCCGGTGACCGTTTCAAGCAGTTGAGAGCAAGATTTGCCTCTAAAGAGGAGATGGAAACCCGTTTCGGTAAAACGCTCCCCGCTATCCGCGACGAGATTCGCACGGAGATTCGCAATCAGGAGTTGATACAGACCCTTCGGCGGAAACGCTCGGCCGGAGTTAAGGTTACTTCAGGTGAAGTGATGGACTATTATAACGCCAACAGGGAGAAATTTTCATTGATTCCGGAAGGGGTTAAAGTTTCCCAGATCATGAAATATCCCGCCGTGTCTGCTGACGCACAACTTCAGGCGCTTACCAAGATCCAGGCGGTTCGCAAGGAGCTTCAGGGCGGCGCGGATTTTGCTTTGCTGGCAAGGAAATACTCACAGGATCCCGGTTCGGCCAGGCTTGGTGGTGATCTCGGATATGTTCAGAAAGGGGCGCTTATTCCAAGTTTTGAAACGGCAGCTTTTTCGCTCAAGGAGGGTGAGGTTTCCGGTATTATTGAAACCCGCTACGGCTATCATATCATTCAGCTGCTGAACAAGGAGCCGAATGCCATTCACGTCCGCCATATTCTGGTCGCCTTCGACCATTCGAAAGATGATTTTAGCGGAGTGGACCAGCTCCTGAATTCAATTCGGGCCGATATACTCAGCGGCAAGTCATCGTTTTCCGAGATGGCATCCAAATATTCTGACGATCCATCCACAGCAAAACTTGGCGGCGTTATCTCTTCAATCGGTGGTGTGGGTGAGTATATCTCCCTTCCCTCCCTGCGTCCGGAGCTGAGGGCAATTATCACGGCCCTCAAAAATCCGGGAGATATCAGTCCTCCTTCGAAGATCGATCCTCCGCAGGGGGAGTCCTTCTACACCATCATCAAGCTGAACGAGCGGGTTGCTGCCCATACGGTGAATCCCGAGAAGGATTACTCCTTTCTTGAAGAGGAGGCTCTTGACAACAAAAACCGCAGGTTATTTTCAGAATGGGTACAGCAACTCCGCAAGGAGGTCTATGTCCGCACCTCAGACATCTAAGCGGCGGACATATCTTGCGTTTTTCTCGATAAACTCCCTGCGAGGCTCAACCTTGTCACCCATGAGCGTCGAGAATACCTGATCGGCTTCCATGGCATTTTCGACATTTACCAGCAGCAGCGACCGGTGAGCAGGGTCCATGGTTGTACTCCAGAGCTGCTCAGGGTTCATCTCTCCAAGACCCTTGTAGCGCTGGATATGGATATTGGCCTTGCCTTTCTGCATTTTTTTCATGGACTCCGTAATGCTGTTGCGCTCGTCATCATCCCACGCATACTGCTGCTCCTTGCCTGATTTTACCAGATAAAGAGGAGGCTGGGCAATAAAGACACGGCCGGCTTCAATAAGTGAGCGCATATGGCGGAAGAAAAAGGTCAGAAGCAGGGTTCTGATATGCGCGCCGTCAACATCAGCATCGGTCATGATGATGATTTTTCCATAGCGCAGCTTTTCGGTTGAGAACTCCTCTTCGCCAAAGCTTGTTCCAAGGGCGAGAATGATGGTCTTGATCTCCTCGTTTTCAAGCATCTTGTGCAGTCGGGCCTTTTCGACATTAAGGATTTTCCCCTTCAAGGGCAGGATAGCCTGAAAGCTTCTGTCCCGTCCCTGCTTGGCACTGCCGCCTGCAGAGTCACCCTCGACGATATAGAGTTCACAGTGTTCAGGATCATTGATGGAGCAGTCCGCAAGTTTTCCCGGAAGACCCGAACTCTCCAGTACCGATTTTCTGCGGGTAAGCTCCTTTGCCTTGCGTGCAGCCTCTCTCGACATGGCCGCACCCTTCACCTTTTCAATGATCATCTTGAGTACATTCGGGTTGCTTTCGGCAAACTCCGCAAGCTGCTCATTGACTATGGTTTCGACGATACTCTGTGTTTCCGAGTTACCAAGTTTCGTCTTGGTCTGGCCTTCAAACTGGGGCTCAGCAACCTTTACCGAGATAACGGCAGTCAGGCCCTCCTTGAAATCGTCACCGGTCAGGGAGAGCTTGAGGTTTTTCAGAAGATCATTTTTCTGGGCGTAGGCATTGAGTGTTCTTGTCAGTGCCTTGCGGAATCCGGTGACATGGGTACCACCTTCATGAGTATTGATGTTGTTGACATAGCTGAAGACGTTCTCCTGGTAGGAATCGTTGTACTGCAGGGCGATTTCAACAATGGTTGAATCCCTTTCGCCATAGAGATAGATCGGCTCCTTGAGCAGGTTGATCCGGTTCTGATCGGTAAACTGGACAAACTCCTTGATGCCTCCTACATAGTGAAAGATCTCGTCAATACCTTCAGTATCCTGAACCGTGATGCTCAGCTCCTTGTTGAGGAAGGCCAGCTCACGCATACGGTCGATAATAATATCCTTGCGGAACTCGGTTGTCTTGAATATCTGATGGTCGGGCATGAAGGTGGTTTTCGTGCCTTTTTTATCGGTTTTTCCGATAACCCTGACATCTCCCTGGGGAATGCCGCGTTCAAAGCGCTGAAAATAGACGTTCCCGTCACGGTATACCTCAACCTCACACCATTCAGAGAGGGCGTTTACCACCGAGGCGCCAACGCCGTGCAGTCCGCCGGATACCTTGTAGGCCCCCTTGTCGAACTTTCCGCCTGCACCGATCACGGTCATGACCAGTTCAAGAGCCGATTTCTGCTTTTCGGGATGAATGTCTACAGGAATACCCCGGCCGCGGTCGATTACTGTTACCGAGCCTTCCGGATTCAGAGCAACAAAGATGTAGTCATTGAATCCGCCGAGTGTTTCATCGATGGAGTTATCGACAATTTCATAAACAAGATGGTGAAGACCCCGGCTGTGAATATCGCCGATATACATGGCCGGACGCATGCGGACATGCTCTATGCCGTCAAGAACCTGGATGTTGTTTGCTCCGTAGGTTGATGGAGCGGTAGGGGCTACTGTGCTCAGAATATCGTCTTCCTGCATAATTATCTGCTCTAACTGATGAGATGAAAATTGAGTTTCAAGATAATAAAAATGCGGTCATTATGCTTGTCTTTCGAGCACCGCCAACCGTAGTAATCGGGTTTCGGAACAAATAACCAGCGTTGCCCTTTCGTGTTGATCAATCGGCCCAGAATGCATCCTCAAAATGCTCGACAGTAAACCGGCCGATTCTGTTTTCAATCATGCTCTCTATCAGAATTGCGATAACATCGAACCGGCAGTCACACTCTTCATGAACGCAGAAAGCAAGGTATGCGCGGGCAGCCTTGATGATCTCCTTCTGTTTTTCGGGTGTTACGGCTTCTGCCGGATGACCTTTTTCGGTTGAGGAGCGGGTTTTTACCTCAATAAAACAGAGCGTTCCTTTATATCGGGCAATGATATCAATCTCATTGCGGTGATAGCGGTAATTTCGCAAAATGATCCGGTACCCTTTTTTTTCAAGGAAGTCGGCGGCGAGCTGCTCGCCCTGATGTCCGAGCTGGTGCGGATCGTGCATGGCTGTCGCTATTTTTCTCCCAGTTCTTTCAGCCTGAAGCTTACTCTGTGCAGAGGGCATCTTCCGTACTGCCGGATTGCCCGAACATGTTCGGCGGTTGCATAGCCGAAGTGGCGATCAAAGCCATATTCGGGCCAGCTTCTGCTGCACGCTGTCATGATCTCATCCCTTCGGGTTTTGGCAAGCACGGATGCTGCCGCAATAGAGAAGACCTTTGCATCACCCTTGACAATGGTTTCGTACGGTATCGGCAGATGAGGCCTGAAACGGTTGCCATCCACGAGCAGCAGTTCCGGCAGCATGCCGAGGGCTTCAATCGAACGGTTCATGGCAAGCATGGTTGCCTGAAAGATATTGATCCGGTCAATAATCTCCGGCTCGATCTCCGTAACAGCCCAGTAAAGGGCGGCGGCCTTGATTGCCGGAGCAAGCTCTTCTCTCACTCTGGAAGAGAGTTTTTTGGAATCATTGAGCTTCTCGAGGATGCTCCCTTCCGGACTGAACCATCGGGAAAATACTACCGCCGCGGCAACTACCGGCCCGGCCAGCGGCCCCCGTCCCGCTTCATCAATACCGCAGACAAATTCGGAGGTTTGCCATAGCGGCCATTCATAGGAGGTGTTCATCAGGCATATTCTTTACCATGATCGGATAAGTCGACAACGATATGTGGCAACATCTTCCGGATGCTCAAAAAACGGGTATCATGAAGTTATACAACAGGATCTTGCCCTGAAAGAAGAGGACGGAAATTTCAGCTGTTATTTGTCGCCACCGGTTTCCCTCCCGGAGTTGTCCGGGCCGGTATTGCTGTTTCCTTATATAATTTATTATCTTGACAACTGGCTTGCAGTTCCCGTTCCCTGCAGGGTTTTCTGCGTTCCTGATGGATAGCTTCAGGGTATCTGTTTATTCCGCAATATCGTCTATTGTACAGCTCCGGAGAGCTGGATTTAATTGAAAGCCCAAGGCTATCAGGCGGAGATTCAGGGATAGCCGGGCGAGGATATAAAAAAATATTTATACAGCGTTACAGAAGGTGTTCCGCCTCTGGTTCTTACCATTATAAAAAGAGTTAACGAATGAAGAAGAGTTTGAATAAGCAGTTGTTGATGAACAAGACCGGCGATGAGATACAGGTCGCTCTTGTGAAGAGGGCCGTCTGGCGGAGTTGATTATTGAGCGCCCCGAAAGCCGGAGAAGTATCGGTGATATCTATCTCGGACGGGTTCACAAGGTTGTTGAGGGCCTGAAAGCCGCGTTTGTCGATATCGGACAGAAGTCCGACGGATTTCTGCACTTTTCCGATGTAGGCACAACGAGTGAGGATTATCGTGCGCTGATTGAGGATGATGATGATGATGATGCTGTTGTCGGCGCAGAGGATGCCGATGGTGATGATTCATTAAACGCCGCTCCGGTACAGGTACAGCCTGCGGCTGATCAGAGTGTAAAAGCCTCTGCCAGAAGCGGCGGCAAGCGCCCCTCAGGCGACGAGCAGGAGAAGGCTGAGAAGCGGCAGTCCTATACCCAGATGATCGCCGGAAAACTCAAACCGAATGACTCCATTCTTGTTCAGGTTATCAAGGAGCCTATCAGCAGCAAGGGATCACGACTTACCTCGGATATTACCATTGCCGGTCGTTTCATGGTGCTCCTGCCCTTTGGTGGCGGGCAGGTTGCCGTTTCCCGTCGTGTTGTTGTGCGCAAGGAGCGGTCAAGGCTGAAAAAACTGGTGCGCTCCATGCTGCCGGAAGGATTCGGTGCGATTATCCGCACGGTTGCCGAAGACCAGGAGGAGACCCTTCTGAAGCAGGATCTTGAAAAGCTTCTGGCCAAATGGACCCAGATTGAGGAAAAACTTCAGGATGCCGCTCCTCCGCAACTGATATTCAAGGAGGATACCATCATCTCCAGTGTTCTGCGGGACTCCCTGACCTCCGACGTTACGGAAATTGTGGCCAATTCATCGGTGATTCACAAGGAGACGCTGAACTATATACAGTGGGCGGCTCCTGAGATGGTTAAAAACGTCAGCCTCTACCAGGGCAAACTGCCCCTTTTTGAAGGGTACGGGATTGCCAAGGATGTTGAATCGATCTTTTCCCGCAAGGTCTGGCTTAAGTCGGGCGGTTATATCATTATCGAGCATACCGAAGCCATGGTTGTTGTTGATGTCAACAGCGGCCGGTATGCCGCAAAGCGGGAGCAGGAGGAGAACTCGCTGAAAACCAACCTTGAGGCGGCACGCGAAATTGTCCGGCAGCTTCGGCTTCGGGATATCGGCGGTATTATTGTTGTTGATTTTATCGACATGCTCGATCAGAAGAATGCCAAAAAGGTTTATGACTCGATGAAGACCGAGCTGCGTAACGATCGGGCGAAATCAAATATTCTGCCCATGTCGGATTTCGGCATCATGCAGATTACCCGCGAGAGAATACGACCGAGTCTGATGCAGCGTATGGGTGACCAGTGCCCCGCATGCGGAGGAACCGGTGTGGTTCAGGCTCGCTTCACCACCATCAACCAGATTGAGCGATGGCTGAGAAAGTATGCGCTGCAACACCCCTTGAATTTTCAGCAGCTTGATCTCTACGTCAGCCCTACGGTTGTCGAGCCGTTGCAGAACAGTGACCTGAAAACCGAGCTGAAATGGTTTCTCCAGCACCTGCTCTTTGTTCAGGTCAAGCCGGATGAGAGCCTGAGAAGTGACGATTTCCGGTTTTACAGCAGAAAGAACAACAAGGACATTACCGCCGAATACGGCGATATCTAAACATCAGACGGGATTATGGGACAGTACGATACATTGCAAGAGCAGATACTTGGATTTTCATCATTCGGTGCGGCTGCACTTCAGGAGAGTCCTGAAGCGCGCACGGTTTTTTTGCAGTTCAAGCAGCTGCTCAACGACGGAACTATACGGGCGGCAGAAAAATCCGGCAGTGACTGGATTGTAAACACATGGGTCAAGCAGGGTATTCTGCTCGGCATGCGTCTTGGCAGGCTTCAGGCAGCAATGGTACCGCTTGATGAGCATGGAGCCGGTTTTACCTTTATTGACAAGGATACCTACCCGCTTAAACAGTTTACACTGGAGAACAATGTCCGCATAGTTCCCGGCGGATCGGCGGTACGAGACGGCTCCTATCTGGCCCCATCGGTGGTCATGATGCCTCCTGCCTATGTCAACGTTGGAGCCTACGTCGATGAAGGAACCATGATTGATTCCCATGCTCTTGTGGGGAGTTGCGCCCAGGTTGGAAAAAAGGTCCATCTCTCTGCCGGCGTTCAGGTAGGTGGTGTGCTGGAACCGGTTGGAGCCATGCCCGTCATTATTGAGGATGAGGTGATGGTTGGCGGCAACTGCGGCATCTATGAAGGTACGATCGTAAGGGAGCGTGCAGTGATCGGGACAGGCGTTATTCTTAACGGTTCAACACCGGTTTATGATATTGCCCTGAACAGGGTTTACAGAAAAACGGCAGATCATCCGCTGGAGATTCCTGCCGGCGCGGTGGTTGTTGCCGGATCCCGCACCATCAAGGGAGAGTTTGCAGCTGAACATGGTCTTGCTATCTATACTCCGGTTATCATCAAGTACCGCGATGCCCGCACGGACAGCGCAACGGCACTTGAAGAGGCACTCAGGTGAGTGATGCAGCTTAACAGGCAATATAGGGGAGCCTATGGCGGCGCGGCGCTGACCACTCTTCGGCGCAGAGTGTCAGGCTTCATGATTGTTCTCTGCCTTTGCTCCTCCTTTTCTGCCCGGTCGCTCTACTCCATGCCGGCTGATGAACAGGAGGATTTCGGTATTATAACGAGTATTGATCTTCTTGGGGAGGTCTACCGTCAGTTGTCACTCAACTACGTTGACAAGCCCGATGTCAGAGAACTGATGTATGCCGGAATTGACCGAATGCTGCATACCCTTGATCCCTACACGGTGTTCTTGACAAGAGTGACTCTCAGGAGCTTGATGAATTGACCAGTGGTCAGTATGCCGGTATCGGGAGTTACGATAGCCTCGATTGATGGATCCATTTATATCGCTTCAGTTGTGGAGGGATATGGGGCATCGAGGGCGGGAGTCAGGATGGGGGACATTATTGCCGCTGTTAACGGTACCGGGATAAAGAATAAACCGCTCAATGAGGTGAAGGAGCTGCTCAAGGGGCCCCTCGGAGCAACCCTGACGCTCGGCATAGAGCGGGAGAGTGAGCCATTTTTCACGGTCAGCATAAAACGGGAGGAGATCAGGGTAAACACAGTGAGTCACTCCTGCTTTTTTGGTGATACCGGCTATATCGAAATGAAAAGCTTCGGCGCCCGCTCGGCTGATGAACTGAGAGAGGCTCTTCAGGATCTCCAGCGTCAGGCCGCAGCAAAGCACATTCCACTGAGAGGAGTCATACTTGACCTGAGAAACAATCCGGGCGGACTTCTCAATGCATCGGTTGATGTTGCTTCACTTTTTGTCAGGAAGGGCAGTAATGTGGTATCCATTCGGGGTCGGGTACATGAACCTAAAGTCTACGTCACCGTTACCGATCCTGTGCATGAAACCGTGCCGCTTGTTGTTCTGATCAACAGCCAGAGTGCCTCTGCGGCTGAAATTGTAGCCGGCGCGATCCAGGACCTTGATCGCGGGGTGATTATCGGTGAACGTTCATATGGTAAAGGGCGGGTGCAGTCGGTTTTAAATCTCTCCTATGACAATACGCTGAAGCTTACCACAGCAAAATATTACACCCCATCCGGTCGTCTGATACAGAAAGAGGTTCCTCCGGAGCCGGAGCAGCGAAATGTGCTGCCTGAGGTTCAGGTGGACAAGCGCTCTACACTCTTCTTCACCAAAGGGAGGCGGAAGGTCTATGGAGGAGGAGGTATCAAGCCCGATATTGAGCTCTCCGACAGGAAGGATTCACCATACCTGACAGAGCTGCGAAATAAAGGGATGCTTTTTCTTTTCTCTTCGAACTATCGTTCCCGGACACCGCTCAAGCCGGTTCAGGCAATTGAGCGCAAGGGGCTTATGCGCTCATTCAATGACTTTCTGCAGAGCAGAAAATTCACCTATACATCACAGGCTGAACGACAGCTCGATGAACTAAAGGCTGCGCTGAAGGGCGAGGATGCGGTCAACGCAATTAATCCGGTGAAGATTCCTGATGAGCTTCTGAAGGGTGTTGCGCTTCTGAAAGCGCAGGAGATTGCAAAGGAATCGGAAGCTGTTGCCGAAGCGCTTGAGCTTGAGATCCTGCGGCACTATGACAAGCCTCTTGCCCGAACAGGAGAGCTCAGCCATGATCCTGTCGTGAAGAGAGCGCTTGAGGTGCTTGCCGATTCCCGTCAATACTCCAGGACGCTTCACCCCTGAGCGGATCCTGCCAGGTTTGTTTCATACTCCCGGATTTTACGGTGTGCGCCGATGGCGATCATAAGATTGCTTATGGTCAGCAGGCTTTCGGCCATCCCGTGAAGCAGGTCGTCATGTGAGAGCGTCGGAAATCCCCGAACCACTGTTGCCAGATACATGCAGAAAATGGTGACTGAAATAAATACCAGCACAAACCAGAACCCCGCAACGGTGAGCCCGGAAAAAATTGTCCGATCACGCCGGTAGACCAGAAAGAGCAGCACCAGAAAAGAGATATAGACTACGCTGGAGAGCTGCAGTATTGTGTCAAAGATATCTTCTCCCAGGTATGATTGCGGTTTGCCGGAAATTATGATGGCTCCGAGTGCGGCTGCAAAGCCGACTGAGGGAGCTTTTTTTGTGGATTTCAGCAGGTTCAGTGTTGCCAGGAGCAGTGAGATGCTGCCGAAGAGATTGATGATCTCCGACAGATCAAGAAGCAGTGGAATCGAGTCCCCTGAAACATGGTAACCAAGCACAAAAAAGCTTCCTGACCAGTGCGGCAGCATGGAGAGGGCAAAAATCCTGATGTCGCGCCGGTTGCAAAGCCTGCCGTAACGGAAGAGCAGTGCTGCCCCGAGCCCCCATTCAAGAGCGGAAGAGAGATGAATAATCCAGTTTGGAAAAGAGAGCAGCATCAAGAGCCCTTGATCAGGTGGTAGATGTTTTTTGAAAAGATTTTCATCTGCACCGGCCAGGGGGCAGGCACCATTTTCTTATAAAGATAGGAGTCAAAGGTGATTTGCTGCACATCATCATCGGCGCATATGGCGACAAAACTCTCCCGCAGCCGGTCCGTTTTGTAATAAATCGCCTGCAGGACTTCCAGACCGAAAAAGATCGGAGCGTAGAGCCTGCGGAACTCTTTTTCATAGTTTGCAAGCGGAGCGCCGTTTTTCAGGTGTTCAATCATTGCCTGTGCGCCGAGTTTTCCTGATCGCATGGCAAAGAATATCCCCTCACCGTTTGCCGGTGTTACCAGTCCGGCGGCATCCCCGACCAGAATGGCCTTCTCCTGGGTAAAGGATTTGCGGGGCTTCATCGGTATTTTGGCCGCCTCATCAAGGTAGGGTTTGTCGGTAATCCCGATTTTTTCGATAAAACGCCGCTGCAGCGCCTTGATGTTGTGCCGGTGATCCTCAGTGCCGGTGCCGATGGCAAGATGATCCGCCTTCGGGAAGATCCATCCGTAAAAGTCGGGAGAGACCTCTCCGTCAAACCAGATCTCAACAATATTGCTGAACTTTTCGATTGCGGGTGAGTAGTGGAAGCGCTGCTGCATGGCGATCACCTTCAGCTCGTTTGGCGGAAAGTGCAGCTCGTCGGCGGTTTTAGAGTTCGCCCCGTCAGCCCCGATAATCCGTGCAGCCTTGAGCGGTGCTATTTTGTCATTGAGGGTTTTGATGACAAAGCCGTCAGCAGAGGGGGTGATGGTGTTTACCAGCCCTTCGGCAACGGTTGCGCCGGCTTTTTCAGCTTCAGTGCGCAACCATCGGTCAAATTTTTCGCGCCTGACCATCCCGACATATCCGTTCGGCATGTTCATCTCGATCACCCGCCCTTTCGGGGAGCGGGCCTTCATGCGGGAGAGTTTTTTTTCCACCAGCTCTGAAGGAATGCGGAACTCCTCAATCAGTCCGAGCGGTATTGCTCCGCCGCATGGTTTGACATTCTCAAAGTTGCGTTCAATGAGAATCGTTGAGAGTCCAGCCCTGGCAAGCTCGGCCGCGGCAACCGATCCTGAAGGGCCGCCGCCTAATACAGCAACATCATAACGCATTGGAAAATAGATGAGTTACCAAAAAATTAAACCAGCTTTTCGCATATAAACTCCCTGACCCGTGAAAGGTCAATCCGCTCCTGTGCGGCACTGTCACGGAAGCGCACGGTAACCGTACCCTCTTCAAGCGACTGATGGTCAACCGTGATGCAGAATGGTGTGCCGATCTCATCCTGACGGCGGTAGCGCTTGCCGATAGAGCCGGCGTCATCGTACTGGACAAGGAACGATTCGGAAAGCTCGTCACGCAGCTGAGCGGCCTTTTCGCCCATGCCCCCTTTTTTCATCAGAGGAAGTACAGCGGCCTTGACCGGGGCTACTTTTGGAGCGAGCTTCAGCATAACGCGCTCTTCACCGTCCACAACATCTTCACGGTATGCATCTGCCAGGAGCGCCAAAAAGAGCCTGTCGCATCCGGCGGATGTTTCAACCACATAGGGGATAAAGCGCTCATTGGTGAGCTGGTCGATATACTCCATGTTCTTGCCGGAGTACTCCTGATGCTGTTTGAGGTCAAAATCGGTTCTGGAGTGAATGCCCTCAATCTCCTCAATGCCGAAGGGGAACTCATACTTGATATCATAGGCAAGATCAGCGTAGTGAGCCAGCTTGTCATGCTTGTACCAGTGCAGTTTTTCCGCTCGCAGTCCGAGTGCGGTGCTGTACCAGGCAAACCGCTCCTCACGCCATGCTTCAAAAGCCCCCTTCTGGGTGCCGGGTTTTACAAAGTACTGCATCTCCATCTGTTCAAACTCCACCATCCGGAAGATGAAGTTCCCTTTAACAATCTCGTTGCGAAATGCCTTGCCGATCTGCGCAATACCGAACGGTACCCTCATGCGCGACGACTCCCGGACGTTATGGAAGTTGACAAAAATGCCCTGCGCGGTTTCAGGCCGCAGGTAGACGATGCTTGATTTATCGGCCACAGCACCCATATTGCACTGGAACATCAGATTGAACTGACGAACCTCCGTCCAATCGCCAGAGCCGGTATCCGGCGCCTTGATCTTTTCAGCAATGATCAGCTCGTAAAGCGCACGGTTGGAGTCTTCGGCACTGGCAACGTTTTCGTATGCACTCTGCACCTTCTGCAGCTCCTCATCCTTTCCATCCCGGCGCAGTTTTTCGATATGGTTTTCGATCAGGTGGTCTGCCCGGTAGCGCCGCTTTGTTGTGCGGTCATCAATCATCGGATCATTGAAGCTCGCTACATGGCCTGAAGCCTCCCACACCCTTGGATTCATAAGTATGGAGGCATCAATGCCTACAATATTCTGGTGGCGGCGGGTCATGGTGTTCCACCAGAGTTCCTTGATATTCTTTTTCAGCTCACTGCCGAGCGGCCCGTAGTCAAAGCAGGAGGAGAGCCCCTCATAGATCTCGGACGACGGGTAGATAAACCCCCGGCGTTTGGCCAGCGACACCAGCTTGTGCATCACTTTATCGGGCGGCAGATTCACGCTCTGCACCCTCGCTTGATCAGAATTGCTCATCGTTCGTTCAAAATAGTGTGGTAAAAAAATTTCCGGGTACTCCCGGTTCAACACGATAAAACATGGAATATAACAAACCAGGGGGGATAATCAGTGGAGGGAGAGCGTTCAATCGGAGATGACGTGTTGCAGCCGGAACGCTGTCAGGAGCCTTTTTCAAGGGCGTTTATAACCTCGTCAAGGCTTGTGGATGGCTGATCCTTTTCAGGGGAGTTGTCAAGCCAGCCCCGGTGCCGGTCGGTGCCCGTCCGTGAAAGTCAGTGTTCCCTCACTTCCGGCGATGAGCCGAGCGTACCCGGTAGAGCCGCTCGGTAAATCCACCCTCTGTTTCAAATGATTTTGCCAGCGCTTCAATCTGGCGGTCAAGAAGGTAACAGCAGAGGTTTATCAGTGAAAGAGCGGCATTGGCTACAAGCACAGGGGTTGAGAAGGACGGACACGGACTGACAGGGACGGGCACAGTGAGAGTGCTCTCTGTGCTGTTTTGCGGCTCTTTGTGGCACTTTTGTTCTTCTGCGATCCACTTGCGCAGCTCAATAATGCTACTGCACCGAAGAGCCTTGAAGCGCCGTAAAGCAGGATGGTCTGGCGGCCATTCGGGCAGATTGCGCTGCCGAAGATAGTCTTCATAATCGAGTCGAAGCTCTTCAAGGCTGGCTCGTGCGACACTTGTCAGTTTGAGTTCGGTCTTTTTTGAAGTTCCTGACGCATGACTCCCTTCGGCGATGTTTTGCACTCCGGAACGTGCAGCCTGAACCATCTGGTCATGGGTTCGACTGCGTTTATCGATGTATTTGTCACAAAAGCGAACAGTCAGATCATAGATTAACTGCCCGATCTGAAAGCTTTTGAGGCTTCTGTATCCACCGTGTTTCGGTATGAGTTGTTCATTGCTCATAGTTAGAGCGAAAACTGATTGAAGATCATGTGACCTGTATAAAATGATGAATAGTGCAGAGCTGTTTTATTGTTGAGGCTTGTATTGGTTTATGGGACTATTGTCAGGCGTAAAGCTTGCATCGGGGTTTCTGATCATGACACTGGATAAATGAACCCGTCTCTTGTTTTTATGTATAAAGAAAAATATACGTAAAATAGCGCTGAATCGGGAGCTGTTATAACTCCCTTTGCGAGTCGGGCAATGGCCAGCCGTTGCATTGAGGTTGTCGCGTGCAGTTTATTCGCCGTAGCTACAAGTACTTCAGCTGGTCTGGATTTCGGTTTTGAGGGCGATCTCTTCGAGGATTGAGCTGACCCTGATGCACTCGGCCATAGTGCCGGCAAAGACAATGCTGCGGCCTCTGGTGTGGACCTCCCAGGTATGGCGCTCGGCTTTGGAGCGGGAGCATCGTATAGCTTTGATGATCTGATCGATAACCTCATCAAAGGAGTGTTCCTCATCATTGAAGAGAACAACCCGATAGGCATCAAGCTGATCAGTTCCCGTGAGCTGTTCTCGCTGTTTTGTTTCGGGAGTACTATCTGAGGCCGTCCACATAGTCATCATCTGAGAGTGCATAGGCAGTTGCGAGCGGGCTGTAACATGATAAAATAAATATTGCTTTACTCAGGCGCAAGCGAACGGCTACGCTGCAATAACCGGTTCAAGTGCTCCAAGAGTAAAGCTTCCGGAAGCGGTCACGCTGACCCTGAAACGGGCGCCGATGGGGATAGTCATCAGCTCCCGGATATGGCCGTAGGAGAGACCCGAGAGTACCGTTGCATTCGGATTGAGGGTGCTGTAGTAGTCAAAAATGTTTTTTACCCGTTCCGCCTCGCCCGGTTCGAGTGGCTCACTGGAGAACTGTCCGAACAGCAGGGCGCCGCATCGGGCAAGAAGCCCTGCGTTGGAAAGATGTGAGAGCATCCGGTCAATCCGGTAGGCCGGTTCATTGATATCCTCCAGAAAGAGAAGGGTATCGTTGAAGAGGGGAAGAAACGGGGTGCCTATCATTGCCGAGAGCACCGAGAGATTACCACCGATTAACTGACCCTCAGCAGAGCCATCCTTTATTGCCGAGATCGGGTGAGCGGAATGATTGGTAATCGAACGGGCATATGAAGGGGAGGTGAGCATTCCCCAGAAATGCTCTTCGGTGTAGGGGGTCGGAGCATAGAGCTCGGTTGCGGCCATTGGACCGGAAAAGCTGATGAGACCGGTTTTTGCGTAGAGCGCAAGCGAGAGGGCGGTGATGTCCGAATAGCCGGCAAGAATTTTCGGATTGGCGGCGATAAGCGTGTAGTCGAGCTGGTTCAGGAGCCGGGCTGAACCGGCACCACCGCGCAGACAGAATATTGCCCGGACATCTGGGTCACTGAACATTTCATGGATATCGTGCAGCTTTTCCCGGTCGGCGACTGCCGGATCGGTATCTATACGGTTGAGGTGACTGGAGAGTTTAACCCGGTATCCGTTTGCTTCCAGATAGCTGATCGCCTGGCCGATCTTTACAGGATAAGCGCAATGGGATGAAGGGGAGATGAGACCGATGGTCTCACCCTTGCGCAGAGCTTTGGGGATGAGGTTTTTCATGAGGCACCCCTACTAATTTATTCCGCGATTCGATTGCTTCGTTGGGCGGTGAGGTGCCCTTACAAAGAAAAAAACATCAGTACCCCGATCGATTGGGATACTGATGTTTTTTTTAACTCATTTGCATGAAATCAGGCAATGTTTTCGGTCAGCAGGATCGCTTTGTTGCTGCTGACTTCAAAAAAACCATCAGAGATCGTAAATGTCTGCTCACTGCGGTCTGCCATTGCAAGTTTGACCTTGCCGGCTTTCAGCGCAGAGAGCAGGGGGGCATGGTTCTTCAATACCTGAAAGAGGCCATCCTCACCCGGTGCGGTTACACTTTCGATCTCCCCTGAAAAGTAAAGTTTCTGGGGAGTGACGATCTCTATCTGGAAACCTTTATCGGAATTCGCCATGGTTCGTGTTGTGTTTAGAGCGTTTTTGCTTTCTCGATGGCTTCCTCAATGGTTCCAACAAGGTAGAATGCGCTTTCCGGCAGATTGTCATGCTTTCCTGCGATGATCTCCTTGAAGCCTTTGATGGTCTCTTCAAGCTTGACATATTTTCCGGCAAGACCGGTAAATGCCTCGGCAACGAAGAATGGCTGTGAAAGGAAGCGCTGTACTTTTCTGGCTCTTGAAACGACAAGCTTGTCCTCGTCGCTCAGCTCGTCCATACCGAGAATGGCGATGATGTCCTGGAGATCCTTGTAGCGCTGGAGAAGCTGTTTGACAGCCTGGGCAGTGTCGTAATGATCGTCACCGACAATGTTCGGATCAAGAATACGCGACGTGGAGTCAAGAGGATCAACAGCTGGGTAGATACCAAGCTCGGCGATCTGACGTGAAAGCACGGTTGTTGCATCAAGGTGGGCAAATGCCGTAGCAGGTGCCGGATCGGTAAGGTCATCCGCAGGAACATAGATAGCCTGAACCGACGTAACCGAACCCTTCTTGGTAGAAACGATTCTGTCCTGAAGCTGACCCATCTCAGTGGCGAGGGTTGGCTGGTATCCTACAGCACTCGGCATACGACCGAGAAGTGCGGAAACCTCGGAACCTGCCTGGGTAAAGCGGAAGATATTGTCAATAAAGAGAAGCACATCGCGGCCTTCCTCATCACGGAAATACTCTGCAATGCTGAGTCCTGTCAGAGCAACCCGCTGACGGGCACCGGGAGGCTCATTCATCTGTCCGAAAACAAGAGCTGTTTTATCGATAACGCCCGACTCCATCATTTCATGCCACAAATCGTTTCCTTCACGGGTACGTTCGCCTACACCGGCAAATACGCTGAAGCCCGACTGCTGTTTGGCAATGTTGTTGATGAGTTCCATGATCAGAACGGTTTTACCTACACCGGCGCCACCGAAAAGACCTGTTTTGCCGCCGCGTGAGTACGGCTCGAGAAGATCGATAACCTTGATACCGGTTTCAAACATCTCCGCTTTTGTGGAGATCTCGTCAAATTTCGGAGCTGAACGATGGATCGAATAGGTTTTTGCGGTATGGACCGGACCGCGACCATCAATGGGTTCGCCGACAACGTTCATCATCCGGCTTAAAACTTCCGGTCCGACAGGAACCTGGATAGGCATTCCTGTATTGGCGACGCTCGTTCCTCTGACCAGACCGTCCGTGCTCTCCATTGATACGGTACGCACACGCTCTTCGCCGAGATGCTGCTGGGTTTCAAGAACAAGCTTTGTTCCGTCAGGTCGAGTAATGGTCAGTGCATCCAGAATAGACGGGAGTCGTCCTTCGGGAAAATCAACATCAACAACAGGGCCGATGATCTGGGAAATCTTACCTTCTTGCATAGCGACAGTTTTGATAGGATTTTAATAGGGAAATCAAACGTTTAGTTCTCGGGGCTTGTCTGTCTTTTTTCATCGGGCATCATGAGCCATAATATCCCGCTGTTGAGGCTGCCCCGGCTAAGAGCCACCTGAGGGAGTCGAACCCACGACCTACTATTTACGAAACAGTTGCTCTACCAACTGAGCTAAGGTGGCTTAAGCATATAAAAAAGACAAGCCTAAATATAATTTATTTGGCAAAGAAACACAAAGATAATTACCATACCATTTATGTCATAAAAAAAAAGAAGAATTGCTATATTAGAGCGCATTGGACAAAAAGCTCAATTATCAGTTAAATCCGGATGGTTATGAATACAAGATTGAAGAGCGGGATCAGCAAATTTTTTAATACAGCACTGTTTTGTCTTCTGCTTCTTGCCGGAACCGACGGCGATGCGTTTGCTGTCGCTCCTGTTGCGGCTCTTAATACCCCGGCACCTGCATTTTCAGCAGTTACGCTTGATGGCAAGGCGATTGGATCAGCGCAACTGGCAGGCAAGGCCTATATTGTGAATTTTTTTGCATCGTGGTGCCCCCCATGCAGAGCAGAGATTCCCGATATGGTTGCCCTGCAGAATCAATACAGTCGTAATGGATTTACTTTTATTGGTATCGCAGTCAATGAAACCGCCCCGACCATCAAGTCATTCATAACTGGGAACAGGATCAGTTACCCTGTTGTCATGTCTGATGACCAGCTTCTTGGCTCGTTTGGCAGATTTGTTCCGGATGGCCAGATCAAGGCTATTCCGACCTCCTTTGTTGTGAACGCATCAGGACGGGTGACCCAGGTCATTACCGGGGGTAAAAGTAAAGCGGAATTTGAGAAGATCATTCTTGCCGCACTCAAAAAGCCGGTAAAAGTAAAATAATACCTGACTTTATGAACAAGGGTTTTGGTGTCCGACTCTCTCTCTATCCGGACATATTCAGTTTCTCCTCTCCACGTCCGCATTCAGTGTTGAATGCGGACGTCTTTTTTTATAACGATTAGTCTCCAAAAGAAACAAACAATGACTTTTATGCAGATCAATGCTCCGGACTATGTGAAAAACAAAAAACTGCTCCAGTGGGTTAAGGAAACCGCTGAACTGTGTCGTCCGAGTTCCATATCCTGGTGCGATGGCTCCCAGGAAGAGTATGACCGCCTCTGTACACAGATGGTTGAGAGCGGCACCTTTATCAAGCTCTCAGAAGAGAAGCGTCCGAACAGTTATCTCTGTCGTTCAGACCCGAGCGATGTCGCCAGAGTTGAGGACAGAACCTATATATGCAGCATTCGCCGACAGGACGCAGGCCCAACCAACAACTGGGTTGCGCCAAAAGAGATGAAGGCGACTCTAAACGGGCTATTCAGCGGCTGCATGACCGGCAGGACCATGTATGTCATTCCTTTCAGCATGGGACCGCTCGGATCACCTATTGCCCATATCGGCGTTGAAATATCCGACTCCCCGTATGTGGTCACCAATATGCGCATCATGACGCGTATGGGCCGCCAGGTTATGGATCTTCTTGATGAGCACAGTGACTTTGTTCCCTGTCTTCACTCCGTCGGAGCTCCGCTTCAGCCGGGAGTGAAGGATGTTGCCTGGCCATGCAGTGACACCAAATATATTGTCCATTTCCCTGAAGAGCGCTCTATTGTCTCTTTCGGCAGTGGCTATGGCGGCAATGCCCTTCTCGGTAAAAAATGTTTCGCACTTCGTATCGCATCCTCAATGGCTCGTGATGAAGGGTGGCTTGCCGAACACATGCTTATTCTGGGTGTTGAATCTCCGGAAGGCGAAAAAACCTATGTCGGCGGAGCCTTCCCGAGTGCATGCGGAAAGACCAACTTTGCCATGCTTATTCCTCCGGAATCGTTCAAAGGGTGGAAAGTGACTACTGTTGGTGACGATATTGCATGGATCAAGCCCGGTCCGGATGGCCGCCTCTATGCCATCAACCCGGAATACGGATTTTTCGGCGTAGCTCCCGGTACTTCGGAGAAATCAAATCCGAACGCCATGGCCACGCTGTCTAAGAACTGTATTTTTACCAATGTAGCCATGACTCCTGATGGTGATGTCTGGTGGGAGGGAATGACCGACACTCCTCCTGCAGAGCTTATTGACTGGCAGGGAAAAGCCTGGACCCCCGACTGCGGAAGGCTCTCGTCACATCCGAATGCACGGTTTACCTCTCCGGCAAGTCAGTGCCCCTCCCTTGATCCCGATTGGGAAAATCCGAAAGGCGTGCTTATCAGTGCCTTTATTTTCGGCGGACGCCGGGGCGATACCGTTCCTCTTGTTTACCAGTCAGCAAACTGGAATTTCGGAGTCTACCTTGCAGCAACAATGGGTTCGGAAAAAACTGCTGCGGCAGCCGGAACCGTTGGTGATGTGCGTCGCGATCCCTACGCCATGATTCCTTTCTGCGGTTACCATATGGGCGACTATTTCAACCATTGGCTGCATGTAGGACGCACGCTCACCGAGCTGCCGAGAATTTTCGGTGTCAACTGGTTCCGCAAGGACGAAAACGGCAAATTCCTCTGGCCCGGTTTCGGTGAAAACATGCGGGTACTGAAGTGGATTGTTGATCGTGTGCACGGTGATGTTGCTGCCGTTGAAAGTCCGCTGGGATGGATGCCGAAGTACGATATGATTGACTGGACAGGTCTTGAGGATATGACGGAAGAGAAGTTCATCAAGCTGATGTCGGTAGACCGTGAAGCATGGAAGACCGAGCTCCTTTCCCATGAGCAGCTTTTTGAAATGATTTACGACCGTTTGCCAAAAGAGTTTCCTCACATCCGTGAACTGATGCTCTCAACGCTCTGGCTCTCTCCAAGGCATTGGTCGCTGGCGCCGGAAATCTATGAAGCGGAATAACTTCCGGAGAGGATTCCTTGATCGATTAACGCAGAAAGGCGCCGGTTCCGGCGCCTTTCTGCGTTAAAAAAAAGGTGAATCACTCCTCGTCAAGGGTGAAGCCGATTTTCACGGTAACCTGCCAGTAGGCGACCTGCTGGTCAGTAACATGACAGCGGGTTTCAATAATCTCAACCCAGCGGATGTTTCTGATGGTCTCGGCTGCTTTTGCGACAGCATTTTTTACGGCCTCTTCAATGCTCGTCTGCGAAGAGCCGACAAGTTCAATTTTCTTATAGATGTGATCGCTCATGGCGTGAAATGGTTTAATCCTTGAAAAAAAATCAGATACTGTACAGGCTGAATTTACGTCAGGCCAGCACTCATATTAGCAAATCAGGCGAAATCTGCAAAACAACTGTTCAGTACTTCCTTTTCCGGCTTGCAGTTATTGAGTAAATAGCTGTGTTTTTATTCGTTTAACCGTTACAGAAGCGGAGTTTCAGGAGCCGGGGGAAGGTGCGATTGGTTGTTGCTGACGTAATGGAGGTCACTCTGCTGCTGGATGCCCGATCATGTCGGCCCTGAACATTCCGTAATATCCGGGAATGTTCAGGGCAAAAGGGAGGAGATGTCACATGCCGAGGGAGTGCATGAGGAGCGGCACGGCACAGAGGCCGATGGCCACGTTTGTTGCTCCGCAGATTTTGGTGATGATGGCGTTCTGTTTGTACCAGGCAAACGGAAGCAGAATCGTCAGCACATTAATAAGCAGCAGCACGGTGGCCAGTGGCCAGATTTTGCCGAGCAGGACGGCTTTGAAGCTGAAGAGTGCCGTAATGAAAAAGATCCCGAGAAACATGTGCGCATAGACCTTTTTGTCGCCGGGATTGTAGAAATGCATGGCGACAACAACCCAGAAAAGCCCGTAGGTGGCAAAGATGGTGCCCAGATAGATTCTCAGGTCAGCAGGCAACCCCATGTCGAAGAGAAACATGCACAGGGCAGTGAAAATCTGTGCGACCCCTCCGAACCAGAGGGCGACATGGGCAAGACTTCGCCCCAGCTTTGCATGATCGGTCTCCTTGTCCAGTCCGAACCCCAACTGTTCGAGACCGAACACCCAGACGGTGACGATGAGCCCGAACAGACCGATAGCTTCCGGATTTACTGCATTCATCGGAAGAACTCCTTGCTTTTTGTTGTTGATGAAGTTTACATTCAAGCTCCTTCAGGCGAATTCAGCCTGCATGAGCTGGCTGAATGTACGGCTTATTTATATCAATGAGTGGCACCTTTTCCTCCCTTTTTGTATCTGTAACCATCTCTGTATTCCGGGCGAAAAACAAAGGAGTTTTGTGCGCTATTATGTCGCAAATCCTGGGGTGGTATGGTTTGATCTGCCGCGAGGACGATGATTGTGTGCTTATGAAGATGCGCATAACTCCATGCGGGAATTCCCGCTTGATTTTAATACCTTGGAGCTGTCAGAAGAAGAATAACTGAAGACGACCTGCTGTAATGACGCTGCCTGCTGAAGACGCAACATCAAACAATACGACACGTTCCGGGCCTCAAAGAGAGCGTTCACTATCGGGACGCCTTCTTTCGGCGTTTCCGGCGTTTCAGAGTCCTGATTTCCGCCGCTACTTTCCCGGACAGGTAATCTCCATGATCGGCACCTGGATCCAGATGGTGGCCCAGGGGTGGCTGGTGCTTGAAATTACCGGTTCAGCGTTTGACGTGGGTCTTGCAGCCGCAGCCTCAACCCTGCCTACTCTTTTTCTCTCCCTCTTCGGCGGTGTGCTTGTTGATCGCTATCCGCGCAGAACCATTCTGCTCTGGACGCAGTCATCGGCTATGCTGCTGGCTTTTGTACTTGGATATTTTGCCTTGACCGGCACCGTCACCATCGGCATCATCCTTCTGCTCTCTTTTCTGCTCGGATGCGTCAATGCCCTGAATGTTCCGGCTCTCCAGGCTTTTCTGAGTGAAATTGTAGAGCGGGAGCATCTTGCGTCGGCCATTGCGATGAATTCTGCGATCTACAACGGTTCGCGGGTGATCGGTCCGGCTATTGCGGGTTTTCTGATATCGGCAACCGGAACGGGCGGCGCCTTTCTGCTTAATGGTGTGAGCTTTCTTGCGGTTATTCTCTCACTCATCTCCATGAAAGCATCGCCTAAAAAGGGAGGCGCGACCATTTCAGGCAATCCTGTGCTGGCGATCAGGGAGGGGCTGAGCTACTCCTGGCAGCATCCGGTGATCCGCACCGCTATTTTTTTTATTGCCGTAATCGCCATTTTTGCATGGTCCTATGTTACCATGCTTCCGGTTATTGCCAAACAAACATTCGGCATGGGAGCAACAGGTCTTGGCTATCTCTACGGGGTGTCTGGTCTTGGTTCGGTTATCGGGACCGTGCTTGTCTCCATCTTCTCCGGAAGAGTTGACCGGCTTGTTTTCATTGCCGGTGGTACCATTCTGTTCGCTCTGGCACTAATCGGGTTTACCTTCTCTGTTTCACTGCCGGTGGCGCTTTTTTTCCTTTTCCTTGGCGGGTTCGGTCTTGTGGCAGCCGTATCCACCCTGAGCGCTACCATCCAGAGCACGGTTGATGACCGTTTTCGTGGCCGGGTGATGAGCCTCTACATGATGGTCTTTATGGGTTTTATGCCGATCGGCAACCTGGAGATCGGCTATATTTCGGAGCATTTCGGTACCGGCATTGCCATCCGGGCAGGGTGCATGGTAACCATTCTTGCTGCGATAGTTCTCATCTACACCAATCGCAGTGTCCGCAACGCTTACAGCCGTTACAACTCATCGGAAGGGGCGCAGTAATAACGGACCCTTCATATTCAGTGGGCGGAGGAGAGGTCTGCTTTTTCGCTTTTGTTGATTTTAATGAAAAAAAGCAGCGGCAGTGCAAGCGCAAAGAGCAGGGCGATCAGCATGAATGCATCCATATAGGCGAGATGGTGGCTTTGTATGGTAACCGTGCCTTCCAGCGCCTTCAGGGCTACAAGCTCCGATTCGGAGGGTGAAACACCGGCCCTCATGGTTGCGGCCTGCTTAATGGCATCAATTCTTGCCACTGCGGCTGGGTCGTAGGGGGAGAGATGGCTCAGCAGTTCTACCCGGTGAGCGGCAACCCGTTTGGCGATATAGGTGTTGGTGATTGCGATGCCGAAAGAGCCGCCAAGCTGACGCACCATGTTGTTGAGCCCGGTTGCCTGCCCGATATCCCTGCCGTGCAGCCCTGCCACCGCGAGCATGGTGACCGGAATAAAGATGAAGCCAAGGGCTACACCACGCAGGAGCAGTACCCAGAAGAAGTTTTCAGAGCCCGACTGCATGGTTTGCTGGCCGAGGTTCCAGCAGAAAAAGACAAATGCGCTCATCCCGAAACTCATAAGCAGTTTTGGTGATGCACCCCTCTGAAGGGCGATGCCAAGCGGCAGCGCAATGATTCCGGTTACGAGTGCACTTGGAAAGAGCACGGTTCCCGTAAGGAGAGCCGTAAAGCCGAGAAGCCGCTGAACAAAGACGGGGAAGACAAAGAGAGAGCCGTAGAGGCCGTATCCGACGATAAAGGTAAGAACTGCCGCAATAGCAAGGTTGTTGCTTCGGGCAAGCACCCGCAGGTCAACAGCCGGCTCTTCGGTGTGCAGCTCCCACCAGACAAATGCTATCAGGGATACTACAGCAATGATAGTGAACCAGGTGATATAGGGTGTTTCAAACCAGTCTTTTGACTCTCCCCGTTCAAGAATGAACTGCAACGAGCCGATACCGACAGCGAGAAGTCCGATGCCGGTCCAGTCGATTTTCGATACAGCATGCTGTACCTTTGGCTCCTTGATAAAGGTGAATGCCGACCATGCGGCAAGCAGACCGACCGGGATGTTGACAAAAAAGCACCACTCCCACGTCATGTAGTCAACCAGAAAACCGCCAAGCAGAGGGCCGAAAGTCGGGCCGAGAACCAGCCCCATCGAAAAAATACCGGTTGCCTTGCCCCGCTCTTCAGGACGGTAGGTTTCGTAGAGAATGGCCTGGGATGTAGGCAGAAGTGCTCCGCCGCCAAGGCCCTGCAGAAAGCGGAAAAAGACCAGCGTCCAGATGTTCGGCGCCATGCCGCAAAGCAGCGAAGCTGCGGTAAAAAGCAGTATGGAACCGATGTAGTAGTTCCGACGCCCGAGCAGGTTGCCGAGAAAGCCGGAAAGCGGAATGACGATAACGTTGGCGATGGCGTAGCTGGTGATGACCCATGCCACATCCTCAATACTTGCGCCGAGGTTGCCGCTGATCTGTGTGAGCGCTACGTTGACGATGGTTGTGTCGATCAGCTCAAGCATTGCCGAGACGATAACCGTCAACGTGATGATCACTTTCTTCAACCCGGTCTCATAGGCGTGGGCCGGATTCGGCAGCATTGGGGCAATGGAGGTCATTTTACCCTCACCTCAACCACCACGTTCATCCCGGCCGCCAACTGCTGCGCTTTGTCCGGGGTTTCGGTAAATACAATTTTCACCGGAACCCGTTGCGCTACCTTGATGAAGTTTCCGCTTGCATTGTCGGGCGGCAGCAGAGAGAACTTTGCCCCGGTACCTGATGAGATGGACTCGATTTTTCCTTTGAACTCCTTGCCAGGGTAGGCATCAACATGGATGATGACCGGAAGCCCGGGAGTGATTTTATCAAGTTGGGTCTCCTTGAAATTTGCCACAACCCATAATTTATTGCTGCCCACAATTGCTATAAGCTGCTGGCCGGGGGCTACGTACTGCCCCGGTTGAACACTCTTTCTGGATATATGCCCTGAAGCCGGAGCGGTTATGGTGGTGTAGGACAACTGGAGTTCGGCATTGCGCAGTTCCGCCTCACGCATTTTAACCTGTGCAGCGGCAGCACCCCGCTGGCTTGTCGCTGAAGCATACTGGGCTTTCGCTGCGTCAGCACCGGCACGGACCGCATCGAATTCCGCCTGTGACACA
Organism: Chlorobium ferrooxidans DSM 13031; assembly: GCF_000168715.1. Lineage (GTDB taxonomy): Bacteria > Bacteroidota > Chlorobiia > Chlorobiales > Chlorobiaceae > Chlorobium > Chlorobium ferrooxidans. The sequence continues at coordinate 27,708 of NZ_AASE01000016.1, read as the reverse complement.
ACGTCCTGCCGCCGAAGGTTGTTGTTGCGCCCGAGATCGGCATTGAGCTTGCGCTCGGTTGCTGCAGCGGCATTTGCATTTGCTTCTGCCGCCAAAACGGAGGCGCGGGCACTCTGCAGCGCAGCCGATGCAATGTCACGGCGCACTTCATAATCCGCAGCTTCAAGCCGGATAACTGTTTCCCCTTGTTTTACTATCCGGTTATCATCGACGAGAACATCCTGAACCTTTCCCGGAATGCGCGATATGACCGGATAGACATCGCCCTCAATCTGGGCGTTATCAGTTTCAACATAGAGGAATGAGTGGTAGAGTCGGCCGCCGCCCCAGATTACGGCTGTGGCAATGGCAATCACGACAATAATGATGCGCACCGGCTTCGATGCTTTCAATGGTGTTTTTTCCTTTGTGATGTTCTCTGGCATTGTTTTCGATTCAGGTTGTTCCATGTTTTTTTGTCTGGTTGTCAGGTGTTTTCATTACCATAACAGGGCACTCAGCCTGGCGCATGACCATTTCTGCAGTGCTTCCTACAAGAAGCCGGGTGAGGGCTGTGGAGCCGTGAGAGCCGAGCATGATCATATCCGCCTGCTGCTCGGCAGCATAGCCAAGAATGCCTGCTGCCGGATCACCGTGCTGCAAGGCAAAGCGGATGTTTGAGCCGTGCGGTTCAAGGATATTGCTGTAACGGGAAAACTCATGCAGGTGCATACCGTGAATTCCTTTGTTTTGCTCATTTTCAGAAGCAATATGGAGGATAATGAGTTCCGTCTCTTTACACCCCATCTCTGCGGCATAACTGATCATGGCATCCGAACAGGCCGAAAAATCAACGGCACAGATAATTTTTTTCAGTGTGCGTGTCATATTACCAGAAAACCTCCCCGGTTGCCCGTTTCAGTGCATAGCTGCTCATTACGTATTCATAGGTCGCCTGCAACCGGGCAAGTTCTGCCTGGGAAAGTGAAGCTTCCGTGTCGAGAAGGTCAAGCGTGGTTGCCATACCGTTTTCGAATCGTGCCCGGGCATGTTCGGCAGCGAGTTTCGCCTGATTTACCTGGGCATCGGTAGTCAGGAGCTTTTTCGATGAGGTCTGAACTCCGTCAAGCATCTCTTCGACTTCGTTTTTTACCTGCTGCTCGGTATCAAGCCTGCGCAACGTGGCGGCATGCATGAGCGCCGTGGCTTCCTGTCGTTCAGCACGGTTACGGAAGCCTGAAAAGATGGGGATTTCAAGATGAAGCCCGGCGGCAATGTTATTACGCATCGCCTCAATATCGGGCTGGTAGCCATTGCTCCTGCCGTAGGAGGCACTTCCGGTAATGACCGGCATCCCCTCTTTTATGGCGATGGATCGCTTTTGGCTGGCACTCTTTTCGTTCTCAATTGAAAGTTTCACCTCCAGCCGCTGCTGTAACGCCTGAGCCACCATTCCGGTTTCTCTTGCTGCGGATGGCGTGACGGAAAATGAGCCATTGAGGGTTAACGGTCCGTTATCAGCGATGCCCGTCAGGCGCCGCAGGGCCAGTTCGTTCCGGCGCAGGGCATGAGCCAGATCAAGCGCTCTGCTCCGGGCGGCAGCGATACGCACTTCGGTGGAGAGGAGATCAAACCGGGTTGCTGATCCTGCCTGGTATCGTTTTGTCGAGAAGTCGAGAGCCTTGTTCAGCGCCGCAATCTCCTTCTGTTCTACCCTTATGCTTTCGTGCAGCAAAAGATTTCCGTAAAAGAGCTGGATACTCTGCCAGGAGAGCTCCCGGCGGGAAATTTCGAGTGCGTGTTCGGCCGATCTTTTCCCTGAGAGTGCAAGCTCGACACCGTTTCCCCGTTTTCCGAAATCAAATATTGTGGCCCTTGCGGTGACTTTGGCGTCGTAGTTGTTGTTGGGCATGAATTTGATCGGAGCGCTGCCGCCAAAACTCATTTCCGAGACCGGATCAATATAGGTGTACCCTGCACTTGCCGTTATCTGAGGGAACCAGGTGCTTCTGCTTTTGGTAACCCGGGCATCGGCAGCAGTGATTTCTTCGGCTGCGGCTTTCAGGGCCGGGTGGTTTTCACGAACAAGCCCGATTGTTTTTTCAAGTGTCAGTACCCCTTCGGGGGATTCTCCTCCGAGAGCACTCCGGCATGGCATTGCAAGCATCATTGCTGCGCCTGTCCACACGGCAACTCTTATCAGTATTCTCTTCATTATTTCCCGGTGATTTCGGGCTGCGCTATAAATGTATTCTCCCGACACGTTCGGGACTCAAACCGTGCGCAACAATGTATAGTGAAGCCCTTTATTCTTTTACCCAAGGTGTTCTTTCCTGTTATTACTTATTAAGGCAATTCGTATGCCAGAAAGAAAAGGGAAGAAAAATAGAGTTAACATGTTATTAAAATAGGGTTTAGTATCTTTTCTCTTTTCGCTTGTTCTGAAATAATGAGAATATTCTCTATTTTGTCTTCCTATTATTTAGGAATATCATCTTTCTTGCGATCCTATGAGTATCTCTTCATCCCATGAGGCGCATATGCTTATGCAGTATATAAGCGATGCCGTCGGTTCCATTCGCGATCCCCAGGAGCTGTTCCGGACAGTAACAGACAAACTCCGTCTGGTATTTGAGTTTGATTCCGTCGTTATTATCACCTTTGACAAGGACCGGCGCTACAGCAGTGTTTTTTTTGAAATGCTTCGTTTTCAGCTTCCTGATGGTGTCGAGCGTAAAAAGCGGCCGATAGCCGGCTCCTGGATTGAACCCCATCTGGGAGATGTGACGGTATCCGTGCTGAATATCGGAGAGTCGATCGGCAGTTTTCCTGCGGATTTTCCTGTTCCCCAGGTGCTCTATGAACTCGGTATGCGCCAGGTTGTACTTGCTCCGCTGCGAACCGGGGGAAAGGTTATCGGCTTTCTCTGTTTTGTTTCAAAGGATGACAAAAAAAAGTGGCTGGAGAGCGAGAAGGGGCTTCTTGTAACCCTTTCTTCCCCGATAGCGGTTGCCGTCAGCAATGCGCTGGCCTACGAGGAGCTCCGGCAGCGCGAAGCGCAGACCGCCATGCAGCTTGCCGTCAACAATGCCCTGCTTACCATCAAGGATCGCAACCGGATGCTGCTTTCAGTCTGCGAGCAGATCGACAAGCTCATGCCCTGCACCTTTCTTGGCATAAGGGTTATGGGTGAGGATGGCTCGTTTCGTGTTTATGACAATTTTATGCACGAGAACAATAGCGGCTTTTTGCAGGTCACTTCGAATGAGCTGCTTGGGGTTGTCGATTCCGAAGCGATAGCACGGGAGAGTTTTTCGCTTATCACTACTCCTGGATGCTACAGCGGGGAAAGTTTTCTTCAGCTCTGTTCTTCATACCGTATTCTTGCGCTTGTCCGTGAAAAATTCGGCATCTGCTCCCTGCTTACCGTTCCGCTCTGGGATATGCCGGGAAGCCGGGCAGGATTGATTATCTCCGATACCTCACGTGTTTTTGATGAGCAGGATCAGGCAATGGTCCGGTTGATTGTTCCCCAGCTCTCCCTTGCCCTGCAGAACTATCTTGCGTTCGAGGAGATTGATGAGCTCCGCCGGAAGCTTGAGGGGGAGCGGACCTGCCTTCTTGACGAGATCAAGGCGGAGCATAACTTTGAAGAGATTATCGGCAGGAGCGCCTCACTTGGCGCAGTACTCCGGCGGGTAAGCCAGGTCGCGCCGACTGATGCCACCGTACTTATTCAGGGAGAAACAGGTACCGGCAAGGAGCTGTTTGCCAGGGCGTTGCATAATCTCTCTTCCCGAAAGCAGCGCACACTGATCAAGATAAACTGTGCAGCACTGCCGGCGCCGCTGATTGAATCAGAGCTGTTCGGCCATGAAAAAGGGAGTTTTACCGGTGCCACAGAGCGGAGGATCGGTAAATTCGAACTGGCAGAGGGGGGGACGATTTTTCTTGATGAGATAGGGGAGCTGCCGCTTGAGCTGCAGGCCAAACTGCTTCGTGTGCTTCAGGAGCGTGAGTTTGAGCGTCTTGGCGGAAGGCAGATTATCAAGGTTGATGTGCGTGTTCTTGCCGCTACCAATCGTGATCTCGCAAAAGAGGTAGCCGAGGGGCGCTTTCGCGAGGATCTCTTTTTCCGCCTCAATGTTTTTCCGCTTGTTATTCCTCCACTCAGTGAACGAAGGGATGATATTGCGATGCTTGCTGCCCATTTCGCCGCCAAATATGCAAGGGAGTTCGGCAAACCGCTTCGTCTGTTTAAAGAGAGTGATATGAAGCGTCTTGTTGAGCGGGAGTGGAAGGGCAATATCCGTGAACTGGCTCATCTCATTGAGCAGGCGGTTATCGTTTCTGACGGAGCATCACTGGATTTCTCCTCGATTTTATCTCCGGCGCAGCCTGTCGCGGGGCGACCTTCCGGGGGAGCGGTTAAAACCATGCAGGATTTTGAACTTGATATTGCCGTGCTGGAGCGGGAACTGATACTTGAGGCCCTTGATCGTTCAAAGGGCAGGGTGAGCGGCATCGGCGGTGCCGCCGAACTGCTTGCAATGCACCCTAAAACGCTCTACTCCCGAATCGACAAGCTGTGTATCAAAAAACGGTATCAGTAGGGAAACGCTATAAACCCTTTTACGTGATTCAATGGAATCGCTTAAGGCCTTTAACAAAGGAATGAAAAGACATCAAGGACATCAAGGACATCAAAGACAGAGAGAAAATACGGCACATCACTCAACTCTCTTTTCCCCCTCTTCTCCACTTTCTTCCGCTTTTATCCGCAAATCTGGCGGATGGCGCGGGCGACAATCGGGATCCCTTCGGCAATCTGATCAGGGGTGTTGTTACAGTAGGAGAGCCGCAGTGTATTGTTGCGCACAACCGAAGGCGTCGGGTCAAAGGTGCGGCCTATGACGAATACTGCTCCGCCTTCAATGGCAATCTGCAAAATCCGGGAGGCATCACACCCTTCCGGAAGGGTAAGCCAGATATAGAATCCGCCCCTGGGCTCGTTCCACTCTACATAGTCGGGCAGGTGCTCCCGGAGAGCGGCAACCATGGCGGCGGCCCTCCTCTTATACTCCTGGCGGACGCTGGCGATATAGCTGTCAATCTGGCCGGAGCGGATGAAGGTGTCGGCGATCACCTGGGTGAAGCTCGGTGAACAGGCATCGGCAGACTGCTTGATCAGTTCACATTTATTGTAAATCTCTTCAGGTGCAAGCATCCAGCCGAGTCGAAGTCCCGGCCCGAGAATTTTGGAGAACGATCCGGTGTAGCAGATATCGATTCCGCCGGGATTGATCGACTTCATCGGCTGGAGGCGCAGACGGTCCTCTTCAAAAAAATAGAGATCCCCGTATGCATCATCCTCAATGAGCGGAATCTCCTCTCCCTGGAGTGCAGCAACAAGCGCCTCCTTGCGATCCTGAGTGTAGAGCAGCCCTGCGGGGTTGTGGAAATATGGCGTGATGTAGAGAAATTTTGGTTTTACGCTGTGTGCGATTTCCTCTTGCAGCGCCGCTATCGAAATACCCTCGCGATCAACCGGCAATCCTTTGAGCGCGGCTTCATGGGCGCGGAATGCGGAGAGCGCACCGATAAAACAGGGGTTTTCAACCAGCACGGGGTCCCCCGGATCTATAAATGCCTTGGCAAGCAGGTTGAGTGCCTGCTGCGAGCCGGTAGTGATGAGCAGCCGGTTCTCCTTTACCGGCAGCCCCTTCTTTTCAAGGAAGTCTCCGAGCGATTCAAGGAGGGTTGGCAGCCCCGGTGTAGGGCCGTACTGAAACGCGGACTGCTTGGTTTTTTCACTGAGCTGTGAGAAGAGCTCTTCGATCTCCCTGACGGGAAAGAGGTCATTACCGGGCATCCCCCCAGCAAAAGAGATGATGTCCGGTCGTGAAGCGAGCGTCATAAGATCCCTGATCTCGGAAGAGCGGAGTGATGAAACAGATTTGGAGAATCTTGGCATTGCTTGCTATTGATAAAAAATAATTGGTATATCAGCGCTCGAACAGCATCTCTTCTATCTTACATTCGTCCTTGTCGTCCTTGTCGTCTCTGTTGTCCTTTAAGTCCTTTTCTTCACTATCAAACCTGATAAACATCCCCCTCCTGCAACAACTCCATCTTATGCTCCATCAGGACATCGATAATTTTTTGGAGTGATTCAGCCCTGATCACAACGGTTGCCTTGCACTCTCCGGAAGCGAAGGCGTACATATAGTCAATGGCAACGTTGTTGCTCGACAGCAGCTCAAGCGCCTTATGCAGACTGCCGGGACTGTGCGGGATGATCATGCCGATGACATCGGTGATTTTGACGGCAAAGCCCTGTTTCCGGAGAATCTCGGCCGCCGGTTCGGGACGCCCGACAATCATGCGAAGAATGCCGTAGTCGGCGGTATCGGCAATACTGAATGCCGAGATGTTGATGTCATTTTCTGCGAGGATGCCGGTCAGTTCGGTCAGCCGTCCGGTCCTGTTTTCAAGAAAGACTGACAGTTGTTTGATGATCATGGCCACTCCTGTTCGTTATTGAAGTTTGCGTTTGTCAACCACCCGCTGCGCTTTGCCCATGCTTCGCTCAATTGTGCCGTGTTCAACAAGGCGGATAGTTGCACTGATGCCGAGTGTGCTTGCTATATTTGCCCTGATCCGTTGGCGGAGCGCTTCAAGCTCCTTCACTTCATCAGAGAAGAACTGCTCATTGATCTCTACCTGAATCTCAACCGTGTCGAGGTTGTTTTCACGGTCTACAACAAGCAGGTAGTGGGGTTTGGTTTCGCTCATCTCAAGCAGCACCGCCTCTACCTGTGACGGGAAGACATTAACCCCGCGGATAATCAGCATATCGTCCGAGCGTCCGACGCACTTTTCCATTCGAACCAGAGTGCGGCCGCAGTCGCATTTTTCGGCATGCAGCCGGGTAAGGTCGCGGGTCCGGTAGCGGATCAGCGGCATCGCCTCCTTGGTTGCCGGGGTGAAGACCAGTTCACCAAGCTCTCCGTAGGGGAGCACTTCACAGGTATCAGGATTGATGATTTCCGGAATGAAGTGATCTTCAAATACATGCATGCCCTTCTGGCAGTGGCACTCCATCGAGACGCCGGGGCCGATAATTTCACTCAACCCGTAAATATCATAGGCCTTGATGCCGAGAAGCTGCTCGATTTGTGAGCGCATCCCTTCGGTCCATGGCTCGGCGCCGAAAACTCCAGCTTTGAGCTTGATGTTGCGGCGGTCAATTTTCTCTTCAGCAAGGGCTTCGCCGAGGTATGCGGCGTAGGATGGCGTACAGGCGAGGACCGTAGAGCCGAAGTCCTCCATGAGCTGAAGCTGTTTTTTTGTGTTACCGCCGGAGATCGGAATGACCGAGGCTCCAACCTTCTCTGCGCCGTAATGGAGGCCGAGTCCACCGGTAAAGAGCCCGTACCCGTAGGCAATCTGAATGATGTCGGAGTTGGTTACGCCTGCCATGGTGAGTGAGCGGGCAACCACTTCACTCCACATCTGAATGTCGTTTTGGGAGTATCCGACAACGGTTGATTTGCCGGTAGTACCGCTTGATGCGTGCAGCCGGACGATGTCGGTCTGGGGCAGGGTAAAAAGACCGAAGGGGTAGTTGTCACGCAGGTCCTGCTTGGTGGTAAAGGGGAGTTTTTTCAGATCATCAATGGTGTTGATGTCACGCGGGTTGGATTCCCTCTTCCTGAAGTTTTTTTCGGTAGAAAGGGACGGTGTCGTAGACCCGTTAACCATCAATTTTACCCGCTCTCCCTGAAGTTTCAGAAGCGCTTCGCGCTCCATGCACTCATACTGCTTGTTCCAGATCATGTCGCTCATGCTTGAGTTTGTGATACTTCCTCTCCTTTTCTGAATGCCCTGATATTCATGGCTACAATATCAGCTCCTTTTGCCTGAAAGAGCCGCTCTATGGAGCTCTCTATCTCTTCTGAAGCAATGCCGATAAACGGTGATGCCGCTCCAAGCATGACCATGTTGGATACTCTTGTGTTGCCTATCTGGCGGGCAAGTTCTGCGGCGTTGATCAGCACCGGTCGGTTAGTCCGGTCAAGCTCGGCGAGAATCTCATCCATAGCCGGATAGGCTGCCATATTGACAAAGGGTTCTGTCGCGGTTACCACCCGCCCGTGCGGGGCAAGCCAGGGGAGGTAGCGGAGCGCCTCAAGCGGCTCTACCGAAAGGATCAGGTCGGCGGTTCCCCCCGGCAATAAGATCGGAGTAGATCTCCGTATCGGAAATGCGGAGATGTGACTGCACCGCACCTCCTCGCTGGCTCATACCGTGCACCTCAGCCTGCCGGACCGTGAGACCGCCCCGCAGGGCCGCGTGATCGATTACGGCAGCGATGCTCAGTATTCCCTGACCTCCGACTCCGGCAAGAATAATGTTGATCTGCATGGTTTTGTTAAGGCGTTCCTTTCCGGTTACGTTTTTTTCGGGCAGCTGCTTCAATACACTCCCTGTATGCCAGCACGACCGACACGCCATCCCATGCAATCTCCTCCCTGAGGATGGCGATGTTCTCTTCAAGTTGGGATTTCAGCGGAATAATGGTTCTGATATGCTGTTCATCAACGCCGATTCCCCGGCAGATTGCATGCAGTTTCGAGCCTGTTGCTGACGAGTTCTGGCCGCCGGTCATGGCCGTAGTGTCGTTATCAGCGATGATAACCGTGATCGGTGCCTGGTCGTTGACCGCGTCGAGCAGTCCGGTCATGCCGGAGTGCGTGAAGGTGGAGTCACCGATTACCGCTACCGCCGGTCGGAGCCCTGCGTCTGCCGCACCCTTGGCCATGGTGATCGATGCGCCCATATCGACACAGGTGCTGATCGAATTGAAAGGCGGGAGCGCTCCGAGTGTATAGCAGCCGATATCTGAAAATACATGGCGCTCACTACAGGTGCTCATCACCGTGTTGAGTGCTTCATAAAGGTCACGGTGCCCGCACCCCTTGCAGAGTGCCGGGGGACGGTTTGCCACAATCTCAGGCACCGGTATGAGCTTTTTCGGAGCAATTCCGAGAGCTTTGGCTACGCTGTCGGCGTTGAGCTCTCCCGCCCTCGGGAGTGTTCCGTCGAGGCGTCCCCTGATATTCCTGCCGCCGAAATAGCCTCTCAGCAGCTCTTCGTAGACCGGGTAACCCTCCTCGGCAACAAGCACTGTTTCGCAGCGGCAGAAGAGATCCTCGATCGCTTTTCTCGGCATCGGATAGCAGCCGGTTTTGAGAACAGGGAACTCCATACCGTAAGCCTGCCGAACCTCCATGACATAGTTGAATGCAATACCGAAGGCAAGAACGCCTGTTGAGCCCGTTCCGGGAATCAGGCGGTTCAGCCATGACTGCTCTGAATAGGCGTCAAGCTTGTTCTGCATGCCGAGCAGGTGGTTATACTGACGGCGGGCATTATGCGGCATCAGGACAAAGCGTTCAGGAGCATGGATGGCGTTGAGTCTGTTCTGCGGGCGCACCTCCCGCTCTTCGACTCCTGCGCGTGAATGCGCAAGCCTTGTCGTAAGCCGGAGCAGTACCGGAAGTCTGAAGGACTCCGAAAGATCAAAAGCCTCTCGTGTAGCATCGTAAAGTTCCTGCTGAGAGGCCGGTTCAAGCACCGGCAGCATGGCGAATTTTCCATAAACCCGGCTGTCCTGCTCGTTTTGCGAGGAGTGCATCGACGGGTCGTCAGCTACGGCAACAACGAGTCCGCCATTTACCCCGGTAATGGCCGAGTTGATAAAGGCATCGGCGGCAACATTAAGGCCGACATGCTTCATGCAGACCAGACTCCGTTTGCCTGCATAGGACATACCGAGAGCCGCTTCATAGGCGGTTTTTTCGTTCGCAGACCAGGCAGAGCGCACCGGCTCTTTCCTTTGATGGCTGTTCTTCTGGATGTATTCGGTGATTTCGGTCGAAGGGGTTCCGGGGTAGGCGTAGACGCCGGATATTCCGCCGTCAAGAGCACCGAGAGCAATAGCTTCAGCACCCAGTAAGAGTTCTTTTTTCATGCAGCAAACTTACGGATTATCATCGAAGATCAGAAATTTTTCGTTCTGAAGAGATGGAAAAGAGAAAATCATGATGGCTTCTGAAATGCAGCAATGTGGAGATGTTCTTCTGGTGTCAAATCCTGAAAAAGCGCTTTTCATTTATGGCGGAGCATGCCGAAGACCTTCTCCGGGATATTGCCTGGTCTTATGACGTGTCCTCCCGGTTTTGAATGGGCCGTATTTGTTCATAAGTGCCGGATATGGTATACTTAAGCTATGCGCAGCTTCGGCGCATAGGTGTTCTGTACCGCAATCAAACTTCTTATAACCGCAGGAGGTGCTGTATGAATAAACGTGCAGAAGAACTGCAGGCGAAAGCAGAAAAGGTATTTGCCGAACTTAAGGAAATTCATGCCGAATCGCTTGAACTTGAATCGACACTTTCCGCTGATCAGGATGTACTTGATAGGGTGAGGGGTATAAAAGCAGAGCTTGGTCTGCAAAAGGTTCCAACATGGCCGATTCAGGGTCCGGGGAGTGCTTCATGTGGATGGTGCACCGCGGGTAGCGGGCGATAGGTTTGCTGTTTCCCATAGATTCCGATCACCGGGACAGCTGATGGCCGCACTGAGTAATTCTACATGGCTTAAAGTGCAGCAAGAGGAACGCCGTTTTCTTGTTCACATTATCATGACAGAGCGCTGCAACCTCAAGTGCGCCTATTGCTATCAGAAGAAGGGTCGTGAGGGCGGTGATCTTGATGTCGAAAGGGCATTGGAGACTCTTTTTGCCATCATTGACGGCATCGATCCTTCGACCGATACGTCGATACGGTTTTTCGGTGGAGAACCGCTGCTTGAGTTTGAGAAGATCAAACAACTCACCAAGACCGCCCGTGCCTACTGGCTCAAAACAGCACGGGATCCCTCAAAGCTTGTTTTCGGTATTACAACCAACGGGACCCTCCTGAATGAGGATATCAGGAACTGGCTGCTTGAAAACCCCGATGTCTCGCTTGCTGTAAGTCTTGACGGCACACCGGAGATGCATAACGCCAACCGTTCTGATTCCTATGCTCTGCTTGAACCGCATCTTGAGTTTATAAAGCGTTACGGGGTTCCTGTGAAAATGACCATCGGACCCGCCTCTATTCGGCATTGTGCAGAAGGGATCATGTTTCTTGATAATCTGGGATTCACTTGCCAGGCGAACCTGGTTTTTGAGGATGTATGGGGTGGTGAGGCAAGCCGTCACGCATATCTGCAATCCTTCGGCAGGGAGCTTGACACGCTGGTGCGTTACTATTCCGACAATCCGGCCATTCCACGAACAACACTTCTTATTCCGCTTGAGGCAAGCCTGCCGCTTCCTGAAAACTACCACTTCCTTGAATCCTATCTGTGCGGTATCGGTAAAAATATGGCAACCATCGGTACCGATGGCAAGCAATACACCTGTGAACGGGCAATCCCTTTTTCCCGGGACGGATCGGAGGCTTTTTTTGATCTTTCACGCAAGAAACTGAAGCCCGAAACATGCGCAGCCTGTCCGCTTCTGCCGCTTTGTCCTGAATGCCGCGCCTATAATTTTGAGCACTATGGCGACGCAAACCATAAAACCACCTATCACTGCGAATTTCTTCAGCTTCAGCTCCGGGCGTCAGCGTTGCTGCTTTTTAATGATGTGTGCCGGATAAAAAAAACAGGTGAGATGCTCTCTCTTGGTGAAGAGGAGATCGCGCTGCTTCAGCGGCAGATCGATACCGCCCTATTTATTGAACAGTTTACCCGCCCGCTCCATGACCGGCTTTTTGGCAGGTGACGGATGCATCCAGGTTTTGGCCATGCGGGGCAGAGAGATCCTTTTTTCTGAAATCCATCTTCAGATAAACCGTTATGAGTACAGTCTCCGCTACCAGCATGTCTCCTGATCGTTAAGGGTGTATTCGTTTCTATTATATGCCTAACCATCGTAACAGTTCATAGCGGCTGATAATTTTTTCTACGAGAAGCGGTCCTGCTTAGGACGGGTTACAAAAATCCAATAAATTCCCCAAGAAATACGCTAAGGTTTACTTGCGATATAACACAGCTTCCTTTGCTTTTTATTACATTTAATTGTGATGCGTTTATTCGCTTCTGACTTCTAAAAGAAATAATAATGTTATGAAAAAAAATGAATTTACTTCAGATGATATGAATGATAGAACTGTAGTTGTTTTTGCCGGTGCAGGTGCTTCAAAAGCGGTTGATCCAAAAATATATCCGACAACGGTTGAGTTCTTTGAGCAGTTGCCAATAGAGATCAAGGAGAACTTATTGTTTAATGAATTGCTCAATTTCCTGAAAAATCAGAACGAAACAGTGAGTATTGACATTGAACAGGTCCTTTGGCATCTTCAAGAGTTCGATAAGTTTTGTTCTGTGGCATGTGACCAAGGAAAATTGCCAGGATGGATGTTAACCGACCATAGGTTATCCAAAATAACCAAGATGGAAAATCATAATCTGCAGTTATTTAAAAGCCAATCTAACGCGGCTTTAAGCATGATCCGTGAGCTTATGGATAGCATTAATGAACAAGTTTATAGATTTTATTCAGAAGAACCAAATAGTATCCGACTTGAAAAAACGTGGATACCATTTCTTGAGCGACTTCTGACATTTGATGAAAATATAGAAAATATAGAGATTGTTACGACTAATTATGATTTGATAATTGAGACTGCTCTTTCAAAGCTGAATAAGAGCGATTTAAGAAATATTGATACGGGATGGCGAGGTAAAATCAATAGAACGCTGGACACAGATCTATGGGCTAAAGAATCAAATAATAATCTATTAACTAAACTGCATGGATCGGTAAACTGGTCCCGAAATGGGAAGAAAATTCATATTGGTGATCCTTTCTATAAGGGTAGTCACAATAAGCACGCTATTATTTATCCGGGCTTCAAAGGACGACCTGATGAAGCATTGTTTCAGGCATTTCACGCACATTTCGCAAAGTCACTTGAACGGAGTATTGCAATTGTTTTCATAGGGTTTGCATTTCGAGATGAGTATATCAACGATTTATGTGACAGATATATTAGAGATGATGCACCCGTTATTGTTATTGATCCAATAGAGAAAATTAAACTCGGTTTTTCTCATCCTACACATAATACTATACATATCAATTCAGGATTTGATCAGAATAGTTCGCTTAGAGTATTAGATGCAGTTAACAGTATGTTTCCGCCTTATTAATTCTATCAATGGTCAACGAATTAGAATTTGAAACACGCCTGAATAAGTTGGTAGATATTTAAAGTATTGATTTAGCAACACTATGGCAGATGACAGTTCAAGGCATTCGTACAATGGATTTAACTTTCTGGTGACGTTTGATGCTGTAAATCTTTCCTTTCAGGAGGTCACCGGCCTTGACATGGAGGCAGAGCCCATCGCATACAGGCAGGGCGAAAAACCTCCCATCACATCCACCTTTGCCACGATCAAGATGCCCGGTATCCGTCGAGGTCATGTGATCCTGAAAAACGGGGTATTCAGGGGTAAGCGCAGCCTTTTGAGCTGGTTTGATGATAGCAAAACGAACACGATCAAGCGTAAAGCAGTCACCATCACCTTGCTTGATGAGCAGGGAGAGCCGGTTATGGTCTGGAAGATGAGCAACGCATGGCCGGTGAAGATCTCATCCCCCGGCCTTAAGGCCACAGGAAACGAAGTTGCGATCGAGAGTATCGAGCTGGCCCATGAGGGAGTAATCATTGAATGATTATGTTAATACATGTATCGGCATCACTAATAAACGCGCCACAGGATATTGGTGATGCCGAAGATTAAGCCCATCCGTTTTGCGCATGGTCGCCCGATGCTTCTTGGCGGGTTGAGGTGCTATCACCTTTACACGGAATCTTCACGGAGCATCCCTGAACAGTGGGAGGCGTTCCGCGCTCTTGGGCGGATACCCGGTCAAACCGGTTCAGCATTTTACGGGGTGATGTGCGGTCATGATGCCGGCGGCATCGAATATCTGTGCGGTGTCGAGGTTGACTCGTTTGCCGGACTTCCTTCTGAACTTGGCAGAATGCGCATTCTGGAAGAGGAGTATGCTGTTTTCGGCCATAGCGGTCAAATTTCGACCATCAGGACAACCTGGGAGCGCATCCTGCACGAATGGTTTCCGAACGGTGGTTACCGGTCGGCGAATAAGCCCGATTTTGAGGTTTATGATCAGCGATTCGATACCCGCACCGGTTCGGGAGATGTCGAGATATGGATAGCCATTTCGAACGCAGGAGCTCCGGACGCTTAACCTTTTTGCCTTCAAAATCTGAAACATGAATACCGGCAGGCAAAGCAAGAGATCCACAATCCGCAATCTGTGGATTTTTGCATTTATCGCACTATCAATCGGGTGGATCGGCCGGGGGCTGAATGTGGTATCGGGAACTCCCGTAGGGTCGGAAGGGGTGGGCCAGCTCCTCTGGATTGCTGCTCCGCTTTTGACCGCACTGCTTCTGCGAAGGTTTGGCGGTGACGGCTGGAAGGATTTCGGTTTCTGGCCGGAGCTGAAGCAGCGAGCTGTATGGTATTTTCTGGCTCTTGTGCTGTTTCCCCTTTCTGCTGCACTTATTCTCTGTATCGGTATGGTTACCGGGCTGACCACGTTACCGGATCTTTCTTCAGCCGGAGCAGCTGTTTTCCTGCATCTTTTTCTGGTTACTCTCGCCCCTTCATTTGTCAAGAATATTTTTGAGGAGTTTGCCTGGCGCGGCTATCTCGCTCCGAGGCTCTCTTCGCTGGGAGTGCATGATCTGGCCGGGCATCTTCTGGTGGGCGTGGTCTGGGCGGCATGGCATATTCCCTACTACCTCTTCTTTCTGGACCGGGCCTCCTTTACGGCCTATAGCTCACAGGGGCCAATGCTCTTTTTTTTCATGCTCTTTGCCGGGGTTATCGCCATGTCACTGGTTTACGGGGAGATCAGGCTCTTGACCGGCTCAGTATGGCCTTTGCTGCTTCTGCATACGGTCAGCAACGCGGTCGGAAACCCGCTGCTGCTTCATGACTTTATCCGTATAGCTCCCGGTGCGGATATTGTTGTATCGCCGGCTCCGGGCTCCATTGTCAGCATTGTGCTGAACTGCGCTGTAGGGTTTGGTCTGTACCGGTTCAGAAAGGGAAAGGGAGAGCGTCTATAGGTCTTATGGGACTTATAGTACCTATAGGCGTTATGGAAGATGAAGAGTCGATTGAAGAGTTGTGCTGATAGTTTCAGGCAATTTTTCAAAGAAACTCAACAATCTCGTCCAGCGCTTTGCGGTTTTTCGGCATGGGTGCCGTATCCGGTGCGGGGTAGCCGAGTGGGGTGAAGGCAAAGATCTCGTCACTTGCATCCAGCTGGAGCGCGTCATGAAGGATTTCGGGGTCAAAGGCGGCAATCCAGCAGGTGCCGATACCTTCCCATGCGGCGGCAAGGATCAGGTGATCCATCGCAATGGTGAGATCGGTTTCGAGGGAGTTGTAACCGTCCCTGCTGCGCACCCATGCCTGATCGCGCCTGCCGGTAACAATGAGCAGTGCGGGGGCGCTCTGGATCCAGTCGCGGGGATAGGCCGGGTAGATTTTTTTAAGCAGTTCCGGTGATCTTACCACAAGAAAGCGCCAAGGCTGAAGGTTTTTAGCCGAGGGAGCCACTCTTCCGGCGTTGAGAATTCTGCGGAGTACCTCTTCGGGAATGGCTTTATTGCCGTCAAAGCTTCGGATACTGCTGCGCCGGGTAACGAGGTCATAAAAGTCCATTGGCCGTTCTCCTCCTTATAGATGCACGATTTTTACAAAGTCTTTTGATATGGCGCTGAATATCCGGTTTGTGGAGGTCTGCATAATCATGGACATTCCTGCGTTGATCATGGAGCGGGTGATTTTTTTCGGGATGATCCGGAATGCAGGGTAGAGCAGAAAGCGGACATCAATCTTCAATTCAAAGTGAACTCTGGTTTTATTGCCCTCCTGGCGATGCATATCAAGCATTCCGGAAGCTTTGCCCACGAAGAGGTAGTTCTCGGGATCATCAGCCTGCTTCGGCATAGGGTAGTGCTTCCAGCGGACCTTTCTTCCGACCGTATAGCGCGAGATCACTTCATCGGTCAGATTGTCCGGGTCAGTGCACTCCATATTGTCCGGAAGCTCTACGAGCAGTTCATCGGTCTGTTCGACATAAAAGATGACATCGAAGGGGTTGTTCTGGGGGTCGGTAACACGGAAATGCCATCGGTAGACATTTTCAATATCGGTATGCTCAACGCTGTGGCAGAAAGGGTTGAAGCCGAGTATTTTTTTCTGGTCGGAAAGATAGGTGGCTGTCCGGTCAAAATCCCCGTAAAAAATCCAGTTGCCTTTGCTGATTCCAGTTGCATCCATTTCCATTGTCAGAGTCCCACAGGTTTTGTTTGGTTCAGAGTGCTGCTGCTGTTGCTGCCGGGAAGCATCCGGAAAAATACAAACAGTTGAGATGAAAATCTATATTCGCTGCATTGCTGATTGCTCAGAGGAGTTCAGCTTTCAGTCGTTCGGCCTGGTCATGCATTTTGAGGGCATCGATAATGTCCTGAATTTCACCCTGCAGAATCTGCGGAAGCGCATGGCTGGTAAATCCTATCCGGTGATCGGTTACACGTGATTGAGGATAGTTGTAGGTGCGGATCTTGGCGCTTCGGTCACCGGTTGTGACCATTGAGCGGCGAAGGTCGGCCCGTTGCTGTACCTGCTCGGCAAGCAGGATGTCGTAGAGTTTCGTGCGGAGCATTTTCATGGCCCGCTCCTTGTTCTGGAGCTGGGAGCGCTCCTCCTGGCAGGCAGAGACAATACCGGTCGGCATATGCGTGATCCGGACTGCGGTCTCCACCTTGTTGACGTTCTGACCTCCTTTCCCCCCGCTTCTGTAGGTATCGAAACGGAGATCCTCCCTTCGGATCTCTACATCGACCTCTTCGGCCTCCGGCAGTACAGCAACGCTAACGGCCGAGGTATGGATACGCCCCTGCGTCTCCGTGTCGGGGACGCGCTGCACCCGGTGCACTCCGCTTTCGTATTTCATGGTGCCGTAGACATCGTGGCCGCTCACTTCGAGCGTGATTTCGCGGAATCCTCCCGGCATGGAGCTTTCATTGTAGTGCAGCACCTCACATTTCCAACCCTGTTTTTCGGCATAGCGCTGATACATTCTCAGGATATCAGCCGCAAACAGTGCAGCCTCCTCACCACCGGTACCGGCCCTGATTTCGACGATAACGTTACGTGAATCTGCTTCATCCTTCGGCAGAAGCAGAACCTTCAGATGCTGCTCAAGTTCCGGCAGTTTTTTCTGGAGTTCGCTGATTTCCGCCTGGACAAGCTCCCGCATCTCCGGATCGCTTTCGCTGTCGAGCAGCTTTTTCGATTGATCAAGCTCTGTTTTTGCCTGGCCGTAGGCATCATAGGCCTGCACGATCTCCCGGAGGTCGCTGTACTCCTTGTTGAGTTTTCTGAATCGGGCCTGATCAGTTGCAGCATTCGGATCAGCCAGCAACTGTTCAAGATCGAGATGTTTTTCTTTTATGGATTGCAGTTTATCAAGCATCGGGTCGGGCTGTCAGGCTCAGGGATTGAAAATATCGTTGATGAGAATGAATGCAAAGAGTGCCAGCAAAAGTGCCATGCCGATCTGCTGGATACGCATCTTTGCCTCGAAAGGTAATTCCCGTCCAATAATCCCTTCCACGGCATTGAGCACAAACTGGCCGCCGTCAAGCGCAGGAACCGGCAGAATGTTGATGATTGCAAGCGAGATCGAGAGCATTGAGAGAAAATAGAGGAAGCTGACCGGGCCCTGTTCAGCGCTTCTGCTGGCGATTTTGGCAATCTTGATGGGGCCTCCTACAGATTTGCGGAAATCCTCCTCTCCGGAGAAAATTTTTGCAAATCCCTGGACGGTCATGACGCTCATTTTCCAGCTCTGGTTGATACCGCTGAGTATCGAGCCCCCGACACCGAGTTTTCTCCGTTCGCCGGCAATTGTCTGTTTGAGTGAAATACCTATTTTTCCGGCTTTGCTCGGTACAACAGTGGTTACAAATGCGCGGCCTTCAGTGCGGAGTTTTTCAGCACTGATCTCTCTGCCCTGCACAGACGCCATATAGTACCAGGTAATGCTGATAGGTTTGGAGGCATTTGCGGAGATGATTCCGACAACTTCGGTCCAGTCTGTTACCGGTAATCCATTGATGGCGGTAATGAGTCCTCCGGATTTTATTCCTGCCAGACTGGCAGGCTGCTGCGCCAGCGCTTCATCAATGACCGGCGGGATGGTTGGTCGTATGCCGAGCCCCTGCTGATCGTTGATGCGCGACATGATGTTCGACGGCGCATTGATCGTGATGTTTTTCCCGTCGCGATCAATCGTATAGGCGAGTGTTCGGGCGGTCAGCAGTTCAGGATCAAGCACCTCCTCCCAGCTTGGCAGGGATTTGCCGTTCACAAGAACAAACCGGTCGCCGGTTTTCATCCCCATCGTTTCAAAAACCGAGCCCTTCTCAACGAAAGCCGGGCTCTTGATGCTTGTTCTTGATTCACCGAGAACAAGGGTAAGGCCGATAAAGATGAGGGTAGCAAGAATCATGTTCATGGCTACTCCGCCTGCAAGCACAATCAGACGCTGCCAGGCCGGTTTGGCACGGAACTCCCATGGTTCCGGCTTTGTGTTCTGAAAGTTTGTATCGAGGCTTTCATCGACCATACCGGCAATCTTGACATAGCCGCCGAGAGGGAACACGCCTACTCCGTATTCGGTCTCACCGATCTTCTTTTTCCAGAGCCGCATATCGAAAAAATCGAATCCGATGTAGAATTTGTCGACCCGCATGCCGAAGAGTTTCGCCGTCAGAAAATGGCCGAGTTCATGGGCCGTTACCAGAATGAAGATGGCGAGAATGAAAAAAAATGCCGTACTCAGAATGTCCATAGGTATCCTTCGTTTCAAGAGCGCGCACCATCTGCCCATCGTTTATGGGCGAAATCCGGAGCTCTTGTTGGTTTGCTCGGTTATGAGATAAATTTGGTTGCCGTATCCCTGGCCCAGCGGTCAGCCATCAGGTACTCGTCAAGTTCGACCGGAGTGAATGCATCGTGGGCCTGCATGGTTTTTTCGACCGTGGCGGCAATATCGACAAAAGCGATTTTCTTGTCAAGAAATGCGGCTACGGCAATCTCATTCGCTGCATTCAGCACTGCCGGGTAGGTCCGGCCGGCTTTCAGTGCGTCAAATGCGAGTCGAAGAGCCGGGAATCGAACCATATCGGGCTCCTCAAACGTCAGGGTTCCGATTTTTATCAGGTCCAGTTTCTGGATGCCGCTTATGCACCTTTCCGGGTATGACAGGGCATAGGCAATCGGAGCGCGCATATCGGGTGCCCCCAACTGGGCAATGACGCAACCATCTATATATTCAACCATAGAGTGAATGATACTCTGGGGATGAACCACAACACCGATCTTTTCCGCAGGCATGTTAAAGAGCCAGTGAGCTTCAATCACCTCAAGGCCTTTGTTCATCATGGTTGCGGAGTCAATGGTGATCTTTGCTCCCATGCTCCACTGGGGATGTTTCAGGGCCTGTTCGAGGCCGACGTTTTTCAGCTCTTCAGCTGATGTATTCCGGAACGGTCCCCCTGAAGCGGTCAGAATGATGCGTTCGACATCCTCGGTGCGGTGACCTTCAAGCGACTGGAAAATGGCTGAGTGCTCACTGTCGACGGGCAGAAGCTGTACCTTATGTTTTTTTACAAGATCAGATACCAGCTGCCCTGCAACCACGAGCGTCTCCTTGTTGGCCAGAGCGATATGTTTTCCGGCCTTTATGGCGCTTACCGTAGGCAGCAGGCCTGCTGCACCGACAATAGCCGAGACTACCATATCCGGTCCGTCTGCGGAGGCAATGGCTGAAGCCCCTTCACTTCCTGACAAAATAGCCGGCTTGTACTCCCCCAGAAGGGCATGCAGTTTTGCTATGGACTCTTCATCCCTGACGGAAACCGCTTCAGGTCTGAACTCCCTGATCTGTTCAGCAAGCAGAGTGATATCCCGGCCAGCAGCAAGGCCGGTTACGTTGAATTTATCCGGGTGCTGCCTTACAACATCAAGGGTACTGACACCGATGGAGCCGGTAGAGCCGAGAATGGCTATTGATCGCATAATGATGTAGAAAAAAAGGTTGCCGCTTTATGCTGGTCCTGCAATTTATTTGTTCTGCACGTCGATTGCTTCATGCTCCCGAGCATGTCAGGATGCATGATAATAAACAGGGGGACCCTTGAGTAATAACTTGGTTGGCCTGAATTTATGCTTTTTCGTGAAGGCATACAAATTGCCGGAATGGAGAGCTTGCTTTGAGTGATTTTTCTATTTGTTCTTCCGGGGAATTTATACTATACTTATGGCCTTTCACGGGTTCCTAGCTCAGTTGGTTAGAGCGGCTGGTTTACACCCAGTAGGTCGGGGGTTCGAATCCCTCGGGACCCACACACATCACTACATGATAAAAAAGGCAGGAGATCCCCTGCCTTTTTTATTGCCATTTATTCAGATCGGTTACATTAAAACGGTAAAGCCGCAAAACGAGTGGTCCGGCGCCATCTCCATTCGTTTTATTCCCGTGACCCGGGCTCGGGATGGCCCTTTTTCTGCCCTTCTGAACAGCTCATCAAGCGTTTCCTCTGCTCCCTGAGCCTCGATTTCAACGGTGCCGTCGGGCCTGTTTTTTACCCACCCATCCAGATGCAGCTCATTGGCAACCCGGTCAATGAACATTCGGAACCCTACACCCTGTACAAGACCGGACACGGTCAAATGCATCCTTTTCTGCATAAACCCGAATGCTCAGTTTTCAGGTATGTTTCGAGCCTCTTTGAGTCGTGCAACAGCGGCTTCAAGTTCAGCCTGCTCGGTATCGCTGAGAGGCGCAGAACCATTTGCAGGCGATTCTTTCGGATCGGTTGCTGTTTCAGCGCTCTCTTCATCAATGTCCGGGAGTGGCTCCTCTTCGAGATGAACAGGAAAAAGTCCCTCCGGTCGTTTCCCGAGAATCTCCTCAATCTGACTGTACTGCAGCATCTCCTTAAGCAGCAGTTCAGAAGCGAGCTTTTCAAGTTTTTCGCGGTTCCGGGTCAGGAGTTCGGTGACTTTGATACGGGACTCTTCGACGATAGCCATGACCTCCCTGTCGATAAGCCGTGCGGTCTCTTCACCGTACTTTTTGTCGATGCCGGGGCTGCCGTAGTAGGGGTTGTTGCTCTCAAAGAAGGAGAGGTTGCCGAGCTTGTCACTCATACCGTAAACCATCACCATGTTGTAGGCTATACTGGTGACTTTTTCAAGGTCATTCTGCGCTCCGGTCGAGATTTCATTGAAAATGATCTGTTCGGCAATGCGCCCTCCGAGAAGACTGCATATTCGAGCAAGAAGCTCGTTTTTCGTCATGAGATAACGATCTTCAAGCGGGATATTCATGGTATAGCCGAGTGCGCTCATTCCTCGCGGAACGATGGATATTTTCTGCACCGGATCGTTTTCCGGCATCATCCAGCCGACAATGGCATGGCCCGCTTCATGATAGGCTACGATCTGCTTTTCACGCGGGTTGATCACCTTGTTCTTTTTCTCAAGTCCGGCGACAACCCGTTCGATGGCATCTTCAAAATCTTTCATTTCAATGCTCTGCTTGTTTCGGCGTGAGGCAAGCAGGGCAGCTTCGTTTGCAGCATTGGCAATTTCCGCACCGGCAAATCCCGGAGTCTGCGAGGCGAGTGCCTTCAGATTGACATCTGCAGAGAGTGAAAGCTTTTTGGTGTGCACCTTGAAAATATCGATACGTCCTTTCAGATCCGGTTTATCGACCATGATCTGACGGTCAAAACGGCCGGGCCGGAGCAGGGCGGAATCGAGCACGTCAGGCCGGTTGGTTGCAGCCATCAGGATTACCCCCTTGTCGGTTGCAAATCCGTCCATTTCGACCAGAAGCTGGTTGAGGGTGTTCTCCCTCTCGTCATTGGCACCCATCATGGCACCTTTGCCCCGGCTGCGGCCCACAGCGTCAATTTCATCAATAAAGATGATACAGGGGGCTTTCTCCTTGGCCTGCTTGAAAAGATCGCGGACTCTTGCGGCACCGACACCGACAAACATCTCAACAAAATCCGAGCCGCTGATGCTGAAAAACGGTACATCGGCCTCTCCGGCTACAGCCTTGGCAAGAAGTGTTTTTCCGGTACCGGGAGGGCCCACAAGCAGCACCCCTTTCGGCAGCTTGCCGCCGAGCGTGGTATACTTTTTCGGATCCTTGAGGAAATCGACTACCTCCATGACTTCGGCTTTTGCCTCATCAAGTCCGGCTACATCCTTGAATGTTATGCGGGTATGCTCATCCAGGTTTTCATAAAGTGCAGCCTTGTTTTTGCTGATATTCATGAACTGTGAGCCCGGCCCGCCCATACGACGGAATACAAAAAAGTAGATGCCGAGAAGCAGGGCGAATGGGAGAATCCATTGCAGCAGTTCGCTGATCCATGTGCTGCTTGGCAAACCCTGGTATTTGATTCCCTTGCTTTCGAGCAGCTCAATCAGGCCGTCATCGCGTACCGGATTAACGAAAATCTCATCCGGCTTTGAAGATGACTGGGGCAGGATCCCCGGCCCCTCTTTTTTCGGCTCCTTGACTGCAACACCGGTAACCGAACCCGGTTTGAGCTTGACATATATTCTTTCCGGCGCTATCTTGACCGATTCAATCTTGTTTTCAGCGATAAGTTTGCGGAACGTGCTGTAAGGTATTTCCTGTGTGGAGCCTGACCAGAAAAAGGCAAGCTGAATTCCGATGAGAAGAACAATAACAACCACATAGTACATTATCGAGAATTTCGGCCGCGGCAGGTTGCTTTCCGGTTCGTTTTTATAGGGATTTGAAGGTCTACTCGTTTTTTTTGACATCAATCAACAATCATGGTTATAATGACAGGCCTTGCTTCTCAGGGTATTAATGGCCTTTAATTTACGGGATTCTTTCATTTAATGAAGCATATCGCAAGAAAACATATTATATATTACAACTCATAAAATGTATTCCTGCGGCTATAAGTTTCATTACAGGCGCGGGTTTCATACCCGGATATCTTCATTCCATGCAGTTTTTTCTGCCGAGGAAGGAGCGTTCCGGATTATTACAAAACGTGAGAGAGGGAGTTTATGAGTTCAGTTCGGGATAAGGCAAACCGCAGGATATCATCGTTGAAATCTCTTCTGTGTGTCGGGCTGGACAGCGATCCTGATAAAATCCCCGAACTTTTTTCGGCCTACGCAAATCCGGTTCTTGAGTTTAATCGTGCTATTATAAGGGCAACCAGTGATGTAGCCGTCGCCTACAAGATCAATACCGCTTTTTACGAAGCAAGGGGTATTGCAGGCTTGCAGGATATGGAAAACACGCTCGGCTCTATTCCTGATGCCATTATGACTATTGCCGATGCCAAGCGTGCTGATATCGGCAATACCAGCAGAAAGTACGCCCGGGCATTTTTTGAACACTGGCCTTTTGATGCGGTCACGGTAGCCCCGTACATGGGGTTTGACTCCCTTGAGCCTTTTTTTTCCTATGAGGAGAAGCTGGTTTTTGTTCTTTGCCTTACCTCAAATGAGGGGTCTGCTGATTTTGAAGAGAAGTTGATGCAGGATGGCACTCCGCTCTACCGGTCTGTTCTTGGTAAAGTTGCCTCCTGGAGCAGAAATGCAAATGCCGGTGTTGTTGTGGGGGCGACAAAAAGCTCGCAGCTTGGAGAGATTCGCCGTGAAGCACCGGGTCTTTTTTTTCTTATTCCCGGAGTTGGAGCCCAGGGTGGATCTCTTGAAGAAGCGGTGGATCTTGGTGTTGATGCCGATCGCCAAAGTGCGCTTATCAACGTCAGCCGTGCGCTCATCTATCCCGAAGTTTCAGGATCGGGGTTGTTTTTATCCATTGACGACTATGAACTCGCTGTCGCTGAAGAAGCGAAGAAGATTTACGATGGGATGCGGCGTGTTTTATAGGCGGCGATGCGTTTGAACCGGAATCATTTTATATTGTTTTGTTCTAATTAGGAGAAAAGGCCGCAACGTTCATCTCCGATTCTTATTGCGGGTACAAAAGAGAGTTAAAAACAGAGTATTATGTGTGGAATTGTTGGTTATATAGGCTGGCAGGAAGCTGCGCCTGTACTTTTGAAGGGCTTGAAAAGACTTGAATATCGTGGTTATGATTCGGCGGGAATCGCCCTCCTGAACGGCACCATTTCAGTTATGAAGCAGAAGGGCAACGTCAGCGGTCTGGAAACAGATACTGCCAAGCTCAGGGAAAAGATGCCGGGCGCGACGATTGGTATAGGCCATACCCGTTGGGCGACCCATGGTGATCCGAGTGATCGCAATGCACATCCCCATTTGAATGCTGCCGGGGATATTGCCGTTATTCATAACGGTATTATCGAAAATTACTCAGCCCTCAAGCAGGAGCTCATCTCCGAGGGTTATCTGTTTATCAGCGATACGGATTCAGAGGTGCTTGTTCATCTTATCGACTGGTTGTGGAAAAAAGATGCATCCCTTGATCTTGAGTCAGCGACCCGCACGGCGCTTCGTCATGTTGACGGAGCCTACGGTCTCTGTGTGATCTCATCGCGTGAGCCCGACAGAATTGTTGTTGCACGCAAGGGAAGTCCTCTGGTGATCGGTATCGGCGAAGGGGAGTTTTTTATTGCTTCCGATGCGGCACCTATCGTCGAGCATACCAATAAGGTCGTTTACCTCTCTGACGGCGAGCTTGCCGTGGTGACCAAGGAGGGTTATTCGGTCAAGACCATCGAGAATGTCGAACAGGAAAAGCTGGTTACCGAACTTGATTTTTCCCTGGAAAAGATAGAGAAAGGCGGTTTCGAACATTTCATGCTCAAGGAGATCTTTGAGCAGCCGAGCGTCATGCATGATGTGATGAGAGGGCGTGTTCGTCTTGAGGAGGGACGAGTCTGTCTTGGCGGAATTGAGGATTATCTCGACCGCCTCAAACAGGCCAAACGTATTGTAATATGCGCCTGCGGTACGAGCTGGCATGCAGGTCTGATCGGTGAGTACCTTATTGAGGAGTTTGCCCGGATTCCTGTTGAGGTGGATTATGCCTCGGAGTTCAGGTACCGTAATCCTATTGTCGGTAAAGATGATGTTGTGATCGTTATCTCCCAGTCGGGTGAAACTGCCGATACGCTGGCGGCTTTGCGTACGGCAAAGGAGAAAGGTGCTCTCGTTATGGGAATATGCAACGTTGTCGGCTCCACCATTGCCCGTGAAACCCTTTGCGGTATGTACACACATGCCGGCCCGGAGGTCGGTGTCGCCTCGACCAAAGCGTTTACTGCCCAGGTTATCATGCTCTATATGCTTGCCATGGCGCTCAGCAAAGGACGGACCATCTCCCACGATGAGATTATTCTTAACCTCACAGAGTTGGCCGACCTGCCGGCAAAGGCAGACAGAATTCTCAATCTTGACGGTCAGATCAGGGATATCGCTGAACGGTTCAAGGATGCAAAGAACTTTCTCTATCTCGGGCGCGGCTATAACTTCCCTGTTGCTCTTGAAGGGGCACTCAAACTCAAGGAGATTTCGTATATCCATGCGGAAGGCTACCCTGCCGCAGAGATGAAACACGGGCCGATCGCCCTGATTGACGAGGATATGCCGGTAATTTTCATTGCCACCCGCGACAGTACCTATGCAAAAATTTTGAGCAATATCGAAGAGGTCCGCAGCCGTAAAGGAAGGGTCATCGCTATTGCCAGCGAGGGGGACAAGGAGGTTGCCCGTCTGGCCGAGCATGTTATCTATATTCCCCAGGCCTCAGGCCCGATTACGCCGCTCCTGACGGTGATTCCTCTGCAGCTGCTTGCCTATCATATCGCTACACTTCGCGGCTGCAATGTTGACCGACCGAGAAACCTCGCCAAATCGGTTACCGTGGAGTAAGAATGCTCCTTTATAACAGGAGAGCAGGTGGTTAACGGTAGAAAGCCGGGAAGGGTGGCCCCCTGCTCCCGGCTTTCTTGTTTTTATCCGATCCCTGTTCGGGAATTATTATCGGTCGTTGCCCGTTCCAATACTGCTAAGGGAGTGCAATTCTAATCATTTAACTGGACGGAGGTATGCAGGGTCATATTGTTATTACCGGAGCTACCGGAGTGATCGGTGTTGAACTTGCTCGGAAGTTGATTGAGCGGGGAGAGAAGGTTGTTCTGTTTGTCCGCTCGCCTGACACTGCTGAACAAAAAATTCCCGGTGCTGCCGGATATGTAAGGTGGGACTCGGATATGGCGGATGGTGCGTGGACCGGCTTTATCAGCGGCGCCAAAGGTGTGATTCATCTTGCAGGAAAGCCGCTTCTTGAAAGCCGCTGGAGTGACGAGCACAAGAAGGAGTGTTATAATTCCAGAATTTCAGGTACCCGCCACATTGTTTCGGCGATTGCCGGTGCTGAGGAAAAACCGGGGGTTTTTATTTCCGCAACGGCTATTGGTTACTATGGTTCATTTGAGCGATGCGCCGATTCTTCCGATTTGTTTGAATCTGCTCCCCAGGGCAGTGATTTTCTTGCTAAAATCTGTATTGACTGGGAAAAGGAGGCGCTCGCTGCTGAAAAAACAGGAGTGCGTCTTGTGCTGTTGAGAACCGGAATAGTCCTTTCGACAAAAGGGGGGATGCTGCAGAAGATGATAACCCCGTTCTCCTGGTTTCTTGGCGGGCCTGTAGGTTCCGGCCTCCAGTGCATTTCCTGGATTCACATTGATGATGAGATCAATTGCATTATTGAAGCACTTGATAACCCTGCATACAGGGGAGCGATTAACGCAGTCAACCCTGAACCTGTTACCATGAAAGAGTTTGCTGCTCAGCTCGGAGCGGTTCTCGGCAAGCCATCCCTTTTCCCTGTACCGAAGTTTGCGGTCCAGCTTCTTCTTGGAGAGGGGGCTGAGTACGCCGTAAAAGGCCAGAAAGTCAAACCCGGTTTTCTGCTGGACCATGGTTTTGCTTTCAGCTATACCAGCCTCTCCGCCGCGCTGAGAGAGCTGATTGACAATCAGAAATAGTGGTATCAGGATATGGTTCTAAACAAAAAAACAGGAGTATGCCATGGGGACCAGAGGACGGGAAATTGTAGGGGAGCATCTTCCCCGTGTTCTTGAGCTGCTTAACAAGGCATTTGCTGATGAGTGGCTGGCCTATTACCAGTACTGGGTTGGATCCAAGATAGTGCAGGGGCCGATGAAAGATGCCGTGATTTCCGAGCTGGTTCTGCATGCTGCCGATGAACTCCGGCATGCCGATATGATTACAGCAAGGATTATTCAGCTTGGAGGAACACCCATTGCCTCGCCGCGCGATTGGTTTACCTTTGCAAACTGTGGATATGCCGTGCCGGATGATCCCTTTGTAAAAAAGATTCTTGAACAGAATATTTCGGGAGAGCAGTGTGCCATCAATGTCTATAACAGCATTATCAGTGAAATAGGGCTCAAGGATCCCGTTACCTATAACCTTGCCGTACAGATTCTCCAGGATGAGGTGGAGCATGAAGAGGATTTACAGGCGCTTCTT